>NZ_JBEYCX010000012.1:164492-243533 GCF_040632975.1 Streptomyces sp. NPDC013455 | reverse complement strand
GAGTCGACGCGGCGCGTCGGCGACCGACGACAACGCGGCAGATGTGCGTGCCAAGCCCCGCGGCCCCGGGGTGATCCGAAAGACACGGCCTAGCCGCCACGGACACGGCAGGCGCCCCCGGCCCGGGGACGCCTGCCGCTCGGCCGGCCACCGGGGGTGATCACCCGTCAGGTCGCCCATGAGGGCCCGCCGGCGTGGCACGATCGTCGCGTACGCCCGACCGGACGACCGGAAGGACACCATGTCCGCCTACGCGATAGCCCACCTGCACGAGGCCGCCCCGCACCCCGAGATCGCCGAGTACATCGAGCGCATCAGCGCCACCTTCGCGCCGTACGGCGGCCGCTTCCTCGTGCACGCCGGACAGCACGAGGTCAAGGAGGGCAGCTGGCCGGGGCACGTGGTGGTGATCTCCTTCCCTTCGATCACCGAGGCACGGGCCTGGTGGGACTCGCCCGCGTACCAGGAGATCGCGCCGCTGCGCTCCCGGCACATCGCGGGCGACATCATCCTGGTCCCGGGCGTCCCCGAGGACTACGACCCGGCCGCCACCGCGAAGGCGATGCGGGAGGGGCTGGCCGCCGGGTAGCGCCCGCCCGCCGCATCAGTCCTTGACCGCTCCGCCGAGCCCCGAGACCAGGCGTCGCTGGACGAGCACGAAGAACACCAGCACCGGAACGGTCATCACCGTGGACGCCGCCATCACGCCGCCCCAGTCCGGGTCGTCGGGCTTGTAGAAGACCAGCAGGGCCATCGGCAGGGTCGACTGCGAGGTGTCGCTGATGATGAACGACTTGGCGAACAGGAAGTCGTTCCAGGCGGAGATGAAGGAGAACACGCTCGTGGCCACCAGGCCCGGCAGCACGAGCGGGAGGAGGATCCGCCACAGGAAGCGTGCGCGGCTTGCCCCGTCGAGGTACGCCGCCTCCTCCAGGGACTCCGGCACGGCCTTGACGAAGCCGCGCAGCATCCAGATGGCGAAGGGCAGCGAGAAGGCGATGTGCGGCAGGATCAGCGCACCCAGCGTGTTCAGCCGGCCGAGGTCCCGCATGAGGAAGAACAACGGGATGGCGAGCGCCTCCACCGGCACCATCTGGGCCACCAGGAACATGATCAGCAGGGTGGTCCGGAAGCGGAACCGGAACCGCGTCACGGCGGTCGCGGCGAGGAAGGCGATCAGCCCGGACGCGATCACCACGCTGCCCGCGACGACGAGGCTGTTGACGAAGTAGCGGCCGAACTCCCGTTGTTCGAACACGCGCCGGAAGGAGTCCAGCGACGGCGAGGACGTCCAGGGGCGCGGTTCGGTGGACTCGATCTCCCCGGCCGGTCTGAAGGCGCTCAGCAGCATCCAGTAGAGGGGGAAGGCGACGACCGCGGCGACCAGCAGCGCCGTCGCCTCCGCGGCCAGCCGCCAGGGACGCCGGACCGCATGGCGCAGGCGACTCAAAGCTCCTCCCCGTGGCGGCGCAGCAGCCGCAGGTACCCCAGCGTGACGGCGAGCAGGATCAGCAGCATGACCACGCCGATCGCCGAGCCGAGGCTGTACTGCGAGGAGGCGAAGGCTTCCTGGTAGGCGTAGACGTTGAGCACCAGGTTCTGCCCGGCGATGCCGCCGCCGCCCGTCATCACGTAGATCTGGGTGAAGACCTTGAAGTCCCAGATCACCGACTGGACGGTGACGATGACCAGGATCGGCCGCAGCATCGGTGCCAGCACCGAGCGCCAGATCCGCCACGGTGAGGCGCCGTCCAGGGCGGCGGCTTCCAGCACCTCGCCCGGCACGGCGCGGATACCGGCGTACACGGTGACCATCACGAACGGGAAGGAACACCACACGACTTCCAGCAGGACCAGGAGGAAGGCGCTCCAGCGGCCGTAGGTCCACGAGAAGTCGCCGATGCCGAGGAGGCGGTTCACCGGGCCGAAGTCGGGATCGAAGAGGAACAGCCAGACCGTCGAGCCGGTGATCGCCGGCGTCGCCCACGCGCCCAGCGCGGCCAGCATCAGCGCCAGCCGGGGGAGCGCGCGGACGCGGGTGAGCAGTACGGCGAGTGCGCAGCCAACGGTCAGCGTGGCGACCACACAGGCCGCCGCGAAGCCGACCGTCGCCAGGAGCACCTGCCGGAACTGCTCGTCGGCGAACAGTTCGGTGTAGTTGGCCGCCCCCCGGAACCGGGTCGGTTCGCCGCCGCTGACCTGGGCCTGGGTGTACTCCAGGAACGAGAGCAGCCCGAGCTGGTAGACGGGGTAGACCAGCAGTCCGCCGAGGACGAGCAGAGCGGGCGCCAGATACAGCCAGGGCGTCCACCCGCCCGGGGAACGCGGGGCCGGGCCCGGTGCGCGGCCACGGCCACGCGGACGGGACGGGCCGCGGACGGCCCGCACGGGCCGGCGTTCCGGGGCCCGCGACCCGGAAGGGGCCGTCGTCCGGCTCACCCGGCGGAGCCGAACGCGTCGTTCATCTTCCGCGCCGCGTCCCCGGCGGCGGCCGCCACCTCCTTCTTGCCGGCGACGATCTCCTGGAACATGGTCGGCAGCACCAGCGAGGAGTCGATCCGCGCCCAGGCGGGCGAGGCCGGCACGAACCTGGTGCCGGCGGCCAGCGTCGCGACGAACGGCTCCACGAACGGCTCTTCGGCGGCGGCCCGTCGGCGCACGTCGGTGAAGGTCGGCAGGAAGCCCATCGCGTCGAAGAGCGCGCCCTGCGTCTTCTTCGAGGCGAGCCGCTTCATCAGGTCCACGGCGAGCGTGCGGTGGGAGGTGCTTTTCAGGACGCCGATGTTGTTGCCGCCCGCGAAGGCCGGCGCGATGGAGCCCGGTTCCACCCCCGGCAGCGGAGCGACGGCGTACTTCCCCTTGACCTTCCCGGCCTCCACCGCCGCGTGGCTGAAGTCGCCGCCGATCGCCATGGCCGCCTTGCCGGCTGCGAACGCGGTCACCGTGTCGTTGCCGCTCATGCCCGCGCACTTGGCGGCGGGACAGTTGTCGTCGCCGAAGAGGGAGGTGTACGCCCGGATGCCCTTCCGGGCGGCGGGGCTGTCGATGGCGGAGGTGTACGAACCGCCCTCGGCGGTGGCCAGGTCCCCGCCATTGGCCCAGACGAACGGCAGCGCGCCGTACGTGTAGGCGCCGCCGACGGCCAGGCCGTACAGGTCCGGCCTGGCGGCCCGGATCCTCTTCGCGGTGGAGATCAGCTCGGCCTGTGACGCCGGCACGCCGAGGCCGAGCCGGTCGAAGACGTCGGTCCGGTAGTACAGGGCGCGGACGCCGACGAAGAACGGCGCGCCGTACACCTTGCCGTCCACGGTGACCGACTGCCGGGCGGTCGGGTCGGTGTCCTCGGCCTCGTTCCAGGCGTCGAAGTCCCGGGTGACGTCGGCCAGTCCGCCGTCGCGCACATAGCCGGCGGTGTCGGTGTTGCCGTACTCGATGACGTCGGGTGCGGACTCCGGGTCGTTGAAGGCGGCCTTGACGCGCTGGGCGCGCGACTCCACGGGGATGTACTCGACGGTGACGCGGGTGCCCCGGTGCGCCTTCCCGAAGCCGGCGAGGACGGCGTCGACCACCCGTTCCTTGGGCCCGTTGGCGACCTCCTGGAAGAGCCAGACCCGCAGGGTGCCGGTCCTGTCGTCCTTGCCGGAGGGGGAGTTGTGGGCGGTCTGGGGGGCGCAGGCGGTGGTCAGCAGGGCGATGAGGGCGGTGAGCCCGAGGAAACGGACGGACGGCTTCATGGAGTGCTCCTCCGCTGGCGTTGCAACATGCGCAATGATGATTTCGCTGTGCACAACGCATCGGAGGCTAGGGCTCCTGGATCACGCCCACAAGAGGTCTCAACCACTCTGTGACCGGCGGACGCACGCGGTGCGACGCGCCTTCCGCCGGTGACAGGGCGTGGGTGGTCAGCGCACCGGGAAGCCGAAGGCGTATCCCTGCTGCTTGAGCCAGGGCAGCAGCGTGCGCAGCGCCGCCACCGTCTGCGCGCGGTCACCGCCCGCGTCGTGGAAGAGGATCGTGGGCCCGTTCGGCAACTGGCTCTGGACGGTGGAGATGATCGCGTCGCTGCCCGGCCGCTCGAAGTCCTTCGAGTCGACGTTCCAGCCCAGGGGCCGCATCCCGTGCGAGGCCGCCAACTGCCGGCTGTACGGGGTGAAGGCGCCGCCCGGGGCCCGGTAGTACATCGGCCGGACACCCCCCGACGCCTTCGTGATCTGCCGCTCGGCGGTTTCTATCTGCTGCGCCTGGTAGCTCCGGGACTTGGTGTCCATGGTGGTGTCGTGCGACACCGAGTGGTCGCACAGCCGGTGCCCGGCGGCCACCACCTGCTTGACCAGATCCGGATGCGCCTGGGCCTGGGTGCCGACCATGCAGAACGTCGCCTTCACGCCGTTGTCGCGCAGCACTTGGAGGACCTGCGGGGTCCACACCGGGTCCGGGCCGTCGTCGATGGTGATGTTGACGGCGTGCTCACCCCGGTCGGAGGCGTGGGCGATGGCGGCGTCCACCGGCTTCACCTTCGGCGCGGCGGCCCGGGCGGAGGCGCCCGGTGCGGCGGGCCCGCCGCCGCTCTGACCGGCCTGCGCGGTCCACACCGAGGTGGCGGCCGCCACCGCCGTCACCCCGACCGCCGCCGCGACCATCCGGCCGTACCATCCCCGTCCGCCATGCCGCGCCATGTCCGTCCCGCCCCCTGGTGTGTCGATGGGTCCCGTCGTGCACCTGGCAGGACGGCCGGGGGCGAGCACGGGATCCCTCTGTTACGGATCACGGACAATCCCGAGGCGGTTCCGGAACAGTCGGCCGCCGCCGGGTCCGGAAATCGCCGGTCGTCTCGTCCGGCCTGTTGATGCACCGGCGCACCACCGCTTCCAATGGGGCCTTCCGGCGCTGTCCCGCCGTCGGGACGGCCGTACCTGTGGGGGGTTGGGGAGACAGTGCGTCATTCCAGAACGCGCTCCGAGCGTCCGGTGACGAGGACGAGAGCTCGGCGAAAGGCTTTATCCGGTGCGGCGGCGCTCCTGGGCGCCGCCGCACTCGTCGTCCCGGGGGCGCCCGCCGACGCCGTACCGGCGGCACCCGCGACCGCGGTGGGGGAGGACACGGCGACACCCGCGCTGGTGGACGGCATCCGGGAACCGGCGCCTGAGGCCCGCACCGCCGTGGACGCAGCCCGCGCGTACCTCGCCTCGCGCGAGGACCGCTACCGGATCGACGACCCGGTCCGGGACCTGCACCCGGCCGGGACGCTCACGTCCGGCGCCCGGCAGACCGTGCGCCTTCAGCAGACCCACCACGGGGTGCCGGTCCTGGGCGGCCAGTACCTCGTCCGCATGGAACGCGAGGGCGGCCGGCGGATCGTCACCGGCACCTCCGGCAGGTACGTCACCGGACTGCGCACCGGCACGACCGCCGAGGTCGACGACGCCCTGGCCGTCGAGCGCGCGGTCGACGCCGTACGACAGGACCTCACCACCCGCGCGTTCGGCGCCGGCACGGACGGGGAGACCGAGGGCGCGCCGCTCACCGGCACCTCCCACGGGCTGATCGTCCTGCCCGGGGGAACCGGCGTCCTCACCCGCCACATCACCGTCCGCGGCACCGACCCGGCGCACGGCGAACCGGTGCTGCGCGAGGTGTACATCGACGCGCGGGCCGGCTACCCGGTCCTCCAGTACAGCGGGATCCGCACCTTCGGCGCACCCGGCACCCCGGGCACCGGCAGGAGCGCGGCCCGCTCCCTGCCCGCCGAACGGGCACCCGGCACGGGCGTACGCGCCGACGGCGCCTCCGGCTCCGGCGTCCGGCTCGACGGCACCACCGTCCCGCTCGGCATCACCCACGACGAGGCCCGCGGCGCCTACGTGCTGCGCGACCGCACCCGCATCCAGAGCCATCCCGACCACGTCCTGGCCACCTGGGACGCACGTGACCGCTGGGCGAGCGACCTGTCCGGCGCCTGGCCCGACGGCCTTCAGGAAGTCGCCTCCCCAACCGAGCGGTTCGGCGCCGAGGCCACCGACTCCGGCGCGGTCGACGCCCACTGGGCGGCCGGGCAGGTCTACGACTACTACCAGCGCGAGTTCGGCCGGGACAGCCTGGACGGACACGGCATGACCGTCAACTCCCTGGTCGGCGCCACCGATTACGGCCAGCCGTACGTCAACGCCTTCTGGGACGGCCAGAAGATGGTCTACGGCACCGGCGACGCCGAGTACCGGCCGCTGTCGGCCGCCCTGGACGTGGTGGGCCACGAGATGACCCACGGCGTCATCGAACACTCCGCCAACCTGGTCTACGCGGGACAGTCCGGCGCCATGAACGAGGCCCTCGCCGACTACTTCGGCAACGCCATCGAGTCGGACGCCCGCCATCTCTCCATGGACGACCCCGACTCCGCGCTCCTGGGCGAGACCCTGTGCCGTACCGAGGACCCGCGCGCCTGCGCGATCCGCGACCTGAACGACGGCCGCACCACCGCCGGCTCCTTCCTCGGCGTGGGCTTCGGCACGGACAACGGCGGCGTGCACCTGAACTCCACCCTCTTCGCCGGCGCGCTCTGGGACATCCGCGAGGAGCTCGGACCCGACCTCGCCGACGCGGTCGTGTACAAGGCGCTCACGGAGTACCTCACCCCCCTCGACGGCTTCACCCAGGGCCGCGACGCGGTCGTCGCCGCCGCGAAGCAGCTCGGGATCGGCGGGCAGAAGACCGCCGCCGTGCGGAAGGCCTTCACCGCGCACGGCATCGTGCCGAACTGGGAGAAGGCCCTCGGCATCGACTCCGACGTGCTGCTCTCCCGCGTCAACACCTACGACACCCACCTCGGCGCCGGCGGCGGCTGGTGGGCCGCCTCGAACTCCGACGAGTCCGGCGCCGAGCCGTACTCGGTGTGGGCGGGCCGGACCGACGGCAAGGGGCAGCTCAAGCTCATGAGCCCCAACGACGGCCGCTACCACGTGAACCCGGCCACCGACGGCAAGACGGTGGTGTGGCAGGCCCACGGAGCGTCCGGCGTGGACATCCTGGCCCGGCCCCTCGCCGGCGGACCGGTGCGCACCCTCTGGCACGGCCGGAGCGCCGGTACGGCGCTGGGTGTCGACGGTGACACGGTGGCCTTCGCGTACAGCAACCACGGGGGCCGGGCCGGCGTGGCCTACCTGAGCCTGAAGGACCCGACGAACGTGACCACCATCGGCGGCGGCACCTACCACCGGGCGACCTTCCCCTCGGTGAGCGACGGCAAGGTCGTCTACCAGGACCGCAAGCGCGTCGCAGCGGTGTACGAGTCCACCACCCGGCTGGTCGACGTGGCCACCGGTGAGGAGACGGTGATCCAGCAGGCCGCCCCGCAGACCAGCCTCGGCCCGACGGCCGTCGCCGGCGGCCGCGTCTACTGGCTGCTCGACGCCGTCGGCCAGAACGGCACCACCACCCTGCGCCGTGCCGGACTCGACGGCTCGGGCGTCACCGACCTCAGCCCGGAGACCGGGCCGGAGGCCCTCGACGTCTCCGAGGTGACGGCCTCCGCGGATGCGGTCACCATGGTCGCCCGCCCCCCGGCGTCCGGGATCGGCAACGCGACGCTGTCCAAGCTCTGGCAGTTCACACCGGACCGCAAGGGCGAGGGCACGCACCGGAGCCGGGTCTCCTGCAACCGCGGTGAGCAGCTCTCCGCGGCCGCGGCCGACGGTACCCGGGTCGTCTGGCTGGACGCGACCACCGGCATCAGCGACGTGGTGACCCGGGCCCGCCCCAGCGGCACCTGCGCCTGACGGCACCCCCCCCGGCACGACCAGCGGCCCGCCGGACTCCTCCGGCGGGCCGCTGGTCGTGCGTGCGTACGACGGCCCCTCCCGGCCGCCCCGAGGGCGCCTGCACCGGGAGGGGTCATGTGTCGCCGCTCACGAAGGGCGGCTCGGCTCACCAATAGTGGCGACGGCCGGCGACCGCGTGGCCCATGGACCCCATGATCCACAGGATGGCTCCCACCACCAGCAGGATCACGCCGATGGTCCACAGGATCGAGATCCCTGTGAGGAAGCCGATGATGAGCAGGATGACACCGAGGGCGATCATGACGTGCCTCCAGCTGGTAGTGGTGCTCCTATCCTCCGAGTGCCCCCGATGAGCGCGCATTATCAGCCGGTCCGATTTTCAAGAAATTCGGTCGGGATTGTTGACTCGCCGTTGCGGCGGCCTCACATTACCTATCGGTAGAACTCGCGGTAACCCCGCGGCGGTCCCACGGCCCCCATCTCCCGGCCGTCGTGCACGCCCCTCGCCCGGTCGCGCCGCCCCTGACCGAGCGAGCCGCCCCGCCCCGGCTGGCCACCGCGTTCCCGCGCCCCGGCACACCCCACGGGCACCGCCGTGCCCGCATGCCCGGCGCCCCGTCCCGAGAACGGAGAGCACATGCCCATCCCCGCCCTGCGCCGTGTCCTCACCGCGACGTCAGCGGCCGTCGGCGCACTGGCCCTCGGTCTCGTCCCGACCCCGGCCCGGGCCACCGCGCCCCTCGACTACGCCGCACTGGGCGACAGTTACAGCGCCGCCTCCGGTGTCCTCCCGGTCGACCTCGGCAGCCCCCTCTGCCTGCGGTCCACGGCGAACTACCCCCACGTCATTGCCTCCCGCACGGCAGCCAACCTGACCGACGTCACCTGCGGCGGAGCGCAGACGAAGGACTTCACCGAGCCCCAGTACCCCGGCGTCGCCCCCCAGACCGACGCCGTCACCGCCGACACCGACCTGGTCACCCTGACGATCGGCGGCAACGACAACGGCACCTTCATCAACGCCGTGACCGCGTGCGGCACCGCGGGCATCCTCAGCGGCGGCAAGGGCAGTCCCTGCAAGGACAAGTACGGGACGTCCTTCGACGATGCCATCGACGCCACCACCTACCCCGCGCTGACCTCCGCGCTGCGCGCCGTCCGCGCCAAGGCGCCGCACGCCCGGGTGGCCGTGCTCGGCTACCCGTGGATCACCCCCGCCACGGCCGACCCGTCCTGCTTCGTCAGACTGCCGGTCGCCACCGGCGACATACCGTACCTGCACGCCCTGCAGGCGCACCTCAACGCCGTGGTCAGGCGGGCCGCCGAGGAGACGGGGGCGACGTACGTGGACTTCGCCGAGGCGTCCACCGGGCACGACGCCTGCCAGGCCGCCGGCACCCGGTGGATCGAACCCCTGCTGTTCGGGCAGAGCGTCGTGCCGGTCCACCCCAACGCCCTCGGCGAGCGGCAGATGGCGCAGCGCACGATGGCCGTCCTCGGTCTCGGCTGACCGGGCGCCGTCCCGCCGGGGCCGCCGGTCACGCGTCCGCGAACAGCGGGTCGTAGGGCGTCGAGCGCTCACGGCCCGACATGAAGGACAGGAAGTCCCGCACGAACGCGCCGCGCGAGTAGGTGCCGTCGCTGCCGGTCATGTCCCGCCGGAACCCGGCGCGGAACAGTGTCCGGTACTCGTGGGCGTCGACGCGCTCGTCGCCGTCCGTGTCGGTGACGTCGAAGAGGACCTCGGCGACCCTGATCAGGGCGGGGCCGGCCAGCGACGGCACGGCCGCGGCGTACTCCCGGGCACTGACGCGGCCGTCGCCGTCGGTGTCGAGTGCCTCCTGGAGCTCCCGCCACCAGCCGGCGAAGGCGTCGTAGAGCCGGGTCTCCTCCGGTTCGTCCAGGTCGAGCCGGCCGGCGAGTTCCCGGGCCATGGCCGCGAGGTCGGGCCAGTCCAGGTAGCCGTCGCCGGTCTGGTCCAGCACCGCCGCGAAGAACTCCTCCGCGCTTCGCCGCCCGTCGGCCGCGTCGCCCGGATCCGGGTCCGGCGGCAGCGGCGTGAGCAGCCGGACCAGGGCCCCGGCCCGGCGCACCCGGTCCCGTAGCGCGCCGATCGTCCGGGCCGCCGGGTCGTCGCCGTCGGGGGAGGAGGCGAGCAGCCTGGTGATGTTGTCGATCTGCGTCCAGCCGTCGGGGAGGAACCGTGTGAGGCCCGCCGCCAGGTACGCGCTCTGCATCATGGCCTGGGCGCCGGGTGTCTCGGGCAGCCCCGCCCGACGGCGGAACCGCTCCGGCAGGGACGCCACGGTCACCACACCCAGCAGGGGACCGACGACCGCCCGGCCGGCCGCCCACAGCGTGGGCAGGCCGTGCAGCAGTGGCGGCGCGGGGAGATGGTCGAAGAGCCGGTAGAGGATGATGCGCATCGCCTCCGTGTCCTCCAGCTGCTCCTCGACCACCCGGTCGTAGTACGGCCAGAACTCCCGGACCGTGGGCGGCAGACGACCGGCGTCGCCGTCCAAGGCGGCCAGGTAGGCGCGGAATTCGGCGTACACCTCCTCCATGGCGGCCTGCTCCAGCGGCTGCCCGCTCAGGCGGTACATCGTGACGCTGCTCTCGAAGAGGGTCGCGACCACCCAGGCGCGCACCTCGGGATCCATCGCGTCGTACGGCCGGCCCGGCCCGTCGGTGCTCTTCACCCGGGCGTGCAGCCGGTTGAGCCGGGCCACCTCCCGGCGCCGCACGCCGTCGTCGTCACCGGACATGCGCTGCAGGCTCACGACCGTGTTGCGCAGCCGGCGCCACGGGTGGGCCACGAACGTCGAGTTCTCGATCAGGGCCGCGCCGATCTGCGGGTGCGCGGCCTCCAGCACGGTCGCCCGGATGACGGCCAGCGCCCAGCGGGGATCCTGGAAGAAGGCGTGGAACCGGCTGCCCGGACCGAACACTTGTGGCTCGGCGGGCGCCGACGGTCCGCCTTCCGGTCCGTGCCGAGTGGCGTCGGCGCCGGTGGTGCCGGGCTGGTTGCTGCCTGGGGCGGTCACGGTCGTCGTTCTCCGTTCGCGTACGGCGCGACGCCGCCGAAGCGGCGGTCGCGCTGCCGATAGGTGTGCAGGCACTCCAGGAAGTGCGGTGCGCGGAAGTCGGGCCACAGGACCGGCGGGAAGATCCACTCCGCGTAGGCGACCTGCCAGAGCATGAAGTTGGAGATGCGTTGTTCCCCGGATGTGCGGATGACGAGGTCCACGTCGGGTGTGTCGGGGAAGGGAAGATGAGCGGCGAAGCTCCGCTCGTCCACGGCCTCGGCCGGCACACCGCTGCGGATCAGGGACCGTGCCGCCGCCACGATGTCCCTGCGCCCGCCGTGATCGAACGCGACGGTGAGTGTCATGCCCTGGTTCTCGGCGGTCAGTGTCATCAGGTCGGCGAAGTCCCGGGCCAGCGGCGCGGGGATGCGCGGGTCCGTCACCCCGAGGAACCGGCAGCGGATCCCGCGCGCGTGCAGCAGCGGTGCGTGCTTGCGCACCACCCGGCGGACCAGGCGCATCAGGAAGTCGACCTCGGCGTCCGGGCGTTGCCAGTTCTCGGTGGAGAACGCGTACAGGCTCAGCCACTCCACGCCGGCCGTCCGCGCCGCCTCGATGACGTCGATCACCGTCGTCTCCGCCGCGCGGTGCCCCGACGTACGCGGCAACGAACGCTGCGCCGCCCAGCGGCCGTTGCCGTCCATCACACAGGCCACGTGCCGCGGCACCCCTCGACGGTGTCGGATCATGATCAGCAGCGTGTCAGTTCCCGCTCCCCGATACGGCACAACGCCCGTCGTTCACCCTTGGTACGCCTGTGTGATGAGGTGACCGGGCGCCGGATCGCGCGGTAAACACGCGCGGGGGCGAGTCGGGGGGGCGTCCTGGCGGAGCAGGGTGTCCCGGCGTCAAGAGGCGGGCACCGCACTGTCGGTGCCGGCGAGTAGGTTCTGTCCGTCCGGCCCGACAGGCGGGCCGCCGAACTCGAGGACTCGTCGCTGTGAGCATCCACATGCACCTGCGCGCCGTCGCGGAATCCGCGATCCGAGACGACCACACGTGGCTCGCAGCGTTCATGTCCGAGGCGTGGGACAACCACCCCGACGAGTACGGGGCGGGCATCGCCGTCTCGATCGACAAGGTCTGGCACGCCGTCAACGACCTCTACGCCGCTGCCGACGTCCTCGATGCGGATGCCGCCCAGCCCTGGGAGCTGCCGATCTACGGCGGCCGCCCCGTGGCGCACAGCGCCGATGCCGACCCCTCCGACCCGCCCCTGGGCATTCTGGAGCCGCCTGGGGTGTCACAGGCCGCAGGCTTCCTCGCACGTGTCCCGTTCGACGGGCTGTGGAACGTCGCCGGTGCCGGGCTCGTCCGGTCCGGCGGGGACGAGGAGCAGGTCAGGCAGGAGTTCCTCGACCATCACAGGCGCCTCCAAGGGTTTTACGGGCGGGCGGCTGCCTCAGGCCACGCCGTGGTCAGGGCGGTGTGGGCCTGAGGCGTCGACGTCTGCGCAGGTGAGCGCGGATGGTCCGGGCGGCATACGCCCTTGTCGGCCGCACACGCGAAGGGGCCGAGCGCGCGGCCTGCCCGGCCCCGGCCCCGTCCACTGTCGTCACACGTCTAGGTCGGTTCGCCGAAGTGGTCCAGGAGCTTCTGCTGCAGCGCCTGGAGCACCAGGCTCGGCTGCTTGAGCATCGCGAGGCGCCGCGCCGCCGTCGCGGCGTATTCCTCGCTCTCGCGCACCGCCGCCGCGATCACGTACCCGTTCAGGGCGTCCATGCTCGACGCGGCGCCGAAGTCCTGGCCCGTCGGCAGCAGGCTGCGGTTCAGGGGAGTGTCGTCGCTGGTGACCGTGTTCGCGACCACGGAAGGCTGCCAGTCGTCGGCATTGGTGAGCGAGTGGTGGGTGTCGAACCGGACGGTGACCGTCTCACCCGCGGCGATCGCCACGCTGTACCTGCCCTCTTCGTCGGTGAAGACGTGATCGATCTCCGTGAGGTCACCGCGATAGACGCTGACCTTGATCATGAAGATCGGGCGGTTGTCGGAAACCGCCCGCACACACCCGAACACCCGAGTCTCCTCCCGATCGGACCACCGCTGGAGGCCACCCCTGTCTCCAGTCTGTGGGCCCCCTCCCGCCGCCGCCAGTCGTGCGCGACTCGGCCCCGGGCGGTCCCGCGGGTGACCCCGGCGCGCGGGGCGCACCGGTCGCGGCAGGCATGATCAGCACGCCGACGAGGGGCCGGAAGCCGTCCCGGCCCCCGCCCCGTCTCGCCTGCTGAACGGTCGAGTTGTACGGTTACCGCCCGCCGCGCGGCCCGGCGGTGCGCCGAGGACGTGGCGACGGGTACGAGGCATCTCATCGTCTCCCGGTGGACGGACGTCGAGCCCCTGCGCAACGACGTCGGACCGTGGTGGTGCCGACCGACGGGCAGACTGTGCGGGACGTGTGCCCCGGGCCCCGGGGATCGGGGACGACTTACCGGGACGGGCTCGTCCGCACTGGTCGGAACGGGTGCGCCCGCGGGCGGCCCGGGACGGTCCGGGACAGCGCGGGACGGCTGGACAGGGGGGAGACGGCACGCCGGCGTGGGAGCGGGCGCGGCAGCACTTCGCCAACTGCCTCGTGGAGGCGCACCGGAACGCGGGAAGCCCCTCGCTCGGTGATCTGCGCGCGGCAAGCGGCGAGGTCATCGCGCGCGGCCGCGGACGCGACCGCCGGCAACCACTGTCGACCTCCGCCCTGTACGCCGTGGCGCTGGTGCGGACCGTCCGGCAGCGCTCACTGCCCGACGTGCCGGCCGCCGTACAGGAAGCCGTCGAACTGTACGGTCCGCCGGCACAACGGCACCCGCAGGAGTACGGCCGGCCACACGAGGAGGCCCTCCAGCTGCGCGCCCACCTCCGCGCCCGCCTCGGGGGTCGGATCCTGTCGCGTGGATCAGCCCGGCCTCGCGGGGCCCGGAGCGGGAGCGGGAGGGCGCTCCGGTCAGCGGAGTCTTCCGCGTGGTTTCAGCGCCACCTCGGGGAGCTTCGGCGCGGGCAGCGGCGCACCGTCGTAGCCCCGCACCTCCCCGAAGCGCACCCCGTTCATCCAGTCCTCCCGGGCCTGTACGACCTCCTCGTGCGACCGGCAGACGAAGTTCCACCACATGATGATCTCCTCGCCGAACGGCGGGCCCCCGAGCAGGACGAGCCGGGCGGGCCCGGCCGAGCCGTTGGTGAGGGTGAGGGTGTCGCGGCCGGTCGGGAGATACCCAAGTTCGGCCGGGTGCAGCAGGGTTCCGGCGGCGTGGACCTCGCCCTGGTCGACGAGGACCCCGTGTTCGAAGCCCGGGTCGGCCGCGAGGGTGATCGTGGCGTGCGGCTCCAGGGTGACTTCGGCTCCCAGCAGGGGCGTGAAGGTCCGCACCGGCGAGACGGTGCCGGCCAGGGAGCCGAGGAAGACGCGCACCACGGCACCGTCGAGGGGTACCGGCTCCGGCACATGGTGCTGGAAAGCCGGGGCGGTGTCCCGGTGTTCCGCGGGGAGCGCGACCCACAGCTGGACCCCGTGCAGCACGGTGGTCGAGGGGGTGGAGACCTCGGAGTGGCTGATGCCGTGCCCGCCGGTCATCAGGTTGACCTCGCCTGGCCGTACGAAGGCATGGCTGCCCACGCTGTCCCGGTGCTCGATCTCGCCGCTGAACAGCCAGCTCACGGTCTGGAGCCCGGTGTGCGGGTGCGGGGCGACGTCCATGCCGCCGGTGCGGGAGACGTCGTCCGGGCCGTAGTGGTCGGCGAAGCACCAGGCGCCGATCAGGGTGCGGGCCCGCTGGGGGAGGGTGCGCCGTACCGTCATCGCGCGGGGTCCGCCGAGCGGCACATCGCGCGGGGTGAGTACCTCCACCGGTGCCGGCGCGTCCGCCCCGGCCGTGCCGGCGGGGGAGCCGCAGAGTGTTTCGGCGGGCATGGTCTCGGTGTTGCTCACCGGCGCCCACCTCCCCTCCATGATAGTTTCATCTTCAAATAAGTCGAGCATAGCTCCGATGCCGGCACCGCGCACGCACGATCGGCCGGGGGCCGGCCACGGCACCCGGAGGAGTCCAGGTCGGCCCACCAGGTCGTGGCGCCACACGTGGTGGACGTGCCGCGCCCGCTCACCTAGCGTTCGGCGCATGACGGAACGACGTGTGATCCTCAGCGGGTCCCCCTTCGAAGAGCAGATCGGTTACGCCCGTGCCGTGGTCGACGGGGACTGGGTGCACGTCTCCGGGACCACCGGGTTCGACTACGCGACCATGACCATCTCCGACGACGTGGTGGAGCAGGCCGAGCAGTGCCTGCGCAACATCGGGGCCGCCCTGGCCGAGGCGGACTGTACCTTCGCCGACGTGGTGCGCGTGCGCTACATGCTGCCGGACCGCACGGACTTCGAACCCTGCTGGCCGGTGCTGCGCGGCTGTTTCGGTGACGTGAGGCCGGCCGCCACCATGCTGGAGTGCGGCCTCGCCGACCCGCGGATGAAGATCGAGATCGAGGTCTTCGCCCGTCGCGGCGCGGGCTGACGCGAAGGGCGCGGTGCGGGCTGACGCGACGGGCGTGGTGCGTGTACGCATCCGGCCGATCTGCGGGTGCCGGGACCGGCGGCGGGAGGCAGTGCGTGTCCGTTCCCGGGGACCGGCCGCGTCGTGCATCCGGGCGCTCGGCACGGCGCACCGGCGGCGCGGGGAGCCCTGCCGGCGGCACGGCGCGCGAACCGCACCGCGCACGCGCGGGGGTACCAGGAACGGCGGTACGCCATGGGCATGTACCGCAGAGCCGCGGCCCCGTGTGCTTCACCGTCTGCTCGGGCTGCCGGGCGTGGAGGAGGTACTCGGCTGACGCGGCCGCACCAGCGTGCGCCCGCGGGCGGAGACCGCTACCCGGGCCGCCCGGCCGGCTCGGTGGCGGCCGGCAGTACGACGATCCGCTGCACCGCCCGGCTGAGCACCAGCACGCCCACCACGATCAGCAGGGCACCGCACGCCTCCGGCAGAAGCCACCAGCCGGTGCGGATCCGCTCGTCGAACAGGGTGATGCCTAGCGTCAGGCTCACCACCGCGTCGCCGATGGTCAGCGCGGGCTGTGCCGCGGCCAGCGGGCCCGCCTGCAGCGCGTTCTCCAGCAGCACCACGGCGGCAACCCCGGCGAGCGCGAAGCCGTAGGTCTGCCACGACCGCAGGAACGCCCCGAAACCCTGGTCGGCGAAGGTGCCGGTGGCCGACTTCAGCAGGGCGGCGGTCAGGGCGTTGCCGATCGCGGAGGCGGCCGCCAGCAGCGCGGCCCGCCGGGCCGGCGGGTGCCTGCGGCCGGCCAGCAGGACGGCCACGGCCATCGCGCCGAGACACAGGCACACCGCCGGGATCCAGTGGTCGAGCGGTGCCTGGTCGGTGGCGCCGTGCGGGGCGGCGGCGACGAGCAGGACGGCGAGCCCCGCCACACAGCCGCCCACGCCCCACCAGCCCCAGGAGGGCAGCCGCCGGTGCATCAGCGGGGCGGCGACGAGCAGGGCGAAGGGGAGCTCCAGGATGAAGAGCGGCTGGACCAGCGCGAGCGGGCCGTTGACCAGCGCCAGGCTCTGGAACAGCGCGGCACAGACCACCCCGGCCATGCCGATCAGCCAGAGCGGGTGGTGCGCCAGTTCCGCGACCAGCCGGATCCCGCCGCTGCGGGAGACGGACGCCGCCTTGCGCTGGAAGGCGGTGCCCACGGCGTTGCTCGCCGCGCCCGCGACGGCGAACACCGCGGCCAGTTCGATCACGACCGTCTCCTGCGGGTGGGTTGCCGGGAGGGGCTCCGGGCCTTCCCAGGCTATGGAAGCACGCCGCCCACCGCGGGTACGGCCACGCCGGCGTCCCCCGAGCCGACGCGTCCGTCCGCATGGCCGCATGGCCGCATGGCCGCATGGTTCGTATGAGGCGGGGGGCCGGTGGCCTTGGAGCCGACGACGTCGGGAGGGTGAGGAGGCCGGACCCCGGGTCAGCCGCTCTCGGGGCCGGTGGTGCGCAGTGCCGCGTCCACCTGGCGGATCCGCCACTCCTCCACGGTGTCCTGCTGCCGCCGGGCCCGGTCCAGGAGGGCGTCGAGCCGGCCGGGATCGAGGCGCGGGTCGGTCGTGGCGAGCCGGCGCAGGGTGAGCCACAAGGACGCCTTGCCCTCCACCCCCAGCCGCAGCGCCTCCAGCTCAAGGACCGTACTGAGCGGGGAGCGCCGTACCAGGCGGCCGTTGGCCTTCAGCCGGGCCGCCTTCTCGGCCGCCCAGCCCGCGCAGACCTTGGCCCGGCGGACCGGCACGTCCAGGTCGCGCATGATGCCTAGCAGCGTCGCCCGGTCCTCCCGGATCTCCGCGGCGACCGGTCCGAGGGCCTGGCCCAGCGCGGAACCACGGGTGGAACGGGCCAGGTGGCCGGCCCGCTCGGTGCCCGCCGTGGCACCGGCGAGGTGGTCGTTGAGGTAGATTCCGAGCAGCTTCGTGTCGGTGCCGCCCGTGTCCCGGGGCCGGGGTGTACGGAGCCGGTTCATCACGTGCCTCCTTCATGGCCGCCCTCCGGTCGGCGGTCGTCGTACGGCCTCGGGCGGGGTGCCGGTGCCGTCGGCGGGCCGGCGCGCACCGACTCCCCCGGCGACCCGCGCCGAAACCCGGGCCGGCCGTTCCGCCGTAGCCGGCCGTCGCGCCGGGGGCCGGCCGTTCCGCCGTAGCCGGCTGTCCCGCCCGGGCTAGGGCCTGTTGCGAAAGTCGAAGGCAGCTGGCTCGGTCACCCAGGTCAGGCTTTCTCGTAGGAGCTGACGGGCCGGGGTCGGCCGCTGGCACTCCCCCGCTCGCGGGCGGCTGGGGTGTTCAAGAGTCGCCGTCCCACAATTCCCGCGTTCCGCCGGGAGTGCGGAGATAGCCTCGGCGCTGTCATCGTCCGAAGGGGAGGGGTAGAGGTATGCAGGGGCAGGATTGGATCGAACGTGCGGGAGAGCTGTTCGAAGCGGCGATGTTCGGTGGGGACACGTCCGCGCTGGACCGGTCGGATGAGGTGCTGGACGCGGTCGAGGCGCCGCTTGCCATGGCGCGGGGCAAGGTGCTGCACGTCCGCTTCCTGAACGACCGCGAAGAGAACACCCAGGAACTGGTGCTGTTTGAGCGCGCGGCCGAGTTGTACGAGCGTCTGGGGGATGTGTCGGGTGAGGCGAAGGCGTTGTTCTGGGTCGGCTGCTGGTACCAGGTGGTCAGGGGCGACGGCGTCGCTGGCAGGCCGTACTTCGAGCGGTCGTACGCGCTGGCGAAATCCGTCGACGACCGGATGACGATGTCCTATGCGATTCGGCATCTCGGCTTCGACGACAAGGATGCGGGTCGCTTCGATCAGGCCCGCGAGCGGTTGACCGAATCGGTGATACTGCGCCGTGAGATCGGCTTCAGGCCCGGGGAAGCAGCCGGTCTGGTGGCACTGGCCTACCTCGCGGCCGAAACCGGCGACCCAGCGGCGGCGTCCCACCACCTTGACGAGGCGCAGTCAGTCGCCGAGAGCTGCAGCGCCAAGGCCGTGTTGGGGTGGATCGAGCAAGCCCGTAGCCACATCCGTTCCTAGGCTCTGACGGGGCAGTGCTGGTCACAGCCATTCGTTGAGGACTGCGACCAGCACGGTCGCCTCGTAGCGGACAGCGAGCTTGTCGTACCTCGTGGCCACGGCCCGGTGGCGCCTGAGGCGATTGATCCCGCACTCGACGGCATGCCGCTCGCGGTAGTCGGTCTTGTCGAACTTCGGCGGCCGGCCGCCTCGGGAGCCGAGTTTCTGGCGGTTGCGGTCGCGGTCGGGCAGGGACCGGTATGGTCGCCTTGATCCCGCGTCTTCGAAGGTAGGCCGGGTTGTGGCGGGAGTCGTACGCCTTGTCGGCCCGCACCCGGTCCGGTCTGCTGCGGGGCCGCCCAGCACCGAGCCGGGGCACCCGGATCGCCTCCAGGACAGGCTCGAACTGCGGCGAATCACCTCGCTGACCGGCCGTGATCAGCACGGACAACGGCTTCTGCCCCTGCTCGACAGCGAGGTGGACCTTGGTGGTCAGCCCGCCCCGGGAGCGTCCGAGGCCGTGGTCGGCCGGCTCGACGGCGATGCCGCCGGGCGGCTCCTTGCAGGTTCCCTTTTTCGACGCCCCGGCGGCGTGCTGGTGGGCCCTGCAGATGGTGGAGTCGACGTTCACGTCCCAGGTGATCAAGCCCTTGGCGTCGGCCTGGCTCTGGAGCTGGGTGACAAGCCTGGCCCAGGTGCCATCGCGCTGCCAGCGCCGGAACAGGTCGTAGACCCGGTCCCAGGGTCCGTAGCGTTCTGGCACATCACGCCAGGGAGCACCGGTCCGGGTCCGCCACCGTATGCCATCTATCAGCTGCCGTCGCGACCACACCGGCGGCCGGCCCGGTTTGATCCCCTGCGGCAGCAACGGCTCCAGCCGGGCCCACTGGCTGTTCGTCGGATCCCCACGCCCCACAGAGCGTGATCATCCACGACCAAGATCCACTTTCGCAACAGACCCTAGCCGTCCCGCCGGGGCTAGCCGTACCCCCGGGGACGGGCGGGTCACGTGGCCCGGGTGCCGCCCCCGCGGCGGATCCGGCCCAGCAGGTCGCGGTGGTACGCCGCGAGCTGCCCGGCGGGCACGGGCGCGGGACTGCCGGCGAGCGTGTACCAGACGTCGCTGCCGGAGTGCTGGATGGCGACGCGCACACTGTGGCCGTCGGACCGCAGGATGGTCGCGACGGTGAGATCACCGGTGATGATGCCGGCCTCGTCGGTCAGCGCGCCGCCCGGGCCGGCGGTGACCCGGTCGACGTAACTGGTGATGGCGGGAGGGTTCCTCATGGGCGCAGGTTCCCACCCGTCCCGGCCCCCCGCCCCGCACCGCGCAGGTGTCGCCGGGGCCTGTCCCCACGTTGGCCGTGTGCCCCGGCCGCCGGACGGCCCCCGGCGCCGAGCAGGTACGGCTCTGCGGCGCCGTATCCGCGGACAGCCGCCGGACGGCCTCGATCGGGACCACCGACAGCCGGACGGGCACGGCGCTCAGGACGTTCACCACCGTGCCACCGACAGCCGGACGGGCACGGCGGTCAGGACGTTCACCACCGTGCCCGCCGCGGCCGGGACGTGTTGTCGAGGATCCAGCAGGGGAGGGTCAGGCCGCGAGGCGCTCCGCGAGCTGGCGGGCCCGGGCGGCCGCGGCCTCGAAGGCGCGGTCGCGGGAGGCCTCGTACAGCGGGACGAGCTCGGCCATCGCCGGGTTCTTCGACGCCATGGTCAGCTCCGGGACGATGAACTCCAGGTCCAGGCCCATGGCGTCGGCGAGGACGGCCTTGAGGTAGTTCTGCACGTACTCGTAGGGCTCGCGCGGGGTGCCCGGCGCGTAGGAGCCGCCCCGGCTGGCGATGACGGTCACCGGGGTGCCCTTGGCGGACGGGGTCTCGCCCGCGGTGCGGCCCATGAGGATCACGTTGTCGAGCCACGCCTTGAGCGTCGACGGGATCGTGTAGTTGTACATCGGGGCGCCGATCAGGATCGCGTCGGCCTGCTCCAGCTCCTCGATGAGCTTGACGCGCTCGGCGAAGAGGGCGGCCTGCTCCGGCGTGTGGGCGTCCGCCGGGACGAAGCCCGCGAGGTGCGCGTCGGCGGTGATGTGCGGAACGGGCTGCGCCGCCAGGTCGCGGTAGATGACCGTGCCCTGCGGGTGCTGCTCCTCCCAGTGCGTGCGGAACGCCTCCGTCACGGCGCGGGAGGCCGACGCCTGGGTCGGGAAGACGGACGAATCGATGTGCAGCAGGGTGGCCATGGATATCTCCAGGAAAAGGGCTGAGCGGCCGCACGTTGCAGCGCTCAGGCTGACGTTTCGTACTGGACTACATTTAACACATGGGCTTACTTTTTTTCAGCCCCCTACGGTGGAGTAGTACCCTGAGGCCATGGCGGAGCAGAACCACGACAGCGCGGCGTGCAAGAGGGTGGACGACGGCATCACCCGTGTCTTCCAGCTGCTCGGCAAGCGCTGGAGCGGTCCGATCGTGGCCGTCCTCGTGGAGCAGCCCGCGTACTTCGCCGACCTGCGCCGGGCCGTCCCCGGCATCAGCGAACGCATGCTGTCCGACCGGCTCGCCGAACTCGGCGCTGCCGGCCTCGTCCTGCGCGAGGTCGACGAGGGCCCCCCGCTGCGCGTCTCCTACCGCCTGACCGAGGCCGGCGCGGCCCTGGAGCCCGCGCTCCGCGAACTCGCCGAGTGGGCGAAGGCCCACCTCCCGGAGGCGTCGGCGTGTCCCGAGACGTCCCTGGAGCGGCCCGCCCGCGAGTACACCTAGCGGGCGGCGCGCGCGTCCCGGGGACGTCCCCCCTCCGGTGCACCGGCCCACCGGATGGCGGGCGGCCCGGCCGTCGGGGACGGTGGTGGTCCGTGCCCCGTTCCGGGAGGGACCCGATCGTGCGCATCGTCACGGCCACCGGCGCCGCCCTGGCCTTCGCCGCCGCGGGCGTACTATCGGGATCCGCCGCTCCACCGGACCCCCCGGCCACCGACGGGGTGTGGCGGACCGACGGCTACGGCACCCTGCTCGTGCTCGGCGGGCACGCCCTGCGGGAGTACCAGACCACCTCCGTCAGCTGCGTCGAGGGCGACTCCGCACGCCGGACCGGCCCCGGCAGGTACGTCACGCCGGACGGCACGCTGCTCACCGTACGGACCGCTCCCGACGGCGAGCACGCCCGGCTCACCGCCGACAGCTCCGTCGGCCACCGGCGGCTGACCCGCGTCCGGGCCCTGCCCGCCGACTGCACGCGAGCGCCGTCCAGCGATCCGCGTGCCGCCTTCGACGTGCTCTGGCAGACGTTCGAGGAGAACTACCCCTTCTTCGCGCGGAAGGGCGTCGACTGGCACGCCGTCCGCGACCGCTACCGGCCCCGGGTGCACCGCGACACCACCAGGGCCCAGCTCTTCGACATCTTCAGCCGCATGCTGCGACCCCTGTACGACGCCCATGTCGCGGTCCGGGACGGCGACCGTGTCCTCGCCGAGGTACGGCCCGGCACCGAGCAGCCCAGCGAGGAACTGGACGCCGAGGTCAAGGCCTACGTCGTAACCCGCGACCTCGAGGGCGCCGTCCACCGCCAGGACTTCGGCGCGGGGCGCATCACCTACGCCGACCTGCGCGGCGGCCTCGGCTACCTGCGGATCTCCGGCTTCGGCGACTACGCCGGCGACGACGCGCCATACACCATGGACCAGGCGGAACTCGACCGGGCGCTCGACACCGTCCTGACCCCGGGCCGCACCCGGAGCCTGCGCGGGCTGATCATCGACCTGCGGGTCAACGGCGGCGGCTCCGACGCCCTCGGCATCCGCATCGCCGCACGGCTGACCGACACCCCGTACACCGCGTACGCCAAACGCGCGCGCAACGACCCGGCCGACGCCACCCGGCACACCCGGCCCGAACCCGTCCCCGTCGTCCCGGCCGACGCGCCCCGGTACACCGGCCCGGTCGCCGTCCTCACCGGCGGATCGACGGTCAGCGCCGGCGAGACCTTCACCCAGGCCCTGCTCGACCGGCCCGGCCGCACCGTACGGATCGGGCAGCCCACCCAGGGCGTCTTCTCGGACGTGATGGTGCGCGATCTCCCCGGCGGCATGGTCTGCGCGCTGCCCAACGAGGAGTTCCTGACCCGCACCGGCCGCACCTTCGACGCCACCGGCATCCCGCCCCAGGTGACCGAACCGGTCTTCACCGAGGAGGAGTTCGCGGAGCACCGCGACTCGGCTTTCGACCGCGCGGTGACCCTGCTGCGGCCGCGCGGCTGAATCCCGTCAGTCGACCGGCCAGGTGTGCACCGGCGCGTTGAGGTGCATGTAGTCGATGTACATCTGGGTCATCCGGCGCAGCGCCTCGTGCCGGCCGGCGCGCGTGGTGGCGGCGATGTGATGGAACATCTCCTTCTGCCACACGGCCCCGTTGCGCGCCGTCACACAGCGCTGCTCGATGATGCCGAGCCGCGGCTCCCGCCACGCCTCGTCCATGCCGGAGTGCTCCAGACCGCGGTGCGCCAGCGGCAGCAGCCGCCGCAGGACCAGCTCCGGCGCCGGCACCTCGCCCATCCCGGGCCAGTACAGCGGCGCGTCGATGCCCTGCCGGGCGGCGGCGTGCAGGTTGTCCTCGGCGGCCGAGAACGACATCCGCGACCACACCGGCCGGTCCTCCTCCACCAGGGCCCGGGTGAGCCCGTAGTAGAAGGCGCCGTTGGCGAGGGTGTCGGCGACCGTCGGGCCGGCCGGCAGCACCCGGTTCTCCACCCGGATGTGCGGCCGGTCCTGGGCGACGGCGTACACCGGCCGGTTCCAGCGGTAGATCGTGCCGTTGTGCAGGGTGAGTTCGGACAGCTCCGGGATGTCGCCGCGGTCCAGAGTCTCGGCCGGGTCCTGCTCGTCGCAGAGCGGGAGGAGGGCCGGGAAGTAGCGCAGGTTCTCCTCGAAGAGGTCGAAGACGCTGTTGATCCACCGCTCCCCGAACCACACCCGGGGCCGTACCCCCTGCACCTTGATCTCCTCCGGCCGGGTGTCGGTGGCCTGCTCGAACAGCGGGATACGGGTCTCGTGCCACAGCTCCTTGCCGAACAGGAAGGGGGAGTTGGCCGCGAGCGCGACCTGCACCCCGGCGATCGCCTGCGCCGCGTTCCAGTAGCCGGCGAACTCCTCGGGCGACACCTGGAGATGGAACTGCGTGCTGGTGCACGCGGCCTCCGGGGTGATGGTGTCCGCGTAGGTCCGCAGCCGGTCGGTCCCGTCGATCTCGATGCGCAGGTCCTCGCCGCGGGCCGCGAAGATCTGGTCGTTGAGCAGGTGGTAGCGAGGGTTCTCCGACAGGGCGCCGCCGTCGATGTGCTCCTGGCGCAGCGTGGGCAGGATGCCGACCACGATCAGCCGGGTGCCGACCGAGCGGGCCCGCTCGTCGGCGTGGTTCAGCGCGGCCCGGATCTCCGACTCCCAGGCGTCCGGGCCGCCCGCGATCAGCCGCCGGGGCGGAACGTTGATCTCCAGGTTGAACCGGCCCAGCTCGGTGGACCAGGAGGGGTCGGAGATCGCCTCCAGCACATCGGTGTTGCGCATCGCCGGCTCGGCGTCGTCGTCCACCAGGTTCAGCTCTATCTCCAGGCCGACCTGCGGCCGCTCCGACTCGAAGCGTGCCTCGCGCAGCATCTGCGCGAACGTGTCCAGGCACTCCTGCATCTTGATCCGGTACCGGCGGCGGTCCTCGCGGGTGAAGACGAGCGCCGGGACGTCGCGCCCCATCGGCCCTCCAGGTCCCCTCGTCGGACACCTTCCCTCCAGCGTCGCACCAGCACGCTACCCGCACCAAGCCGGCCACCGCCCCGCCTGGTGCGAGCCCATGCCCCACCTGGTGCGAGCCGCTGCCCCACCTGGTGTGAGCCGCTGCCTGCGGCCACTGCCCACTCGGTGCGAGTCCCTGCCTGCGGCGCCGCGGGCCCGTGGGGCGGGTCCCCTGCGAAGTGGGCCGTGCCGGCTCGGGGCGGGTGAGCCGCGTCGGCCGGCGGGCGCGGAGAGCGGTGCCGGCGGGGCGGTCCGGGCGGTGTCGTGCCCGCGGTGGCCGCAGGTGCGGCCGGCAGTGCTCGTCAGGCGGTGCGGTCGGCGGTGCTCGTCAGGCGGTGCGGTCGGCGGTGCTCGTCAGGCGGTGCGGCCGGTGTTCTTGCGGGCCACGCCGCCGTAGAAGCCGATCTCGTCGGACCGGGGCGGGGGCGGGGTGTCCGGACGCCAGAACGGAACCTGCGCCAGGCCCGGTTCCACCAGCTCGAAACCGTCGAAGAACCGCTCCACCTCCGCGCGGGTGCGCAGGTTCAGCGAAGCGGTGGCGTTGGTGTACACGGCCTGGGCGGCCGTGCGGTCCGCGAAGTCGCCGGTGGCGTGGGAGAGCACCAGGAAGCTGCCGGCCGGGAGCGCCTCGCGCAGGGTGGCGACGATGTCGGCGGGCCGGTCCGCCTCGGTGAGGAAGTGCAGGATGGCCACGAGGAGCACGGCGACCGGCTGGTCGAAGTCGATGAGCTGGCGGACGTCGGGGTGGTCCAGCACCGACCGCGGGTCGCGCAGGTCGCCGAGGATGATGCGGGTCGTACCGGACCGGCTGAGCAGGGCGTTGCCGTGCGCGGCGACGATCGGGTCGTTGTCGACGTAGGCCACGCGCACGTCCGGCGCCGCAGCCTGGGCGATCTCGTGCACGTTCGGCGAGGTGGGCAGGCCGGTGCCGATGTCGAGGATCTGGCGGACCCCGCTGCCGACGACGTACCGGACGGCGCGCCGCAGGAAGGCCCGGTTCGCCCGCACGCCGATCCGGGCCTCGGGCGCCGCGGCGACGAGTGCGTCACCCGCCCGCTGGTCGACCTCGTAGTTGTCCTTGCCGCCCAGGAGGTAGTCGTAGATCCGCGCGGGGTGCGGTCGGCTGGTGTCGATGTCCACGGCCTCGAAGCCGTCCTGTATCACGCTGAGCTCCTCTCCCCGGCCGGCACGCTTTGGTCCGTACCGGCCGGGCACAGCTTCCCACATCAACTTTCCGCTCTGCGCAGGGAGTTCCCGCAGGCCGCTGCCACAGGGCCGGACTCGGGTGCCTCGCGGTCGGGGCCGGGTGCCTCGCGGTCGAGGCGGGGTGCCTCGCGGTCGGGGCCGGGCGGGTGGAGGCCAAACGGGCGGGCGGACGGAGGCCGGGCCGGGGGGAGGCCGGGCCGGGGGGAGGGTGGACGGTGGCCGGGCCGGGGGGGGGAGGGTGGACGGAGGCCGGACCGGGGGGGGAGGGTGGACGGAGGCCGGGTCGGCGGGGCAGGTGGCGGGTCGCCTGCCCCGCCTCACCCGGCCGGACCTTCCCGGATGGCCCGCGGGCGCCCGGCGTCGCAGGGTTCGAACAGGATCGGTGATGCGGGCACGTCCGTCGCGGCGGTGCCCCCGGAGACCGGCCCGCCGCCTTCGCAGGCACCCGGCGGAGGGCCGACCGGCAGGGACGGGGAACGGTTAATCCATGCGCTCGGGCCGTTCCCCGCCCCGCCGGCCACAGGCCACCCGTCGCCCGCCGACCACGGGCCACCCGTCGGCCACCAGCCACGGCCTGTCTCCCGTCGGCCCGTCGGTCCCGGTTCCCTCTTCCCACGGCACGCGCGGAGCGTCGTCATCACCCCCTTGTGCTTGCCGTTGGAAACCGATCGGTTTACGGTTGACGCGGAAACCGATCGGTTTCCCCTCCTGTTTCCCCCTGGAGACGCACATGACGTCGATCAAGAACTCCGTCGCGCTGGTCACCGGCGGCAGCCGCGGGCTCGGCAAGGCGCTGGTGGAGGAGCTGTACGCGCGCGGTGCCGCCAAGGTGTACGCCACGGCCCGCGATCCGCGCAGCGTGACGCACCCCGACGCCGTACCGCTCGCGCTGGAGGTCACCGACCCCGCTTCCGTCGACGCCGCGGCGGCGCGGGCCCAGGACGTCACCGTCCTGGTCAACAACGCCGGCATCTCGCTCGGCGCCCACTCCCTCCTCGACGCGCCGCTCGACGACGTACGCCGGGAGTTCGAGACCAACTTCTACGGGCCGCTGCTGGTCGCCCGGGCCTTCGCGCCGGTCGTCGAGCGCAACGGCGGCGGACACCTCTTGAACGTCCACTCCGTGCTCTCCTGGATCGGCGTCGCCGGTTCCTACAGCGCCAGCAAGGCGGCCCTGTGGTCGCAGACCAACTCGCTGCGGCTGGAGCTGCGCCCGCGGGGCATCGGGGTCACCGGCCTGCACGTCGGCTACATCGACACCGACATGGCCGCGCACGTGGACGCCCCCAAGTCCACGCCGCGCGACGTCGCCGCGCTCGCGCTCGACGGCGTGGAGGCCGACGCGTACGAGGTGCTGGCGGACGACCTCAGCCGACGGGTCAAGGCGGGGCTCTCCGGGGACCTGGCCGCGTTGTATCCGCAGCTGGCGGCCTGAGCCGGACCCGGTGCGACGCCAGGGACTCCGGTCGTCGGGAAAACGGCGTGCTGCGCCGCGGCCCCCCGCGCTACCGTGACCGCATGTCGACGCCCCGCATCTCCTAGCCGAGGACCCGCTTCCACGCCAGAAGTGTGTCCTCTCGCTATTTCGGAGCGTCTTCCCATGATCACCGTTCGTGACGCCGAGCTGCGCGCCGGCGCCCGTCTCCTGCTGTCCGGCGTCTCCTTCACCGTCTCGCCCGGCGACCGGATCGGCCTCGTCGGCCGCAACGGCGCCGGTAAGACCACCCTGATGAGCGCCCTGGCGGGCCGGTCGCGGCCCGCCGCCGGCGACGTCACACACACCGGGCCGGTCGGCTACCTGGCCCAGGACTCCCGCGCCGCCGACCCCGCCGTGACCGTCACCGACCGGATCCTCTCCGCGCGCGGCCTCGACGGCGCGCTGCGCGCCCTGCGCAAGGCCGAGACGGCGATGGCCGGCGCCGCCGACGCGGCGGCGCTGGAGCGGGCCCTGCGCGCCTACACCCGCGCCGAGGCCGCCTTCCAGGCCGGTGGCGGATACGCCGCCGAAGCCGAGGCGGCCCGGGTCGCCGCCGGACTCGGACTGCCCGGACGGGTGATGGACGAGCCGGTCGGAGCGCTGTCCGGGGGGCAGAAGCGGCGCGTGGAACTCGCCCGCATCCTGTTCGCCGGAACCGACCGCACCCTGCTGCTGGACGAGCCGACCAACCACCTCGACGCCGACTCCCTCGCCTGGCTGCGCGCGTTCCTCCAGGCCCACCAGGGCGGTCTGGTCGTGATCAGCCACGACACGGGCCTGCTCGCCGACGTCGTCAACCGCGTCTTCCACCTGGACGCCACCCGGGCGACGATCGACATCCACAACACGGACTGGCGGACCTATCTGGGCAGGCGGGACGCGGAGGACCGCCGCCGCACCCGGGAACGGGCGAGCGCCGAACGCAAGGCCGCCGCCCTGCACGCCCAGGCCGGCCGCATGAAGGCCCGCTCCGCCACCGCGACCCTGGCCCGCAGCATGGCCCGGCGGGCGGACCGGATGCTGGCCGACCTGGAGCCGGCCCGCCGCACCGAGCGGACCGCGCGGATCCGGTTGCCCGAGCCGGCCCCGTGCGGCCGGACACCGCTCGGCGCGGTCAGCCTCGTCAAGTCCTACGGCGGTCACCGGGTCCTGGACGGGGTGGACCTGGCGGTGGACCGGGGCAGCCGGCTGGTCGTGCTGGGCCTCAACGGCGCCGGGAAGACCACGCTGCTGCGCCTCCTCGCCGGGGCCGAGCGGCCCGACGGGGGGCGGGTGGTGCACGGACACGGGCTGCGCCTGGGCTACTTCGCGCAGGAGCACGACACGCTGGACACCGGGCGCACGGTCCGGGAGAACCTCGCCCTGGCCGCGCCGCACCTGAGCGAGGGTGAGGCCCGGCGCGTCCTCGGTTCCTTCCTGTTCGGCGGCGACGACGCCGACAAGCCCGCGGGCGTGCTGTCCGGCGGCGAGAAGACCCGGCTGGTGCTGGCCGGCCTGGTCCACTCCGGGGCGAACGTGCTGCTGCTGGACGAGCCGACCAACAACCTCGATCCGGCCTCCCGCGACGAGGTGCTGGCCGCGGTCGGCTCGTACCCCGGAGCGATCGTGATGGTCACCCACGACGAGGACGCCCTCGACGCCCTGCGCCCCGACCGCGTCCTGCTCCTGCCGGACGCGGACGAGGACCTGTGGAACGAGGACTACCGCTCCTTGGTCGCCCTCGCCTGACGCGGGCTCCCCCCGGCCGGGCCCGACCGGCGCCGGACCGCCCCGGCCGTCGGGGAGGCCGTCGGCCGAGGCCGTTGTCAGTGGGTCCCTCTACGGTGAGGAGCAGTTGAGGACCTGCTGGGAAGGCCGCGGGTCCGTCTGGGGGAGGGGTGTGCCATGTCCACGGCGTCCGCGGTGTCGACGACGTATCTGGAGCTGTCGCAGGAGGGCGGCGGCGCGCACAAGTTCTACGAAGTGACCGTCGCCGGCCAGGTGGTGACGGTGCGGTACGGCAGGATCGGCGCCGCTGGGCAGACCCAGACGACGACGTTCGCCACCGTGGAGAAGGCGCGGGCCGCCGCCGCGAAGAAGGTGGGGGAGAAGGTCCGCAAGGGGTACGCCCCGGCGGTGCCGGGGCAGCGTGCGCCGCGCGCGGTGACCCGCCGTCAGGTCAGCTCGGCCCCGTCCACCGCGCGGGCCGTGGCACCCGTGCTGTGGCGGTTCCGCACCGGTTCCGCCGCGTTCGGCATCCACGTCGACGACGACCGCTGCTGGGTGGGCAACCAGGCCGGTGACGTCTACACCCTGGACCACGAGGGCGCCGTCCTGGCCCGCTTCAGCCTGCCGGACGGGGTGAAGTGCCTGGTCGCCGACGACTTCTGGATCTACGCCGGCTGCGACGACGGCAAGGTCTACGACCTCTCCTCCAAGCTGCCCTTCGCCGCCTACGACATCGCCGCCGACGTCGACATCTTCTGGCTGGACATCCACGAGGGCATCCTGGACGTGTCGGACCGCGACGGCCGGCTCACCGTCATCGACCACGAGGACGAACACCAGTGGTCCCGCCGCAGCCAGGGCGAACACGCCTGGATGGTCCGGGCCGACGACCGGGCCGTCTACCACGGTCACCACCGGGGCGTCACCGCCTACGCCCCCGACGGCGGCGGCGAACTGTGGCACACGCCCACCAAGGGCGGCGTGCTGTTCGGCTGGCAGGAACAGAACGCCGTGTACGCGGGCACCGCGCACCGCGTCGTCCAGCGGCTGGCGAAGGACACCGGCGCACTGGAGGCGACGTACGCCTGCGACAGCGCGGTGTACTCGTGCGCCACCTCCCCGGGGGGCCGGTTCGTCTTCGCGGGGGACGCGGCGTCGTCCGTCTACTGCTTCGACCAGGACGGCACCCGGCTGTGGAAGCTGGGCACGGGCAGCGGTTCGGCGCTGTCGATGCAGTACCGCGACGAGCGGCTGTACCTGGTGACCACGGACGGCTCCCTCGTCTGTGTGGACGCGAGCGAGGCGGCCATTGCCGCGGCCCAGCAGGGCACGGTGCCGGTGGCGCGCGACGTCAAACTCGCCGCCGCCCTGCCGACGTACGCCCCGGCCACCGCCGTGGCCGCCGTGGCCACGGTCACCCAGGCACCCACCGGATCGGTCGTGGTCGAGTGCATCCAGCAGGGCGGCCGCCTCCGGGTCCACGTCGTCTCCGACGGCTACGACCCCTCCTGGAACGTCCAGTTCCCCCGCGCGATACGCCAGCCCGGCGCCCGCTACGTGGTCGACGCCCTGCACCCGGCGGCAGGCGGCTTCTACCGCGTACGGGGCGACATCCGACGGCTGCTCTGACGGATCCACCACGCCGCTGCGGCACCCGGCGCCGACTCGCGCGTCGTGTCACACCGGTGCACCCCTGAGTACCCGGCAGGGTGGCTCCCGCTCGCCGGCGGTCCCCTGCAGCGGGCCGCCGGTCCCCGGCGCGTCGGCACCCGCCCGGTGCAGCACGCGCCCCGTCGCCGGGTGAGGCCGCAGCGGGTGGGGGCGACCGGCGGGGCGGGGTGTCCGCCCCCGGGCTCAGGAGCGGACGGTTTTCTCCCGTTCCAGGATCTGTCGGGCGGTGGGGAGGGAAGCGGTGCGGTCTGCGGGGATCAGGCCGATGCGGGTGCGGCGGTCCAGGAGGTCTGATTCGTCCAGGGCGCCCTCGTGGTGGACCGCCCAGTGGAGTTCGGCGCGGGTGACGGGGTGGCCGGGCAGGACCGGTTCGGCGAGGGAGGGGTCCTGGGCGGTGAGGGCGTGGACGGCCGTGGCCTCGGTGCCGTAGCGGCGGACCAGGCGGCCGGGCGCGGGCAGCGCCCGCAGCCGTTCGGGGGCGGCCGCGCCGACCAGCGGCAGGGCGGCGGTGGGGGAGGGGCCCACCCGCAGGCCGCGCGCCGCGGCCGCGGCGTCCACCGCGTCCTGGGCCATCCGCCGGTAGGTGGTGAGCTTGCCGCCGACCACGGTGGTGACCCCGTCGGGCGAGGTCAGCACCGCGTGCCGGCGCGAGATGTCGGAGGTGCGGGCCGGGCTGTCGCCGTCGGAGGTGTCCAGCAGGGGACGCAGGCCGGCGAAGGCGCCGACGACCTCGTCGCGGGCGACGGGGACGTCGAGGACCGACCCGAGGACGTCCAGGAGGAAGCCGATGTCGGTCTCGGGCACCTCCGGCACATCCGGTACACCGCCGTCGACCGGCTCGTCGGTGAGGCCCACGTAGACGCGGCCGTCACCCTGGGGGAGGACCAGTACAAAGCGGTTGGTCTCCCCGGGGATCGGCACGTGCAGGCCGGCCGGCAGGGCGCCGAGCCGCTCCAAGCGCAGCACCAGGTGGGTGCCGCGGGAGGGCCGTATCCGGATGCCGTCGGCGAGGGCGCCCGCCCACACCCCGGTGGCGTTGATCACCGTGCGGGCCCTGATCTCGCCCTCCTCGCCGGTGAGTTCGTCCCGGATCCGGGCGCCCGCCCCGGTCAGTTCCAGCGCCCGCACCCGGGTCAGCACCCGGGCGCCGTGCGCGGCGGCGGTCCGGGCCAGGGCGGTCACCAGGCGGGCGTCGTCGGTCACCTTGCCGTCCCAGGACAACAGCCCGCCCCGCAGCCCGGCCGCGCGGACCGAGGGCACCAGGTGCCGGGCCTCCGTCGCGGACAGCCGGCGCGGCGCGGGCAGCACCTGCCGCGGTGTCCGGGCGGCCAGCCGCAGCACGTCCCCGGCCCGGAACCCCGTCCACGCCAGCGAGGTCTGCGCCCGGGACACCAGCGGGGTCAGCGGCAGCACGAACGGCTGCGCGGCGACCAGGTGCGGGGCCGTACGGATCATCAGCACCCCGCGCTCGACGGCGCTCTCGTGGGCGACGTCGAACTGCGCGGAGGCCAGGTAGCGCAGCCCGCCGTGGATGAGCTTCGAGCTCCAGCGGGAGGTGCCGAAGGCCAGGTCGTGGGCGTCCACCGCGACGACGTCCAGTCCGCGGGCCGCCGCGTCCAGCGCGGCCCCGGCGCCCGTGGCGCCGAGCCCGACGACCAGCACGTCGGCCACCCGGCCGTCCGCGGCCTCGGCCAGTTCCCGGCCGCGCCGGTGTGCGCTGAGGGACGAGCCGGGCGCGGCCTCGGTGTGGCTCATGGCGTCAGGGTCCTCTCCAGGAGGGTGCGCAGCTCCTTGAGGAAGGCGGCGGAGTCCAGCTCCGGATCGTCCTCGTCGGTCATCGTGCGCAGGGACAGAGTGAAGGACTGCACGGTCAGCAGCAGGGCCCGCGCCTGCCGTTCGACGTGGCCGGGCCGCACGGACCCGTCCGCGTGGCCCTCGCGCAGTGCGTCGCCCAGCAGCGCCAGCAGCGCCTCCTGGCTCGTGCCGCGCCGGTCGAGCACATAGGGCAGGAGCAGTTCCGGGTCGACGTCGACGATCTTGCGGAAGAGGGGGTGCTCCCGGAACGCCTCGACACCCGCCACCAGCCCGTCCACGATCCGGGCGCGCGTGGCGGTGCCCTCGGCGGGCTGCGGTATGGCCCGGGTGGCCACGTCGATCCACTCCCGGGTCATCAGATCGCCCACCAGTGTCCGCAGGTCGGGCCAGCGCCGGTAGAGGGTCATCCGGGAGACGCCGGCGCGACGGGCCACGTCGGCGAGGGTGGTGCGCCGTACCCCGACGGCCAGTACACAGTCGCGTACCGAGTCGAGGACGTGATCGCTGTCCGAACCGTTGTGACGAATAGGCGTCATGTGTAACAGTGTAACGCCCCGGGGTCCGGACGGAAGCGGTCCACCCCCAAGACGGCAGCCGAGCCGCGCGAACCGACCACACCGACCTGTGAGGACGACCGTTCAATGGACATGCTGTGGAACGGCTGGGGCGACCCGGCCAAGGCGGCACCGCTGCCCGAGACGGTGACCGGACTGCTGCGCGACCTGCTCGGCGTCACACCGCGCACCGCCCCCGCGCTCGCCCTGGAGGACGTCCGTCCACCCGCCCCCACCGCCGGGCCCGCCGCCCTCACCGCGCTCGCCGAGGCCGTGGGCGGCGACCAGCACGTCCGCACGGACGCCGAGAGCCGCATCCGGCACACCCGCGGCAAGTCCACCCCCGACCTGCTGCGGATCCGCGCCGGCGACCTCGCCGACGTCCCCCAGGCCGTCGTCCTGCCCGCCACCCACGACGAGGTCCTCGCCGTCCTGCGTGCCTGCGCCGCGCACGGCCTCGCCGTCGTCCCCTTCGGCGGCGGCACCTCCGTCGTGGGCGGACTCGCCCCGCAGCGCAGCGCGTTCATCGCCCTCGACCTGCGCCGCATGAACGGCCTGCTCGACCTGGACCCCGTCTCCCGCACCGCGGTCCTCCAGCCCGGCCTGCGCGCCCCCGAGGCCGAAGCCCTGCTCGCCGGACACGGCTTCACCCTCGGCCACTTCCCGCAGTCCTTCGAATGGGCCACGATCGGCGGTTTCGCCGCCGCCCGGTCCAGCGGACAGGCGTCCGCCGGATACGGCCGCTTCGACGAGATGGTGCTCGGCCTGACCCTCGCCACCCCCGAGGGCACCGTCGAGACCGGTCGCGCCCCCCGCTCCGCCGCGGGCCCGGACCTGCGCCAGCTGATCCTCGGCTCCGAGGGCGCCTTCGGCGTCATCACCTCCGTCACCGTACGGATCCGCCCCCTGCCCGAGGTACGCGTGTACGAGGGCTGGCGGTTCGCCTCCTTCGAGGAGGGCGCCACCGCGCTGCGCCGGCTCGCCCAGGACGGGCCCCGGCCGACCGTGCTGCGCCTGTCCGACGAGACCGAGACGCTCATCGGCCTCGCCCAGCCCGACGCGATCGGCGACGGCCTGGCCAAGGGCGGCGCCGGCTGCCTGGCGATCGCCGGGTACGAGGGGACGGCCGAGGACACCGCGCACCGCCGGGAACGCGCGGCGGCGGTGCTGACGGACTGCGGCGGCACCCTGGCCGGCACCGAACCCGGCGAACGCTGGGCCCACGGCCGCTACTCCGCGCCCTACCTGCGCGACGCCCTGCTCGACGTCGGCGCCTTCGCCGAGACGCTGGAGACGGCGGCCTTCTGGTCCCGGATCCCCGACCTGTACACGGCGGTCCGCACCGCCCTGACCGACACGCTCACCGGCGCCGGCACCCCGCCCCTGGTCATGTGCCACATCTCGCACGTGTACGAGAACGGCGCCTCGCTGTACTTCACCGTCGTCAGCGCCCAGGGCGAGGACCCGGTGGCCCACTGGACGCCCGCCAAACACGCCGCCAACGAAGCCGTGCTGGCCGCCGGCGGCACCATCTCCCACCACCACGGGGTCGGCACCGACCACCGCGACTGGTACGTCCGCGAGGCGGGCCCGCTCGGCGTCTCGGCCCTGCGCGCCGTCAAGCGCCGCCTGGACCCGGACGGCCTGCTCAACCCGGGCGTCCTGCTGCCCACCGACTGACCCACCCGATCCGACCGCCTGCCTCGGAGGCACACCGATGCGCCAGTTCACCGCCGTCGTCAATCCCACCGCGGGCGGCTCCACCGGGGCGGCGACCCTGCTCTACCTGGCCCGGCTCCTGCGCGAGGGCGGGGCCGAGCTGGAGACGGAGTACAGCCACAGCCTCGCCCACGCCCAGGACATCGCCCGCGCGGCGGGGGAGCGCGGCCGGATCGTCCTGGCCGTGGGCGGAGACGGCATCGCCGGCGGCATCGGCGGCGCGCTCAGCGGCACCGGCACCGTGCTCGGCCTCGTACCCGCAGGGCGCGGCAACGACTTCGCCCGCGCCCTCCACCTGCCCGCCGAGCCGGCCGCGCTCGCCGGCATCCTGCTCGGCGCCGAACCCCGGCCGGTCGACACCATCGAGGTCGAGTCGGCCGTCCACCCGCGCACCGTGGTGCTGGGCAGCGTGTACGCCGGCGTCGACGCCGAGGCCAACCGGCACGCCAACAACGCCCGGCTGCTGCGGGGCTCGGCCTCCTACTACGCGGGCGGCCTGCGCGCCGTCACCGCCTGGCGGCCGGCCGGCTACCGCGTCACCGTCGACGGCGAGGTGCACACCCACCGCGGTTACACGGTCGTCGCCGCCAACTCCCCCTACTACGGCTCCGGCCGGCTCATCGCCCCCGGTGCCCGCGTCGACGACGGGCTGCTGGACATCGTGCTGATCCGCGAGGCCCCGCGCCGGCTGTTCTTCACCCTGATGAACGAGCTGAAGACCGGCGCCCACGTCCGCCGTCCCGAAGTGCGTGTCCTGCGCGGCCGCGAACTGCGTATCGAGGCCGACCGGCCCGTACCCTACGGCGCCGACGGCGAGGTCGACGCCACCCTGCCGGTGACGCTGCGGGTACGCCCCGGGGACCTGCCGGTGCTGTACTGACCAGGCGCCAGGACACAGTGCGGTCCGCAACGCTCGCTCGCGGCACCCCCGCACCGGCTCCGGCTTCTCCGTTCGCGCCGCTCCCGGCACCGGTTCGGCGGCTCGGGGTTCTCCGTCCACGGCGGCCGCGGCACCGGACCGGGGCCCTCCGTCCGCGGCGGCCCCGCCACCCGATCGGCGTCCCGGTTGCTCCGCTTGCGGCACCCCCGGCGCCGGGGTTCAGTGAGTATGACCCCACGGCCCCCACGGATACCGCCCCTCGCGCGCCAGGAGCTGTCATGTCGATGTCGTTCGGTGCACCCTTCGGTTCGTCGGATCCGTTCAGTGAGCTGCTGAATCGTTTTTTCGGTATGTCACCGGCGTCATCGCCCCCCGCGGTGCAGCGCGTGCCCATCGGACGGCTGCTGACCGAGTCCTCGCAGGGACTGCTGGGCCTGGCCGTGCAACGGGCCGTCGAGGACGGCACCTCCGACCTGGACACCGAACACCTGCTCTGGGCGGCCACGCAGGTCGAGCCCTCCCGCCGCCTGCTCGCCCAGGTGGGCATGGACCCCGACACGCTCGCGGCCGAGCTGGCCAAGGTCCTGCCGCGGGAGTCCGCCGAGCCCTCCGCCCAGCCGGGCCTCACCCCGGCGGCAAAGCGCACACTCCGCGCCGCCTACGCCGAGTCCCAGGCGGCCGGTGTGTCCTACATCGGACCCGAGCACATCCTGAGCGCCCTGATCGGCGACGGCGAGACGGGCGCGGCCCGCATGCTGCGGGCCGAGGGGCTGGACGCCAAGCGGCTCGCGGGCCTCACCGAACAGTCGGCGGCCGCCCGTACCGAGGGAGCCCCCGCCGAGCGGAAGAGGCCGGCCACCACCCTGGACGAGTTCGGCCGCGACCTGACGGAGGAGGCAAAGGCCGGCAGGCTCGACCCGGTGGTCGGGCGGGCCGGGGAGATCGAGCAGACCGTCGAGATCCTCTCCAGGCGCTCCAAGAACAACCCGGTGCTCATCGGCGAACCCGGCGTCGGCAAGACCGCCATCGTGGAAGGGCTGGCCCAGCGCATCGTGGCGGGCGAAGTCCCCGACACGCTGAAGGACAAGCGGGTCGTCGCGCTGGACCTGTCGGGGATGGTGGCGGGCGCCCAGTACCGGGGGCAGTTCGAGGAGCGGCTGAAGAAGGTCATCGAGGACGTCCAGGCCGCCGGCGGCGACATCATCCTCTTCGTCGACGAACTGCACACCGTCGTCGGCGCCGGCGCGACCGGCGAGGGCTCCATGGACGCGGGCAACATGCTCAAGCCCGCCCTAGCTCGCGGGGAGCTCCATGTCGTCGGCGCCACGACCATCGACGAGTACCGCAAGTACGTCGAGAAGGACGCCGCTCTGGAGCGCCGGTTCCAGCCCGTGCTGGTCCCCGAGCCCACCGTGGAGGAGACCGTGCAGATCCTGGAGGGGCTGCGCGACTCCTACGAAGCCCACCACCAGGTCCGCTTCGACGACCAGGCGTTGGCGGCCGCCGCCGAACTCTCCGACCGGTACATCAGCGACCGTTTCCTGCCCGACAAGGCGATCGACGTCATGGACCAGGCCGGCGCCCGGGTACGGCTGCGCGGCGCGAGCCGCTCCACCGAGGTCGCCGGCCGCGAGGACCGTATCGCCACACTCCGCCGCGAACTCGAACAGGCCGTGTCCGCCGAGGACTTCGAGAGAGCCGCGGAACTGAAGCGGGAGATCGCCGAGGTCGAGGGCGAACTCGCGGGCATCGAGGAGCGCCGCGAAGGCATCGTCTCCGTCACCGCATCCGACATCGCCGACGTCGTCTCCCGCCGCACCGGCATCCCGGTCTCCCAACTCACGGCCGGCGAGAAGGAGAAGCTCCTGCGGCTCGAAGAGGAGATGCACGCGCGGATCGTCGGCCAGGACGAGGCGGTCACCGCGGTCTCCCAGGCCGTGCGCCGCAACCGCGCCGGAATGGGCGACCCGAACCGCCCCGTCGGGTCCTTCCTCTTCCTCGGCCCGACCGGTGTCGGCAAGACCGAACTCGCCAAGACCCTCGCCGCCCTCCTGTTCGGCGAGGAGGACCGGATGATCCGCTTCGACATGAGCGAGTTCCAGGAGAAGCACACCGTCGCCCGGCTGGTCGGGGCGCCTCCCGGATACGTCGGCTACGAGGAGGCGGGCCAGCTCACCGAGAAGGTCCGCCGCCGGCCGTACAGCGTGGTGCTCTTCGACGAGGTGGAGAAGGCCCACCCCGACGTCTTCAACACACTGCTGCAGATCCTGGACGACGGGCGGCTGACGGACGCCCAGGGCCGTACCGTCGACTTCCGGCACTGTGTCGTCATCATGACGTCCAACATCGGCGCGCACCGCATCCTGGACCACAAGGGGGACGTGTCCGAACTCAAGGACGCGCTGATGGAGGACCTGCGCGGCCGTTTCCTGCCGGAGTTCCTCAACCGGATCGACGACATCATCATCTTCCACGCCCTGACCGAGGAGGACCTGGGCCGGATCGTGGACCACCTGCTGGACCGGAGCAAGCACAAGGTGCACGCCCAGGGCATGGGCCTGGAAGTCACGGAAGCGGCCAAGAAGCTGCTCATCGCCCACGGGCACCAGCCGGAGTTCGGCGCCCGTCCGCTGCGCCGAACCATCCAGGCCGAACTCGACAACCGGATCGCCACCATCCTGCTCGGCGGCGAGGCCGGGCCGGGCGACACCATCGTCGCCGACGTGCAGCACGACTCGCTGCACTGCTCGGTACGCAGGAACGCGCCCGGAGCGACGGCCGCACCCGGCGACACACCGCCTGCCCCGTAGCGCAACCACCGGTCGGGACCGCTATCGGGACCGCTACGCCGACCCGTCCGTCCCGATCGACACCACGACCGCCGTCGCCGGTCCGTCCGGGGTGTCGTAGTGGACGGTGTCGCCGGGCCGGCGCCCCAGCAGGGCGCGGCCGAGCGGGCTGTCGGCGGTGACCAGGTTCTGGTCCAGCGCCTCGGCGGCCTCGCCGATGTCGAGGGTCTCGGCCGTGCCGTCCGGGAAGCGGACGGTGACGGTGCTCCCCACGCCGACCGCGTCGGTGGGGGCGGGGCCGGCCGAAGCCGCCTCGCGGAGCCGTTCGGTGATGTCGTCCATGCGCTGGTCCAGGCGCTTGAGCTGTTCGGCGCGCTGCAACTCGTCGGCCTGGTCGGCCTGGTCGCCCACCGAGGTGGTGTCCGTCAGCGTTCCCGCGACCATCCGTCGCTCGGCCTCCAGGTCGGCCAGCTCCTGCTCCAGCGCGCGACGGGCCTGGGCGCTGATCGGCGCCGGATCACCGGTCATCTCTGCTCCTCTGCTGCGGACGGCCACCGGACGCGTGTCGCGAGTCCGGCATTTCGCATCATAGAGTCATTCGCCGATTCGCCCCGTTTGCGGTGGAGGGGTAGGTAACGCGGATATATCGTGCTTATGTCCATATCCCCGGAGCCGAACGTGCTCCGATCGCGGCAGTGTGGAGGCTTCCATGTCCTCGAAGCGACGCCGGAAGAAGAAGTCGCGCCGTAACCACGCGGCCAATCACGGACGCCGCCCGCAGTCCTGACGGCGGGCGGCACGGCCGGGGGCGTGAGCGGCCGGCTCCCTCACCCCGTCAGGGCGTCACGGACGCTCGGGTAGCAGGCGAGGAGGGGGGTGAGGCCGACGATCTCCAGGGTCCGCAGGACGGGCCTGCGGACCCCGGCCAGCCGTAGCCAGCCCCCGCCGGTGTGGGCCTGGTGGGCGGTGATGAGGACGTTGATGCCGCTGGAGTCCATGAACGGAACCCCGCTCAGGTCCGCGACGGTACGCGCCCCACCGTCGGGGTCCGCGGGGGTCAGGGCCTGGCGCAGGGCACCGGACGTGTGGTGGTCGACCTCGCCGGTCACCGTGACGACGGTGACGCCGTCGACGGTGGACCACGTCACCGACAACCCTTCGGGTTGCGCCTGTTCGCTTATGTCACCCGTGTCAGTCACGCGTCCCTCGTCCAACTCGCAGATATACCGCTCGGTGCAGTCCTCAAAGAGCGGCTGCCCCGGATCGCGCGAAGAATGCCGACCGGCCCCGCCCGCCTCACCACATCCGCCTGGGTCTCCCCGCAACCTCCGCAACCCTTCTCGTCACCGCACATGGTGCCCGGTCGGCGAGACCGGGCCGCCGTCGGCGTGCCGTGCCACCGGGTCCACGGGACGCATGTCGTCCCGAACCGGCGGCACGGCCGTCTTGTCCCGCGCCGCCCCGCCCAGTTCAATGCTCCCTACCCCCACAGGAGAACACCTGTCGCACACCACCCAGTGAAGGGGTTCTTCTTGAGAGCCGTACGCGCCACCGCCGTCACCGCCGCCGCCTGCGCCACCGTACTCGCCGCGGCACTGCCCTCCTCCGCGATCAACTCGTACAACGCCACGCCCGCTCCCGAACGCACCGAGGTCGGCGCGCTCGTGGCCACGTGGGACGACGACGACGATCCGGCGACCCCGGACCGCGTCGACTGGGTCTGCTCCGGCACGATGATCGACACGAACACCTTCCTGACCGCCGCCCACTGCACCAGCGACTGGCCGGCCGGCGTCCGCTTCCACGTCTCCCTCGACCAGGACGTCCAGGCCGGACTCGACGCGGCCGCGAAGGCCCATCCGGGCGACCCGGCAGCCCAGGCGAACGCCGTGGCCGTCGAGGGGACCGCGCACACCCACGCCGACTATCCGGGCCCCTCCTCCGACACGCACGACATCGCGGTCGTCGAAGTGCCCGCCGCCAAGGTCGCGGCCCGCTGGTCCTTCACCCCCGCCGCCCTGCCGACCGCGAACCAGCTGGGAGCCCTCGGCCCGCAGCGGCTCGACTCCACCGACTGGTTCGTCGCCGGCTACGGCACACAGGAGGCCGCCAACGGACCCGGCGGCCAGACCCACCCCGGTGGAGGTTTGCGCCTGAAGGCCCCGGTGACCTTCGACGCCCTGAGCGGAGCCTGGGCCCGGCTCGCCATGACGGCCCCCCAGGGCAACGGCGGCGCCTGCTACGGCGACTCCGGCGGGCCCAACTTCGCCGTCATCGGCGGCCGGAACGTCCTCGCCGCCACGACCATCACCGGCGACACGCCCTGCTACGCCACCAACGTCACCTACCGCCTGGACACTCCCGGAGCCCGCGCCTTCCTGGCCCCCTTCGTGAAACTGCCGTAGACACCCGGGCCGGGGGGTGAAAGGACCGGGCGGGAAGGCCCGGGCCACCCGCACACGGGGCGCGAGCGCGCAGCCCGCGGGGGCCCGGCGCCCGGGCGGGCCTCGCCCGCGGCCTTCCCGCGCCGCGTCACCGGTGGGCCGCCCCCCGCCTCGCGAGGTCCCGGGCCCGGACGGCCCGGACGGCCCGGACGGCCCGGACGGCCCGGACGACCCGGACGGCCCGGACGACCGCGCCCCTTTCCCGTCGGCGTCACCGTCGGCCCGTCGGTCACGCCGTGGCCCCCGGCACCTGCTCCCTCTGCCATCGCGCCCGCCCAGGCCCCACCTCCGCGCGACCCCGACAACGCGAAGCAAGTATCGTATGACGGAAGCTGAATGCCGCCATGCGGAAAAAATGGGGGTCGGGGCGGAATGAGGGGGCGGGACGTGCGACGGTCGGAGGCTGCTCGGTCGTGGCGCAGGCGTGAACGCGGCCGGGGCCTCGGACCGCAGCTGCTGCGGGGCCCGGCCCAGGTGATGCTCCTGTCCCGCGCGCCGGCGGGCGCCGTCTTCTGCCTGGCCCTGGCGGCGGCCGACTGGCGGTACGGCGCCTACGCCCTGGGAGGCGCCGCCGTGGGCACCGGCACCGCCCGGCTGCTCCAGGTGTCCGGTGACCGGGTGGAGGCGGGACTGGAGGGGTACAACGCCTGCCTGCTCGCCCTGTGCTGCGCCGTGTTCCTCGGCCCGGACCGGCTCTCCACGGCGCTGCTCGCCGCCGCGAGCTGCGTGGTGGCCGCGGTCGCCACGGCGGCCGTCGTACGGCTGCTCCGCGTGTGGCAGCTCCCGCCGCTGACCCTGCCGTACTGCCTGCTCGCGAGCGCGGTCACGATCGCCGCGCCCGCCTTGTCGCGGATCTGGCCGCACGACGCCGGCCCCGCCGCGCTGCCCCGCGCCGCCGCCGAACCGACCGCGCCGAGCCCGGGCGAGCTGTGGCGAGCCTTCTTCCGCAACGTCTCCCAGGTCTTCTTCATGGACGAGTGGTACGTCGGGGCGCTGCTCCTTGCGGGTGTGTTCCTGGCCGGCCGGGTGGCCGGGCTGGTGGCCTGCGCCGGCAGCGCGACCGGCATCCTGACCGCCTGGGCGCTCGGCGCGCCCGCGGCCCGGATCGCCGACGGCACGATGGGCTACAACGCGGTGCTCGTCGCCCTCGCCCTGTGCGGGGTCTTCCTGGCGGTGACTCCGGCCACGCTGCTGTACGCCCTGCTCGGCGCCGCGACGGCGACGGTCGTGACACCCGCCGTCGCCCATCTGCTGGCCCCGTCCGGCGGCCACGCCTTCACCTGGCCGTTCGTCCTCACCACCCTCGGCTTCCTGGCCGCGGCCCGCTCCTTCCCCGGCCTGACCGCCCGGACGCCCGTTCCGGCCCAGCCGGTCCTCGGCGGGGACACGTAGACTCCCGCTGCCTGTCGCCGCGGGCGGTGCCGCACCGCCATGAGATGCCTCACCTGTGAATCCTGTAGGGATCTGCGCTGTTCGGGCGACGTGTTTGTTAGATTGCGCAACTACGCAAACGACTGCCGCGCAGCGTTTTGCCCGCCCGTACACCGCCGCGCACGCCGGCCGCTCCGGCGACCGGTCCGACCGGCCCGACCGCCCAGGGGAGTGGGAGATGAGCGACCCGTGGGACGGGCCGGCCGGCCAGGCCACGCGCAGCCGCGGCCGGCAGGCGCCCGGACGGCGCCCGGCCACACCGGACGAGCTCCGTCCCGAGCCGGACGAGCTCCGTCCCGAGCCGGACGAGCTCCGTCCCGAGCCGGACGAGCTCCGTCCCGAGCCGGACGAGCTCCGGCCCCAGCCGGACGCGGTCCGCCCGGCGTGGCGGGGCAGGCGGTTGCTGAAGATCGCCGCGATCGTCCTCTCCGTGGTGGTCGTCGTCACGGCCGGCGCCGGCTGGTGGTTCTACCGGCACCTGAACGGCAACATCCACAGCGTCTCGCTGGACGGCAAGGGCGGCACGGAGAAGCCCGACGCCTTCGGCCGCACCCCGATCAACATCCTGGTCATGGGCTCGGACGGCCGTACCAGCAAGACGGACTGCAGACTCGGCGGCGGCTGCTCGGCGACCGGGGTGCAGACCGGCAGCAACGCGGACGTGCAGATGGTGCTGCACATCTCCGCGGACCGCTCCAACGCCACCGTGATGAGCATCCCCCGCGACACCATGACCAAGGTCCCGGCCTGCGAGGACGCTGACACCGGCCGGTCCACCTCCGGGTACTACGGCCAGATCAACAGCGCGCTGCAGTACGGTCCCGCCTGCCAGGTGGCCACCGTACACCGGCTCACCGGCATACCCATCGACCACTTCGTCAAGCTCGACTTCGCCGGAGTGGTCACGATGTCCGACGCGGTCGGCGGCGTCTCCGTCTGCGTCAGCGACGACGTCTACGACACCTACTCGCACCTGAAGCTGTCGGAGGGCACCCACACCCTGGAGGGCGAGGCGGCGCTGCAGTTCGTGCGCTCCCGGCACGGCTTCGGCGACGGCGGCGACCTCGGCCGTACGATCTCGCAGCACATCTTCCTGAGCGCGATGATCCGCAAGTTCAAGAGCGCGGGCACGCTCACCGACCCCACCGCGGTGTACAGGCTGGCCGACGCCGCCACCAAGGCGCTGACCGTGGACGACGGTCTCGGGAGCGTCAAGAAGCTGATCGGGCTCGCGGCCGACGTGAACAAGGTCCCCACCGGGCGGATCACCTTCACGACGATGCAGACGGCCCCCGACCCGGCCGACGGCGACCGCCTGGTGGTGGGCGCCGGCGCGAAGTCCCTGTTCGCCACCATCGCGGGCGACCAGTCCCTGACCACCGGTTCCGGCAGGAAGTCCGCGGCGGCCACCGCCACCGCCACCGCCACCGCCAAGGCCACCGCCGGTTCCACGGCCAAGACCACCGCCGGTTCCACCGCCAGGGCCGAGGCCACCGCCTCGGCCGTGCCCGCGTCCGGGATCGCCGTGACGGTGCGGAACGGCACCGGCATCACCGGCCGCGCCTCCACCGTCGCGACCGCCCTCGTCGACCAGGGCTTCAGCCCCGCCACGACCACGGGCAACGCCCCGGGCCCCGCGGCGACCACCACCCTCACCTACGGCACCGGCCACAAGGCCGCCGCCCGGACGGTGGCCGAGGCGCTCGGACTGCCCTCCTCCCGTCTGCGGCGGGGCTCCGGCGACGGACTGACCCTGGTGGTCGGCAGCGACTGGCCCAGCGGCAGGAGCTACCCCAGCGGGTCCACCGCGTCGCCCGCGCCCGCCGACACCGAGGCGGCGGTCGGCGGCGCCCACGCCTCGACCGCCGCCGAGGCCAAGACCTGCGCCAAGGTGAGTCCCTACAAGACGGTCGTGCTCGATGGTGTGCCCATGACGCCGTCCCAGGCGTACGAGGCGGCTCGGACCAAGCCCGACTCCGACGCCTGACTCCGCCGCCTGACCCCGGGGCCCCGGGCCCGTCCGGCACCCTCGACCCTCCTGGCGGCGAGCGGGCTCACCCGTCGTGGGTGCTGCTCGGCGAGACACCCCTCAGGGCCTCGGGTCAGACGTCCCGCCAGCGTGCGTTGCACCAGGAGAAGACACCGAACGCGGCGAGGCCGAGCGCGACCAGGGCGAGCAGCCAGGGGCCGGCCGGCAGATCCCGGAACCCGCGCAGGGTGTCGTCCATGCCCCGGGCCTTGCCCGGCTGATGCTGGACGGCCGCGACCAGGGCGAACACACCGGCCACGGCGAAGACGACACCGCGCGCCGCGCCGCCCGTCATCCCGAAGAACTCGACGACCTTCCGGGTGCGGGCCGACATGGCCCCGAGCCGCAGGTCCTCCCGGAACTTCTTCTGCACGGCCCGCACCGCGATCCACAGGCCGGCGATCACCACGGCGGCACCCGCGAGCCCGACGAGCCACTGGCCGGCGGGCCACTCCAGCGCCCGGGCGGTGACGTCGTCGGTCTGCCGGTCGGACGAGCCGCTGCCGCTGCCCCGGTCCCCGGCGGCGTAGGAGAGCACCGAGTAGGACACGAAGCCGTAGAAGAGGAAGCGGAAGAAGGCCGCCGCCCGCCGGGAGACCTTCCTCCCCTTCGGGCCCGATCCGCCGAACGCCGCCTCCGACAGCCGCCACAGGCCCATCCCGGCGAGCGCGACACCCACGACCCACAGCATCACCGACCCGAACGGCCGGTCCGCCAGCTGGGCGAGGGCGCCGCCGCGGTCGGCCTGCTGCCCGCCGCCGTCACCGCCGAAGGCGATCTGGAGCGCGATGACACCCACGAGGAAGTAGATCAGCCCGCGCGCCGCGAAACCCGCGCGGGCGGCCGCGGTCATCGCCGTGCTGTCCGCCGCCCGGCGGGCCCGGCCGCGGCCTCGCAGTGCCCATGACGATGCATTCATACAACGGCCCATGCCCCCGTGGCCCGGTCCGACACCTGCCGGCCGTGAGCAGGCCGGGACGCGGCGAGGAGAGCCGGCGAGACGGCCGGGCCGGCGGTTCGGTCCGGTGCGCACGTGCCGGGGCCCGGCACGTGCGCCGGCGGTGGTTTCGTCCCCCGGGGGGAAGGGGCCGGCGGTGTGCGCCGGCCCCTTCGGGGTCACCGTCGGGGGCGATCCGCGTCGGTGATCACATAGCGGGCCACGCCGTCCTCGGTCGCCGTCAGACGGAAGCCCGCCTTCTCCAGGACGCGCAGCGAGGCCGGGTTCGACAGCTCCGCGCCGGCCGTCACGGTGTGGACGCCGGGCGCTCCCAGGGCGAACTCCGTCAGTGCCCGGGTGGCCTCGGTGGCGTAGCCCAGGCCGCGGCGGGAGGCCACGATGCCGTAGCCGATCTCGACGCTTCCCCCGGTGGGCGGCCAGAACAGGCCGATGGAACCCACCACCAGACCGCCGGCACGCTCGACGACCAGACGATGGCCGTGTTCGCCGAGCCAGCCGGGATGCCGCTCGAGGAGACCGGCTATGACGCGGTCGCCGTCGGCGGGGAAGTCGTCCGCCCACTGGGCGGACCTGCCGTCACCGGAGACCGCGGCGGCCTCGGCGATGGTCCAGGGCCGCAGGACGAGGCGGTCGGTGGTCAGCTGCGGACGGGCCGCGGCAGAGGAAGCGGCAGAGGGAAGGGACACGTATCACTCCAGGTCGTGGGTACGACCGGACCGCGCCGATCAGCGCGCGGGCCGGATGAGGGCATGCCGATGAGGGCCGACGGCGGCCATATTCATCAACCTCCCCATCCCGTGATCGCGCGTCTCTCGCGCCGGCGCGACCGTAGCAAGCCCGCCCCCGCCCGGGCAAAGGATTTCGTCCGGCCGCTACGGCGTCCCGGACGAGCCCCGTGGACCGCGCACCCGCGCTCGCGACAGCCGCTCGCCCAGCAGCACCGCGCACGCCCCGCCGGTCAGCAGCCCGCCGGCGAGGAAGGCCCCCCGCACGCCGGCGAGTGACAGGATCAGCCCGCCGAGCGCGGCACCCGCGGCGATACCGGCGTTGTAGGCACCGGAGTTCGCCGCGAGAGCGATGTCCGTGCGGCCCGGCGCGCAGTGCAGCATCGCGTTCTGGGCGGTCATGAACACCGGCCCCAGCGCACCGCCCGTCAGGACCAGGAACACCACCGCCGCCACCGGACGGCCGCCCGCCGCGTACAGGCCGAGCATGCCCACCGCCTGTACGGCCACGGCCGCGGCCAGTGCGGGGTACGGGAAGCGGTCCAGCAGCGCGGCGGTGGCGCCGACCCCGGCCAGACACGCGGCACCGAAGGCCGCGAACAGGGCGCTGACCGTGTCCGCGGAGAACCCGCTGACGTCACCGAGGAACGCCGTGAGGTAGGTGTACCCCGCGAACGCTCCGGTGGCGGAGAGGAAACCCGCCGCCACCACGGCCTTGAACCGGCGGGTGTCGGGACCGGTGCCGTAGGCGGCGGGCTCGTCGTCCGGCCGCGCGGTCGGCAGCAGCGCGGCGGTCGTCACCAGGGAGACGAAGCCGAGCGCGGCCACCAGGGCGACCGGCACGGGCCAGCCGGCGTGCCGGCCCAGCCACGTCCCGGCGGGCACACCGAGCACCAGGGCGAGCGAACCGGCCACGGACAGCGCGCCGAGCACCCGCCCCCGGGCGCCGGGCGCGAACAGGCCCACCGCGACCGGCCCCGTCACGGCCCAGAACAGCGCCTGGGCCAGCGCGGTCAGCAGGCGCGCCAGGAGGAGCACGCCGTACGAGGTGGCCTGCGCCGCGACCAGACTGGACACGACCAGCGCGGCCAGGACCCCGGTGAGCACATGGCGCCGGGGGACCGCTCTCAGGGCGTGGGCGAGCGGCAGCGAGGCGACGGCCACCGTCACGCCGTAACCGGTGACCAGCAGGCCGACCGCCGATACCGGCACCCGCAGGCTCGCGGAGACGGGTTCCAGGAGCCCGATCGGCAGGCTCTCGGTCGTGTTGAAAGTGAACGCGGCCAGCATCAGGGCCGCGAGCACCGCACGTGAGCGCCACGCGGCCGGTGGCTCCGCGGCCCCACGGCCCCGTTCCGTCCCGGCCCGTCGCACCTGCCGCGTGGCACCGTCCATGCGGCTACCCCACCCGCCCGGCCGGCCCCGCCGCAACCTGATTTCGGCGGACTCCGCCGCCCGTCGCGGTCGGCGCCGTCCCGTGTCGGCCGCATGTGCCAAGTCCCGGTTCAACCGCCCCGGCGCGCCTTCCCGTTGACCAGCCGTGCGGTATGGTACGAGCTGTTTGGTTTAATTTTCAGCTTGGGGGAGGGTCCATGGCTCAGCAGGAGCGAGCTGTCCGGACCCGACGCGCTGTTCTGGAGGCCGCCGCGGCCGTGTTCGCCGAACGGGGCTACGCGGCCGCCACCATCGCCGAGATCCTCAACCGGGCCGGCGTGACCAAGGGCGCCCTGTACTTCCACTTCGACTCCAAGGCCGCCCTCGCCCGGGGAGTGCTCCAGGAGCAGATGAGGACCGAGTACCACCTGCCCCGCGAACTGAAGCTGCAGGAATGGGTGGACGCCGGCATGACCCTGGCCAAGCGTCTGCCCCAGGAACCCATGCTGCTCGCCGGTGTCCGGCTCTCGGCCGACCTCCAGGGGCACGACGTCCTCGGCAGCACCTGGCCGGCCTGGGCCAGGCTGACCTCCTGCGTCCTGACGGAGGCCAAGGAACGCGGCGAGGTGCTCCCGCACGTGGTGCCCGAGGAGACCGCCCAGGTCTTCCTCGGCGCCTGGATCGGCGTGCAGTTCGTCTCGCAGGCCGTGGCCGGCTGGGCCGACCTGGACGAACGCATGTCGGCGCTCTACGGCCATATCCTGCCCTCGGTCGCGGCCCCGGCCGTCCTCGTCCGGCTGGACACCGCGGCGGACCGGGGAGCCCGGGTGATCGCCGAGGTCCACCAGAAGTCGGCGGCCCTCGCCGGCGCCCCCGCCTGACCCCGATCCCGGCTCCGGCCGCCCCGCCCGGTGGCCCCCACGCGCCGCGGCGGGCGCGGTCCGCGCCGTGAAGCAAACCGCTGAGACGGTTTGCGCACGAGGTGTCCGTCCGGCGCCGCCCGCAGTGGCTGCGGGCGGCGCGGAACCTCAGGGCCGGCCGCCGCGCTCCAAGGGGATGCGCTGGCCCGCCTCGATCGCGACCGGCAGGCGGTTCTCGGCGGGCGGCAGCGGGCAGGTCGCCAGGTCCGTGTAGGCGCACGGCAGATTCGCGGCGCGGTTGAAGTCCAGGGTCACCGTGCCGTCGGGGCCGGGCGCGGCGATCTGCAAGGAGCGGTTCGCGGCGTACGTCGTCACGCCCGAGGTGGCGTCGGTGAAGAGGATCGTGAGGGTGCCGGGGGTCATGCCGTTGAACGTGGTGAGGCGGTGCCGCACGCCGTCCAGCTCGAACTCGACGCGGCCGGGGGAGTCGTAGACGTGCTCCAGGCCCTCCACGCTGGCGCCGACCGTGACCGGCTGCGGCTCCTCGAAGGGCAGGAAACGGCCGGTGACGACCCAGCGCGGGTCGGGGGCGTAGGCGGGCGTGTAGCGGAAGGCGGTCCGCAGCGCGTTGCCCGGGTGGCGGGGGCGCAGGATGTCGTTGCCGCCGCGCCGGGCGACTTCGAGTACGGCGTCGCCCCAGCCGACGTACAGGCTGTCGCGTTCGGCGATGACACCGAAGTCGTGGCGGCCGCGCACCGCCCGCCCGTCGACGGTCACCTCCTCACCCTCGTCCAGTTCGACCACCACGCCGTCGGCGGTGGCCGACCAGGCACCGGGGGCGTCCTCGAACCGGGCCGGTTCGGGGCTCAGCCAGCGCAGGCTGGTGATCGCGAGGAAGCCGTGCGGTGCGGCCAGCGTCTCCTCCTGGTTCCGGTGCCATTCCTCCCATTGCTCGGTGAAACCCGTACGGTCGATGTCCTGGACGGTCATGGCCGCTCCCCTGTCTGGCGTTCCGGTCGGTTGGCGTCCCGCTTCTCCTGCAACCGCCGGGCCGCGCCGGTTCATCCCGTTCGCCGGAAGCCGGCCCGGCGTGTCCGCGGCCGGCCGTCCCTCCGACCGCCGCCGTTGGCGGGCCGTTCACCGGCGGCCCGTCGCAAGGGCCTTATGGACACTCCACTTTGACGGTCTGTCGGGCGACGCGGAAATCGATGAGGGGATGCGCGGGTGCGGTCACTAGGATGGGTCGCAAGACACGTATGCGACCGGCCCGTTCCCTGTGCGCCGGTCGAGGTCGCCGATGCCAGGGACCGCTCCCCGGGCTGCGGTGATCTTCCTTATCAGGAGGACCCTCCGCATGTTCCGACGAATAGGCAACGCCGTCGTCCGTCATCCCGTTTGGACGATCGTGGCGTGGCTGATCGCCGCGGTGGCGATTGTCGCCACCGCACCAAGCCTGCCCTCGAACAGTGACGAGAGCAGTTTCCTACCCAAGAGTTATGAATCCATCAAAGCGGCGGACCTCCAGGAAAGGGCGTTCCCCAGCGCCTTCACCCCGTCCGCGATCGCGCTGTACCAGCGCACCGACGGCGGCAAGCTCACCGCCGCCGACCGGAAGGACGTCGCCCGGATCACCTCCGAACTGGGCGAGAAGCACATCGACCAGGTGCAGAAGGTCATCCCCGGCCAGCCGTCCAAGGACGGCAGGTACGCCCTGACCCTGGTGCAGATGGACAGCAGGAACGCCGGACAGCCCAAGCAGGCCGACGCCGCCGAGGTGCTGCGTGACGAGGCCAAGAAGCTGGCCAAGGGTACGGACCTCGACGTCAAACTCGGCGGCTCCGCCGCGCAGGCGCTCGACCAGCAGGACTCGTCCAAACGCGGCGAGGCGTTGATCGGTATCGGCACCTTCGTCATCATCCTGGTGACGCTGCTCATCATCTTCCGGGCGCCGATCCTCGCCGTACTGCCCCTGGTGCTGATCGGTCTGGTCTCCGCCGTCGCCAACGGGCTGATCGCCTACGCCACCAAGCTGTTCGACCTGGAGGCCAACAGCTCGATCTCGTCCATTCTGATCGTCGTGCTCTTCGGTGTGGGCACGGACTACTTCCTGTTCCTGATATTCCGTTATCGCGAAGCCCTGCGCGCCGGTGACGAGCCCAAGCAGGCCATGATCAACGCGGTCGACCGGGTCGGCGAGGCCATCGCCTCGGCGGCGGGCGCGGTCATCATCGCGTTCCTCGCCCTGGTGCTGTCCACGCTGGGCTTCCTGAAGCAGATGGGCCCGGCGCTCGCCATCGCCGTCGGCGCCACCCTGGTCGCGGGCCTCACCCTGATCCCCGCCGTGGTCTCGCTCATCGGGCCCAAGGTGTTCTGGCCCTCGAAGTCCTGGCAGAAGGAGCCGCAGAACGCCCGCTTCGCCGCCCTCGGCCGGAGCGTCCAGCGCCGACCGGCGCTGACCGCGGCCGTGTCCGGCCTCATCCTGCTCGCCCTGTCGGTCGGCACCTTCGGCTACAAGGCCACCTTCGACCTGGCGTCGGGCTCCATGCCCAAGACCAAGGAGTCCATGGTCGTCCAGGACGAGATGCAGAAGGCGTACTCGGCGGGCGCCGCGGCACCCACCGACGTCTACCTGTCCAGCACCGACGGCAAGCCGCTGGACAAGGCGGGCTTCGACGCGTACGCGCGCGAGCTCGGCGCCGTCGACGGTGTCGCGAACGCCCGTATGACCCAGCTGAACAAGGAGGGCACCACCGCGGACTTCACCGTCACGCTCAAGTACGAGGCGTCGACGGACAAGGCGATCGAGGCCGTCGGCCGGGTCCGCGACGTCGCGCACTCCGAGGCGCCCGACGGCACCGAAGCGCTCGTCGGCGGCATGTCCTCGATCTACAAGGACATCAACGCGGCGGTCAACCACGACTACAAGACGGTCTTCCCCGTCGCCGCCGTCCTGATCATGCTCATCCTGGGACTGCTGCTGCGCAGCGTGGTCGCCCCCTGGTACCTCATGGCCTCGGTGGGCCTCGGCTTCGGAGCCACCCTCGGCGCGACCGTGTGGATCTTCCAGGAGGGACAGGGCCACTCGGGCCTGATGTTCATGCTGCCGGTGATCATGTACCTCTTCGTGGTCGCGATCGGCACCGACTACAACATCCTCATGATCGCCCGGCTGCGTGAGGAGGCCCGTGAGGGCCGGGAGCCCCGCGAGGCGGCCAGCATGGCACTGCGGCACGCCGGGCCGACCGTGGCCGCGGCCGGCTTCATCCTGGCGGCGACCTTCGCCACGATGATGCTGGCGGGCAACTCGCTGCTGTCGGAGATGGGCTTCGCGGTCTCCTTCGGCATCGCGGTGGCCGCGTTCGTCATGGCGATGTTCTTCACCCCGAGCCTCACGGCCCTGATCGGTCACGCGGCCTGGTGGCCGGGGCACGGGGACCGGGCGAAGCCGTCGGCGGCCGGCCCGGCCGTCACGGGCTCCGGGCCGGTCCCGGGCGACGAGGGCCGGGACGCCGGCGCCCACGACCCCGCCGGACGCCGCCGCTGACGCCGGTAGGCGTGTGTGATCGAGTCCTGCCGGGCCACGCGGCCCGGCAGGACTCTTCTCATGTCCCGCCCGCCCGAACGACGCCGCCGACAGCGGGTGTTGTCGTCCGGCCCGGGGACGGCGGCGCTCGGAACGGCGCTGCGCGGACGCCCCGGGCCCCGGCCGTTCAGGAGCCGCCCGGTACCTCCGGCCGGACGGCGACCGCGTCGACCTCGAAGAGCATGCCCGGCAGGGCGAGGGAGGCGACGCCGCTCAGTGTCTGGGCCGGCAGCCGGTCACCGAAGCGGGTGTGCAGGGCCTTGCCGAGGACGCCCAGCTTCGTGGCGTCGTGGTCCACGACGAAGGTGCCGAGCCGGACGACGTGCTCGTACCCGAGCCCCTCGGCTTCCAGGGCCAGCCGGAGGCGGTCGAAGGCCAGGTCCACCTGGGCGGCGAAGTCCCCCGGCACCGGGGCGCCGGTGGCGTCGGAGGCGTACTGGCCGGCGATGAAGACCACGTCGCCGGGTGCCGAGACGGCGTGGCTGTAACCGAAGGGGGTCGGGTCGTGGAGGGTGGGCGGATTGGTGATCGTACGCGCGTCGCGCGGCATGGTTCGTGCTTCCTTCCTGGTGACACCTCCGCCCGCGGCCGCCCCGACACCAGGGACACGGCACAGGCCGTACACGGGCCACAGACGCTTCTCACCACGCCAACACCCCGACGGCGCACCGCATTCCACCCGGTCGCAGGGCCGTACCGAGGCCGGCCGGCGGCCCCCCCCCGGACCCCGCTGCCACCACGGTGACGGCAGTCAGGCCCGGGCCACCCCGCCGCGCGGTGCGAGGGCAAGCAGACGACGGAAAACGGCGAGAAGCGCTGTTGCGCACGGCGCGCATCGCATGCTCGTGTGAGCCCTGTACGCGCCCCCGTCCGTAGGACAAGACTGCGCTCTCGCCGGGCAGCTGACCGCCCGGCGCCGCCCACCCATCGCCCGAGCCCAGGAAGGCAGGTGGACCGCTGTGCAGTTGCGTCTGCCCACGTCCGTGTCCGAAGCCCAGGAGTGTCTGGCCGAAGGAGCCGTGCCGGTCGGCGGGGCCACGCTCGTGTGGGCGACGTGGCAGCGGGACGGTTTCCCCGAACTGGCCATGTCGCTGCGCGAGTTGCCGGAAGCCAACGTCGTGGGCCGGGAGTCGGTGGGGGGTGCCGTCGTCCTGCACCGGATCGACGCACGGGTACCGGACGTCCTCCGGCTCGCCGCGGCCACCATCGGCACCGGCGCGGTACGGCGGACGGCGACCGTCGGCGGCAACCTCGTCGGCAGTACGCTGCGCTGCCTGCTGCCCGCCGCGCTCGTGCTGGACGCCCGGGCGACGGTGCTGGAATCCGACGGCGTCCGTGAGGCGGAGCTGGCCGAGGTGGTCGCCAAGCGCCCCCTGCTGCTCGGCCTGCGGTGGCGTACCCCGGCAGCCTCCGCCTACCGCAAGCTGCCCGGCGAGGCCGGCGGCGAGCCGCCCCTGGTCGTGGCCTCGGCACTGCACGCCGGGGACGGGAGGCCCGACCGCCTGCGCGTCGCCGTGCGGGACGGCTACGAGGTGCTCAGCGGCCGCGCCGACGCCGGCTCCGGCACCGAGGAGACCCTCGACGCACTGCGCGGGACGGCCCTCGGTGAACTGCCGGCCGCCGCGTGGGCGATCATACGGCCGCAGGTCATCGGCCTTGTGGAAGGCCGCGGTTCGCACTGAGGCGGCGGCCGCGCCCCCGGTCTTTTGCGGTCTTCGCAAAGACGCTGGTCGGCGGGGGTCGTCCTGGCCGAGCCTGGCCCGGTACGACCCGCGTACCGAGAGGCGGACGATGACCGTGACGACGATTTCCCCTGCCCAGCCCCCCGCGCTGAGCAGACGCAGACGCTGGACGGTGCTGGCCGTCTGCTGCCTGAGCATGTTCCTGGTCGGCCTGGACACGACCATCGTCAACGTCGGTCTGCCCGCCATCGGGGACGGCCTGGACGTGGGGACCCGCGGACTCGAGTGGACCGTGGACGCGTACACCATCGTCCTGGCCGCCCTGCTGATCTCCTCCGGGGCGCTGGCGGACCGGTTCGGGCGCCGCCGGGTCTTCCAGTGGGGGCTGGCGGTCTTCGGCGCCGCCTCGCTGCTGTGCGCGCTGGCGCCCTCGGCGGGCGCACTGGTCGCGGCCCGCGCGGTGCAGGGGATCGGCGCCTCGATGCTCAGTCCGGTGGCCCTCGCCATCGTGGTGAACGCGATGCCCGACCCGCGCGAGCGGGCGCAGGCCATCGGTGTCTGGGCCGCGGTGTTCGGGGTCAGCATGGCCGCCGGCCCGGTCACCGGCGGCGCCCTCGTCGACGGACTCGGCTGGCGCTCGTTGTTCTGGATCAACGCGCCGGTCGTCGTGGCCGCCCTCGTGCTCAGCGCGGTGTTCGTGCCCGAGTCCCGGGCGCCGAAGGCCCGGCGGCTCGACCTGCCGGGGCAGATCCTGCTGACCGTGACCATCGGGGCGTGGACCGGCGTCCTCATCGAAGGACCCCGCATCGGCTGGACGTCACCGACGGCGCTGGCCGCCTACGCGGTCGCCGTCGCGGCGACGGCGGGATTCGTCGGGGTGGAGACCCGCAGGGAAGAACCGCTGATGGATCCCCGGCTCTTCCGCGGCCCGGTGTTCAGCGGTGCGGTCCTGGGCGCCGTGGCGGTCTTCGTCGCGCTGAACGCGGCGCTGCTGCTCAACACCCTCTACCTCCAGCACACCCGGGGATTCACCCCGCTCGCCGCCGGGACGGCGACCCTCCCCATGGCGCTCGGGGCGACCGTCTGCGCACCGTGGTCCGGCCGACTGGTCGGCCGCATCGGCCCGCGGCCGCCGCTGTACCTGGCGGGCGGCTTCCTCACCGCCGGCGGACTGTGCCTGGCCGGGCTCGACCGGGACACGAGCCTCCCCCTGCTCCTCTTCGCCTACCTGCTCATCGGCATCGGGTTCGGCTTCGCCAACGCGCCGATCACCAACACCGCGGTCAGCGGCCTGCCCCCCGCCCGGGCCGGTGTGGCGGGCGCGATCACGTCCACCGCACGGCAGGTCGGCGCCGCGCTCGGCATCGCGCTGGCCGGAGCACTGGTGACGGGGAGCGCTCCGGCGGACCTCGGCCGGGCCTCCCGGCCGGGCTGGTACCTGGTCGCCGCCTGCGGACTGGTGGTCCTCCTCGTGGCCCGCGCCTCCCGCACGAAGAAGCCCGCCGAGAGCGCGCCGTCCCTGGCAGGGGCACGGTGAGCTCCCGGGCAGGCTTGCTCGCCGGGCCGCCGGCGCCATGCCATCGTGTCGGTATGGCGACGAAAGCGGACCTCGCCGTACTGGTCGGGCTGCAGGCTTCCGGGAAGTCGGCCTTCTACGCGCAGTGCCTGTCCGACCGGTACGAGCTGGTCAGCAAGGACCTGTTCCCGCGCGCCGCCAGGAACAAGCAGCGCCGGCAGATGCGGCTGGTGGCCGAGCACCTGGCGGCCGGCCGCGCCGTGGCGGTGGACAACACCAACCCGGCACCGGAGGAGTGGGGCCCACTCGTGGCAGCGGCCCGCGCCCACGGGGCGAGCGTGACGGCCTACTGGTTCCCGCCGGACGTGCCGGGCTCCCTGCGGCGCAACGCCGCGCGCGAGGGCCGCGAACGGGTTCCCGACGTCGGTGTGCTGGCCACGCTGAAACGGCTGCGCAGGCCCTCGGCCGCGGACGGGTTCGACGCGGTCCACGAGGTGCGGTTCGACGGGCGGGGCGGGTTCGACGTACGGGGCTGAGTCGAGCGGCACGACGGCCGGACCGTGCCACCTCGACGGCCGCGGGGAGCACCGCGCCGAGAGCGCCCGGCAGCGGGAAACACAAGACCGGTACGGCCTACCCGTTCCCGGGCCCGGCGGGTTACCCCTGAAGAAGCGGCCCGCACCGAGGCCGCTTCCGACGTCGAAGGAGCCCAGCCGTGGACGGATGGTACGTGGACGACCGCTGCTTCAACTGCGATGTGGCCCGGCAGTTCGCACCCGAGCTGATCGGCGAGGTCGACGGGAAGTCGCGGATCCTGCGCCCGCCGGCCGACGAGGCGGAGAACCGGCGCTTACACGCCGCGGTCTTCGCCTGCCCCACCCGCTCGATCCGGCCCCGGACCGGCCGGGCGGACCAGCAGCTGGACCCCTTCCCGCTGGCCCTGGACGACGGCGTACAGATCTGCGGGCACAACTCGACGCACACCGCGGGCGCCAACTCCTACCTCCTCCTGCGGCCCTCCGGCACCCGCATGATGATCGACACGCCCCGCTGGAGCCGGACGCTGGCCGAGCGCTACACGGCGTCGGGGCCCGTCACCGACGTGCTGCTCACCCATCGCGACCACGCCGCACACGGCCGCCGCTACGCCGACCACTTCGGCGCCCGGCTGTGGATCCACGAGGGAGACCTGGACGCCGCACCGGACGCCGACCAGGTGATCCGCGGACTCGAGCCGCTGGAGATCGCCGAAGGCGTCACCGTCCACCCGCTGCCCGGCCACACCCGCGGCAGCGTCCTGTATCTCGCCGACGACCGGTACTGCTTCAGCGGCGACAGCTTCTACTGGTCGCGCACGACCGGTGACCTGGAAGTCGCCGAGAGCGTGACCTGGTACTCCATCGAGGAACTGGCCCGCTCCCTGGTCCGGACGGCCGGGCGGCTGCGCTTCGAATGGGTCCTGCCGGGCCACGGCGACCGGCGCCGCCTGCCGGCCGACGAGATGTCCCGGCGACTGCACGGCCTGACGGAACGCACCCGCATGCTGCGCCCCCGCCCGGTCGACCTCACGGGCGTCCGCTGGTGACGGAGCCGGCGCGCGTGGCGCACCGCGATCACGGCAGAGCGGCGCCACGGTGCCCAGGAGGCAGCCGGCAGACAGGCGACGAGCGCGGGTCCCCCTGCGGCGCACTCCCGCGCGTCCCCACGGACCTGCTGTGATGTCTCCCACGAGCCCTTGTCCCGGCCGCCCGGTCTCCCTAGGTTCGGTGACATGTCCGCCCAGAACGCCCCTCTTCCCGACGAGCCGGTCGAGTTCACCGTCGACCTCACCAGCCATGAACTGACCCGACGTGCCCACGTCATGGAGGCACTCGGTGCGGGCTGGGACCCCGTCGCGATGATGCGGGGCGAGGAGGAGGCGTACGACCTGCTGTACTCCGGCCTGGACGAGGAACAGCAGCGGTTGTACGACACGCTCGTCTCGGCCGGTGTCCTCCCGCAGCGCGGTGGCGGCCGTGCTTCCGCTTGATCCGCAGGCGGACATCGGGCGCCGCGCCTGGGTGACCTGCCCGAACTGCCAGGACCACCTGGAGTGCGCCACATGCGGACAGGGGCGCAGGTGCCTGGCGCACTGGCGCTACCTGCTGTCGAACACCGGCAGCCTCCTCCACCTCCAGTGCCCCGCGTGCACCCACGTCTGGGACCACGAGACGGGCTTCGGAGCCACCCGCACCCCCTGGACACGCACCATCGGCGGTCCGGACGGACAGTGAGCGGACGGGGACGCCGGCGCCCCGAGTCCGCCCGCCGGGATCGCGGGTGCCGCCGTCGGCCTACGAGCCCGCCCGCCGGGATCGCGGTGCCGCCGGTCCCCGAGTCCGCCCGCCGGGACCAGGGGGCCGCCGCCGTCCGTGCGCCGGGTCCGCCCGCCGGGATGCGCCGTGCGCGTGCGGTCGCGCCGACGTGCCGGTCGGGTCGTTGCTTCCCCGATCGGCGCTGGCCACCGTGGACGGATGCTTCTGGTTCCGGGCTGGATGTGGCAGCGCGGACCGGTGACCCGGGCTGCCGGCGCCGGTCTCGCCTCCGGCGTCTTCTTCGGCGCCTTCGTCCTCGTCGAGGCGGGTTCCTGGGCCGGCGCCGCGGTCGTCTTCCTGGTGCTGTGCCTGCTCCACGGGTTCCGGGTGCCGCGCCGGATGAACCGGATCTGGCCCGAGGGCAGACACCTCGACACGGCCGACCGCACGGCCGTGGTCCGCGCCACCCGCCGCGGTGAGGCCATCGGCGACCCCCGCCTGGCGCCCTCGGTCCTCGGCTACGCGGACGCCCTGCGCCGGACCGCCGAAGAGGACCGGATCCGCCGCTGGGTGATCCCCGTCGTCACCGTGCTCTCCGTCGGCCTCGCCGTGTACGACACCCTGGAGAGCGCCACCGGCGAGATGATCGCCTCCTGGCTGCTGGTCGCGCTCCTCCTGGCCGAGCTGGTCTGGTGGCCCCGCCGGGTGTCCCGGCTGCTGGCGAGTGCCGACCGCGCCGAGGCAGCCGCCCGCCGCATGACGGACGCCGGTCACGCGGCGGGCGACACCTGACGCGGCACACGCCCGGTCACACCTGATTCCGCGCATGCCGGGACTCACCTGACGCCGCGCATGCCGGGTGACACCTGGCGTCGCGCATGCGTACGGCCCCGGCTACGGAGTGATCGCCGTCCTCCGGGGTCCCCCGGACCGAGAGGGCATGGCCCGGCCGAAACCCGCCGCCCGCCAGGGAGCCTCCGGCGTACGTGATCGGGGGGTTGTCCCGGTGATCGCCCGGGCCTAGGGTCGTCGCCGAAGGGGGTAAGCGCTTTCTAACGGCCGTGCTGCGCCGGCGGCCGACGTCGCTGCGCGTGCCTCCCGCCCGCCGCCTACCGAGGAGTGCCGCATGTCCCTGCCCGCGCCCCGCCGGGTCGCCGTGATCGGTACCGGTGCCATCGTCACCGGCGGCCATCTGCCCGCCCTCAGGGCCCACGCCGAGCGGGTGGAACTGGTCGCCGCCGTCGACGTGGACGAGGGTCGGCTGGACGCCTTCCGGCGGCTGGCGGGCGCGCAGGTCGCCGGGTTCACCTCGGCGGACGCCATGCTGGACACCGTACGGCCGGACCTGGTGCTCATCGGCACGCCGCCGGCCCTGCACCGGGCGCAGATCGTGTCCGCGCTCGAGGCGGGGGCCTGGGTGCTGTGCGAGAAGCCGCTGTGCCTCGCGCCCGCCGAGCTGGACGACATCGCCGCGGCCGAGGAGGCGTCCGGCGCCTACGCGGCGGTCGTCTTCCAGCACCGCTACGGCTCCGGTGCCGTACACGCCCGCGAACTGATCACCCGCGGCGAGCTGGGCGCCCCGCTCGTGGCGCACTGCCAGACGACCTGGCACCGGGACGCCGGCTACTACGCCCTGCCGTGGCGCGGCCGGTGGGCCACGGAGGGCGGCGGGCCCACCATGGGGCACGGCATCCACCAGTACGACCTGCTGCTGCACCTGCTCGGCGAGTGGGAGGAGGTCCGGGCCATGGCGGCCCGCCTGGTCCACGACATCGAGAGCGAGGACGTCTCCACGGCGCTGGTCCGTTTCCGCGGCGGCGCGCTCGCGACCGTCGTGAACAGCGTGCTCTCCCCCCATGAGGTGAGCCGCATCCGCATCGACTGCGCCGACGCCACGGTCGAGCTGACCCACCTGTACGGGCACGGCAACGACGACTGGGTCTACACCCCGGCCCCGCACGTGCGGCCCGAGCGCGCCGCGGCCTGGCGCACCCCCGCACGGAACGTGCCCAGCTCGCACACGGCCCAGCTCGGCGCGCTCCTGGACGCCTACGACCGCGGCGTGCGCCCCCCGGGCAGTGGCCCGGACGCCCGCGCCGCGCTGGAGTTCGCCGCGGCCCTGTACAAGGCGGCGTTCACCGGGCGGCCGGTGCGGGCGGGTGAGATCGGCCCCGGCGACCCGTACTACACGGCCATGCACGGCGACCACCCCGACTGGGCACCGAAGGAGCGCGCATGAGCATCCGCGTCCACCACGTGCACGGTGAGCACATCGCGGTCGAGGCGCCGAACGGCACCGAGATCCTGCGCTACGTCTACCGTCCCGACCCGGACCCCTTCGAGTCCCGCAAGCCCTACGCCCACCCCCTGCGCACCCTGGCCGGCCGCACGGTCACCGGGTACCGGCCGAGCGACCACCGCTGGCACAAGGGCCTGCAGATGACGGCCAGCCACCTGTCCGGGCAGAACTTCTGGGGCGGCAACTGCTACGTGCACGGCGAGGGGTACCGGGCGCTGCCCGACCGGATCGGCTCCATGCGCCACGACCGCTTCACCGCCCTCACCGTGGACGACGAACGCTTCGCGCTCACCGAGGAGTTGACCTGGCTCGCGCACGGCGGCGGGGAGTGGGCCCGGGAACGGCGGGGGATCGCGGTCCACTCGGTCGACGAGGCGGCCGGTGCCTGGGCGCTGGACTGGTCGATCCACCTCGCCAACACCCGTGCCGAGCCGCTGGTGTTCGGCTCCCCGACCACCGCGGGCCGTGAGAGGGCCGGGTACACCGGCCTCCAGTGGCGCGGCCCGCGCGACTTCACGGGCGGCCGGGTCCTCGCCCCGGACGGTGAGGACGCCGGCGCGGCGCGGCTGATGGGCACTCAGGGGACATGGCTGGCCTTCACCGGCGAGCACGACGAGGTCGACGGGCACTCGACGCTGGTCTTCGCGCACGCGCCGGAGAACCTGGACGAGGCCTCCGCGATCCACGAGTCCCACTGGTTCGTGCGTGCCGAGCCCATCCCGTCGGTCGCCGTCTCCTGGGCGTTCTTCGAGGAGTTCACGCTGGAGCCGGGGGAGTCCTTCGGCTACCGCTACCGGGTGGTGATCGCCGACGGTGCCTGGGACCGCGACCGGATCGCCGCCCATCTGCGGGGCCTGTCGTGGTGAGCGGCCCGCTACGGAGGAGCGGCCCGCGGCGGCGGCCGGCGTCTGCGCGTGGGGCGGGCCGGGGCGCGCGGGGCAGGCCGATGGCCGTGCGGGCCGGCACGGCACTCCGTGCGGCCCGCACGGCTCGGTGCGACGCGGTGCTGGGGGACGTCAGCAGTACAGGTTGGTGCCGGGGCTGACGCCGAGGATCTGGGTGAACCGCTGGTAGGCGTCGACGCGGCTCTGGACCTGCGCGGGGTTCTTGCCGTCGCATTCCAGGGAGCCGTTGATGGAGCGGATGGTCTGGCCGAAACCGGCGCCGTTGACCATCGCGTTGTGCGGGGTCATGGTGCCGGGCCCGGTCTGCGTGTTCCAGTACCACAGGCCGGTCTTCCAGGCGACCGCGGAGTCGTTCTGCACCAGCCAGGGGTTGTTCAGCAGGTCGATGCCGAGCGCGTCGCCGGCGGCCTTGTAGTTGAAGTTCCAGGACAGCTGGATGGGTCCGCGCCCGTAGTACGCCGCCTGGCCCGCCGGGCACCCGTACGGCCGGCTCCAGTCGCAGTACGTCGGGTAGTTGGCCGTGTTCTGCTCCACGATGTGGACGAGCCCGCCGGTCTCGTGGCTGACGTTGGCGAGGAAGGCGGCGGCCTCCTGCTTCTTCACGGTGTCGCTGCCGGAGTTGGCGAAGGCCGGGTAGGCACCGAGGGCCGCGGTGAGACCGTTGTAGCTGTAGAAGGAGTTCCGGTTGGGGAACATCTGGTTGAACTGCGCCTCGGAGACGACGAACCCGGAAGGCGCGGTGCCGCCACCGCCGGCCGGCGCGTTCCACTTCTGGTTCGCGGCGCCGGAGCAGCTCCAGATCTGGAGGCGGGTGCCGTTGGCGGAATTGTTGTCGCGCACGTCCAGGCACTTGTCCGCGGCCGGGTTGACGATGTCGTGCGCGGCGGTGACGACCCACTGCTGGTTGGCTCCGCCGGAGCAGTCCCACAGCTGCACGGCGGCGCCGTCGGCCGTGCTGCGGTCGACGACGTCCAGGCACTTGCCGAGCGCCCGCAGCGTGCCGTCGCCCGGATTGGACCACCGCTGGGCGTTGGTGCCGTTGCAGTCGTAGAGCTGGACGGCGGTGCCGTTGGCGCTGTTGGCACCCGCCACGTCGGCGCACTTGCCGGCGAGGCCGGTGATCTGTCCGTCGGCGGCCTGGGCCGGTGTGACGGCGAACAGGACGGCGAGGCAGGCGGCGAAGGCGGCGGCCAGGATCCGTCCGAGGCGGAGGCGCCGCAGCGGGAGCCGTCCGGGATACGGGATACGCATGAAGAGTTCGCTCCGGTTCAGTGGGGCGGAAGAGGCTGGGAAGGGCGCGCGGGCGTCGGCCGAGGACGGTCTGGGAGAGATTCCGGCCTTTCCGTGGTGGACGAAGGCCGGGGGAGTGCTCACCGACCCGCGTGCTGCGCGGAAAGGCCCGCCCGGCACCCGGGAACCTAAGTGGTCTGAACCAGTAGCGTCAAGACGTGAACTGGACTGCCTGACAACGTTGTTGAGGGCGCCCGGACCCTTTGTTCAGGCCGGTTCCCCGATGCGGACGGACCGCGTCCGACGTTCCTTCGCCGCGAACCGGCTTGACTGCCGGGCCACTTGACGGGGGTCAGGTCCGTACCTATGGTCTCGTCCACCGAACGTTCAAGAAGCCGCATATTGTTCACATACGAGGACGGACTAGATGCAGGACACACCCACCCGGCGCCGCCGTACGTCCCCGCGTTCCGCTCTCGCCCTCACGGCGGCGGCACTGCTCGGCGCCGGACTGCTCTCCTGGCCCGGCGCCCAGCGGGCCGAGGCCGCGCCCACGGTCTTCGCCCACCCCGGCGTCACCGTCTCCCGCGCGCAACTCGACTTGGCCCGCGACCGGGTGCTCGCCGGCGCGCAGCCCTGGAAGAGCGCGTACGACCAGATGATGGCGAGCAAGTACGCGAGCCTCAGCCGTACACCCCAGCCCCGCGCCGTCGTGGAGTGCGGTTCGTACTCCAACCCCAACTACGGCTGCACCGACGAGCGCGAGGACGCGATCGCGGCCTACACCGACGCGCTCGCCTGGTACATCACCCGTGACGAGCGCTACGCCAAGAAGGCCATCGAGCTGATGGACGCCTGGTCCGCGGTGCTGCAGGACCACACCAACAGCAACGCACCGCTCCAGACCGGCTGGGCGGGCTCCTCCTGGCCGAAGGCCGCCGAGATCATCAAGTACACGTACACCGGCACCTGGGCCAACTCCGGCCGCTTCGCGTCCATGCTCCGCAACGTCTACCTGCCCGAAATCATCAACGGCTCCAACTCCAACGGCAACTGGGAGCTGTCGATGATGGAGGCGGCCGTCGGGATCTCCGTCTTCCTGGAGGACAGGGCGTCGTACGACACGGCCATGGCGAAGTTCCGCACCCGCACCGCGGCCTACGTGTACCTCGCCTCCGACGGCGATCTGCCGAAGACCGTACCGAGCCAGAACCTCAACACCCGCGACAAGATCGTCGCCTACTGGCAGGGCCAGTCCACCTTCGTCACCGGCCTGACCCAGGAGACCTGCCGCGACTTCACCCACACCGGATACGGCATCTCCGCCATCTCGCACGTCGCCGAGACCAGCCGCATCCAGGGTCAGGACCTGTACGGCACCGACGTCGGCGAGCGGCTGCGGCAGGCGCTCGGCTTCCATTCCAAGTACGAACTCGGTGCCGCCGTCCCGAGCTGGCTGTGCGGCGGATCCGTCAAGCGGGGGCTCGGCCCGGTCACCGAGGTCGGCTACAACGCCCTGCACAACCGCCTGGGCGTCGCCATGACCAACACCCAGGCCCTGACGGAGCAGAACCGTCCGGCGGGCAGCAACAACCTCTTCGTCGCCTGGGAGACCCTCACGCACGGGGACAACCCGAACTGACCGCGGGCGCACGGGCGCACGGGCGCACGGGCGCACGCGAGGGTCGTGGCGGCGCGAAGGAGGGACGTACGACCCTCGGCGCGCCGCGGCCGGCCCCGCCCCGCCGGTCCCCGGCCGGCGGCCGCCCCCGGCGCGGCCACCGCCACCGTGGCCGGGCGTCAGGCCGGGCGGCGGCCGTTCCCGCGCCCGCGGCGCGTGGCGAGCGGGCCGGACGCCGTGCGCTGCCCCGGCTCGATCTGCGCGGAGAACGCCTGGAGCGCGGTCGAACTGTTCGGCGGCAGGACCGCCATCAGCCCCAGGTCCTGCGCCTCCGCGAGGGTGCCCGCGGCCCGGCTGCCCTCCGGGGCGTGCACCAGCCGCACATGCCCGTCGCCGGAGCCCCGCCGGTCCACCGGCGTCACGGCCCCGTGCGTGCCGTCGGGCAGCGTCACCCACAACTGGAAGTCCTCGTACCGGACGAAGTCGGCGCCCTTCACCGGCCACGGGTAGTGGTGCTCGCCGGGAACCTTCGGCAGGATCCCCTGGTGGTTCCCGCGGCTCATCGGGACACAGGCGTTGAAGAGGGAGTCCGTCCACGCCTCGACGCCGTCGGCGTCCTCGACGGGTGTCCGGAGCAGGTCACCGGCCTCCTCGTAACCGAGTTCGGCCAGCGCCGGCAGGGTGAGCGGGAAGGCCGCCACGAGTTCGGCCGCGTCCCGGCGCAACCGGTCCACGCGCCACGGCTCGGCGCAGAACTGCATGCTCCACTCGATGCCCACGCGGGCCCGGTACATCCGCCAGCCCCCCTCCGCCCTCACCCAGAGGCTGCCGCCGTGGTGCATCTCCCAGTGCTCCGACCCGGTGGGCCGGGGCCCGTAGGGGAGGTCCTCGTCGGCCATCTCCGCGATGATCTTGCGCGCCGTCTGCTTCGCGGCTCTGAAGAACGCCGATTCGAACCGCTTCGGGTGCTTGACCAGCCGAATCTTCCAGGGATGGTTCTCCGAACGGGTGCCGCCGGGCTCGATGGTGTCGGGCAGACCGGCGACGCTGCCGGCGCGGGTCATGGTGGCCTCCTCGTGCCGACCGCGGTTCCCGCGTACGGTCCGCGGTGCCGAGTGCCCCCCGGGTGACGAGTGCCCCCTGTGATTATCGTGCGCCCCGGGGCGCGAGTGTGCGAGCCGGGAGCCCCGTCGCCCCGATGGACGCAAAAGCCGCCGCCTCCGCCCGGAGGGGGAACTCCGGGGCGGAGGCGGCGGCTCGACGGCGTGTGCCGTGTGGCGGCGGGCGGTCACACGGCCGAGCCGGGGTCTCCCGGACGGATCCGGCCGCGCCACTCACCGGACTCACCGCCGCGCTCCTCGATGTACTCCTTGAACCGCTTCATGTCCCCCTTGACGCGCCGGTCGATCGTGCCGATCAGGTCGCCGACCTTCTCCACGGCTCCACTGGGCTCCACGTCCATCACCAGCTCGACCCTGGTGTGCATGTCGTCCACGCGCTCGAAGCGGACCATGCCCCTCTGGTTGGTGTCGCCGCTGGTGGTGCGCCAGGTGATGCGCTCGTCGGGGAGCTGGTCGACGATCTCGGTGTCGAACTCCCGGGTCACGCCACCGATCTTCGTGGTCCAGTGATTGTGCCGGGCGTCCAGCTGCCGGACCTCCTCGACGCCTTCCATGAACTTCGGGAACTGCTCGAACTGCGTCCACTGGTTGTAGGCGGTGTGGAGCGGGACCTCGACCTCCACCGTTTCCCTGACCGTGCTCATCTGTGTACCTCCGTGTCACTGCTTGCGTTCCCGACGGCCGAGTACCCGGGGAATGCGGGGTCATGAGCCCCGACTTCGCGGTCTCCGCAGCGTGAGGAGGTGGACACCCAGCGCATCGGCCACGCCGGGACGCAGGGGCCCCAGTTCGATCCGGCCACTGCCCCCTGTTTCGGCCACCCGCCCTGACGTGGTGTTTTACAGTGTCTGCCATCGGTTCCGGCGACAGCACCTGTGAGGTATCGCGAACATGCCGACTGAGACGTTTGAGTTTCAGGTGGAGGCCCGTCAGCTGCTCCAGCTGATGATCCATTCGGTCTATTCGAACAAGGATGTCTTCCTGCGGGAGCTCATCTCCAACGCCTCCGACGCCCTGGACAAGCTGCGTCTGGAGAAGCTCTGGGACGACTCGCTCGACGCCGACGTGTCCGACCTGCACATCGAGCTCGACATCGACAAGGACGCCCGTACGCTCACCGTGCGGGACAACGGCATCGGGATGTCGTACGACGAGGTCGGCCGGCTCATCGGCACGATCGCCAACTCGGGCACCGCCAAGTTCCTGCAGGAGCTGCGCGAGGCCCGGGACGCGGCCGGCGAGGAGGGGCTGATCGGCCAGTTCGGCGTCGGCTTCTACTCCGGCTTCATGGTGGCGGACGAGGTCACCCTGCTGACCCGGCGCGCCGGCGAGAGCCAGGGCACCCGCTGGTCGTCGCGGGGCGAGGGGACGTACACGCTGGAGCGGGTGGACGAGGCGCCGCAGGGGACCTCGGTCACGCTCCACCTCAAGCCGGCCGACCCCGAGAACCAGCTCCACGACTACACCTCACCGTGGAAGATCAAGGAGATCGTCAAGCGGTACTCGGACTTCATCACCTGGCCCGTCCGGATGGTGCCCGAGCGGCCCGCCTCCGCCGACGGCGGCGACGAGGCGCCCGAACCCGAGACGCTCAACTCCATGAAGGCGCTGTGGGCGCGGCCGCGCGACGAGGTGTCCGACGACGAGTACCACGAGCTGTACAAGCACATCGGCCACGACTGGCGTGACCCCCTGGAGACGATCCGGCTCCAGGCGGAGGGCACCTTCGAGTACCAGGCCCTGCTGTTCCTGCCCGCGCACGCCCCCCACGACCTCTTCACGCGGGACTTCAGGCGCGGCGTCCAGCTGTACGTCAAGCGCGTGTTCATCATGGACGACTGCGAGGCGCTGCTGCCGCCGTACCTCCGCTTCGTCAAGGGCGTGGTCGACGCGGCGGACCTCTCGCTCAACGTCTCCCGCGAGATCCTCCAGCAGGACCGCCACATCGAGATGATGCGGCGGCGGCTGACGAAGAAGGTCCTGTCCACGGTCAAGGAGATGATGACCAAGGACCAGGAGCGGTACGGCACGTTCTGGCGGGAGTTCGGCACGGTCCTGAAGGAGGGACTGGTCACCGACTCGGAGAACCGCGACGCCATCCTCGCCGTCGCGTCCTTCGCCAGCACGCACCACGACACCGAGCCGACCACGCTCAAGGGCTATGTGGAGCGGATGAAGGACGGGCAGGAGGACATCTACTACCTGACCGGCGAGTCCCGGCAGAGCATCGAGAACTCCCCGCACATGGAGGCGTTCCGGGAGCGGGGCATCGAGGTGCTGCTGCTCACCGACCCGGTGGACGAGGTGTGGGCGGACGCCGTCGGCGAGTACGAGGGCAAGAAGCTGCGGTCCGTCGCCAAGGGGCAGATCGACCTCGACGCCGAGGACGAGGACACCGCCGAGGGCGAGCGGGAGAAGCAGACCGAGGAGTACTCCGGGCTGCTCGGCTGGATGAAGGAGCAGCTGGAGGAGGACATCAAGGAGGTACGCCTGTCCTCGCGCCTCACCGTCTCCCCGGCCTGTGTCGTCTCCGACGCGCACGATCTGACCCCGGCCCTGGAGAACATGTACCGCGCGATGGGCCAGGAGGTGCCGAGCGCCAAGCGGATCCTGGAGCTCAACCCGGACCACCAGCTGGTCAAGGGCCTCAACCAGGCGTACAAGGAGCGCACGGACCGCGCGGAGCTCGCCGAGACCGCCGAGCTCCTGCACGGCCTGGCCGTGCTCGCCGAGGGCGGCCAGCCGAAGGAGCCGGCCCGGTTCGTCAAGCTGATGGCGGACCGGCTGGAACGCGCGCTGTAACGCGACCGCCCCCGGCACCGGCGGCCCGCCCCACGGAAGACACCCGGGGCGACGGGCGGACCGCCCGCCGGGGCGTGCCAGGGGGTGTCCCGCCGATCATCGCGGGCTCCGGCCCGATCGACGGGACGCCCCTAGGCCGTGTCTTTCGGATCACCCCGGGGCCGCGGGGCTTGGCACGCACATCTGCCGCGTTGTCGTCGGTCGCCGACGCGCCGCGTCGACTCCCTCCTCCGCCTTGCAGCTGCACGCACCAAGCCCCGCTCACCGGCACCACCAACGAACCGCACCCCGGAGTCGGGCTGATCCGAAAGACACGGCCTAGTCCTCGGTGAGGTCGGGGCGGCCGTTCTCGTCGACCTCGACGTCCTCCTTCGGGTCGTGCTCGTCGGCGGGCCCGGCCACGGTGGCGCGCTGCTGTCCGGGGGCGAGGGTGCGGCAGGCGGCGTGGGCCGTGCCGTAGGCGGTGACCAGGGCGACTGCGGCCACGGCGAGGGCCGCGGCGGTACGCGTGGTGTGGTTCATGCCCGGCAAACGATCTCCACGGGTGCGGGGTCACCGCCCGCAGGGCGAACCGGCCCGCGATATCACGCGGTCGGCCGCTCCGCGGCGACGGACGCGCGGGCCGTGCGGCGGTTCGCCGGCGGCGGGACCGCGCGTCAGCCGGGTTCCCCCGCCCCGATGTCCACCGAACGGCCCAGTGAGCGGCCCCTGCGCCGGAATACCGCCGCGCACTGTGGTGCTCTGATGTGAACGGTGCACGGCGCCGCCGGCGCGCGTGCGGGCGCCGGAGCACGGCGAAGGGGTGGTGGGCGAGGTGACGGCAGAGCAGCCGGGGCCCGTGGCGGCGAAACGGGCGGAGCCCGTGGTCACCACACCCCACGGAGCCGTGCGCGGCCGGTACGAGCGGGGGATCGCGGTCTTCCGCGGCATCCCGTACGCCGCCCCGCCCTTCGGCCCCCTGCGGTTCCGCCCGCCCCGGCCGCCCGAGCCCTGGGACGGGGTGCGGGACGCGGGTGCCTTCGGGCCGACCGCGCCGAAACCGCCGTACTCCGAGGCGTTCGCCCAGTACCTGTCCGACCCGGTGATTCCCGGCGACGACTGCCTCAACCTCAACGTGTGGACCCCCGAACCCGGCCCGGGCGCCCGGCTGCCGGTGCTGGTCTGGCTCCACGGCGGAGCGCTGACCAGGGGCTCCTCGGCCGTCCCGGTGTACGACGGCAGCGCCTTCGCGCGCGACGGGGTCGTCTGTGTCTCGGTCAACTACCGGCTGGGGGTGGAGGGGTACGGCCTCTTCCCGGACGCACCCCCCAACCCGGGCCTGCGCGACCAGCTCGCCGCCCTGCGCTGGGTGCACGACACGATCGAGGCGTTCGGGGGTGATCCCGGCCGGATCACCCTGTGCGGCCAGTCGGCCGGTGCCATCAGCGCGGGCGTCCTGCTCGCCGCGCCCCAGACACGGGGCCTGATCCGGCGCGCGGTGCTCCAGAGCGGCCCGCCCGAGGTCTGCGACCGCGACAAGGTGCGCCGGATGGTGCGCCGGATGGCGACCCGGCTGAGGATCCCCGCCACCGCCGAGGCGTTCGCCGCCGTCGACCGCGAGCTGCTGCTGCGCACCCAGGCCGAGGCCGGCCGGCTCGGCGGCCCGGTGCTCGGCGGACCCGCCTTCGGCATCGTCGTGGACGGCGACCTCGTACCCCGGGACCCGCTCAAGGCGCTGACCGAGGGCACCGCGGCACCGGACGTGGAGCTGCTGATGGGCTGGACCCGGGACGAGTACCGGCTGTGGCTGGTGCCCGGCGGGCTGCTGGAGCGCGTCGACCGGCTCGGCGCGGTCGCCCTGGCCGGGGCCATGGCCCGCTGCCACGCCGGGCACGAGGTGCCGCGCGGCTACCGCGCGCTGCACCCCGACGCCGGGGCCGCCGAGATCGTCGGCCAGATGGTCACCGACCACCTGCTGCGGATACCGCTGCACCGGCTCGCCGACGCCCGCCCCGGCGCCGCCTGGCTGTACGAGTTCGCGTGGCCGTCGGGCCTTCCCGGCCTCGGCTCCTGCCACGCCCTGGAACTGGGGTTCGTCTTCGACACCGGGGACGTGCCCGAGTCCAGGAAGCTGGCCGGCGAGGGCGCCCCGCGGGAACTGTGCGACGCGATGCACGCCGCCTGGGTGCGGTTCGTGACGACCGGGCATCCCGGCTGGGCGGCCTGGGACGCCACCCATCCGGTACGGATCTTCGACGGCGGCGCCCCGTACACGGCCTACGGCCCACGCGACGCGGAGGTCGCGCTGTGGTCGGCGGCGCCCACCGTCCCGGCACCGCCGCGCACCTCCGTGCCCCGCGCGCCCGGCGCCGAACTCGCCGCCGCGATGCGCCGCCTGCGCCGCTCGGTGACCACACTGCGCCGCTGACCGGCCCGCCCGCGTGCGGGGGAGCACCGGCATGCGGGGAGTGCCGGGGGAGGGTGTGGCGGGACGTGGATCACACCGTTCGGGCGATCGCGGCGATCCCCTCCGGCCCCACCCGGCAGCACCCCCCGATCAACCGGGCCCCCGCCTCCCGCCACGCCGTGACCTGCGCGGCGCCGAACGTCGTACGCCCCCGCCAGGCCCGGGCCCGCGCGTCCCAGCCCTCACCGCTGTTCGGGTAGACCACGACCGGCCTGCCGGTGACCCGGGCCGCGATCCCGGCGGCGGGCCCGACGTCCTGGGGGGCGCAGCAGTTCACCCCGACGGCGATCACCTCGTCCACGCCGGCGGCGAGGGCGAACGCCTCCTCCAGCGGCTGGCCGGCCCGGGTCCGCGGACCGTCGACGGTGTACGACAGCCAGACCGGCACGCCCAGCCCCCGCACCGCCCGCAGCAACGCGGCGGCCTCGTCGGCGTCCGGGACGGTCTCCAGCGCCAGCACGTCCGGCGCGGCGGCGGCCAGCACCTCGATCCGCGGGCGGTGGAACCGTTCCAGTTCGGCCACGCTCAGCCCGTACCGGCCCCGGTACTCGGAGCCGTCCGCGAGCATCGCCCCGTACGGTCCCACCGACGCGGCCACCCACAGCGGCCGTTCGACGCCCTTCTGCGCCGCCTGCCGGGCCGCCGCGCGGGCCAGTTCCACGCTGCGGGCGAGCAGCCGCGCGGTCTCCTCGCGGCCGGTGCCGCGCTTGGCGAAGCCCTCGAAGGTGGCCTGGTAGCTGGCCGTGATGGCCACGCTCGCGCCCGCGAGGAAGTAGGCGAGGTGGGCGTCGGTGACCGCCTCGGGCCGCTCGGCGAGCAGCCGCGCCGACCACAGCTCGTCGCTCAGGTCGTGCCCGGCCGACTCCAGCTGGTTCGACATGCCGCCGTCGAGCACGACCGTCCCGGCGGTGAGGGCGTCGGCGAGGCTGGGGGAGGTGTCGCTGGTCATGTCACGACGCTAGTCGACGGGGAGCGGAGCGGGCCCCGGCGTCCGGCAGGTGGGAGCGCGTGGCGGTGGACGTGAGGCGCCGGCTTGCCGGCCGGGCGTCTCGCGGCGGCAGAGCCCCCCGGCTGTCCGGCCGCTCGGCTCCCCGCTCGCCCGGCTCGCCGACCGCTCGGCTCCCCGGTCGCCCGGCCGGAGAAAGCGTTTTCCCCCGCTCGCGTCGGACCCATTGACCACTCCCAGGCGCACCCTTACCTTTTCCGCGTTCGGTATCACAGATGATGATCGGTATTTCGGACAATCGATACGCCGAACGACCGCGTTCCCCACCGAGAGGCAGTCCGCATGAGCCGCGACCACGACCTGCCCGACGTCCCCAGCCGCAGACTGGTGCTCAAGGGCGCCGCGCTGGCCGCCGGCGCCCTGGCCGTCGCCCCCGGGGCGGCCCAGGCGGCCCCCGCCCCCGCGAAGCCGGCCCCCTACGCCAACCCCCTCGTCCTCCAGCGCGCCGACCCCCACATCACCCGCCACACCGACGGCCGCTACTACTTCACGGCGACCGTCCCCGAGTACGACCGCATCGTCCTGCGCCGCTCCCGCACCCTGGGCGGTCTCGGCACGGCGGCCGAGTCGGTGATCTGGCGGGCGCACGCCACCGGCCCGATGGGGGCCCACATCTGGGCGCCGGAGCTGCACCGGATCGGCGGCAAGTGGTACATCTACTTCGCCTCGGCCCCCGCCGAGGACGTGTGGGCCATCCGCATCTGGGTGCTGGAGAACGCCCACCCCGACCCCTTCCGGGGGACCTGGGTCGAGCGGGGTCAGGTCAAGACCGCCTGGGAGACCTTCTCCCTGGACGCCACCACCTTCAAGCACCGCGGGACCCGCTACCTGGTGTGGGCCCAGCACGAGCCCGGCATGGACGGCAACACCGCGCTGTGGATCTCCCGGATGGCCGACCCCTGGACGCTCACCGGCCCCCAGGTGCGGCTGTCCACGCCCGAGTACGACTGGGAGTGCGTCGGCTACAAGGTCAACGAGGGCCCGTACGTGCTCCGGCGCAACGGCCGCGTCTTCCTCACCTACTCCGCCAGCGCCACCGACCGGCACTACTGCGTGGGCCTGCTGACGGCCGACGCCGACAGCGACCTGATGGACGCCGCGAGCTGGGCCAAGTCGCCCGTTCCCGTCTTCACCAGCAACGACACCACCCGGCAGTACGGGCCGGGCCACAACTGCTTCACCGTGGCCGAGGACGGCCGTACCGACGTCCTCGTCTACCACGCCCGCCAGTACGAAGAGATCACCGGCGACCCGCTGCACGACCCCAACCGGCACACCCGCATCCAGAAGCTCGGCTGGAAGCCGGACGGCACCCCGGACTTCGGCGTCCCCGTGGCGGACACCGTGCAGGAGGGTGTGTGAAATGAAACGCGCGTACGCGCTCCTGCTGGCCCTGTGCTGCTCCCTCGCCGCCGCCCTGGCGACGGCCGGTCCGGCGCGGGCGGCACCGCTGACGATCACCAACGGCACACGGTTCACGGACACTTCGGGCAACCCCGTGCACGCCCACGGCGGCGGCGTGCTCCGGGTCGGTGCCTACTACTACTGGTTCGGCGAGGACCGCAACAGCGACAACACCTTCCGGTCCGTGGACGCCTACCGCTCCACCGACCTGCGGAACTGGGAGTTCCGCGGCCACGTCCTGACCCGGTCCTCCGCCCCCGAACTGGCCACCGCCTACATCGAGCGCCCCAAGGTCGTCTACAACGCGGCCACCGGCACGTTCGTCATGTGGATGCACAAGGAGAACGGCACCGACTACAGCGAGGCCCGGGCGGCCGTCGCCGTCTCCGACACCGTCGACGGCGGCTACTCCTACCGCGGCAGCTTCCGGCCGCTCGGCCGGTACATGTCCCGCGACCTGACGACGTACGTCGACACCGACGGCACCGCCTACCTGGTCTCGGCCGCCAACGAGAACTACGACCTGCACATCTACAAGCTGACCGCCGACTACACCGGCGTCGCCGGCCTGGTCGCCAACCCCTGGCCCGGCGGCCACCGCGAGGCCCCGGCCCTCTTCAAGCGCAACGGTGTGTACTTCATGCTCACCTCGGGCGCCACCGGCTGGAACCCCAACCAGCAGCAGTACGCCACGGCCACCTCGCTCGCCGGGCCCTGGACCTCCTGGACCAACACCGGCGACTCCACGGCCTACGGCTCGCAGACCGCCTACGTCCTGCCCGTGCAGGGCGGTTCGGGTACCTCCTACCTCTACCTGGGCGACCGGTGGGGCAACTCCTTCGGCGGCACGGTCAACGACTCCCGGTACGTCTGGCTGCCGCTGGCCTTCCCCACCCCGACCTCGATGAGCATGTCCTGGTACCCGGAGGTCACCGTCGACGCCGCCGCCGGCACCGTCGGCGGGACCAGCGCCGCCTATCGCACGCTGACCGCGCGGCACAGCTCCAAGTGCGCCGACGTACCGAACCAATCTTTGTGGCAGGGCGTCGCCGTCGGCCAGTACACGTGCAACGGCGGCACCAACCAGAAGTGGTGGTTCAAGGACCTCGGCAACGGCTACCAGGCGCTGCTCGGCCGGGGCAGCTCCCTGTGTCTCCAGGAGAACGCCAGCGGCGTCACCCAGGAGGACTGCACCGGCGCCGCCGCCCAGCAGTGGTCCGTCGTCACCTCCGGCGCCTACGTGACGGTCCGGGCCCGGACGACCGGGGAGTGCCTGGACGTCTCCGGCGCGTCCACCGCCGATTCCGCCGCGCTCATCACCTACACCTGCAGCGGAGCCGGCAACCAGCAGTGGAAACTGGGCGGTTGACGGTCCTCACGGCGTCAGGACGATCTTGCCGGTGGTGCGCTTCGCCTCGATGGTGCGGTGGGCCTCGGCGGCCTCGGCCAGCGGAAGGACCCGCTGGACCGCGACCCGCAGCCGGCCCGCCTCGATGCGCTCGGTGATCTGCTCCAGCAGCCGGCCGGAGGGCTCGGCCGTGACCCAGGTGTAGCGCAGGCCGCGGGAGGCGGCCTGCGCCTCGTCCGTACCGGGATCGATCGACGCGCCGACCAGCAGACCGCCGGGCCGCAGCACCTCCAGGGACCGCGGCCCGTAGTCACCGCCGACCAGGTCCAGGACCACGTCCACCGGAGCCACGGCGGTCCGGAAGTCGGTGGTGGTGTGGTCGATCAGTTCGTCGGCGCCCAGCCCGCGCAGGAGGCCGTGGTTGGCCTCCCGCGCGGTGCCGGTCACATGGGCCCCGAGCTCCTTGGCCAGTTGCACCGCGACATGACCGACGCCGCCCGCCGCCGCGTGGACGAGCACCCGGTCGCCGGGCCGGACCCGTGCCAGCACGGCCAGCGCCTGCCAGGCGGTGATCGCGACCAGCGGTACGGCCCCGGCGTGCGCGAGGTCGAGGTTCCCCGGCGCGAAGGCCAGCGCGTCGGCCGGGGCGGTGGTGAACTCGGCGTACGCGCCGCGCGGTCCGACGGCCAGCATGCCGTACACCGCGTCGCCCGGGCGGAACCGCGTCACGCCCTCGCCCACCCGTGCCACGACACCGGCCACGTCGTTGCCCGGCGTCCACGGCAGGGGGACCAGCTCCGGCACCCGGCCGGACCGGAGCACCGCGTCGCCCGGGTTGACCCCGGCGCCGGCGACCCGCACCAGCACCTCGCCCGGACCCGGCTCCGGCACCTCGGTCTCCGTGTACGTGAGCACCTCGGGACCGCCGAACGCGGACTGGACAATGGCATGCATACGGGCGGACATCAGGACTCCTCGTCAGCGGATCGCGGTGCCTTCCCATGGTCGGTCCGCCCAAGGGCCGCGCGGAAGAAGGCACTTGTCTGATATCGAGGTTCCTCATGGATACCGGCTTCGACCTGAGAAAACACGGCGGCGTGGACGTCTTCTTGCGCGACTGCCCCACCCGCGCCGTCCTGGAGCTGATCGCCGGCAAGTGGACCATGCTGGTGCTGGTGGCACTCGAGGACGGCCGGCCCATGCGGTTCGCCGAACTGCGGCGGCGCCTCGACGGCGTGACACCGAAGGTCCTGACGCAGACCCTGCGCGCGCTGGAGCGCGAGGGCCTGCTCGTCCGGACGGTGTACCCCACCGTGCCGCCGCGCGTGGAGTACCGGCTGACGGTGATGGGCCAGGAGGTCGGCGGGCTGGTGCAGGGCATCACCGACTGGTCGCAGGCGAACATCGCGGCCATCCAGGCGGCACGGCAGGAGTTCGACGAGCGGGCCGTCGGCTGAGGGCTCAGGCCAGCAGGTCGATGGCGTCGATCGCCGTGCCCGCGCTGAGGAAGCCCGTCGTCCCCGACCCGCTCACCACGTCGATCCTCAGCACGTTGTACCGGCTGGTGTCCGTGTGCCAGGCGCCGGCCGGGACGACGTAGGTGAAGGTGTGGTTGTTGCCCCGGTACGAGCCCACCGTCAGGGAACGGGTGCTCGGCTGGGTGGGCGGGGAGGGGATCGCCGACGTCCAGGTGTCGTTCACCGTGACCTGCGGGCGGCCGTTGGCGTAGGCCGTCGTCACGCCGATCCGCAGGGTGTGCGCGGCGGCGGCCTGCGCGGCGGTGAGCCGGAAGTAGACGAGCAGGCCGCTGTTGACGTCCTTCCACAGGTAGCAGGGGAAGGCGGACGTCTCGGTGCCGCTGCCGATCACCACGTTGCCGGTCCAGGGCGCGGCCCGGACGTCGGAGGGATGGGCGTACGTCATCAGGTCGGCGTTCTTGAAGCCGCTCGGCGTGCCGTTCCAGTCGCCGATGCGCCAGACGGCGTTCGCCGCCGACGGGTCGTTGGAGGCCGGGACCGTGAGCGTGTTCAGGGTGGTCGTCGCGCCCGCGGACACGGTCACCTGGGTGCTGTGCACGGCCAGCTCGCCCTTGTACACCGTCAGGGTGTAGGTGCCCGGCAGCACGCGGGAGACGGAGAAGTACCCGTCCGAGGCGCGGGCCGCCGCCCAGTACTGCGCCGACGCGCCGGCCAGTCCCACGGTGTAGGGATGGGCCGTGTCCCGCCCGGCGATGCCGACCCCGGCGACCCGCCCCCGGCCGCTGTCGGGTACGTACCCGGAGATGCCCAGCGAGTCGGCCCACGGCGTGGTCAGCGTGCCGGGGTACAGCGCGGACGACGGTGCCCCGCCGTCCGTGAACGCGATGACGTACGGGCCCTGCAGGCCGTACCGCTCGGCCTCGGTCTGGTTCTCGCCGTAGTGGAGGATCTCGTACAGCCCGCCGCCGTCCGCGCTCTGGTGGCGCAGCAGCGAGCGGTAGAAGGGGCCGCCGGACGCCTTCTCGTGGTTGCTGCGCACGATCCACAGGCCGACGCTGCCGGTGGTCCAGCCGATGGAGTCGTAGTCGATGACCCGGAGCCTGGAGTAGTGCTTGGAGCGGGTCTGGCCGTCGGACTTCGCGAACACGTCCGATGCCTCGATGGTGCTGGTGGTGTAGGTGTAGGAGTCCGGCTGGTCGTTGGGGAACAGGCCCGCCCTGACCCGGAGGATGTAACGGGTGGCGCTGACCGAGGAGTCGGCCTTGCGGGTCCACAGGTAGATGTTGTTCTCGCCGCTGCGGGCCGCGTAGTAGTGGCGCAGGGTGCCGTACGCGACGGAGACCAGGATGGTCGAGCCCGACTGAGTCAGGGTCACCGTGGAGGCGCCGAGGCCGGATTCGATGTGGGAGTTCTTGCCGCCGTAGCCCTGGTACTCGGTGCCCCGGTAGACCAGGGAGGTCAGGTCGCCGTTGGCCTTGCCGACCTTGAAGACCAGGTTGGCGCCGGTGTCGACGACGTAGTGCGTGCCGTCGTCGCGCCAGCCGAAGCCGGCCGCCGCCGCGGGGCGGGTGAGGGGGCCGGCCAGCGCGGCCGCGGCGGTCGCGGCCGCGGAGCCGAGGACGAAGGCACGGCGTCGGACCGTGCTGCTCCCGGATCCGGACATGGGGGTGCCTCCTGCAAAGGCCGTGGGGGGTGCGGGTGTTGGCAGGGTGACAGCTGGAGCGAGTCGGCGAAAGCCCTTTCGCAGCGCTCAAGTTGAAAGGCGAGCGGATTTGTCCCGCACTCTGGAAAGCGCTTGTCGGAAGGGGTACGGTCTCGGGTCGGCCGAGGTACGACCGATGGAGGAGCCGCGCATGAGACGTGTCACCGCCGCATCCCTGGTGACGGCCGCCCTGGCCGCCGCCGTGACGGCGGCACCCGCCCGGGCCGTCGTCACGACGGCGGCAGCGGCCCAGGCGCACGGCGGCCGGCCGCTCGGCACCGCCGGCTGCACCGCCACCGGCTGCCACTTCGACCTCCCGCCGGGCGCTTACGACGTCACCGTCCGGCTCGGCGGAGCGGCCGCGTCCAGCACGAGCGTCACGGGAGAGGCACGCCGCGCCCTGCTGCCCGAGACCGCCGTCGCACCCGGCGAGCGGGTCACCCGCGGCTTCACCGTGAACGTCCGCACCCCCGAGGGCGAACCGACCGGCGCGGACGGAACCCCCGGCCTGGACCTGTCCCTCGGCGGATCCGCTCCCGCCCTGGCCGGCATCCGGGTCACCCCCGCCCGGCACGACCGGCGGATCATCCTCATCGGTGACTCCACGGTCTGCGACCAGCCCGCCGCCCCCTACTCCGGCTGGGGCCAGCAGCTCCCGCAGTACCTGCGCAAGGGGCTGTCCGTCGCCAACTACGCGGACTCCGGCGAGAGCACGGTCAGCTACCTGGAGGACCCGCGCCTGTGGGCCACCGTCCAGCCACTGATCCGGCCCGGCGACCTCGTCCTCGTCCAGCTCGCGCACAACGACAAGACCACCGACGGGGCCACCTACCGGGCCAACCTGGAGAGGCTGGTGGCCGGCGTCCGGGAGAAGGGCGGCGAGCCGGTGCTGGTGACCCCGGTCGTGCGCCGCTGGTTCAACACCGACGGCACCCTGGACAACGGCACCGCCCTGCTGGTCAACGGTCTCGGCGTCGACCACCCGGCCGTCGTCCGCGCGGTCGCCGCCGCCGAGCGCGTCCCGCTGATCGACCTCACCGCCCGCACCAAGGCGCTGGTCGAATCCCTCGGCGTCGAAGGCTCCAAGGCGGTCTACCTCGTCGCCGAGAAGCGCGACAACACCCACACCTCCGTCCTCGGGGCCACTCTCTACGCGAGCCTGGTCCGCGACGAGCTCCTCGCCCTGCGGCTGGTGCCCGAGGGCAAGGTGAGGGTGGGATGAACTCCCGGGGCGCCCCGACCGGAACCGGGGCGTCCCGGGTTCCGCGAGGAAGGACGACACCGCCGTGATCCGACTGCCCGCCGACGACCGCGCCGTGAGCCCCCGCACCGGCTACACCCGCGCCCACTGGGAGTCCGCCGCCGACGCCCTGCTCGCCGCCGTCGAGCCGTACGCCACCCCCGACCGGGCCCTCTACCACCTGCCCGGCGACCACGTGGGCCACGCCGGCCGGCTCTCCGACGGCCTGGAGGGGTACGCCCGCACGCTGCTGCTGGCCGCGTTCCGCCGCGACGAGACCGCGCTCGGCCGGTATGCCGAGGGCCTCGCGGCCGGACCCGGCGGCGTCTGGCCGCGGATCACCGACCGCGGCCAGCCGCTGGTCGAGGCCGCCTCGATCGCGCTCGCCCTGCGGCTCACCAGGCCCCTGCTGTGGGACCGCCTGGACGACACCGTGCGGCAACGGACCGCCACCTGGCTGGCGGACGCGCTCACCGCCGAGCCGTGGCCGTGCAACTGGGAGCTGTTCCCGGTCACCGTCGGCGGCTTCCTCGCCGAGACCGGCCACCGGCAGGAGGCGGCCCGCAAGGCGATCGACCGCGGACTGGAGCGGATCGAGGACTGGTACGTCGGCGACGGCTGGTACACCGACGGCGACGGCCGCAAGTTCGACTACTACAACGGCTGGGCCATGCACCTCTACCCGGTCCTGCACGCCTGGCTGGCGCACGACGGTGACCTGCTGTCCTTGTACGGCGGCAGGCTCTCGCGCCACCTCGCCGACTACGCCCGCCTGTTCGGCGCCGACGGCGCCCCGCTCCACCAGGGCCGCTCCCTGACCTACCGGTTCGCCACGGCGGCCCCGCTCTGGCTCGGCGCCCTGACCGGACACACTCCGCTGCCCCCGGGCGAGACACGCCGCCTGGCCTCCGGCGCGCTGCGCTACTTCCTCGACGGCGGCGCGGTCGACGCGCGCGGCCTGCTGCCGCTCGGCTGGCTCGGCCCCGACGAGTCACTCGTGCAGGACTACTCGGGCCCCGCCTCCCCGTACTGGGCGAGCAAGGGCTTCCTCGGCCTGCTCCTGCCGCCGGACCACGAGGTCTGGACGGCACCGGAGGAACGGGGGCCGGCCGAACGGGCGGACGCGGTCCGGCCGCTGCCCGCCCCCAACTGGCTTCTCCAGTCCACCCGTTCCGACGGCCTGGTCCGACTGCACAACCACGGCAGCGAGGACGTCCGCTACGACCCCTACTACACCCGGCTCGCCTACTCGACCGCCACCACGCCCGTGCCGTCGTACGACAACAGCGTGCTCGTCGACGGCGATCCGAGCCGTGCGGAGATCGAGCCGCTCGGCACCGGGGAGGGGTGGGCCGCCTCCCGGCACACCGTGACGGCCGGCACCACCGTCACCAGCCTGGTGGTCGCCCGGGGCGCGGCGGAGGTGCGGGCCCACCTGGTGGCGGGCGCGGCGCCGGGAACCCTCGTGCGGGTGACGGGCTGGGCCGCCGGAGAGGGCGTGCGGGCCGATCTCGTCCCGGCGTACGGCCTGTCGGCGGGGCTGACCGGCCCGGCGG
>NZ_JBEYCX010000012.1:0-164396 GCF_040632975.1 Streptomyces sp. NPDC013455 | reverse complement strand
GCGGGGGACGGCGGCGGCACGGGTCTGTCGGCGGGGCTGACCGGCCCGGCGGGGGACGGCGGCGGCACGGGTCTGTCGGCGGGGCTGACCGGCCCGGCGGGGGACGGCGGCGGCACGGGTCTGTCGGCGGGGCTGACCGGCCCGGCCGGGGACGGCGGGGGCACGCTCTTCGTGGCGCTCGCCCGGCTCACCCGGGACCCGGACCCGTCGCCCCTGCCGGAGCTGGTCTCCGTGGCGGTACGAACCGACGACGGGCGGCACGGGGAGCACGGGGGGCATGGGGGGCGTCGGGGGGACCGTGGGCACCGGGGCTACGAGATGCGGGTGACCTGGTCCGACGGCCCGGCCGCCGCCTTCCGGTTCACGGCCGCGGACGGGCCGTCCGCGGTACCGGTGTGGTCGGTGGCGCCCCTGTGACGGGCCGTTCGCCGTCCGGGCGCCGGCAGCCTCCTCTACGCCGACACCCCGGCGCCGGAGTGCAGCGTCTCGGTGAGCAGGTCCGCGAACTCCACGGGGTGGTCCAGTGTGCCGAGGTGACCGCCCGGGAACGCGGTGATGCCGTTGCCCAGCCGCGCGGCGAGGGACTCGGCCGTCCGGTGCAGGAGCTGACCGCGCGAATCGGAGCCGAAGGCGATCGTCAGCCGGCCCGGCGGCGGGGTGACGGCGGGTGCGTACTGCGTGAACGGACGCAGCACCCGGGCGAGGAAGACGCCCATCGGGGTCGCCGACCCGCCCTCGGCGGGCGGCCGTCCGGGTCCGTCCAGCTGCCGGATCAGCTCCGCCCGGCGCGCCGCCCCGTCGGGCAGGAGCGTCACGCACGGCGGCTCGTGCGCGACCACGTGCGCCAGCCGCCCGGGGTGCCGGGCCAGCAGGTCCAGCGCCGCGATGGCGCCGGAGCTGGTGCCGAACACGAACGCCGGCTCGTCCGCCGGCAGCACGGCGTCCAGCACCCGCCGGGCGCCCTCGCTCCAGTCCGCCACCCGCTGCTCGGCGACCGGCCGGCCGAGCCGGCCGTGCGCGAGGCCCAGCGGGTCGTACGTCACCACGGTGAAGCGGGTCGCCAGCCGCTCGGTCAGCGGGCCGAGCCCCATCGGGTGCCCGGCCCCGCCCGGCACGAGCAGCAGCACCGGGCCGTGGCCCGTGGCGTCGAAGTACGGGGTGTCAGCCATTGCCGTCGCTCTCCCGGGGCCAGTGTTCGAGGGTGATGTGCAGGGCGTCGACCGCCTTGTCCCAGGAGGCCCGCACGTCCCGGTCCGCGCCGAAGCCGCCCGCGCTCTCCAGGACGCAGTAGCCGTGGAAGGTGCTGCGCAGCAGGCGCACCGCGTCCGTCAGGTCCGGCTCGTGCAGGCCGTACGCGCGCAGCATGCCGTAGGTGATCTCCGCGGTGCGGCGCAGCGCCGGGGAGCCGGCGACCAGGGCCTGGTCGATCCGGATCTGGGTGGCCGCGTACCGGCCCGGGTGGCGCAGGGCGTAGTCCCGGTAGGCGCCGGCGAACGCCGTCAGCGCCTCCTTGCCCGCGCGCCCGGCCACCGCGGCCGCGATCCGGTCGATCAGCTCGGCGCCGGCGTACAGCGCGAGCCGGGTGCGCAGGTCCTGCAGACTGCGGACGTGCGAGTACAGACTCGCGTCCCTGACGCCGAAGCGACGGGCCAGCGCGGAGATGCCGACCTGGTCGAAGCCGACCTCGTCCGCCAGCTCGGCGGCCGCCGCCACCAGCCGCTCGGCGGTGAGTCCCACCCGGGCCATATTCCACCTCCTTGGATGCCTAGGTAGAATCCTAGAGTACCTAGGAAAGTCGGTGCGCCCCCGACAGCGTGCGGCCCCGGTCGGTGGTGAGGGCGGCGGCGAAGATCCGGGCGCGGCCGTCCTCGTGGCCCACGGCTATGCTCGCGCGCTCATGGAGCCATCCCGGCTGAGCAGCTGACGGTTCGCGGGAGGCCGTTGCGAGGGAAGTACCGGCTAGTGCTGTGACCGCATAGGTTCACCGGGTTGGCGTTGGCGGGGCCTCGGCCGGTTGGATGTCGTGAGACGTTCAGCTTGAACGACCGGCCCCATGCCGTTCGGGTACGACCGAACGGGTGAGCGCGCCTCCCGCGGGGCTGGTCCCGGGGGTCGTCCTTCGGGCGGGCGATGCGCGGAGTGGCTCCGCCGCGCAGAGGTGGAAGCTCGGCATGCTGGCCGCCCACCCACTTCGTGAACGGAGCACCTCCATGACGCCAAAGTCCGAGACCGAGATCGAGCTGGCTCGAATCGCCAAAATGTCGAGCCGGGAGTACCCGGAGGGCACCTACGCCCTGACCATCAAGCACGCCTACCTCGTCGACATCAAGGGCACCGTCGAGGACGACAACTGCGCCGAGGTCTATGGAACGTTCAGTGTCATCCAGGACGGCAAGAAGTACACCTACTTCACCGCCCCGCAGAAGAGCCCGGCTCGGGTGTGCGAGAAGGACGCCCCGCTCAACCGCGGGAAGCAGGTCGGCGACCTGCCGCGGAACGGCACCTGGGAAAACGACGACAACAACACGATCCTGATCAAGGGCGCCTCGGCAAGCACCGGCTGGGTCCTGGAGGCCGAGCTCCACGACGAGGACACCACCACCAAGGACGACCTGATCTGCAAGGGCCGCAGCGAACTCCTGCGCCCCGGATCCGGCAGGACGACGGCCGGGGTCTGGACCTGCGAAGGCGAGGGCAAGCTCGTCGTCGAATGGGCCATCACGGATGTCGGCGGGCGCGACCTCACCGCCAAGTTCCTCGACAACGACCGCCCCCAGGTGGTCACCAAGCTCCCGGACCTCGGACTTTGGACCCGCCGAATACCCTCCGGCCGCATCCGGTGCCTGGCCCGCCCGGGGTGGTGTCTACAGGGCCTGGGCACCACCGAACAGCCGAACACCCGCAACGTCGAGATCGGTGCGCGCCCGGTGAGGCCGGAGCGGGTGACGCCAGCGTCCGGCGCTGTCGCGGGCGGCGTCGGCGCCGATCCCCAGCACCACCTCGGGCCTCACCAGGACGACGTCGAGCAGCTGGCGGCTGCCCCAGACGGCGGAGAACCTCCTGCCATCCCACGGCTGGCGGTTCCCCAGGCACTGCCAGCCGCCCGGCCACCGCGGTCCGCCCGGCAGCGCAGAGCACCGTGCTGCGGCCAGCGAAGTGCGGCACCTCAACCCGGTCGGCCGCCACGACGTGTAGCACTCTCGCCCAGCGCCGGACCGTCTCGCTCTTGTGAGCGGACAGGTTGTCCAGGATGACGTAGATCGGAGCGCCGTCCGGCCGGGCCGAGGAAGAACCGGGTTGAGCTGTGCTTCGCCCCGACCTACGCGTCTTGGGCCAACCCGATCGAGGCCCATTTCGGGCCGCTGCGGCAGTTCACGGTCGCCAACGCGAACCACCCCAACCATGCCGTCCAGACCCGAGCGCCAGACCCGAGCGCTTCCCGCGTACTTGCGCTGGCGCAACCAAAATACGCGCCATCCCGACGTCCTCGCCGCCCAGCGGCGCGAGCGCGCCCGCATCCGCAGTGAGAAAGGCATCCGCTGGGGCGGACGGATGCGCATCCCGGCGTCCTGACCACCGGAGAAGCGAGCTCCCAGGCGAGCGATAGGGTCACCCGCGTGCGGTCCCGGCGCGGGCCCACCGCAGGCGACATGGGAGGCCCGATGACCACATGGCGGCGGTTCGAACGCCAAGACGTCACGCTCGAATTCTGGGAGATCCGCCAGGAGGGGATCCGCTGCTTCCTTCGCTGGGGCTCCGACCGCACCTCGGGCAAGGGGAGCACGACAATCCTCGACGACGAGGAACAGGCGCGACGCCACGCGGCACGCAAGATCAACGAGCGTCTCCGCAAGGGCTTCACCGAGGTGGAACCACCCTCTGATCCGGCGGAAGCCGAGGCCGGGACACCGGTGCTGGACGTCATCACCAGGGCGGCCGGCCCCTATGCGCCGGTCCCCGAGTTCATGCCGGTCGAGGGCTTCGACCAGGTCTACTGCTGCGCGCGCACGCCCGATCACCCGATGGGCTTCTTCGAGTACTACGTGCTGCGCGAGCAGGGACACACCGCGGTCCGTTTCGCAGTGCGAGCCGGCAGCCACCAGAACGCTGAGGTTGCCGAGTTCCTGGACTTCCTCTGCTCCCGGCGTGACCTCGCCTTCGACGGCCGGTCCCACCACAAGGTGCCGTTGCCGCGTCCGGTCGGGTCCTTCGATTACGCGCTGTTCTGCTCGCCGGCACTGGGCCGGGCCTGTGCTGCGTATCCGGCGGCGGCAGCGCGGGTGGCGACAGCCGTCCCCGTGTTCAACTGCGAGATCGGGGACGAGGACCCTGAGGTACTGGTCGACGCCCGCATCCACGGTCATGCCTCGCTGCCCTGCAGCGACTGGCGACGAGCGCCATATCCCGCCGTTGACCTGCGCTTCGACATCCAGCCGTCGTTCTACCGACCGTCACCGAAGTTCAAGGTCTTCCGTCCGGACGACGTCCAGAAGCTCATGGACGCACTGCCGACGGCATCGCCGCAGAGCTGGCTGGAGGTGCGGTCCTTCCGGGGCGAGACCCTGCGCCTCCAGCCCGACACGACCATGTCCTTCGCTGACGTGCTTTCCGTTCTGACCAACTGAATCGACCTGGCTGTCTCTACCGCGGAGGGCCAGAGCCGGTGAACCTTCTCGGTCACGGCACTAGCCTGCCGAGTGGTAGCGGAGCGGCCGGGACGCTCGGCAGCAGGAGGCGGCTGAGGGTGGAACGGCCGGATGAAGGGGAGTGCCCATGGAGTTCGCTCGCACGTCGATCGGCCTGCTCGCGGCGGTGTCCGTGCCGGCTGGTCTGGGCTGGTACAAGAAACTCCCCGCGTACGGAGTGGCGTTCACTGCACTCTACGGAGCCGTTGTTCTGTTGCCTCAGAGTCGCGGAAGCGTTGCGTGGTCGGCATTGGTCGGCGTCACTCTCTTTGCCATCAGCATGGCCATGTTCATGAGGCCGTGGAGTGGCTCCTCTGTGGACTGGAGCTGGGTCCCGACACCGACCATGACCTACTCCAAGTACTTAGCGGCCGTCGGGGCTGCCGCGACGTCCATTTTTTTGATCTACTTGGGATGGCGCGGAGTTGCGGATCATCTGCGCACGGTGATCAATGGTGACGACCGATTCCTGATCGCTGCCTCAGGTCTGTTGCTGGCGGTGTTCGGATGCCAGTTCATTATCGGCGCAGCCGTGAAGCCGCTCATTTCGGAGATCCGCGAGAAAGTCGCCTCCGGTGACCTCCCTGAGAATGTCAACGAGTTCATCAAGGTGGGTCCTCACGTCGGATGGGTTGAGAGATTCCTCCTCTACTCATTCCTTGTTGCCGGGAGTCCCGAAGCGGCGGCGTTGGTGGTAACGGCCAAGTCGTTTGCGCGTGCCCCGGGCGCGAGGGAGGGCGGAAAGCTGGTTGGGGACTACTATCTGATCGGGACCCTGGTGAGCGTGGCGGCAGCTCTTGCGGCATCTGTCACCACTAGGCTGGCACTTGGTATACCGCCACTATAGGAGATATGCATGGTGCGCGAACATCCTTTCTTTCGGCAACTTATCTCATTGAGTCTTCCGGTGGATGGTTACGTGGTTGCCGGAAGCGGCCCCATGTTCGCGCATGGCCTCAGGCGGGAAATCGGTGATATCGATGTGGTGGCAGGCGGTGCGGCCTGGAGCAGGGCTCTGGAAATGGGGCATCCGGAGGCGGCACCGCTGGGTTTTGCGCAGCACGTAGCCTTGTTCGGCGGAACCATTGAAATCCTGGATGGATGGTTCGGGTATCCCGTCGGGATGTTGATACAAGAGGCCGAGGTCATCGAAGGAATCAGGTTCATGCCGCTGGCGAGGGTGCTTGAATGGAAAGTCAAATTCGTGGATCACGGTATGGGTCGCGAAAAGGATCGGCGTGACATCGAGGTGATCAGGCAACATCTGCGATAGGGGCGTCGTAGGTATGTGTCACGCAGAGAGTGCGGCACGTCAGTCACCGCCGGCCGGCTGGGGGCCGGGGAGGTCCCGGAGCCGTGAGCCGGTCGGCGGTGGGGGGCGGGTGCCGTCGGTCAGTGGGGCTGTGCGCCGGGGGTGAGGGAGAAGACGAACGAGAACCGTGCCGGTTCGGCCCTCAGGTGGTAGCGCGGCAGCGGGCCGGGGCCGCAGGACTGCGAGCCGATGCCGTGCTGTCCGTGGTCGAGGTTGACCCAGACCGCGGGGGCTGAGCCGTCACCGGTGGCGGGGATCAGGTCGGTGCGGTGGGCCGCGGCGTCCAGCTGCTCGGTGGTCCAGCGCCGGGCGGTGAGGAAGAACGCCGGGTCGCCCTCGACGCGCAGACCGCCCAGCTCCGCCCAGCGCACGTCGATCCGGGCGCCGTTCTCCTGGGGGCGGACGTACGGCGTCTGCAGCCCGTCCACCGTCGACTCCCAGCGGCCGACGGCGGCCGCCGCCCGGGTGTCCGGATACGCCTCGCCGGGACCGCCGCCGTACCAGCGCACACGGTCGGCCGCGGCCAGCCCGAAGCGGATGCCGAGGCGGGGCAGCGGGACGGTCCAGTCGCCCTCCGGGACGGTGGACACGGTCAGCCGGAGCCGGTCGCCGTCGGAGGTCCAGCGGTACACCGTCGCCAGTCCCAGCTCGCGGGCGGCCGGCGCCACCCGGGTGCGGACCGTCAGCGCGTCCTCGTCCACGCACACGGCGTCCAGCCGGTGCCGCATCCGGTGCAGACCGAGCCTGCGCCACAGCAGTCCGTAGCGCGTGTCGGACTGCCAGGCCGCACCGTCGTCGTTGTCGGTGGTGGCCCGCCACACGTCCAGGCGCAGCCCCGTGACGGGCACGCCGCCGATGCTCCGCAGCGCCCCGGTCCGGGCGTCGAAGGCGCCCGGGCCGAGGGCGATCAGCCCGTCGCCGCGCACCGGCCGGGCGGTCTGGGCGACGTACGGCACCCGGCGCGCCGTCACCGGGATCTGGCCCCAGGCGACGACGTGGTCCCGCGGCGCCCAGGAAGCGGCGGAGGCGAGCCGGGCCCGCACGGTCCAGTGGGCCTCTCCGGCCGGCGCCCCGGCCGGCACGGCGGGCAGCCGGACCTCGGCGGACTCGCCGGGCGCCAGCGCGGGCACCGGCAGGGTGCCTGATGCCACCGGCTCCCCCTCGACGTCGTACGACCAGGAGAAGGCCAGCGCCGACAGGTCCGCGAAGTCGTACTTGTTGGTGACGCGTACGGTGCCGTCCGTGCCGTCGCCGGTCAGGGACACCGGCTCGATCACCTTCTTGAACTCGATGAGCCCGGGGGAGGGCCGCCGGTCCGGGAACAGCAGGCCGTCGCAGACGAAGTTGCCGTCGTGCAGTTCCTCGCCGAAGTCGCCGCCGTAGGCGAAGCCCAGGCCGGGATGGGCGATGCCGTGGTCGATCCACTCCCAGACGAAGCCGCCCTGGAGCCGCTGGTGCGCCTCGAAGAGCCGCTGGTAGTCGGCGAGTCCGCCGGGTCCGTTGCCCATGGCGTGCGCGTACTCGCACAGCACGAGGGGGAGCCGGCGGCGCCCGAGCGGCCCGCCGTCCCGGCCCAGGCCGATCCGCTCGACCTCGGCGTGGTCCGCGTACATCCGCGAGTACACGTCCGTGTCCCGGCAGGTGGGGTCGCCCTCGTAGTGGAGCAGCCGGGAGGAGTCCCGTCCGCGGATCCACTCGGCCATCGCGGTCAGGCCCCGGCCGGTTCCGGCCTCGTTGCCGAGCGACCAGATGACGACCGACGGGTGGTTCTTGTCCCGCTCGACCATGCGGGCCGCCCGGTCGAGCAGGGCCGGGGTCCAGCGGTCGTCGTCGACGGGGTTGTCCCGCCAGTCCTGCTCGGTGAAGCCGTGCGTCTCCAGGTCGCACTCGTCGATCACCCACAGGCCGTACTCGTCGCACAGGTCGAGGAAGGCCGGGTGCGGCGGGTAGTGGGAGGTGCGGACCGCGTTGACGTTGTGCCGCTTCATCAGCAGCACGTCCTCGCGCATGGCCGCCAGGTCGAGCGCCCTGCCCCTCTCGGGGTGCCACTCGTGCCGGTTGACGCCCTTGAAGAGCAACGGGCGGCCGTTCACCGTGATCAGGCCGTCCGACAGCGCCACCGTCCGGAAGCCGATGCGCAGCGGCACCCGCTCGCCCTCGGTGGCCAGCACACCGTCGTAGAGCCGGGGCGACTCCGCGGACCACGGCTCCACCGGCACGGTCGCCGACTCGCCGGTCCCGATGTCGATGCCGAGGTCCGGCACGGTCACCCGGCCGTCCACGTCGGCGTCCACCCGCAGCGTGCCCTCGCCGGTGGTGTGGTCGTAGGAGGCGCGCACGAAGAAGTCGTGGACGCTGCCCGCCGGGCGGTGCAGCAGGGTCACGTCCCGGAAGATGCCGGGCAGCCACCACTGGTCCTGGTCCTCCAGGTACGAGCCCGCCGACCACTGGTGGACCCGGACCGCCAGGACGTTGCCGGCGGGCTTGAGCAGGTGTCCGACCGCGAACTCGTGCGGCAGCCGGGAGCCCTTGAACTCGCCGAGGTCGGTGCCGTTCAGCCAGACGCGGGCGCAGGACTCGACGCCGTCGAAGCGGAGCACCGAGCCGCCGTCGGCCGGCCAGTCCGCGGGCAGGTCGAACAGGCGCAGGTGGTCGCCGGTCGGGTTCTCGGTCGGGACCCGGGGCGGGTCGACCGGGAACGGGTAGAGGTGGTTGGTGTAGATGGGGGATCCGTGCCCCTGGAGGACCCAGTGGCCGGGTACCGACACCTCCGCCCAGGCACCGGCGTCGTACCCCTCCGTGGCGAAGGAGTCGTCCTCGGCGTCGGCCGTGTCCGACAGTCTGAAGCGCCAGGTGCCGTTGAGCGACAGGGACATGGCGTCGGAGGACGCGTACCAGGCCCGGGGCGGCAGGGCCCCGGATCCCGGCGAGACGTCCTCGACGTAGTCGGTGACTGTGGTGGTGCGCAAGGACATCGGTCTCCTAGCTCAGCCCTTGATGCCGGTCTGCGCGATCCCCTGCACCAGCCAGCGCTGGAGGAAGAGGAACACGAACAGCAGGGGGAGGATGGAAATGACGGTCGCCATGAAGATCAGGTGGTAGTTGACGGTCTGGTTGGTCATGTACGACGACAGCGCGACCTGGACGGTCCAGGCGCTCGGGTCCTGGCCGATGACCAGCGGCCACAGGAAGGCGTTCCAGCCGTTGATGAAGGTGATGGTGGCGATCGCCGCGAAGAAGTTCAGCGAGTTCGGTACGACGACCCGCCAGTACGCGCCCCAGTGGCCGAGCCCGTCCACGCGCGCCGCCTCCTCCAGTTCCTTCGGGAAGCCGAGGAAGTACTGCCGGAACAGGAAGCAGGTGAAACCGCTGAACAGGCCCGGGACGATCAGGCCCCGGTAGCTGTCCACCCAGCCCAGGGACGACACCAGTACGAAACTGGGGACGAAGGTCACCGCCGCCGGGACCATGAGGGTCACCAGGACAGCGTAGAAGACCTTGCCGGCGTGCTTGTAGGGGATGCGGGCGAGGGCGTAGCCGGCCAGTGAGCAGACGAAGAGCGTGCCGGCCGTGTGCAGGACGCCGACGACGAGCGAGTTCCACATCGACCGGCCGAAGTCGACCGTCGGGTCGTCGAACGGCTCGGTGAGGTTGCCCCATCGGATGGGGGAGGGGAAGAACGTCCAGTCCTCGCCGGTGATCTCCGGGTCGGTGGCCAGGGCGTTGCGGACGAGCAGGTAGAAGGGGACGAGGAAGAGCAGCGCGGCGACGCTGGTGGCGAGGTACAGGCCCGTGGAGCTCATCAGCCCGCCGCGCCGGGCGCGCCGGCCGCTGCCGGGTGCGGTCGTGGTCACTTCGGCTCCTCACCCCGGCCGAAGCCCATGATCTTCCCCTGGAACAGGGTGACGACGCAGATCAGCACGGTCAGCACCACGGCACCCGCGCTGCCCTTGCCGTAGTTCTGGTCCTGGCCGAGCGCGGTGTAGTACAGCTCGACCAGCGGCGGGCGGCCCCAGGTCGTCTTGGACAGCAGGTTGAAGAACTCGTCGAAGGCCTGGTAGGCGGCGACGAGCAGCAGCAGGACCACGGCCGTGGAGGTGGCCCGCAGCTGCGGCAGCGTGATGTAGCGGAAGGTCTGCCAGCCCCGCTTGGCGCCGTCGATGGCGGCGGCCTCGTACAGCTCCTGCGGGATGTTCTGGAGTGCGGCCAGGAAGAGGATCATGTAGAAGCCGGACTGGAGCCACAGCCGGGCGGTGATGACGACCAGCCAGTACCAGGGCGGGTCGGGGTTGGCGAGCCAGGCGGTGTTCTCCACGCCGAACAGCCCGAGCACGGTGTTCGCCAGTCCGAAGCGGACGCCGTTGAAGAGGGACATCTTCCAGATGAGCGAGGCGGCGACGTAGCTGCACGCGGTCGGCAGGAAGAACACCGACCGGTAGAACGCCCGCATGAAGCGCAGCCGGTTCACCAGCAGGGCCAGGCCGAGGGAGAGCGCCCAGGTGGTGGGCACGATGAAGGCGGCGAAGATGGTGAAGGTGACCAGCGAGCCGGTGAAGTTGGTGTCCGTCAGGATCTGCCGGTAGTTGTCCAGACCGATGAAATCGCTGGGCGTGACCGTGAAGCGGGCCTCGAAGAAGCTGAGGTAGACGCTCCAGCCGATCGGGATGTAGACGAAGACGATCAGCCCGAGCAGGAACGGGCTCGTGAACAGCCAGAAGTTCGCGGTGCGGCTGCCGCGCAGCCGGCGCCGCGGCCGGGCCTCGGCGGTCGGCGCCGGGGCGGGGCTCGGGAGGCCGCGCGTGGTGGTGGTCGGCATGTCGGTATCCGTCCGGCGGCCTATCCGAAGAGCTTCTTCAGCTCGGCGTTCACCGTCTTGTCGCACCTGTCGAGCGCGGCTTCCGGGTCACCGCCCTTGCGGACGCAGTCGGCGAAGACGTCCTCCGTGGCGGTGATCATCGCCTGGGTCCAGCCGATGTTGTCGAAGTGCCCGTACCGCTGGAAGAGTTCCACGCCCTCGGCCGGCAGTCCCGTCTTGAGCTTGGTCGCCGACCGTGCGATGGAGGTGCGCGGCGGGATGTGGAAGCCGTACGACGTGGCCCAGTCCTCCTGGTACTTCTCCCGCTCGATCCACAGCCACTTCACGTACTCCTTGGCCTCGTCGGCGCGTCCGCCCCTGGCGTTGACGAACATCGACCAGCCGCCGTTGTAGACGGAGGGCTTTCCGGCGTCCGTGACCTTCGGGAACGGCATGATGCCGAGGTCGTCGCCGAGGACCTGCTGGAACTGCGGCATGGCCCACATCCCGCAGAACTGGATCGCGCACAGGCCCTGGTTGAGCGCCGAGGGGTCCCAGAAGTCGGCCGGGGCGTCCAGCAGCAGGTCGCCGCTGGTGAAGAGCGCGCGCAGTTTCCTCAGGCCCTCGATCACGCCGTCCGTGTGGTAGGCGATCTCGTTCTTCTCGTTCAGGGTGTCCGCGCCGGCCGACCAGATCAGCGGGTTGATCACCGCGTGCAGGTCGTTGCCGAGGAACACGCCCTTGACCTTGCTCGTGGTGAGCCTGGCGGCCGCCTCGATCAGTTCGTCCAGGGTGGTGGGCGGCTCGACGCCCGCCTTCTCCAGCAGGGACTTTCGGTAGAAGAAGAACTGCGGGTCGTCGATCATCCGGACGCCGTAGATCTTGCCGTCGACCGTGTGGGACGTGATGTCGGCCTGGTTGAAGTCGTCCTTGACCGGCGCGACGATGTCCGTCAGGTCCGCCACCTGGCCGCTGCGCACGAGCTGGATCTGCGGGTGGAACTCGAACAGGTCCGGCGCCTGCTCGGTGAGCAGGGACGCGAACAGCTTGCTCTCGTAGTTCGCCCCGGTGATCCACCGGGTGGTCACGTCCGCCTTCGGGTACGCCTTCGCGTAGCGCTTGACGGCCTGCTCGGTGCCCGGTTCCCCGTACGCGTGGAAGTACTGGACGAGCTGCCCGCCCGAACCGGAGCCGCCGCCCCGGCCGTTGTTGCCGCCGCACGCGGCGAGCGAGCCCGCGGCGGCCAGGCCCGCGGCGGCCCGGAGTATCGATCGGCGGTCCCAGGTGCTGCTCTGTGCCGACATGCTGACGTCCTTCGCTAGTCCCGGTACGGCTTGCGGCTCCCACGCCCGTCGGCCCGTCGGCCCGTCAGGGGCGTGGTGCGGGACGCTAACCTTCGGCTAAGCCTTCGGCAAGGGGTTGGACGAAGTCCGCGGGAGTTGTTGTACGTGGTTCGGGATCACGAACACCGGTAGGGGAAACGGGAGATGAGGTCACCGGGTCAGGGAGACGGCCGGCGGCCCACGGACGCGTGCGGTCCCCGTCTCGTCACGCGGGCGGTGCCGTGCGGTTCCCCGCGGTGGTCCGCTTCGCCGACCGCTGCCCGGCCGGCCGCAGAGCACCCTCCAGCGCGAACGTGGCCGCGCCGAGGGAGACCGGGTCGGTGGGGATCGGGGAGAGGACGATCTCGGTGGCGGCCAGCGGCCGGCGCAGGGCGTGCCGGGCGACCGCCTGACGGACCTCGCCCAGCAGCGGTTCGCCCAGCCGGGCGGCCACCCAGCTGCTCAGCACGACCACTTCGGGGTTGAGCAGGTTGATCAGGTCGGAGATGCCTGCGCCGAGGTACCGGGCCGTGTCCCTGACGACCTTGAGCGCGACCGGGTCGTCCTCGGCGAGGGCGCGGGCCAGCGCGTCGATGGTGGCGGTCTGGTCCTCGGGGTGCAGCAGCGGCGAGTCCGGGCTCAGTTCGCGCAGGTTCTGCATGATGCCGGGCGCCCCGACGTACGTCTCCACGCAGCCGTTGTTGCCGCAGTGGCACAGCCGTCCGTCCAGCACGAGCGTGGTGTGCCCCCACTCGCCCGCGCTGTTGCTCACCCCCCGGTGCAGTCCGCCGCCGAGGGCCAGTCCGGCGCCGACCCCCGTACCGAGGTTGACCACCACGGCGTCCCCGCGGCCTCGCGCGGCGCCGAACCACAGCTCGGCCACCGCGCAGGCGCGCAGCGGGTTGTCGAGGTGGAGGGGGTAGGCGATGTGCTCGGCGAGCAGGTCGAGCAACGGCACGTCGTGCCAGTCCCAGTTCGGCGCGTACTCCGCCACACCGGTGTCCCGGTCCACCTGGCCCGGCACGCTGACCCCGACGCCGAGCACCCGGGCCGCCTCGACCCCGGCCTGGGCGACCACCGAGCCGACCGCGGCGGCGACGTGCCCGACCACCTGCTCGGGCCGGCTCTCCCCGGGCCGCATGTCCTCGTCGGCGCGGGCCAGTACGTTCAGCGCCAGGTCGAACAGCTCGACGTGGACGTACGTCTCCGCGATGTCCACGCCGATCAGCGCGCCCCCCGACGCGTTGACGGCGACCAGGCCGCGCGGGCGCCCTCCGGCCGAGTCCTCGAACCCCACCTCGGTGATCAGGCGGAGGTCCAGCAGCTCGCCGACGAGTGTGGCCACCGTGGCCAGGCTCAGCCCGGTGGCGGCCGCCAGCTCCTGACGGGAGGTGGGAGACTCGGCGATGATCTGGCGCAGCACCTCGTAGCGGTTCGCGGTGCGGATGTCACGTGACGTGCGCTTCACGCGGCTGCCCTCCCCTCCCGTGCAGACCGGACCGGGCCGGAGCGGCCCGGGCCGGGCCGGACCGGGGGCCGGCCCGGGGAGGCGTCGGCACCGGCGACCGGCACGGCCGTCAGGCTATGAGCTGGGAGCCTGATTCGACAAGGGCTTAGGAAAGGGGCTGGAGGAAGTCCGCTCCGGAGCCGGGGACCACGAAGCGAGGCATCCGGCGGGGGCCCCGGAGCCGGGCGTGCGGCGCGCGGGGCACCGGGGCCGGGCATCCGGCGTGGGGCCCCCGGGACCGGGTGGCCGTGCCGCCGTAGTGCTGGGCAGCCGTACGGCCGTGCAGGGCTGCGGTGCGGGGCACCGGAGCCGGGCCTGCGGCGCCGGGGACGGCAATCCGCCGACGCGGGGCACCGGTCGGGCATCCGGCGACGGCCCCCGCGTCGGGTCCGCGGGCCGTCAGCCGCCGAGCAGCTCCCGCACGAAGGCGTTGGCGAACGTGCCGGAGGGATCCAGGGAGCGCACCAGGGCCCGGAAGTCGCCGAACCGCGGATAGCGCCCGCGCAGCACGGCCGAAGGCGTCTCGAAGACCTTGCCCCAGTGCGGGCGCGGATCGAACGGCGCCAGCACCTCCTCCAGCCGGCGCACCACCGGCAGCACCGCCGCCTCGTCACGCACCCAGGTGAAGTGCAGCGCGACGGAGTCCCGCCCGTGGGCCGGGCTCAGCCACTGCGGGTCGGCGGCCACCGTCCGTACCTCGCAGGTCTGGAGCACACCCGCGACCGCCTCCCGTACGCCGTCGATCGCGTGCAGCGCGTCGAGGGCGTACGGCCGCGGCAGCAGGTACTCGGACTGGATCTCCTCCCCGCTGCTCGGCGTGAACTCCGCCCGGAAGTGCGGCAGCCGCTCGTGCCACGGTCCCGGCACGCCCAGCTGCTCGGTGCAGTTGACCGACGGCATGCCCGGCACCGGGTGCAGCGGGCGGGCCGCGGGCGCCGCCCACGGGAAGTCCACCGCCGGCCGGTCCGTGCGCCGCTTCACCCACACCTGCCGGAAGCCCGGCTCCCGCCAGTCCGTGAACAGGCTCACGCTGTACCCGCAAGCCGCCACGGCCTCGAAATCGAGCCCGGCCAGCGGGAGTCCGGTGTACACCCGCTGTTCCACCCCGTACGCCGGCTCCAGGTCGAGCGTGAGCGCGGTGACGACGCCCAGCGCGCCGAGGGAGGTCACGGCACCGTCGAACCGCGGATCGTCCCGGCCGATCGTGACGGTCGTACCGGTCGCCACGACCATCTCCACCTCCCGGACCGCGGAGGCCAGCGGGCCGTTGCGCACACCGGAGCCGTGCGTGCCCGTGGCCACCGAACCGGCCACCGAGATGTGCGGCAGGGAGGCCATGTTGGGCAGGGCCAGGCCGTGCGCGTGCACCGTGCGGGCCAGTTCGGCGTAGCGGACCGAGCCGGCCACCCGCACCGTGCGCGCCGCCGAGTCGACGTCGATCACCTGCGGCAGCCCGGCGGTGGACAGCAGGACCCCGTCCGGGCCCGGATCGGCTATGCGGTTGAACGAGTGCCCGCTGCCCAGCACCCGCACCCGCGCGCTGCGGGCCACCAGCGCGGCGAGCTCCTCCGGCGTGCGCGGGCGGTGGAACTCCCGCGCGCCGTACGTGACGGTACGCGCCCAGTTCGTGCGCACGCCCGTGCCGTTCCTGGTTCCCGGTCCTGCGGCGTCGGTCATCGGTGTGTCCTCCCCGGCGAGCTGCGTGTTCGTTGACCCTCTCATGCGGTCCGGCCTACGGTAGAAACCGTTTGCGACCCGTGCCGTGCCGAGCCGGAGGAGCACGTCCTTGCCCGAGCGTCCCCAGGCGCTGTTCGCCATGACGGCCCGGAACCTGCCGCACGTCTTCCCGCCCGAGCTGCTGGCGCGGCTGCGCGCCTGTCTGGACGTCGACCCGGCGCTGGTCGCGGAGGACTTCACCGACCCCCGGCCGCGGGAGGCCCTGGCCCGCGCCGAGGTCCTCGTCACGGGCTGGGGCTGCCCCCGCCTGGACGCGGCCGCCCTGGACGCCGCCCCGCGTCTGCGCGCCGTACTCCACGCGGCCGGCTCGGTGAAGGGGTTCACCACGCCCGAGGTCTGGCGCCGGGGCATCCTCGTCTCCTCGGCCGCCGCCGCGAACGCCCTGCCGGTCGCCGAGTACACGCTCGCCGTGATCCTGCTCGCCGGCAAGGACGTCTTCGCCTTCCGCGACCGGCTCCGCGACCGGCGCGCCTTCCCCTGCGGCGGCATCGTCCCCGGCATCGGCAACCACGGCCGCCGCGTCGGTGTCGTCGGCGCCTCCCGGATCGGCCGCCGTCTGATCGAACTGCTCCGCCCCTTCGACCTCGCGGTCTCGCTCGCCGACCCCTACGTGGACGCTCCCGAAGCCGCCCGGCTCGGCGTCCCGCTGCTGCGCCTGGACGAGCTGCTGCGCACCAGCGACATCGTCACGCTGCACGCCCCGCAGACCACCGAGACCCGGCACCTGATCGGCGCGCGCGAACTGGCGCTGATGCCCGACGGCGCGGTGCTCGTCAACACCGCGCGCGGCGCCCTGGTCGACCACGAGGCGCTGGTCGCGGAGCTGCGCACCGGGCGCCTCGGCGCGGTTCTGGACGTCACCGACCCCGAACCCCTGCCGGCCGACTCCCCGCTGTACGACCTGCCGAACGCCTTCGTCACCCCGCACCTGGCCGGCTCCCAGGGCAACGAGGTGGCCCGCCTCGGCCGCACGGTCGTGGAGGAGGCGGAGCGGCTCGTGTCGGGCGAGCCACTCCGGTACCCGGTCGACCATGCGGAACTGAGCCGGACGGCCTGACCGGAAGACGATCGCTCCACGGATTTCGTTGTCTTGCGAGCTCGATTCGCCTTGATCCGCAAATCTCTGGCCCCTATGGCGCGATATCGGTAGCCTCCGGGCATGACCTCGCAACCGCTCCCCAGGGCCCTGCCCGTCACCGACCGCACCCGTCACCGCAGGCTGCGCGAGCAGGGCAGCGTGGAGCGGGCCGACCTGGAAGCGATCCTCGACGCGGGATTCGTCTGTCACCTGGGTGTCGTGGTCGACGGGCGGCCGGTGGTCCTGCCCACCGTCTACGGACGGGACGAGCACCGGCTGTACCTGCACGGTTCGGTGGCCAGCCGGAGTCTCGCCGCGGACACCGCCGTGTGCGTGACGGTCACGCACGTCGACGGGCTCGTGCTCGCCCGGTCCGTGTTCGAGCACGGCGTGAACTACCGCAGCGCCGTGATCCACGGCACCGCCCGGAAGGTCACCGACCCGGACGAGAAGCTGGAGGGCCTGCGCCTGCTGACCGAGCACTCCGCCCCGGGCCAGTGGTCGTACGCCCGTCGTCCGGACCGCAGGGAACTGGCCGCCACCACCCTCCTCGCCGTCAGCCTGTACGAGGCCTCCGTCAAGATCCGCACCGGTGCGCCGGACGACGGCGACGGCCCCGACGCGGAACGCGGACTGTGGGCCGGTGTGCTGCCGCTCACCCAAGCCTGGGGCGTGCCCGTCCCGGACCCGGCGCTGCGGCCGGGGACCGCCGTACCGGAACACATCGCGCGCCGAGCGGGGACCCGGCAGGGGTGAGCCGGCGGCGGGGGCATACGGTGAGGGACGTACGCCTGAGCCGGGAGGAGACGGACGCATGGGCAGTCGTACCGCGCTGGTCGAGGATCTGATGGAGCGCTTCCCGCACGTGCCGAGGGAGGCCGTCTTCAAGGAGGACCTGCTCCGGGGCGGTGTCGCCTTCGACGCGTCCGCGCTCAGCGACAACGAGGGAGGGGACGTCAAGCCGAAGTCGTACTTCATCTTCTCCTTCGACCACGGCACCCTGCCCGAGCTGGGCGAGGCCGCGCTGCGCCGGCCGCCGGAGGAGATCATCCTGACCGGCGGCCCGTACGACCTGCGGCGTACGGTCGTCTCCGTACGGGTCAACCCCGCCTCGCCCTACCGGGTCGCCGCCGACCAGGAGGGGCTGCTCGGCCTGTACCTCGACGGCAGGCGCATCGCCGACGTCGGGGTGCCGCCGATGCCCGAGTACTACCGGCACACCCTCTCCAACGGGAAGTCCGTGATGGAGGTGGCCCCGACCATCCAGTGGGGCTACCTGATCTACCTCACCGTCTTCCGGGTCTGCCAGTACTTCGGCGCCAAGGAGGAGTGCCAGTACTGCGACATCAACCACAACTGGCGCCAGCACAAGGCCGCCGGCCGGCCGTACACCGGCGTCAAGGACGTCGAGGAGGTCCTGGAGGCGCTGGAGATCATCGACCGGTACGACACCCAGAAGGCGTCCACCGCCTACACCCTCACCGGCGGCGCGATCACGTCGAAGGTGGCGGGCCGGGACGAGGCCGACTTCTACGGCCACTACGCCAAGGCCATCGAGGAGCGCTTCCCGGGCCGCTGGATCGGCAAGGTCGTGGCCCAGGCGCTGCCCAAGGCGGACGTGCAGCGGTTCAAGGACTACGGCGTGCAGATCTACCACCCCAACTTCGAGGTGTGGGACCGCCGGCTGTTCGAGCTGTACTGCCCCGGCAAGGAGCGGTACGTCGGCCGGGATGAGTGGCACCGCCGGATCCTGGACTCCGCCGAGGTGTTCGGCGCGCGCAACGTGATCCCCAACTTCGTGGCGGGCGTGGAGATGGCCGAACCGTTCGGCTTCACCACCGTCGACGAGGCCATCGACTCCACCACCGAGGGCCTGCGCTTCTTCATGTCGCACGGCATCACGCCCCGCTTCACCACGTGGTGCCCGGAGCCCACCACCCCGCTCGGCAAGGCCAACCCGCAGGGCGCGCCGCTGGAGTACCACATCCGGCTGCTCCAGGCCTACCGGCAGACCATGGAGGACTTCGGCCTCTCCTCCCCGCCCGGCTACGGCCCGCCCGGCCCCGGCCGCGCCGTCTTCTCCGTCAGCTCCTTCATGGACAGCCTCCCCGCGGACGACTCGGCGGCAGGCCCGGTGGAGGGGCCGGCGGACGACGCGACGGGTGACCCGGCGAGGGGCGCGGGGCGGGCGTCGGAGGCGTCGGCGGCGGTGTGACCCGACCACGGCGAGCAGCCCGGCGGCGTGCCCCGACGGCGCGCCGCCACCCTCGGTAACCGGATGTGAACAGGCCGCTTGTCAGTTGTGTCGTAGACGTGAAAGGCTCTGTGCCCTGCCGTGAGGTTTCCGCAACTCCCTTCCCTACTTGGTGAGTTGGCCTCGCTCGTGGATGCAGGAGTCCCATGCCCGACCTGCCGACCCCCCAGGACGACACCGAGGCCGCGCTGTTCTCGGAGTGCTGGGACGCGGTGCTCTCGTACGCGGACCTGTGCACGTCCGGGTCCCTGACGGCCCATCAGCTGGCCACGGAGGCCTTCGCGCTCGGCATGCGCGAGGTGCGCGCCACGGCCGGCACCCCCGTGCGGGGCGCCGGCCGCCGTACCGCACGGCTGCCGACGATCCCGGTGCTGCTCACCGCCGTACGCGCCACCGCGGCCGGCTGGGAGGCCGACGGGCGGGGGCACAGGCTCGACCCCGACCTGAGGCTGTGGCTCAACTCCGACGGCGCCGCCCGGTTCTCCGGGCCCCCGCTGCGCCGCCCGGTCGCGCTGCGCGGCCTGCGGGACATGCAGGAGGCGGACGCAGCGCTGCTGTGGCTGGCCGAGGTGGAGGCGCTGCCGCTGCCCGCCGTGGCCCGCCGGCTCGGCCTCGCCGCGGACACCGTCGCCGGTGAACTCGACCAGGTCCGCACCCTCTTCCGGGACCGCTGCCACCGCGCCCATCTCGACTCCCCGATCGGCGCGGAGTGCCGCAGCTACGCCCGTCTGCTGGACGCGGTCACCCGCTCGGCCGCCGCCGAGACCCCCGGCGACCTGTCCCGGCACCTCGCGACCTGTGTCGCATGCGCCGAGGCCGCCGCCTGCCTGCGGCTGCACGGCGGCGGGCTGCCCGCCGCGCTGGCCGGCGGGGTGATCGGCTGGGGCGGCCTCGCCTACCTGGAGCGCCGCCGGCGCGCCACCGAGGTCCGCCTCGGCGCGGGCCGCCCCGCCGCCGGCGCCGCCGAACCGCAAGACGGCACGGGCCGCGGCCGCGTCCTGCGCGGCGGGCTGCTGGCCGCAGCGGTGCTGCTGTCGGCGCTTGCGCTCGGTGTGTCGATGATGCCGTTCGGCGGCTCCGGTCCCGGCGCCGCCGCCGCCCACGACGACCGGCAGCCGGTCGCCGACCCGGGTGTCCCGCGCACCCCGCCCGGCACCACCCCCTCCCGCCCCGCCGCCTCCGGTCCCGCCGCCTCCCGTCCCGCCGCGCAGGGCTCACCCGCCGCCCCGCCCGCCAGGGCCGGCGGCGCGGACACGGCCGCGCGCCGCAGGACGGAACCCGATCCCGGGCCCCAGGGCTCCGCCACCACCCACCACGCCGGCCCCACGACCGGTCCCACCACCCGGCCCGCCCCCTGCCGGGTCACGTACGACCTGGTCACCGAGTGGCCCGAGGGCTTCCAGGCCGCCGTCACCGTCACCACCGACCGGGCCCTCACCGGCTGGCAGGTGTCCTGGACCTTCCCCGACGGCCAGCGGGTCGGCGGGATGTGGGACGCCACCGCCGAGCAGAACGGCCCCCGCGTCACCGCCACCGCCGCCGACTACAACGCGACCGTCGCCGCGCACGGCACCCTGTCCTTCGGCTTCACCGGCACCTGGCGGGACGCGAACCGCACACCCACCGGGTTCAGGCTCAACGGCCAGTACTGCTCGACGGCATGAGCCGGGTCGGATCAGGGGCCGACGTGCAGGAAGGCGGCCCAGCGCAACAGATCCGTCGGATCCTGCGCCCGGTGCGCCGCCACCGCATCGTGCAGGGCACGGGCGGCACGCCCGGCGTCCGGCCGACCGCTCCGGTTCACCGCGGAGTAGAAGCGCGCGGCAATGCCGGGAGCCGAACCGTCCAGGATGCTCCACATGGTGGCGACGACGTGGCGGTATCCGGCGCATTGCAGGGTCGACGCGAGGTGCAGCACCTCGTCGGGCAGATTGACCCCGCCGGCCGCCGTCTCGCAGGCCGACAGGTACGCCAGTTCGGCGGAGGGCAGATCCATCTCCAGTAACTCGGAGGCGGCGAGGCGGCCGTCGTACAACAGGAACGCGCTCTGGGCGGGATCCATCAGAGACTGCTCCGCATGGCAGGCGAAGTGCGCCCACGAATGCTCGTGCAGTTGCCGCCGTACGGCCTCGCGTGTCGCCTCCGGCCCGATCAGGTCACTGGCCTGGGTCGCCGCCGGAACGAGACTCCGCAGTGCGCGGTGTTCGCGTTCCACTCCCGGTAAGGCGGCCTGCCCGGGGGTCTCGGGCAGGCCGACGGCCAGCAGACCGCGGAAGGTGCCGCCGTCCGGCTGATCGCGGGCGCGGCGCAGTGCCGCGAGCGTCGCCGTGTAGGAGGAGACGACCCGGCCCGGCACGGTCTGCGCAAAATCTGGGCGTGCCGTACGGTGGCGCGGGTACCGGCCTGCGGCGTGCAGGGGCAGCAGCGCCGCCAGGCCCGTGGGGCACCACCAGAGGCGGGGCAGCCGCTCGGCGTCCCGCCCGGTGAAGTCCAGACGGTCGAGTACGGGCCGGGCGAGGTTCTCCCACAGCCACTCCAACACATCGTGGACGGCGTGCCGGTCTCGCTCCCGGCGCAGGAAGGGCTGGTTGCCCCGGCGGCGGGCGAGCAGCACGTTGAGGAACGTCTGGGCCTGGCGAGCGAGTCCTTCGTCCGTCACTCCGGGCAACTCGACGACCTCGACGGGCTCTGCCGCGCGGATGACCAGGGCATGGCTGGCAAGGCGGCTCACATTGACGACCACGACCGGCCCGCCGTCGGCCGCGGTGCTCAGCTCGGCGTACGGCACGGGCGTGAGAAAGTGCTCGAACCCCTCCAGCCGCCGAGCCTCGGCGAGCAGGTCGTCCCATTCCCGGCACAGTGCGGCCCGCTCCTGCGCCAGCCGTTCCCGGCTCAGCGGGGCGAGCGCGAGCTCACGGGATGCGTCCGCGTCGGCTCCCGTCGTCAGACGTTGTGCGTCCATGCGCTCCCGCACCGACAGGAGGCGCTCGGACAATTCCGGAGCCCGCTCCGCGAGCCGGGACAGATCGCTGCGGGTGTGCAGGAGCTGACTTTGGATGACGGTGCGCCCCTGCTCCAGGACCTCCACCGCCCGGTGCGGCGCACCGGCCAGGATGTGGGCGGCCGCCGCTGTGGAGGCGAGTCCCGGCCACTGGAGCAGGTACTTCTCACGGGCCGCCTGGGGCAATCCGTGCCAGGCCAGTTGCGGCAGCAGCACGGCCGCGTGATCGTAGCCCTCGGCGGCGGACTGCACGTCGCCGAGAAAAGTGGCTGCCGCGCCCCAGGAGGCGCCGGACATGATGCGGTCCTGAACCGTCGCGGTGGGCAGAGCGGCCACGTGCCGCCAGCAGTTGACGGCTTGGCGGAGGTCGGAGGGGTTCCCGCGGTGGGTGTGACGCTCCCGGAGGGCATTGCCGAGCCACAGCCAGGACCGGGCGGCGAAGGTGTCCTCGCCCGGCAGGGACACCGCCTGCCTTGTCAGTGCCACCGCGCGGTCCAGGTCCTCGCGGCTCGGGTCGGGACGGCGGGTGAGGGCCTCCGCCAGCATCGCGAGGTGGGCCCGGCGCGAGGGATGGGCGACCGGCCCGACGGCGAGTGCCGACTCCAGAGTGTGGATCGCCTCCTCCAGGTCCTCCGGTGTCTCGCTGTGGCCGTACCGGGCCAGCAGGCCGTTGGCGAGGTCGGCGAGATGACGTACGTGGTCGGTGTGGGACCGCGGACAGGCCTTCACAGCGTCGCGTGCCAGATCGATCACGGTGGCGAGTTGGGCTGGATCGAACTGCTCCTGGAGCCGGGTGACCAGCACCCGGGCGAGACGGCTCAGCGCCGCGGCCCGGTCGGCGCCGGGTACGTCCGCCGGAAAGGCGGCGACTGCTGCGGTGGTCAGGTGGAACGCACGGTCGAAGTCGGCCGGCTCGAAGGTGCGCTGGTACCGCTGCAGGAAGGCCATGCCCAGTTCGGAACGGGCGACTTCGTCGCCGGTCCCGCCCGACACGGCCTCCGTGCCGATCCGAACGGCCTCGTCGAGATCCTCCGGGCTGCCCAGCCGTTCGTATCGCACCCGGTGCGATACGAACAGGTTCGTCAGACCGCGTCGGTGCAGTTCCGCGTCGCCGCTCGCCTTGTACACCGGCAGGGCCTGCCGCTCCAGCTCGATCGTGTGATTCAGGTCCGCCAAGTCGCCCGTGCGGATGTGACGGAAGAACAGAGCCGTCGCGAGCAGCATGCGCGCCCGGGCGAGGGTTGTTCCCGACGCGGCGCGGAGCAGACCACGCGGCAACTCGACGGACCGGTTCAGGTCTTCGAGATCGTGTTCACGGTCGTACCAGTCGCGCAGCTCCCCAGCGAGACGACTTACCTCGCCCAGGGAGCCCGCGGCTTCGAATTCCGCGGATTCAATCGCCTTCCGGGCGAGTTCCACGGCCTCCTCGAGTTCGGACCTGTCACTCGTCACAGAGGCGTGACGTCCGAGCAGGCATGCCAGGAGGAGCATCCGACGGGGCTGAGCGGCGGTGCCGGGAGGGGTGGCCGCGACACCGCGCCGTCCCTCGGCCACCGCACGGTCCAGATCACGCGCGTTTCCGGTGAGCTCGTGCCGCTCCGCCAGCAAGCCCGACATCTGGACCCAACGGCGCGCGAGTTCGGGGTGCCCGTCGGCTGTCGCCGCGATCGACGCCTCGCGCACGGCGATCGCCTCGTCGAGATCTTCACGTCGTCCCGTGGCACGGAAACGCAGGCCGAGTACCGCTGACAGACGCGCCAGCGTCAGCCCGGGCACGTCCCCTCCGCCCGTCGCCAGGTTCACCGCACACCGGTGGTAGTACACAGCCTGGTCGAGGTGCTCGACGCCCCCGGTCCGCTCGAACTCCTGGCCCAGCCGACGGGCCCGCATGTCCGCCTCGGCGGCCAGCTTCCGGGCGGCGGCGAGAGCCTCGGCGAAGTCGTCCGGGACGAGATCGGGAAAGAGCTGCGCCTTGCTGAGCGACAGTCGCAGCACGATGCCGTAGTCGGCACAAGCGGATGCGATCGGCTCGGCGGCGTGCCTGGCCCGGTGGAGCATGATGAGAGCGTCGAGCGCCGCGACGGACAGGACGCGCTGCCCCGATCCGTTCTCGTACGACATGAGTCGGCGGAGGCGGTCGGCCTCGTTCAGCGCAGCCTCCGCCAAGACCGCGGATTTGTCGCCCAGTTCGTTGTACCGCGCCACACGATCGAGCAGAGCGGTGATGAGGCGGTCACGCACCATGCCACTCTAGTGGCGGGTCCCGACCGTGAAGCCCCCGACGGCGGAGGAGAATGACCGTGACTGTGGCCGAACCGGACCATGACACCGCCGAACCCTGGGCAGCGATCTCGGATTTCATCTGGACCGACCGGGCCTACGACCTGCTGGAGCGGAAGCTGCTGCACGCTGCGGCACAGGTCGCCGATGGCATTCTCACCACCAAGGTGTGGGGCCCGTGCCCCCGTTGCTCGGGACGACTCCACGATGTCCAAGTGCCCACGGCCATCGGTGACGTCGCCGGGAGTCGCGGGGGGACGGAGGAGACGACAGCCATGCCAGAGCCTCGTGTTGTGGTGGTCGACGTCACATGCGGCTGCGGTGTAGCCCACCCCGACGCCCCGGAGGGAACGATGGGTTGCGGGGTCAGCTTCCGGGTGGAGCTCGTTGCCGAAGACGGTCCGGCCTCACCCGAGGGAACGTCGTGACCACGTACCGGCCGCGCAGGCCGTCCGCTGCTCCCTCGGCCTTCGACATCGCCGAGCGGGACGCTTTCGCAGCGCTGTCAGCGGCATCCTTGGACACCGTTCGCACCAGTGCCGAGACTTGGCGCAACGGCCTCACCGCGTTCATCACCCTGGTCACCACAGGCGTGGTGATCAAGGGACGCGACACCACCAGCGCCGTGTCCGCCGAATGGCGGACCGCGCTCACCGTACTGATCGGTGGTGGTCTGCTCGCAGCTCTGGCCGGTCTGTGGCAGGCGTTGTCCGCACAGGCCGGCACCCGTCCTCGGGCAACCACGTTGACTGCGGTGCACAGCCGCCATGGATCCGTCGCGGCGTACAAGGTGGCATTGGCGGCGGCTGCGGCGGGGCGGCTGCGCCGGGCGCAGTACCTGGTCGCGTTGGCGCTGTCATTGCTGCTCGCCGGCATCGTCGTCACCTGGTGGGCACCGGCCGACGCCGGTGACAAGGAGCGCGTCTATCTGAAGGTCAGCCACCGGGGCGGGTCGAGCTGCGGCTCGCTCCTGTCCGCCGACGGCGGCAAGCTCCGGCTGAAGAGCCCGGGACGCCACGCCCCCGTGGTGATCGGGCTGAACACGATCGGCAACCTGAAGCTGGTCAAGCGCTGCGGCTGAAGGCGGATTGCGGCGGCGGGCGAAAATCCGTGGCGCCGGGTGGGGCGCTTCTCTAGGATGAGACGAACAATGAGCGGTGGCCCACTGAGCCGCCGTACAACTGGTGGAAAGTAACGAGGAGGTGTCGACCGATGGCTGTCACTGTGCTGGGCGCTGCCCTCATCCAGGAACTCATCAAGTCCACCTCCGTGGCCACCGGCTGAACCGGCCGCGCACCGCGCGCCCGCCCGGGGCCACCCTTGTGAAGGGTCTCCCTTGACTTCCACCTCTACTGTGTCCACCGCCCTCGCTCCCTACGGCTGGGACGAGAACTGGGCCGACGCCTTCGCGCCGTACGCGGCCGACGGGCTGCTGCCCGGCCGGGTGGTCCGGGTCGACCGAGGTCAGTGCGACGTCGTCACCGCGAGCGGAGTCGTCCGCGCCGACACCGCCTTCGTCACCCCGCACGACCCGATGCGGGTCGTGTGCACCGGCGACTGGGTAGCCGTCGAGCCCGGCGGCAACCCGCGCTACGTCCGCGCGTACCTGCCGCGCCGCACCGCCTTCGTGCGCTCCACCTCCTCCAAGCGGTCCGAGGGACAGATCCTCGCGGCCAACGTCGACCACGCCGTCATCGCCGTGTCCCTGGCCGTGGAACTCGACCTCGGCCGCGTCGAACGCTTCCTCGCCCTCGCCTGGGAGTCCGGCGCGCAGCCCGTCGTCGTCCTCACCAAGGCCGACCTCGTGCCGGACCCGGCCACCCTGGCCCACCTCGTGCAGGACGTCGAGACGACCGCGCCCGGCGTGCCCGTGCTCACCGTCAGCGCCCTGCACGGTGACGGACTCGACGTGCTCGTCGCGCTCGTCGGCTCCGGGACGAGCGTGCTGCTCGGCCAGTCCGGCGCGGGCAAGTCCACCCTCGCCAACGCGCTCGTCGGCGCGGACGTCATGGACGTGCAGGCGGCCCGCGACGTCGACGGCAAGGGCCGGCACACCACGACCACCCGCAACCTGCTGCCGCTGCCCTCCGGGGGCGTGCTGATCGACACCCCCGGGCTGCGCGGCGTCGGCCTGTTCGACGCCGAGGGCGGTGTCGGGCAGGTGTTCTCCGAGATCGAGGAACTGGCCGAGCGCTGCCGGTTCCACGACTGCGCCCACGAGACGGAGCCCGGGTGCGCGGTGCTCCTCGCCGTCGACAGCGGGGAGCTCCCGGGACGGCGGCTGGAGAGCTACCGCAAGCTGATGCGGGAGAACCAGCGGATCGTGGCCAAGACGGACGCCCGGCTCCGGGCCGAGATCAAAAAGGACTGGAAGCGGAAGTACGCCGAGGGCAAGCGGGCGGTGGAGGCCAAGCGGGGGCGCTGGAGGTAGGCGCGCCGTACGCCCGGGCCGGGGGACCGGGTGCGGCTTGCCGGCCGGGGCCGGGGGACCGGGTGCGGCTTGCCGGCCGGGGCCGGGGGACCGGATGCGGCTCGCCCGCCGGGGCCGGGGGACCGCATGTGGCTCGCCGCGGCCGGGGCTCGGGGGGCGGGTGCGGATCGCCGGCTGAGGTTCGGCGGCGGGCGCGGATCACCGGCCGGGTTCGGGGGCGGGTGCGAACCGCCCGCCGGGGCCGCCGCCAGCGTCATGTCCGATTTCCGCTGGCCCGGCCCCGGACCCGCGTCCCACACTGGACCGTGTGAAGGACGAGGACAGCAGGTACGAGGCGGTGCGCAGCCGGGACGGGCGGTTCGACGGCGTGTTCTTCTTCGCCGTCGCGACCACCGGGATCTACTGCCGCCCGAGCTGCCCGGCCGTGACACCGAAGCGGCACAACGTGCGGTTCTTCGCGACGGCCGCCGCCGCGCAGGGCTCCGGGTTCCGGGCCTGCCGGCGGTGCCGGCCGGACGCCGTACCGGGGTCCGCGGAGTGGAACGTCCGCGCGGACGTCGTCGGCCGGGCCATGCGGCTCATCGCCGACGGCGTCGTGGACCGCGAGGGCGTCGCCGGGCTCGCCGCGCGGCTCGGCTACAGCGCACGGCAGGTGCAGCGGCAGCTCACCACCGAGCTGGGCGCGGGGCCCGTGGCACTCGCCCGGGCCCAGCGTGCGCACACCGCGCGCGTCCTGCTCCAGACCACCGACCTGCCGGTCACCGAGATCGCGTTCGCGTCCGGCTTCGCCAGCGTGCGGCAGTTCAACGACACCATCCGGGAGGTGTACGCGGCGACCCCGACCGAGGTACGGGCCGCCGCCCCCCGGGGCCGGGCGGCCCGCCGGGCCGCGCCCGGCACCGGCATCCCGCTCCGGCTCGCCCACCGCGGCCCCTACCAGGCCGGCCCCCTGTTCGACCAGCTCGCGCGGGAGGCCGTACCGGGCGTCGAGGAGGTGACCGGCACCCCGGGCACCCGCACCTACCGGCGCACCCTGCGACTGCCGTACGGCACCGCGCTCGCCGCCGTCCAGGAGCGCACCCGCTGCCCGCGGGCCGGCACCGGAACCCACCCGGGCGGCTGGCTCGACGCCCGGCTGCACCTGACCGACCCCCGCGACCTCACCACCGCCGTGCAGCGGCTGCGCCGGCTGTTCGACCTCGACGCCGACCCGTACGCCGTCGACGAGCGGCTCGGCGCCGACCCCCGGCTCGCCCCGCTGGTCGCCGCCCGGCCCGGGCTGCGCTCGCCGGGCGCGGTGGACCCCCTCGAAGCCGCCGTACACGCCCTGGTGGGGCGCGAGGGGGCGGAGCGGCTGGTCCACCGGTACGGCAAGCTGATCGACGCGCCCCACGGCGGCCTCACCCACCTCTTCCCGGAGCCCGCCGTCCTCGCCGAGGCCGAGCCCGGCGGCCCGCTCGGCGCGCTCGCCGCCGCCCTCGCCGACGGCAGGGTGCGGCTGGACGCGGGCGCCGACCGGTACGACGCCGAGCAGGCCCTGCTCGCCCTGCCCGGCATGGACCCGGCCACCGTCGCCACGGTCCGCGTCCGCGCCCTGGGCGACCCGGACGTCGCCCCGCCCGGTGCCGACGTCCCCGACACCTGGCGGCCCTGGCGGTCGTACGCCGTCCAGCATCTGCGTGTGGCAGGAGAGACGAACCGATGACGAACGTGTACTTCACCCGCCTGGACGCCCCCGTCGGGCCGCTGCTGCTCACCGCCGACCCGGACGGGGCGCTCACCTCGCTCTCCGTGCCCGGGCAGAAGGGCGGACGGACCGTGCAGGACGGCTGGCGGCACGACCCCGGGCCGTTCCGCGCCGCCGCCGAGCAGCTCGCCGCCTACTTCGCCGGCGAACTCAAGGAATTCCGGCTGCCGTTGCGCCCGACCGGTACGGAGTTCCGGCACCGGGTGTGGGCCGCGCTGGACGAGGTGCCGTACGGCGCCACCGCCACGTACGGCGAGATCGCGGCCCGGATCGGCGCGCCCCGCGCGGCCGTTCGCGCGGTCGGCGGCGCCATCGGCGCCAACCCCTTGCTGGTCGTGCGCCCTTGCCATCGTGTGATCGGCGCCAAGGGGGCGATGACCGGGTACGCGGGGGGAGTCGAGCGCAAGGTCCGGCTGCTCACCCTGGAGGGCGCGCTCCACTGAGGCGCCAGGTGCCCCCACGGCCGGGGCCCGACCGGTGCCGGGCCGCCCGACCGGTGCCGGGCCGCCTGGCCGGGTCGGGGCCGGGCGGTCGGGGTCGGCGTCGGGTGGCCGGGGTCGGGTGGCCGGGGTCGGCGTCGGGTGGCCGGGGTCGGGGCCGGGTGGCCGGGTCGGTCCTGCGTCCGTGGCGCGTTGGGCCGGGCGGGTGGACCGTGGCCGATGCTGCGGCGGCGTGGCCCGGCCGTGTGGCACGGTCGCCTCCGACGAGCCGCGTGGGGAAGGGCGGGCACACATGGCCACGGTCGTACGGGTCCTCGCGGTCCTCCTGCCGGCACTGCTGCCGGCCCTCACCGCACCGGCCGTCGCCGAACCGGCCCCGCTGCTCTGGACCGGCAGCTGGGAGACCGCGCCCTCCGGTGCCGCCGCCGCGCTGCCCGGCGCAGCCGTCCGCAACGTCGTCCATCTCAGCGTCGGCGGCCTCGCCGTCCGCGTCCGGCTCAGCAACCGGCTCGGCACCAGGCCCCTGCGCCTCGGCGCGGTCACCGTCGCGCTGCGCCGCGCGGCCGGCCCCGACGCCGTGCCCGGCACCCTGCGCACCGCCACTTTCAGCGGCGCCGCCGAGGTGACCGTCCCGCCCGGCGCGGACGTGGTCACCGACCCCGTGCCGCTGCCCGTGCCGGCCGCCGCCGACCTGCTCGTCACCGTGTACACCCCGGGCGACTCCGGGCCCGCCACGTACCACCGCACCGCGCTCCAGACCAGCTACCTGGCCCCGTCCGGCGCCGGCCGGGCCGACGACGAGGACGGCGCCGCCTACACGGCGACGACCAGCCGCTGGTACTACGTCGTCGGGGTCGACGTCCGGGGGACCGCCTCGGGCAGCGTCGTCGCGTTCGGGGACTCGCTCACCGACGGCAACGGCTCCACCCCCGACGCCAACCACCGCTGGCCCGACCGGCTCGCCCAGCGGCTGCGCTGGTACCGGGTCGGCGTCCTCAACGCCGGTATCGCCGGCAACCGGCTGCTGCGCGACGGCACCGGACCGAGCGCCCTGGCCCGGCTGGACGCCGACGCCCTGGACCGGGCCGGGGTACGGGCCCTGGTCGTCTTCGAGGGCATCAACGACATCAAGGGCACCCCGGAGGCCGGCGACGTCACCGCCTACGCGGACGCCTACCGCACCCTCGTGGCCCGCGCCCACGCCCGCGGCATCCGGGTCGTCGGCGTCACCCTCACCCCGTACGGCGGCTACGGCGCCTGGACCGCAGCCCGGGAGTCGGTACGGCAGCGGGTGAACGCCTTCATTCGCACCGGCGGCGCCTTCGACGCGGTCGCCGACGCGGACGCCGCCGTCCGCGACCCGGCCGATCCCACCCGCATCCTGCCCGCCTACGACCCCGGCGACCACCTGCACTTCAACGACGCCGGCATGACCGCCGTGGCCGACACGGTCCGCCGCTCGCTGTCCCGCAGGCTGCTCATCCCCGCGGCACCGCGTCCGGCCGGGCCCCGGCGGCCGGCCCAGCGTGTCGAGGAGCCGCCGGTCGGCCGGGACCTTCCCGGGCCGCCCGGCCCCGCTCCCCGCTCCCACGGCCCGGCCGCACCCGGGTCGTCATCCCGGCCGGCCGCTCCGGCCGCCGCACGGTCCTGAGGCCCCCGCCGGGCTGTGCGGTTCCGCTCGCGCCGGTTGTCGTACGCCTGTTCAGCCCCTCACTCGAAACGCCCTTCGGCGGGTCCCGACGCGTCGAATTTTCCCGATGCCCCGTTTTCATCCGGCCCGTGCGGTGGACAATCAGGGACATGAGCCAGCAGGGGGGAACGCCCGCCCGTCCCGAGGACGACTGGTGGGGGCAGCTGTACGACGACTCCGCCCAGGACACGGGTTCCACGGCGGCGGCCGATTCCCTGGACGACCGCTTCGCCTCGGCGCGGAACACGGTGGCAGGACGGCCGGCGGTCCCACCGGCACGGGCCCCGGCCCCACCCGTGCACGCGTCCCCCATGGGGGCGGCTCCCGTGGAGGCGCCGGCCGGGGGCGCGGCCCCGGCGGACGGGTCACCCGGGGATGCGGCTCCCGTGGACGCGGAACCCGTGAGGGTGGCCGGCGCGGACACGGTTCCGGTGGAGCCGGCCCGCGCGGACACGGTCCCCGGGCAACGGGCCCCCGCGCCACCCGCCCCCGTGCAGCCGGCGGTGCCGGCGCAGCGCACCGCGCCGGTGACGCCGCAAGGCCCGCCTCCGCCGACGGGCCCGCCCGCCGAGCCGTCTGCGCCCTCTCCACCCGCTCCGGCCGCCGACCGCCTCCCGTCGGAGCCGGTCCCCGCCTCCGTCGACCACGTCGCCGACCGCCTCCCGTCGGGCCCGGTCCCCGCCTCCGTCGACTACGTCGGCTCCGGTCCTCCCACCTACGACCCGGAACCCACCGCGCTTCCCCTCGCCGATCCGGACGGGCTGGCCGAGCTGGTACCGGACACCGTGCTGGACGGCGCCCGGTACGGGGCGTGCACGCTGCGGGCCGTGTCGCTGCGCGGGGACTCGGCGCGCTACCGGGGCGAGCCGCGCCGGGACGCTCTGCTCACCGCGCGGTTCGGGACGGGTGGACAGGCGCTGGTGCTCGTCGCCATGGCGACCGGCGCGCGGGCCGCACCGGGTGCGCACCTGGCGGCCGCGGAGGCGTGCCGGTGGATCGGACAGGCGGTCGGCCGCAGCCACCAGCGGCTCGTGGAGGACATCCGGGCGGCCCGGCGCGGCGACCTGAAGTCGGGGCTGCACCGGCTCACCGACCGCAGCCTCGGCAGGCTCCGGGCGAGCGCCGCCGAACAGGGCGTCGACCCCGAGGAGTACACGGTGGGCCTGCGCTGTCTGCTGCTGCCCGCCGACCCGGACTGCCGTACCCGCGTCTTCTTCGGCGTCGGCGACGGCGGGCTGTTCCGGCTGCGGGACGGCGCCTGGCAGGACATCGAGCCGCAGGTGACGGCCGACGGCGCCGCGGGCGGCCCCGTGGTCGGCTTCGGCTCACCGCCGGAGCGCACGCCCGCGGGCGACCGGCCCACGATGGACCTCGGCATCCCGGCCCCGCCGAGCCCCTTCGAACCGGCCTCGGGTCCGGGTCCGGCCCCGGCACCGCCCCGCGCCCCGTTCCGGTTCCGTGCCTCGGTAGCCCGTCCGGGTGACGCCCTGGTGATGTGCACGGCCGGTCTCGCCGAACCGCTGCGCGGCGAGGCCGCGCTCTGCGCCTACCTGGCCCGCCGCTGGTCCGGCCGCACCCCGCCCGGCCTCGCCGCCTTCCTCGCCGACGCCCAGGTGCGGGTGAAGGGCTACGCCGACGACCGTACGGCGGCGGCCGTGTGGGAGGCGTAACCGCGGTCCCTGTGGATTGATGGAACGGCAGGACGTATCCCGGGACAGCGAAGGGGCAGGCGGGCCATGGCCAAACAGAGCGTCGCCGAGCAGTTCGTCGACATCCTCGTCCGTGCCGGGGTGCGCCGCCTCTACGGTGTCGTCGGCGACAGCCTCAACCCGATCGTGGACGCCGTGCGCCGCAACGCCGCCATCGACTGGATCCACGTGCGCCACGAGGAGACCGCCGCCTTCGCGGCCGGCGCCGAGGCCCAGATCACCGGGCGGCTGGCCGCGTGCGCCGGCTCCTGCGGCCCGGGCAACCTGCACCTGATCAACGGACTGTACGACGCCCACCGCTCCATGGCCCCGGTCCTCGCCCTCGCCTCGCACATCCCGTCGAGCGAGATCGGCCTCGGCTACTTCCAGGAGACCCACCCCGACCGGCTGTTCCAGGAGTGCAGCCACTACTGCGAGCTGATCTCCAGCCCGAAGCAGATGCCCCGCCTGCTCCAGACCGCCATCCAGCACGCGGTCGGCCGGAGCGGGGTGAGCGTGGTGTCCCTGCCGGGTGACATCGCCGCTGAACCGGCCCCCGAGAAGTCCGCGCGGAGCGCCCTGGTCACCTCCCGGCCCACGGTCCGTCCCGGCGACGCCGAGATCGACCGGCTCGCGGAGATGATCGACGCGGCCGGCAAGGTCACCCTGTTCTGCGGCAGCGGCACGGCCCGGGCCCACGCAGAGGTGATGGAGTTCGCGGGGAAGATCAAGTCGCCGGTCGGACACGCGCTCAGAGGCAAGGAGTTCATCCAGTACGACAATCCGTACGACGTCGGCATGAGCGGCCTGCTGGGCTACGGCGCCGCCTACGAGGCCACCCACGAGTGCGATCTGCTGATCCTGCTCGGCACCGACTTCCCGTACAACGCGTTCCTGCCCGACGACGTGCGCATCGCCCAGGTCGACGTACGGCCCGAGGTGCTCGGCCGCCGCTCCCGGCTGGACCTCGCCGTTTGGGGCGATGTGCGCGAGACGCTGCGCTGTCTGATCCCGCGCGTCAAGGAGAAGACCGACCGGCGCTTCCTCGACCGGATGCTGAAGAAACACGCGGACGCGCTGGAGGGCGTGGTCAAGGCGTACACCCGGAAGGTCGACAAGCACGTCCCGATCCACCCCGAGTACGTGGCCGCCGTACTGGACGAGGTCGCCGACGGCGACGCCGTGTTCACGGTGGACACCGGGATGTGCAATGTGTGGGCCGCCCGGTACGTCTCGCCCAACGGCCGTCGCAGGATCATCGGTTCGTTCTCCCACGGGTCGATGGCGAGCGCGTTGCCGATGGCGATCGGCGCCCAGTTCACCGACCGCCGGCGGCAGGTGGTCGCCATGTCCGGTGACGGCGGGTTCTCCATGCTGATGGGCGACTTCCTGACGCTCGTGCAGTACGACCTGCCGGTCAAGGTGGTGCTGTTCAACAACTCCTCGCTCGGCATGGTGGAGCTGGAGATGCTGGTCGCGGGACTGCCCTCGTACGGCACCGCCAACACCAATCCCGACTTCGCCGCCGTCGCCCGGGCGTGCGGCGCCCACGGCGTGCGGGTGGAGAAGCCCAAGCAGCTCGCCGGGGCGCTCAAGGACGCCTTCCGGCACAAGGGGCCGGCACTGGTCGACGTCGTCACCGACCCCAACGCCTTGTCGATCCCGCCGAAGATCAGCGCCGAGATGGTCACCGGGTTCGCCCTGTCGGCCTCCAAGATCGTGCTGGACGGCGGGGTGGGCCGGATGCTCCAGATGGCCCGCTCGAACCTGCGCAACGTGCCGCGCCCCTAGAGCGCCCCCGCGCGGCGGGCTCAGTCCGTCAGCGGTACCCACCCGCGCCGGCCCCCGTCGGAGCCGTACCAGTAGCGCGGCAGGCCCTCGGCGGCGCTGGTCCGGAAGGGCCGGCCGTGGTCGTCGACGCGGACGGTTCCGGTGCGGCCCTCGGCGGACCAGTCAAGCTCCAGGTACCAGCGGCAGTCGCAGGCGCCGGTACGCGCCTTGACCAGCAGCTCCTCCGGGTCCTTGGCGGAGACGCGGTAGGGCGGCGGCTCGACGGGCCGCCGCGTGCCCCGCTCCGAGGCGGGGGCCGGGTGCGCGATCGGGCGGTCCTTGTCCAGGTCGACGGTGAAGTGGCGGGGACTCATGTCGCCACCGCACCCCTGGGCCATGGAGTAGGCGTTGCCCCGTACGGGTGCCGCGCGCCCGACGACCCGCACCCGCAGCGCCTCCAGGACGACGGCGGTGTCGGACGTGCCCTGCACCGTGATCCGGACCTCGGTCTCGTTCCCGTGTACCGCGCCCTGGGCCGCCGCCCAGACACCGGCGTCCTGGGGGGCCGGGGGCGGGGGCACGCTGTCCGGCTCCCCGGCGAGGACGTAGTCGTGGTCGCAGCCCAGTTCCCAGACCTGGTCATCGGTGGTCCAGGTGAACGGGGCGGCGGCCGGCGCCGGTTCACCGTCGCGGGGGACCGCCGGGGGGCCGCCCGGAGAGGCCGGGGCGGAGCCACGGGGTGGGGAGGAGGACGAGGGAGACGAGGGGGACGAGGGAGACGAGGGGGACGAGGGGGAGGTGCCGGGGGTAGCCGCGGGACGGCCGGGTGGTGAGGTCGGCCGGCCGTCCGGGGCCGCCCGGATCCCCGCCCCGGCCGTCGCGGACCGGCCCGGGGCGGAGGGGCCCGGGGCCGACGGGTCCCTCTCGGAGTACAGGGCCGCCGACACCCCGCCGAGCGTCATCGTCAGCACGGCCGCCACACCGACGGCCAGGGTCCGCCGGCCCTGGTACCGGGACCGGCGCGCGGACGGCCCGGCACCGGTGTCCGCCGCTCCGGCACCCTCGGCTCGCACCCCCGCACCCTCGGCCCGCACGCCCTCCGGCCTTTCGATCGGCGCGCCCCCGCTCTCCGCCCGCGCCCCCGCGCTCCCGGCCCGCGCGCTCCCGGCCCGCGCGCTCCCGGCCCGTACGTCCGCGCTTGCGTCCGGCGCGCCCCCGTTCTCGGCCGGCCCCCCGACCGCCGTGTCCGCCGTGCTCGCTGCGGCTGCCGTACCCGGCGTGCGCGGTCGTTGCCGGGACGCCAGTGCGCGGAGCCAGCGGCGGTGGAGGTCCAGGCGCTCCTCCTCGGTGGCGCCGCAGAACGCGGCGAGACGCTCCACGGGTGCGAAGTCCTGCGGCACCGCCTCGCCCGCGCAGTAGCGGTGCAGGGTCGAGGTGTTCATGTGCACGCGCCGGGCCAGCGAGCCGTAGCTGCGCCCCGTCCGGTCCTTCAGCTCCCGCAGCAGCGCCGCGAACTCCGCGACGTCTCCGCCGCGCCGGTCCTCCTCGGCCGACACCGTTCCCCCGCCCCCGTATCGTCGTCCCACCCGGGACACGCGTCCCAGGCATCCCTGTATCTGCACGTCAGGAAGGGTGGGATGGTTCCAGGGCCGGTGAACGTTGCGGGCGTTGCCGGGGAGTGCCGATGCTCATGGGGCACGACCGACCAACCACTCGCCGGAAACGGGGAAACGCACATGACCGACACGACCGGGCACCGCCGCATCCGTACGCGCCGCGCCGCCCTCACCGCCGCACTCGCCCTGGCCCTCGGGCTCGGCGCCACCGCCCAGGCGACCGCCGGCGGACCGCGCACGATCGGCGGGAAGCCGACGGACCCGATCACGCGGATCGCCGACTTCTACGGCGCCTACATCGACGCGCAGCACGCCCCGGACGGCGGCCGGCTCGCCACCGAGCTGCGCAAGCACTACATCGACGCGTCCTACCTGAAGAAGCTGAAGGCCTGGGAGGACAGCCACCACGCCGACGGCGTCCTGCGCGCCCAGAACGTCCCGGTCGCCTGGCGGGTGACGGACAACGGCACCGCCGACTACACCGAGGCCGGCATCACGCTGACGTGGGGTGACGGGAAGACCACCAAGCTCGTCGTCGACATGACCCGCGGCAGCAAGAAGATCTTCCACATCGGGACGAAGGGCGTCGAGGCCGGCTAGGCCCCGTGGACGCGTCACACGCTCGTCATCGGGGAGTGACTTTCGGCCACTTTCACGACCCGTGACGGTATGCCGACCGCGCGTGCCGGACGCAGCTGCGCCGCCCCCACGGGGCGTCAGTTGTGTCCAGCGGCGGGCCGGGCACCCACACCTCGGGGGACGACGGGTTCCCGGCCCCTGCCCCGGTGCCCCGGGGCCGTGGCCGAACCACCGGCCATCGGGCACACGGCAGGACTGCCCCGGAGCCCGTTGGGCAAGCATCCCCCCGTGAACGTGTTCGACCAGGAGGGGCAGGGTCCAGCGGCGTGCGGGCGGGGGTCATGAAGAGGCAGGCGCGAGGGGGCGGTCCCGTGACCATCGGGGCCTCCTCGGCGAAGACGGGGGAAGAGGCCGACACCATCACGGAACACGCGCGGCGGCTGAGGCGCAGACTCGGCAGGGCGGACCTCAGGGCGGTACCGGAGGCCCGCCGGGAGCTGCGCGAACTGCTGCGGCACTGGGGCAAACCCGGCCGCTCGGAGATCGCCGAACTGCTCACCAGCGAACTCGTCACCAACGCGCTCGTCCACACCGACGACGACGCCGTCCTCACGGCGGTCGTGGTCCCCGGCGGACTGCGCGTGGAAGTACGGGACTTCGTCGCCCGCAGACCCGAGGTGCGGGCACCGGGCACGGACGAGGACACCCATGGCCGGGGCCTGGTGCTGGTGCAGTCCCTCGCCGACGCCTGGGGCGTACGGCGGCACGGGGTGGGCAAGTCGGTGTGGTTCGAACTCGACGCCGAGGCGGCTTGAGGGGGAGCGGTGACGGGGCGGGGGCGTGACCCGTCCGGTCACGCCCCCGCCCCGTTCCAGCGGTCCCGCCGCGGTGCCGCTCGTCAGCCGAACTGCTGCTCCAGGTCCTTGAGCTTGCGCTCCAGGGAGTCCAGGCGAGGCAGGGCCATGGTGTCGTCCTCCGCGGTGAGGTCGACGGTCACCGGCTCAGCTTTGCCGCGGACCGGCTGAAGGGAGGGCCGAGCGCGAACGGGCAGCTGCTCCGCGGTCGATATGGCAGGCTCCGCGGTCGCCGGCGCGGGTCCGCGCTCCACCTGTACCTCGACCTCCCGGCCGGCACCCCGGCCGACGAAGCCGCGGTGGCCCCGGCTGATCGCCTTGAGCTGGGCGCGCTCCACCCGCTGCTGGTCGCGCCGCCGCTGCCGGGCCTCCTCCTTCTGCCGCTTGTCCTCGCGGACCTCCTCGACCGCCTCGTCGAGGCTGCGCACGTTCTCCAGGAGCATCAGCGACCACGCCTTGTAGGTCTCGCGCGGGGCCCGCGCCCAGCGGACGATCCGGATCTGCGGCAGCGGGCGCGGCACCAGGCCCTGCTCGCGCAGCGCGGCCCGGCGGGTCTGCTTCAGCGCCCGGTCGAACAGCACCGCCGCCGACAGCGACATGCCGGAGAAGAACTGCGGAGCACCGGCGTGCCCCGCGCCGCGCGGCGCGTGCACCCAGTTGAACCAGGCCGCGGCCGCGGCGAACAGCCATACCAGTATCCGGGAGCCGAGGGCCGCGTCACCGTGGCTGGCCTCGCGCACCGCCAGGACGGAACAGAACATCGCCGCGCCGTCCAGGCCGAACGGCACCAGGTACTGCCAGCCGTCGGTCAGCCCGAGGTTCTGTTCACCGAATCCGACGAGGCCGTGGAAGGACAGGGCCGCCGCCACCGCCGCACAGCAGAACAGGAGCACATAGGAGACCGTGCCGTAGATGGCCTCCTTGCGCCTGCGGCGCTCCTCGCTGCGCTCCCAGGAGTCGTCCGCGCTCGCGTTCTCCCCGGAGGAGCGCTTTCCGCGCGCGAGCACCGCCACCGCCGCCAGCATGCCCAGGAGCAGTACGGCGCCGGGAAGCAGCCAGTTCAGCGATATGTCGGTCAGTCTCATCAGGGGTCCCTTGCATTGGGATAGGGCGTAACGCCCGCCATAGTGGCCCACTCCCGACGGCCCTCAGGGGGTTTCGGGGCAAGAGGCCGCCAATAAGGTGCAAGGGGATGCCCAGGGCGGCGTTCTGCTCGAACTGCCGCGTGAGGGGCGGGAGTTGAGTTCGAATAAGACTACCCGTACGGGTGGTTCCGCGGAAAGTTCCCGCGACGGGTGAGGACCTTGTGAACAGGCGGACGGTCCGGCGGCGATCCTAGTGGACGCGCGACCGCGCTACGGACCTGACCGTCCGTCAAGCCGCGGACGCGGCGGTGAGTTTGGCGACGCGCGCACGGTCGCAGGTGCGCGGACACGTCGCACAGGTGTCCTGCGGGCGAACGGTGTAGAACATGCAGCAGCTCGCCCGGTCCCGGGTGGCGACCGGCGCGCCGTCCGGACCGGCCAGCACCCGGAACCCGGCGGACCCGGCGTACGGCAGGGTCGCCCCCGGCAGCAGCAGCTCCAGCTCCCGTACGGCCCGCGCGGCCTCCCGCTCGCCGAGCAGCCCCGCGACGTACCACAGCCCCTCCACGACCTCGTCGGTCGCCATGCCCCACAGCGCGCGCCCCCGCCGCCGCATCCGGGGCCCGAAGGCGGCCAGTACCGGCTCCAGGTGCTCGGCCACGGCCGCTCGCACCTCGGCGCGCAGGGCCTCCTCGTCCGCCACGACGACGGTGCCGGGCAGCGCGGCGGCGGGGTCGCCCGGCAGCAGGGCGACCGTTCCCGGGCGGCGCACGGCCATCCGGCCGGCCGCGCGGTCGTACGAGACGTGCGTCACGGGCAACCGGGGCACCCTGCGGTGCAGGAACCACGGGACGGTGATCAGCAGGCAGGCGGACCAGGCGTAGCGGTGCAGGCCGAAGCTCGCGACCACGTCCGGACGCGCCGGCCGGCCGTAGTCCCGCACCACCTGGGCCGCGTCCCAGGCCAGGAAGGCGTCCAGCTCCGCGCCGCCGGCCGCGAGCCCGGCGGCGCCGACCCAGCCGCCGCCCCGGGGCGCCGGGTCGTCCGGGCCCAGCTCGGTCACGGACAGTCCCGGGAAGGCCGCGGCGAGGCGGTCGTACGCGGCGGTGAGCGGCGAGGCCGCAGCGGGCATGGCGGAACCACCGATCCTTGGACGCGTCCTGATCGCGGACTGGGTTGCACAGGTAAGCCTTACCTTACCCGTCCTCGAAGGAGTTTGAACTGTCGCCCGGTGCGCCTAAGGTGCTTGACGGACAAGCGACAACCCGTCGTTAATGACCCCAAGTACCGACAAGCCGCCAGGAGGACCCGTGAAGCAGGGCGTGCAGGGCTCCGCGGGTGCGCAGGTCGCCGCCCGGGTGCCGGCGCAGCAGCGCCCGGCGGACGCCTCGCCCGGCCGGGAGCGGGACGCCGCGGTGCCGGGCGCGGCGCGCGGCGAGCACACCCACGGGGAACGGCCGCTCGCCGCGCCGCGTGCCGCGGTGCGGCGCTCGTCGGTGCGCGGGCAGATCCTGGACGCCCTGCGCACGGCGCTGGCCACCGGCGAGCTGAAGCCGGGCGAGGTCCACTCGGCCCCAGTGCTCGGCGAGCGCTTCGGCGTCTCGGCCACGCCCGTGCGCGAAGCCATGCAGCAGCTCGCGTCGGAGGGTGCCGTCGAGGTGGTGCCCAACCGCGGCTTCCGGGTGCTGGAACGGGGGGCGCGGGAGCTGGCCGAGCTGGCGGAGGTGCGCGCGCTCATCGAGGTGCCGGTGATGCTGCGGCTCGCCCGTACCGTGCCGGCCGAGCGGTGGGCCGAACTGCGGCCGCTCGCGGAGGAGACGGTGCGCGCGGCCGCCACCGGCTGCCCGGCGGCGTACGCGGAGTCCGACCGTGCCTTCCACCGGGCGCTGCTCGGACTCGCCGGCAACGCTCAGCTGGTCCGGATCGCCGAGGACCTGCACCGGCGGTCGCAGGGGACCGCGGTGCAAAGCGGCCGGAGCGAGCTGATCGCCGACGCGGCGGAGCACACGGCCCTGCTGGACGCGCTGGCCGCCGGGGACGCGGAGGCCGTGCGGCGCCTGGTGGAGAAGCACCTCATCGACACCGCCTGAGCCGCCCCGCGACACCACCGTCACGACACGGGCCGCCTCCCGGGCGCGGCGGGCGTGCCCCGCACGGCGCGCGGGGAACCGCGCGACCGGCCACGACGAGCCCGCCCCGGACGGCGACCCCCGGGGCCACCTCCCCGCACGCCCCCCGCCCCCGGCGGCGACCCCCGGGGCCACCTCCTCGCACGCCCCCGCCCCCGGCGGCGACCCCTGGACCCACCTGCACGCCCCTGCCGCCGGCCCCCCTACGCCGTCGCCGCCCCCGGAGCCGGTGGTGCCAGCTGGCGGGCCAGCCAGGTGGGTACGCCCCCCAGCAGCCGGAACAGGCGGCGGGCCTCCTCCCGCAGCCGGGACGCCTCGGGCTCCTCCTCCGTGTCGGCCAGGGACACCAGCGCCGGGGCCGTGCCCACCAGGTAGCCCAACTCCTCCCGGATCCGCAGGGATTCGGCGAAGCCCCGCCGCGCCTCGGCCACCTCGCCGTCCCGCAGGGCGAGTCCGGCCAGGTGGCGCCAGGTGAAGGAGAGCAGCAGGAGGTCGGCGTGGCCGGCGGCGCCCGCGTGGGCCCGGCGGTACGCGGCGCGAGCCCCCTGCGGGGAGCGGGTCAGGTTCTCCGCGAGCAGGCCCCGGCGGAAGTCCAGCAGGGCCCTGCCCGCGGCCCCGGGCGGGATCAGCGCCGCCGCCCGGCCCAGCGCGGCCCGCGCCTCGTCGGCCCGGTCCCGTACGCCGTGCAGCGTGGCCGCGTAGGCGAGCTGGCCGCGCTCGCAGGCCGCCGCGCCCCGCTCCTCGTCGCTGTGCGCCAGCGCCTCCGCCGTCCGCAGGGCGTCCTCCGCCTCCTCCCAGCCGCGCTCGGTGTACAGGCACCGTTCGACCAGCAGGGCGGCCCGCTGCAACGCCGGGGCGGGCCGGTCGGCCGGCAGCAGGGCCGCCGCGTCGGCCCAGCAGGCTCGGCTGCGCAACCGCCATACCGCGGTCTGGAGCGGATCGTCACCGGTGGTTCCGTTACCAGACATGGCGGTATGCGCCACGTTGCCCTCCCCGAGCACGCCATCGAGCTGTTGAGTGGTGGCGGCATTCCAGCACCAATCCCGGGGCCCGGCCAAGAGGGTGGGTGAAAGATTTCACAAAGTAGTGGGGTGCGGGCGTGACCGGGTTTCGCCCCCGCACGCCCCCGGCGACCTCAGCTCATGCGCAGCGCGAGGAAGAAGTCGAGCTTGTCCTCGAGCCGCGAGAGGTCCCGTCCCGTCAACTGCTCGATCCGGCCCACCCGGTAGCGCAGCGTGTTGACGTGCAGGTGGAGCCGGGTGGCGCAGCGGGTCCAGGAGCCGTCGCTGTCGAGGAACGCCTCCAGGGTCGGGATCAGCTCGGCCCGGTGCCGGCGGTCGTAGTCCTTCAGCGGGTCCAGCAGGCGGGCCGTGAAGGCGCGGCGGACATCGTCCGGCACGAAGGGGAGCAGCAGGACGTGGCTGGCCAGCTCCTGGTGGCCGGCCGCGCAGACCCGGCCGGGCCGGGCGGCGGCCACCCGGCGGGCGTGCCGGGCCTCCTCCAGGGCGCCGCGCAGGCCCTCCGCCGAGTGAACGGCCGCGCTGACGCCGAGGGTGAGCCGCCCGTCGCCGTCCAGGCCCGCCGACAGCGGCTCGCGGACCGACTGGAGCAGGGCGTCGGCCAGCAGCCCGGTCTCCGAGCCGTCGTGTTCGGAGGAGACCGCGGGCAGCGGGACCAGGGCGATCGCCTCGTCGCCGGTGTGCGCGACGGCGATCCGGTCCAGCGGCTCGGGGCCGGTCGCCAGCGGGTCGACCAGCACCTCCTCCAGCAGGGACTGGGCGACCGGGCCGCCCTCGACCCCGTCCCCGTCCCACTCGACCCGGGCCACGACGACCTGCCAGTGCGGGGCCGTCCCGAGGCCGGGCAGCAGCACCGGCGCGGCGACCCGCAGCCGGGCCGCGATCTCGGCGGGCGCGGCGCCCGTCTGGACCAGCTCCAGCACCTCCTGGGCGAGCCGGCGCCGGACCGTGCGGGCCGCGTCCCGGCGGTCCCGCTCGACGGCGATCAGCTGGGTGACGCCCTGGAGCAGGTCCAGACGCTCCTCGGGCCAGTCGCCCGCGTCCGCCTCCACGGCCAGCAGCCAGTCCGACAGGACCGTCTCGCGCACATCGCGGGAGCCCTGCGGGGAGCGGCCGGAGGAGCGGATCGGGAAGAGCGAGTACGTGGCCCCGTGCAGCAGCAGCCGGTGCGGGCCGCGGCGGCCGGTGCGGGCGGCCGCCAGGTGCTCGGCGGCGAGCCGGGTGCAGGTCTCGGCGGGCAGCGCGGGGCCGGCCTCCTTGGAGCCCGCGATCAGCCGGCCGGTGGGGGAGAGCACCCAGGCCCGCAGGTCCAGGTCGGTGCCGAGCAGGTCCAGGACCACGTCCGGGCCGCCGCCCGCGGGCCCCGAGGTCATCATCCGGCGGTGCCGGTCCACCACCGCCGCCAGGTCCCCGGCGCGCTCGCCGGACACCTGCCGGACCACGTGCTCGGTGATCGTCGCGAACGCCACCGACTCGTGCACCGCGAACAGCGGCAGCCGGTGCCTGGCGCAGGCCAGCACCAGGTCGTCCGGCACGTCACCCAGCTCGGCCTCGCCGGCCGCCAGGGCCGCGACCCCGGCCTGCACCAGGATCCGCACGAAGGGCTCGGAGTCGGCGGCGTTCCGGCGCCAGGCCAGGCCCGTCAGCACCAGTTCGCCGCCGGAGAGGTAGCGGCTCGGGTCCCGCAGGTCGGTGGTCATGACCCCGCGTACCGCGCGGTCCAGCTCGTCCTCGCCGCCGAGCAGCCGCAGGCCCAGCGCGTCGGTGTCCAGCAGTGCGCGCAGCCGCATCTCGTCGCCGCCGTTCTTTTGTCTCGAAACCTACGATGGATCTTGGAGGGGGTGAGGGCAGCCTGCCGAAGCCACCCGGAACCGGACGCCCGGGGGCGCGTTCCGGGGCCTCCGCGCTGTTTCCCGCGTTTCCCGGGGAAAACGGAGAGGTTACCGATGACCCCCGTTCATACGAATCTACAAGATGCTCAGCCTGGCCAGCGAACTCCTTCATGGTTTCGGTGACTGACCCCGCCGGAGTACCGGGCGGTGTACTGAGTCCACTCCGCGTTAACAGGACATGAACGAGCCGGGCCCGCCGCACACGGATTGGCTCAATCTGTACGACTCACGAGACGAAGAAGAGAGCCGGTCATGGACTTCCTTCGCCCCGCCAGCTGGGAGGAGGCGCTCGCCGCTAAGGCCGAGCACCCCACCGCTGTGCCGATTGCGGGTGGCACCGATGTGATGGTCGAGATCAACTTCGACCACCGCCGGCCCGAGTACCTCCTCGACCTGAACCGCATCGGTGACCTCTACGAATGGGAGGTCGGCGAGGACACCGTACGGCTGGGCGCCTCCGTCCCGTACAGCAGGATCATGGAGAACCTCCGTGCCGAGCTGCCGGGCCTGGCGCTCGCCTCCCACACGGTCGCCTCCCCGCAGATCCGCAACCGCGGCGGCGTCGGCGGCAACCTCGGCACCGCATCGCCCGCCGGTGACGCCCACCCCGCCCTCCTCGCGGCCGGCGCCGAGGTGGAGGTGGCCTCGGCGGCCCACGGCACCCGGCTGATCCCGATCGACGCGTTCTACACGGGCGTCAAGCGCAACGCGCTCCAGCCCGACGAGCTGATCCGCGCCGTCCACGTCAAGAAGGCGGACGGCCCGCAGCAGTACTCGAAGGTGGGTACCCGCAACGCCATGGTCATCGCCGTGTGCGCCTTCGGTCTCGCCCTGCACCCCGAGACCCGTACCGTGCGCACCGGCATCGGCTCGGCCGCCCCCACCCCGGTGCGGGCCAAGGCCGCCGAGGAGTTCCTGAACGCGGCCCTGGAGGAGGGCGGCTTCTGGGACAACGGAAAGATCATCACCCCGTCGGTCGCCAAGCAGTTCGCGGACCTGTGCTCCGCCGCCTCCAGCCCGATCGACGACGTCCGGGGCACCGCGAGCTACCGCCGGCACGCGGTCGGCGTCATGGCCCGCCGGACGCTCACCTGGACCTGGGAGTCGTACCGCGGCGCCCGCCGCGCCTCGGAGGGAGCTGCGTAATGCGCGTCAACTTCACTGTCAACGGACGTCCGCAGGAAGCCGACGACGTCTGGGAGGGCGAGTCCCTGCTCTACGTCCTGCGCGAGCGACTCGGCCTGCCGGGCTCGAAGAACGCCTGCGAGCAGGGCGAGTGCGGCTCCTGCACCGTGCGGCTGGACGGCGTTCCCGTCTGCTCCTGCCTGGTCGCGGCCGGCCAGGCCGAGGGCCGTGACGTGGTGACCGTCGAGGGCCTCGCGGACTACGCCAGGCAGCGCGGCGAAGGCGGCTGCGCGACCGGCGCCTGCGGCACCTCGCTCCAGGACGCCCGGCAGTGGCAGGCCAAGGGCACCGACTCGCAGACCGGCGAGGGCACCGAACTCTCCACGATCCAGCAGGCGTTCATCGACGCCGGCGCCGTGCAGTGCGGCTTCTGCACCCCGGGTCTGCTGGTCGCCGCCGACGAGATGCTCGAACGCAACCCGAACCCGACCGACGCCGACATCCGCGAGGCCCTGTCGGGCAACCTGTGCCGCTGCACGGGCTACGAAAAGATCATGGACGCGGTCCGCCTCGCGGCCGCCCGCCAGTCCGAGGAGGTCTGACGATGCCGACGAACGGCGCCCCTACGAAGATCACGCAGGGCTCGCAGACCAAGGGCGGCATCGGCGAGTCCACGCTCCGCCCGGACGGCACCCTCAAGGTCACCGGTGAGTTCGCCTACTCCTCCGACATGTGGCACGAGGACATGCTGTGGGGCCAGATCCTGCGCTCCACCGTCGCCCACGCCGAGATCGTGTCGATCGACACCTCCGAGGCCCTGGCCATGGCCGGCGTGTACGCGGTCATGACGTACGACGACCTGCCGACCGAGGTGAAGAACTACGGCCTGGAGATCCAGGACACCCCGGTCCTCGCCCACGGCAAGGTACGCCACCACGGCGAGCCGGTCGCGATCGTCGCCGCCGACCACCCGGAGACGGCCCGCCGCGCCGCCGCGAAGATCAAGGTGGAGTACAAGGAGCTGCCCGTCATCACCGACGAGGCCTCCGCGACCGCCCCGGACGCGATCCTCGTCCACGAGGGCCGCGACGACCACCACGCCGGACACGTGCCGCACCCGAACATCGTGCACCGCCAGCCGATCGTCCGCGGCGACGTGGCCGAGGCGCGCAAGCGCGCGGACGTCATCGTGGAGGGCGAGTACACCTTCGGCATGCAGGACCAGGCCTTCCTCGGCCCCGAGTCCGGCCTCGCCGTGCCGGAGGAGGACGGCGGTGTCCACCTCTACATCGCCACCCAGTGGCTCCACTCCGACCTGCGCCAGATCGCGCCCGTCCTCGGCCTGCCCGAGGAGAAGGTGCGCATGACGCTGGCCGGCGTCGGCGGCGCGTTCGGCGGCCGCGAGGACCTGTCGATGCAGATCCACGCCTGCCTGCTGGCGCTGCGCACCGGCAAGCCCGTGAAGATCGTCTACAACCGGTTCGAGTCCTTCTTCGGGCACGTCCACCGGCACCCGGCCAAGCTCTACTACGAGCACGGCGCCACCAAGGACGGCAAGCTCACCCACATGAAGTGCCGGATCGTCCTGGACGGCGGCGCGTACGCCTCCGCCTCCCCGGCGGTCGTCGGCAACGCCTCCTCGCTCTCGGTCGGCCCGTACGTCGTCGACGACGTCGACATCGAGGCCATCGCCCTCTACACCAACAACCCCCCCTGCGGCGCCATGCGCGGCTTCGGCGCGGTCCAGGCGTGTTTCGCCTACGAGGCGCAGATGGACAAGCTGGCCGCGAAGCTGGGCATGGACCCCGTGGAGTTCCGGCAGCTGAACGCGATGGAGCAGGGCACGATCATGCCGACGGGCCAGCCCGTCGACTCGCCCGCCCCGGTCGCCGAACTGCTGCGCCGCGTCAAGGCGATGCCGCTGCCGCCCGAGCGCCAGTGGGAGTCCAGCGAGGGCGCCGACGTGCGCCAGCTGCCCGGCGGCCTGTCCAACACCACGCACGGCGAGGGCGTCGTCCGCGGCGTCGGCTACGCGGTCGGCATCAAGAACGTCGGCTTCTCCGAGGGCTTCGACGACTACTCCACCGCCAAGGTGCGCATGGAGGTCATCAACGGCGAGCCCGTCGCGACCGTGCACACCGCGATGGCGGAGGTCGGCCAGGGCGGTGTCACCGTCCACGCGCAGATCGCCCGCACCGAGCTCGGTGTCACCCAGGTGACCATCCACCCGGCCGACACCCAGGTCGGCTCCGCCGGCTCCACCTCCGCCTCGCGTCAGACGTACGTCACCGGCGGCGCCGTGAAGAACGCCTGCGAGCTGGTCCGCGAGAAGGTCCTGGAGATCGGGCGCCGCAAGTTCGGCTCCTACCACCCGGCCTGGGCGACGGCCGAACTCCTCCTGGAGGGCGGCAAGGTCGTCACCGACGGCGGCGAGGTCCTCGGCGACCTGGTCGACGTCCTGGAGGGCGAGGCCGTGGAGGTCGAGGAGGAGTGGCGGCACCGGCCGACCGAGGCCTTCGACCTGCGCACCGGCCAGGGCAACGGACACGTCCAGTACTCCTTCGCCGCCCACCGCGCCGTCGTGGAGGTCGACACCGAGCTCGGCCTGGTCAAGGTCGTCGAACTGGCCTGCGCCCAGGACGTCGGCAAGGCGCTCAACCCGCTCTCCGTCGTCGGCCAGATCCAGGGCGGCACGACCCAGGGCCTGGGCGTGGCGGTGATGGAGGAGATCATCGTCGACCCCAAGACGGCCAAGGTCAGGAACCCCTCCTTCACGGACTACCTGATCCCCACCATCCTCGACACGCCGACCATCCCGGTCGACGTGCTCGAACTCGCCGACGAGCACGCCCCGTACGGGCTGCGCGGCATCGGCGAGGCCCCGACCCTGTCGTCCACCCCGGCCGTCCTCGCGGCGATCCGGAACGCGACCGGGCTGGAGCTCAACCGCACTCCGGTACGGCCCGAGCACCTCACGGGAACCGCGTAACACCCCACAGCTCTCCGGGCGGCGCAGGGAACGTCACACACTCCGCCGCGCCGCCCGGGGAAACCCCTTTGAGTTCCGCACCGCTCGCGGTCCTTGAAGTACCAGGAAATTCGTTCGTCTCGGGCCGTCCCCCGGGTCGTCCATTCCCAAATCCCGTGCCGGTAAAGGCCGTCGCACGGGTGCCCCTGTGAACCTTGGGAGATGGCACCATGACCCAGCAGTCAGTGGAGCCCAGGACCGCAGCCGATGACGCGGGCGACGGCAGCCGCGTCCCGGCGGGCCGGTCCTGGCTCGACAGGTACTTCCACATATCCGGTAGAGGATCCTCGGTCGCGCGTGAGGTGCGCGGCGGCATCACCACCTTCATGGCGATGGCGTACATCCTCCTGCTCAACCCCCTCATCCTGTCCGGCAAGGACGCGGCGGGGGACACGCTCGGCCAGAAGGCGCTGATCACCGCGACCGCGTTCGCGGCGGCCTCCACCACGCTGCTGATGGGTTTCGTCGGCAAGGTGCCGCTCGCCCTCGCCGCCGGCCTCTCCGTCTCCGGCGTCCTGTCCTCGCAGGTCGCCCCGGAGATGACCTGGCCGCAGGCCATGGGCATGTGCGTGATGTACGGCGTGGTCATCATGCTGCTGGTCGTCACCGGCCTGCGCGAGATGATCATGAACGCGATCCCGCTCGCGCTCAAGCACGGGATCACCATGGGCATCGGCCTGTTCATCGCCCTCATCGGCTTCTACAAGGCCGGCTTCGTGCACCAGGGCAAGGCCACCCCGGTCAGCCTCGGCCCCGCGGGCGAACTCGCCGGCTGGCCCGTGCTGCTCTTCGCCGGGACCCTGCTGCTGATCTTCATGCTCCAGGCCCGGAACATCCCCGGCGCCATCCTCATCGGCATCGTCTCGGGCACCGTCGTCGCCGCCGTCCTCAACGGCCTCGGCGTCATCGACCCGAAGCAGTGGGCGAACGGCGCCCCCGAACTGCACGGCAGCGCGGTCTCGATGCCCGACTTCTCACTCTTCGGGGACGTGGAGTTCGGCGGCTGGGGCCAGGTCGGCGCGATGACGGTCGGCATGATCGTCTTTACCCTCGTCCTCGCCGGCTTCTTCGACGCGATGGCCACCATCATCGGCGTCGGCACCGAGGCGAACCTGGCCGACGACAAGGGCCGGATGCCCGGCCTGTCGAAGGCGCTGTTCATCGACGGCGCCGGCGGCGCGATCGGCGGCGTGTCCGGCGGCTCCGGCCAGACCGTGTTCATCGAGTCGGCCACCGGCGTCGGCGAAGGCGCCCGTACCGGCCTGGCCTCCGTCGTGACCGGCCTGTTCTTCGCGGCCTGCCTCTTCTTCACCCCGGTCACCGCGATCGTCCCGCAGGAGGTGGCCTCCGCCGCCCTGGTCGTCATCGGCGCCATGATGCTGATGAACGCCCGCCACGTGGACTGGGCCGACCGCGCGACGGCCGTCCCGGTCTTCCTGACCGTCGTGCTGATGCCGTTCACGTACACCATCACCTCCGGTGTGGCCGCGGGCGTCATCTCCTACGTCGCCATCAAGGCGGCCCAGGGCAAGGCCCGCGAGATCGGCGCCTTCATGTGGGGCCTGACGGCCATCTTCCTGGTCTACTTCGCCCTCCATCCCATCGAGGGCTGGCTGGGCGTGCACTAGCCCGCCCCGTCCCCCGTCCTGTGCACCCGACCCCGATAGGAGACCGACAGATGCTGGACATCGCCGACGAGCTGAACCGGTGGGTCGAGCAGGGCCGTGACTTCGCCGTCGCCACCGTGGTGGCCGTCGGCGGCAGCGCCCCTCGCCAGCCCGGCGCCGCCCTCGCGGTGGACGCCGACGGCACGGCGATCGGCTCGGTCTCCGGCGGGTGCGTGGAGGGGGCCGTGTACGAGCTGTGCCGGCAGGCGCTGGAGGACGGGGAGACCGTCCTGGAGCGCTTCGGGTACAGCGACGAGGATGCCTTCGCCGTCGGCCTGACCTGTGGCGGCGTCATCGACATCCTCGTCACCCCGGTCCGGGCGGACGGTCCCGCCCGGCCGGTGGTCGCGGCCGCGCTGGCCGCCGCCGCTCGTGGGGAGGCGGCGGCGGTCGCGCGGATCGCCGAGGGTCCGGCACAGCTGCGGGGCCGGGCCCTCCTCGTCCGCCCCGACGGGTCCTGCGCCGGCGGCTTCGGCGCCCACCCCGAGCTGGACCGCACGGTCGCCGCCGAGGCCGCCGCCCTCCTGGACGCGGGCCGTACCGGCACCGTGGAGATCGGCGAGCAGGGCTCCCGCTGCGGCGCGCCGCTCACCGTCCTGGTGGAGTCCTCGGTCCCCGCCCCCCGGATGATCGTCTTCGGCGCGATCGACTTCGCGTCGGCGCTGGTCCGGGTGGGCAAGTTCCTCGGCTACCACGTGACGGTGTGCGACGCCCGCCCGGTGTTCGCCACCGCGGCCCGCTTCCCCGAGGCCGACGAGATCGTCGTCGAGTGGCCCCACACGTACCTGGAGCGCACCGAGGTCGACGGCCGTACGGTTCTCTGCGTCCTCACCCACGACGCCAAGTTCGACGTGCCGCTGCTGCGGCTGGCGCTGCGGCTGCCGGTCGCCTACGTCGGTGCGATGGGCTCCCGCCGCACCCACCTGGACCGCAACGAGCGGCTCCGGGCGGTCGGTGTCACCGAGCTGGAGCTGGCCCGGCTGCGCTCCCCGATCGGCCTGGACCTGGGCGCCCGCACGCCCGAGGAGACGGCGCTGTCGATCGCGGCGGAGATCGTCGCCGCCCGGCGCGGCGGCAGCGGGGTGTCGCTGACCGGCGCGCACACGCCGATCCACCACGACCCGGCCACCCGGCCCGCGGGCCGCATCGACTCGGTGGCCTGAGGCCCGGAGCCCGCGGGAGGAGCGCCGGCCTGGGGCCCGGAGCCCGCGGGAGGAGCGCCGGCCTGGGGCCCGGGTCCGGGCGGGACGCGCGGCCCGGCCCGACGCCCGGCCCCGCCGGAAAAGCGGTTGCCGGCCGGTGGCGTGCGCGTGCTTGCATGGGGCCATGGTGTCGTCCGACCGGCTGGCCGCCTTCGCCCTGCTGTCCTTCCTGCTGATCCTCGTGCCCGGCCCCAGCGTGCTGTTCGTGATCGGACGGGCCCTGGCGCACGGGCGCCGGGCCGCGCTGACCACCGTCGTCGGCAACACGCTCGGCGCGTACCTGCTCGTCGTCGCCGTGGCGTTCGGCATCGGTCCGGTCGTCGAGCGCTCGGTCCTCCTCTTCACCGCGCTGAAGCTCGCGGGCGCCGGCTACCTGGTGTACCTCGGCGCCAAGGCGTGGCGGCAGCGCGGCTCGCTGCGGGCCGCGGCCGGGGAGTCCGGCCCCGCCCACGGCGGCCTGCGCACCCTCGGGGAGGGCTTCGCGGTCGGCGTGGCCAACCCCAAGACGATGGTGTTCTTCGCCGCGGTGCTGCCGCAGTTCGTGGACCGGGAGCAGGGCCACGTGCCGGTGCAGATGCTGCTGCTCGGGCTGGTCTTCAACGCCATCGCGGTGGTCTCCGACAGCGTCTGGGGCCTGGCCGCCTCGGCCGCCCGCGACTGGTTCGCCCGCTCGCCCCGGCGCCTGGCCGCGGTCGGCGGGGCGGGCGGCCTGACGATGATCGGCCTGGGCGTGACGGTCGCCGCGACCGGCCGCACGGACTGAAACACCGCCCGTGGCGGGCGCTCAGCCCTGCCTGAGCAGGCGGTTCGCCGCCCGCCCGAACATGCGGAGGGACACCGACCTCACGGCCCCGTCGAAGGCGCGGGGCAGGAAGCGGACGCGGAGTTCCTCCCGCCACACCACCCGGCTACGGCCCCCGGGCCCCGGCAGGACCTCGATCTCCGCCCAGCCCAGGATCACCCGGCCGCGCTTCTCCAGCCGGCACAGGCCGCCCTCGTCCCCGGCGGGCGGCCGCCAGACCGTCACCTCCATGACGTCGTCGAAGGCGAACGGACCCAGCCCGGAGCGGGCCACGAAGCGCGTGCCCTCGCGGGTCGGCGCGGGCGTGAGCACCCTGATCCGGGTCAGCGGGACGGCGTCGGCGTGGCGGGACCACTCCGTGAGCCGGCGCCATGTCTCGTCGAGCGGGAGAGGCGCCGTACGTGCGAAGGAGAAGGTGGGCACGGCCCGATCGTAGGCAATGAGCGCCGGTCACCTGCGCGTTCGGCGCTCCGTCTCACCCCGCTCGCGTAGCAGGCGTCCGTGAGGAGTCGTATCCTGAAACAGTCGGTGCGCGGGGCGGCGTGTCGGTCCTCCCACTTCTAGGCTTCCTGCCATGGGCCGGGCAACCCGCCCGCCTCCAGGGGGAGTTGATCGACATGCCGTTGAAGAACTACGGCGTCCTGATCGCCCGCGCCGTCGAAACCCGGCGTGAGGGCGCGAAAGACACACCGCACTACCAGATCCACCTCACGGATGACCAGGGCACCCACTACCGCGCCGCGGTCAACGTGCTCTCGCAGGAGCGCCCCTCCGAGCTGCTGTACCTGGTCGCCGACGACTTCCGGCACCCGCTGACCGCCCGCCTGGAGGGCCTGCCGAGCGGCTGGAACACCCTGCCGGCCGGTCCCGGCGGCCCCACCCTCGACTTCGTGCGCGGCAACCTCTTCGACCCGGCCGGGATGCGCCCGCTCCCGCCGGACGTCGCGGGCCCGGACAACGACCTGGCCGACCTCCTCGACCACTACGTGCAGCGCGCGGTCGCCGACCGCGACGCCCGGCTGTACATCTACGGCGCCCGTTTCGGCCCCGAACCCGCCCGCAAGGACAAGGTGTTCGGGTTCCTGCCCGGCAACGGCGTGCACGACGTCCACATGAACCAGGGCAACAGCCGCCGGTTCACCGGCGACGACGGCGTCTGGCAGGACGGCGGCCTGCTGCTGTACTTCCCCGCGCAGTCCCGCTGGGTCGGCATCTTCCTGGCCTTCCAGAGCCAGTCCTGGCACACCGACGACACCACCGGGCACAGCCTGGACGACGTCGACGGCAGCCGGCCCGAGCCCGGTACGCAGCCGGTGCGGATCGTCGCGGCGATGGTGAACCCGAAGGGACCGGCCCCCGAGGCGGAGACCGTGACCCTCATCAACGCCTCACCGGACCCGGTGGACCTGACCGGCTGGCGCGTCGTCGGCCGCCTCGGCGAGGGCTCGCCGGTCCCGGCCGCGGCACCGCTCGCGGCCGGCGCCTGGCTCACCGTGCCCCTCACCGCCGACGGACAGCTCGGCAATCAGGGCGGTGAGATCACACTGCTCGACGCGGCCGGTCTGAAGGTCCACGGCGTGTCGTACACCGGCGAACAGGCCGGGCGCGAGGGCTGGTCGGTGGTCTTCTGAGCGGCGCGCGGGCAGCGGTGCCTCAGGGGCGGTACACCTTGCCGGGCTCGGCCTTGCCGGGCGCCAGCAGCTGAGGCACCGTCACGAACACGTAGCCGCGGGCCTTGAGTGCGTCGATGATGCCGGGCACGGCCGGCACGGTCCCGGGATAGATGTCGTGCAGCAGGATGATCCCGTCCCGGGACGACTGGTCGAGGACGCGCTCGGTGATGAGCGCCGGGTCGTTCGTCGTGTAGTCCTTGGCGGTCACGCTCCACAGCACCTCCGCCAGGCCGAGCTCCTTGCAGATCTCGTGCACGTTGGCGTCGGTACGGCCCTGCGGCGGGCGCATCAGCGTCGGCTTGCGCCCGGTGAGCCGTTCGATCGCGTCGTTGGGCCGCGTCAGCTCCTCGCGTATCTCGGCGTCGGATATCCGGGTGAGGATCTTGTGGTCCCAGGTGTGGCTCGCGACCTCGTGGCCCTCGGCCGCCATCCGCTCGACCAGCTCCGGGTACTTCTCGATGTGCCGCTTGCCCAGGAGGAAGAAGGTGGCCGGGACCTTCTTCTCCTTGAGGATGTCGAGCAGCCGCGCCGAGTTCTCGCTGGGGCCCGCGTCGAAGGTCAGGGCGATGCACTTGGCCTTGCGGCAGTCGACGGAACCGAAGGCGGCCGGTGCCCCGTGGGCCGCCTCGGCACGCGCGGTGCTGGGCGTGGTCGTGTCGACCCGCGCGCACCCGGACAGCGTGAGCGTGAGGCAGGCCGCGGCGGCGGCGAGCGCCCAGCCGCGCAACCTTCGGCCCGTTCCAGGCATCTTCCTGGTCGCGGGCGTCGGCGTCGGGATCGTTTCCGTCGATGGAGGCATGCCGGGACTATACACTGAGTGTATAGCTCAGGTGTTCGGGACCTCGGGGGCGGCGGGACCGCGGTGCCGCCGGCGCGCCATCCCGCACCTCACCGCCCCCACGCGCCCCGGAGCCCGGCTCTCCGCAACAACACCGTGCACACCAGTGGTACCGGACGGGTACGCGGAGTAACCTCGCAACCATGACGCGCACGGGGGAGCGAGTCGGCACGGTGCGGTTACGGACACCGTCCTGGATCGCGCGCATCGAGACGCCGGACGGACAGGTCCTGGGCGCGGGCGTGCTGCTCGCGCCCGAGCGGGTGCTCACCGCGGCCCACGTCGTCCGTCCCGGCCACCGCTACGCCGTGCGCCTGGTCGGCGTCCCCGGCCTGGCCGCCGTGGCCGGCACCGTCCGCCCCGACGAGCACGTCCCCCAGCGCGAGGACGCCTTCGGCGACCGCAGCGGCGACCTCGCCCTGCTGCGCCTGGCCGCACCGCTGCCCGCGGAGCACGCCACCCGGCTCTACCGGCTCGCCGCCCCGCACGGCCCCGTCAGCATGTACGGCTTCCCGGACGGCGACGACGGCGGGCGCTGGCACGGCGCCACCCTGGTCGCGGCGCGCGGCCGGGACAGCCAGGTGCAGCTGCGCCCGCTCACCCCCGGCGAACTCGCCGCCCCCGGCTTCAGCGGCGGCGGGGTCGTGGACCACGCCACCGACCAGGTCATCGGCATCGTCCTCAGCGTCGACGAGGGGCCGGGCTCCGCGTTCAGCTACATGAGCCCCACCGAGACGATCCTCAGCCACCTGCCGCAGGTGGCAGCCTGGAGCGACGGCGCCGAGGCCGTCGACCCGCGGCTGCGCACCGGCACCGGCCCCGCCGCCGGCCGGCTCGACGTGCCGTTCGCCACCGAACTCGCCTCCTGGTTCCGCGGCGCCGGCTGGCCGGTCCTCGTCACGGTCGTCCCCGCCCGCGGCGACCGCGCCTGGACCCTCCAGCGGGCCGTCACCCTCGCCGACCGCGAGCTGCGCACCCACCGCAACACCAGCGCCGTCAGCCACGACCCGCCCGAGACCGTGCCGCCCGCGGGCGCACACGACCTCGCCCTGGACGTCAAGGGACTGACGTGCGCCGAGGTCATGGACCGGATCGCCGAACGCCTCGGCATCCGCGACGACCCCCGGCCCGAACGGCTGGGCGCCCTGCGCGTCCCGCTCGCCGCCGTCCTGGTCGCCGTGGACCAGGCGGCCGAACCCGAGGCGCTCCTCGGCCTCCTGGACCGGCTCGCCCGGCAGGGCGCCCGGCTGCTGCTGGTGTTCCGCGCTCCGGGCGAGCGCGCCGCCCAGGCCACCGAGACCCTCGTCCACCGCCCGCTGCGCGCCCGCTGGACCCGGCTGCACGGCCAGCTGCGGCACGTGACCGACGAGTTGGGGCCCGCCCTGGACGCCCGCCGGGACCGCGTACTGCCCGGGCCCGGCACCCGGCCGCTGCTGGACCGGGCCGAGGCCGGCGTACGGCGCACCCGCATGCTGCGCGCCTGGGTGGCCCACATCCCCGACCAGGAACGCGAACCGGGCCGGGCCGACCTGCTGTTCACCTTCGAGGACGCCGTCGGCCGGCGCCGGCGGCGGCTGGAGCGGGCCATCGGCATGCTCGACGCCCGGCTGCGCCGCCGCGAGGAGCTCCTCGGCCGGGTCGGTGCCGAGTGGCCGCTGTGCCGGCAGCGGGCGGCCGACCAGGGCGACCGGGTCATGGCCGCCTACCGGTTCTACGAGGAAGCCCTGTCGCTGCTGCGGCAGACCCCCTGCGACATCGAGCGGGCCGAGGCCGCCGTGGAGCGGTTCGTCGGCTTCTGCTCCGCCACCGCACCCGAAGAGGAGGGCGCGTCGTGACCTCGTGCATCCGCCCCGGCTGCGCGGGCCGCATCATGGGCACCGGCTACTGCGACACCTGCGGCCACCGGCACGCCGAGTCGCGCTCCGAACCGCGGGCCCGGCCCCCGGCCGCCGCCACCGAGGACACCCCGGGCCCCGCCGCCGTCCACGCCGTCGCCGGCATCGGCGGACTCGACCAGCACGGACTCGTCGTCCTGCCCGAGGTCCCGGTCCCCGACGACGTGGTGCTCGAGGACCCGCGACCGCCCACCGGCGGCCGCCGCTGCGGGGCGAACGGCTGCACCATGACCATCGGCATCGGCTACGGCGGCCAGCCCGCCCGCCCCACCGGACGCTGCCCCCGCTGCGGCACGCCCTACTCCTTTCTGCCCACCCTGGCCAAGGACGACGTCGTCGCCGACCACTACCGGGTCCTCGGCTGCATCGCCCACGGCGGTCTCGGCTGGATCCACCTCGCCGAGGACACCCGCGCCGACGGCCACCGGGTCGCCCTCAAGGGCCAGATCAACGTGCACGACGCGCTCGCCCGCCGCTCGGCCGTGGAGGAGCGCCGCTCGCTCACCGACCTGCACCACCCCGACATCGTCCGGATCATCACCTACGCCGAACACCGGGTCCCCGGCGGCCCGGCCACCGGCTACCTCGTCATGGACTACATCGGCGGACGCTCCCTCCAGCAGCTCTTCGACGCCGACGACGTCGAGCGGATCTTCCACGGCCGCCCCCGTCTCGACCACGTCCTCACCTACGGCTGCAAGATCCTCGGCGCCCTCCAGTACATGCACGAGCGCGGCCTGCTGTACTGCGACATGAAGCCCGCCAACGTCATCCACTTCGGCCGGGCGATCAAGGTCATCGACCTCGGTGCCGTCCGCGCCATCGGCGACCGCACCTCCGCCTACGTCTACACGGCCGGCTTCGCACCTCCCCAGGCGGAGATCGACGACCGGGGCTGGCACGTCGACAGCGACCTCTACACCGTCGGCACGACCCTCCAGTCCCTGGCCCGCGCCACCGAACCCGCCCGCGGACTCGCCTCCGACTCCTTCCGCCGCCTCATCGCCCGCGCCACCCACCCCGAACCCCGCGCCCGGTTCCGCTCGGCGGCCGAGATGTCCCGGCAACTGTGGGAGGTGCTGCGCGAGTTCCGCTCACTGCAGTTCGGCGAGCAGCTGCCGGAGAGCTCCACCCGGTTCCGCGCCTCCGGCGCCAGCCTGGACGCCGGACTCGGCGCGATCCCGGCCCTGGACCACTGGACGGGCCGCTCCGGCGAGCACCCCGCCGGCCTGGACGTCTCCCCGCCGGCCGCCGCCGAGGTGGCCGGCGCCCTGCCGGAGCCGGTCCCCGATCCCGACGACGGCGCCGCCCTGCTGCTGGACGCCTTCCCGCCCGACGCACCCGACCGGGTCGCCGAGGAGTGGCCCCGCGAGAACCGTCTCGCCACCCCCGAGACCGCGCTGTGGCTGTGCCGCGCCTATCTCAGGAAGGGCGAGCAGCGCGCGGCGGAGAGCTGGCTCGCCGAGGCCGAGACCCAGCTCGGCGAACGCGCCGCCGCCCACGACTGGCGCATCGCCTGGCACCGGGGCGTCCTCCTGCTCAGCATGGGCCGGGTGCGGGAGGCCGGCACCCGGTTCGACGCCGTCTACCGGGCCCTGCCCGGCGAGTACGTGCCCAAGCTCGCCCTCGGCTACTGCGCCGAACACACCACCGAACACACCACCGAGGCGGACCGGACCCGGGCCATGCGGTACTACGAAGCCGTGTGGCGACGGGACTCCGCGCACACCGCCGCCGCGTTCGGCCTGGCCCGGGGCCACCTGACCGCCGGCGACCGGGACGCCGCCGTCCACGTCCTCGACGAGGTGCCCGCCACCTCCCGGCACTACGACGCCGCCCGCACCGCGGCCGTACGCATCCGCGCCGGCATCCTGCACGGCGGCCCGCCCACCCCGGACGGGCTGCGGGACGCGGCCCGGCGGCTGCCCGAACTGCGCCTGGACGGCGGCGCCGCGGCCGGCGAGTCCCGGGCCCGGCTGGTCGCCGAGGTCCGCGAGAACGCCCTGCACAGCCGCCCCGCCCAGGGCTGGGGGCCCGGCCTCCCGGCCGGGGACCTCTTCGGGCCCGGGGACGAGGACGGCCTGCGCACCCGGCTGGAGAACTCCTTCCGGCAGCTGGCCGCGCAGGCCCGCACCGCCGGGGAGCACGGCCGGCTGCTCGACCTGGCCCACGCGGTCCGGCCGATGACCACCTTCTGACCAGATCACGACCCCCGGGGAAAGAGGCAGCGATGACCGTGGCCGAGGAGACCGAGGTGACGCTCGCGGTCGGCCAGCAGAAGGAACTGCCCGCCGTACCCGACGCGGCCGGGCGCCGCACCGAGCGGGAGATGCACGCCATCCTGGAGATCGGGGTCAGGAGCCGGGGCGGCGCGCACCACGCCGGCGCGCCCGCGCCCGGCACCGGGCCGGCGCTCGCCGAGGTGCTGATCGTCGACACCTCCCGCTCGATGCTGCACCCGGCCGCCAAACTGCACGCGGCCAAGGACGCCACCGCCGCGGCGGTACGGATGCTGCCCGACGGCACCGCCTTCGCCGTCCTCTCCGGGCGGTTCGACGCCACCGTGGTGCACCCCGGGCCGGGCCGCTCGGTGCTCGCCGTCGCCGGGCCCGGCGAGCGCGAGGCCGCCGAGCGCGCCGTACGCATCCTGGACGCCGACGGCGGCACCGCCATCGGTGCCTGGCTGGAACTCGCCCGGCGGCTCCTCAAGGACCAGCCCGCGCCCGTCAAGCACGTCCTGCTCCTCACCGACGGGCGCAACGAGCACGACCACCGCTCCCGGCGTCCGCTGGAGACCGTCCTGGACGCCTGCGCCGGCCAGTTCGTCTGCGACGCCTGGGGCATCGGCGACGACTGGGACGCCGAACTGCTGCTGAACATCACCCGGCGGCTGCACGGCCGCGCCCGGGCCGTCCGCGCCGAGTCCGAACTGACGGCGGCGTACGAGGAACTGGTCGCCGGGCTGGTCGGCACGGCGGTGCCCGAGCTGCGCATCCGGCTCACCCCCACCCCCGGTACGGCGATCCGCCAGGTCAAGCAGGTGGTGCCGAACGAGCAGGAGCTCCAGCCCGGCCCGGCCCTGTCCGGCGGCCGCGCCGCGGAGTACGTCACCCGCGCCTGGGGCGACGAGGTACGGCACTTCCAGGTCGTCCTCACCGCCGATCCGACCGGCCGGGAGACCGGCGAGGACCTCCAGCTGGCGGCCGTGGAGGTTGTCGTGCCCGACGTCCGGCGCCCGGTACGGCTGCCCGCGCCCCAGCCCATCCTGGTGCGCTGGACCGACAACCCGCTCGACGCATCCCGGCGGCATCCCGGCGTCCGCCGGCACGAGCTGTACCAGCAGGCGAGCGCCGCCGTCGCCAAGGCCTACCGGGCCTGGCTGCGCGGCGCGGACGGCCGCGAGGCCGCGGACCGCGAACTGGCCCGCGCCCTCGCCCTGGCCGCCGAACTGGCCGACGCCCAACTGCTCGGCGCGCTGCGGCTGATCGAGACCGCGCCGGGCTCCGGCCGGATCCGCTCCGGGCTGAAGGACGTCGACTGGCAGCACCTGATCCTCTCCAGCGCCCTGACGACCCCGCCGCGGCAGCAGGCGGGCCCCGGCGGGCCGGGGGCTTCTGCGCGAGGCGGTGCCTCCGGGGCGCCCGGCCCCGGTGGCTCGGCACCGGCCGGAACCGGATCCGCCGTGCCACCGGGGCCGGGCCCCGCCGGGCCGTCCGGCGCCGGGGCCGCAGGCCCCGCCCTGCCCGTGCGGCCCGACGGGCTGGTCGAGTGCCCGGACTGCAAGTGGCTCGGCCCGGCCGACTCCCTCTACTGCGGGGGCGACTGCGGGCGATTGCTGAGGGGGGCACCGGCGTGAACGCGGTCAACGGAGCGACGCCCGGGGGCGGCGGCACGCCCCCGGGCGCCGGCCGGGGTACGCCCGCAGGCCCGGCCACCGGTACCACCGCCGGAGCCGATCCCCGCACCGGCGCCGCCACCCGCACACAGGCCCGCAAGGGCACCGGCACCGGCACGCCCACCGTCCCGGCCGCCTCCCCGCCGCCGGAGCGCCCGGCGGATTCCCGCCCGCCGGGACGGGCGTCCCGCCGCCTCGCCGGCCTGCTCGCCCGGCTCCCCGGCGCCGGGCGGCGGCGCCCGTCCGGAGGCGGCAGTACGACCGCCCGCGACCTCGCCGTCCGCCGCCGCGTCCTGCTGACCCTGTCGGCACTGCTCACCCTGTCCCTGTTCGTGTCGTACCAGGGCGTGCACGGTGACGCGAACCCGCTGCGCACCTCCAGCGCGCCGGCCGTGCTGTCGCTCGACACCGCGCAGTACGCCCTGGTCCAGGCCCAGCGGGACGCCGGCGCGCCGGCCCCGACCAGCGACTTCCAGAAGCAGATCTCCGTCGCCGCGCAGAGCCTCGCGGCCGCCGCGGCGGACGACGACCTCGGCGGCCCGGCGGGCCGGCAGGCGCTCCAGACGATCGCCGGGCTCATCACCGTCTACGCCGTCAAGGTCCAGCAGTCCCAACTCCAGCCCGACGGCAGTGTGCTGCGGGAGGCGTACCTCAGCTACGCGACCAGCATCCTCACGGAGGAGGGCGCCGGGATACAGGCCCGGCTGGCGGCCCTCCAGCGGGAGCAGCGCGCCGCCGTGCAGCGGCAGACCTCGTTCGGCCCGCTGCTGTGGCTCGCCTGGAGCGTCACCCTGCTGCTGACCCTCGCCCTCGGCGCGGCCCTGCTGGAGACCCAGCTCTTCCTCCGCCGCCGGTTCCGGCGCCGCTTCAACCGCCAGCTCATCGCCGCGGCCGTCCTGTCGCTCGCCGGGGTCGGCATCGGCGTGCTGTTCACCGTGTGGACCCAGCAGGGGATGGCGGACACCCGGACCCTGCTCGACCGCCCGCTGCCCGGGCGGCTCATCCCCGACGCGGGGCGGGACACCGCCTCGTACCTGGCGCACACCGGTTTCCGCGCGGCGGCGGCGGTGTGGATCCTGATAGGAGGCGTCCTGCTCATGGCACTGGCCGAGACGGGCCTGCGGCGGCACATCGACGACTACCGGTTCAGGCCCCGGTGAGCGCCGAACCCGGCGGCGCGGCGGCGGCCGCCCCCGGCACCCGGTCCGGCCCCTCCCGCCGCCTGGTCCGCACCGTCACCGTGGTGGTGAGCTGCCTGGCCGTGCTGGCGGCGGCCGTCGTGGTCGGCGTACGCGCGCTCGGGCGGGAGCCGACCGTCACCCTGCTGGCCAACTGGACGGGTGACGACGAGCGGCACTTCCGGGAGGCGGTCATCGAGCCGTTCGAGCGGAAGTACCACATCAAGGTGGACTACCAGGGCAGCAACGCGGAGAGCCAGGTGCTCGGTGCCGACGTCGAGGCCGGCACGCCACCGGACGTGGTGGTGCTCACCGGCCCCGGCGAACTCGCCGAGTACGCCCGGCAGGACCACCTCCGTCCCCTCGAAGACCTGGTGGACACGGACGACTTCGGCACCCCCTGGGCCATGCCCCTGGCGGACCGGCACGTGTACTGGTTCCCGCTCAAGGCCGACCTGAAGAGCATCGTCTGGTACCCGGCCGGCGTCGGTGCGCGGCAGCTCGAACGAGAGGTGCGCCGGCCGGCCGCGTGGTGCGTCGGCATGGGCTCCGGTGCCACCAGCGGCTGGCCCGGCACCGACTGGATCGAGGACATCCTGCTCCAGCGGTACGGCCCCGAGGTGTATCGGGAGTGGGTGCGCGGCAAGCTGTCGTGGCGGTCGGACGAGGTGCGCAAGGCGTGGACCGAGTGGCGCGACCTGGTCGGCGCCGGCGGCGACCCGGACCTCGTCCGGCGGGCCCTGAAGACGCCGTACCAGCTCGCCTCGGAGCCGGTCACCGCGACCCCGCGGGGCTGCCTGCTGGAGCACCAGGCGTCCTTCATCCGCGGCCGGCCCGCCTGGCAGCGGGCCGACGGCCGCTACCAGCCCACCGCGCGGCTGCTCCACGGGGCCGCCGAACCCCCTGCCTGGGAGGTCTCCGGAGACCTGGTCGCCCTGCTGCACGCCACCCCGCAGGCGAAGAAGCTGATCCGCTACCTGGCCTCCGCCGACGCCCAGCGGGCCTGGAGCGAGAAGGAGTCCGGCTTCTCCGTGCACACCGGCGTCCGGCCCGCCGGCGGCGACGCGGGCTCCGCCTGGCACCGCTCCCTCGCGGCCACACTCCGCGACACCGGGCAGGTGCACTGCTTCGACGCCTCCGACGCGATGCCGCCGGCCGTACGCGACGCCTTCGCCGAGGCCACGATCGAATTCCTCGCCCATCCGTCCCACTTGGAGGACCTGCTGCGCTCCCTGGACACCCTCAGCGCCACCCCTGGCCTGACCTGGCTGCCGTCGGTGTGCGACGGCAAGGGGGGAGGCGGCCTCCGGCCCGGGAACGCCGGCACGAGGGAGAGGTGAGCGGCAGCCGGTGACGGTCAGTCGTACGCGGACGAGGAAGAGGCGGTGGGGCGGGAACATTCCGGCGGGGTGTTCCGTTGGCCGAGGGCCCGCCCACGTCACCGTTCCTGGGAGCATCGTGCCCGAAACCACGCCCGCGCCCGCCACCGTCCTGTCCTCACTCCCGGCCCCGAGCGCACAGGCCGAGCGACTGATCGAGCTGGGGGTGCACGAGGTGGCCGGAGTGTCCGCCACCGAGCTGCGCGCCTTCGCCGCGGCCGCCGGGGCCCCCGCGGACGGCGGGGGCGTCCTGCTCGCCGTCCACCCGGACCGCGCCCCGGCCTCCGCCCTCGCGCCCTTGCTCCGCCACGCCGGCAAGCCCGGCTTCGTCGTCACCGACATGGCCGACGTCGACCTGTTCGCGCCGCTCGCGACCGTGCCGCTGCCCGACGCGCCGCTCTACCTGCTCACCGGCCTCGACCGCGGCGACCGGATGGCCGGCTGGAGCCCCGACGAGGCGCTGCCCGCCCTCACCGCCGAGGACCGCACCCCGCTGCTGCTCACCGAGGGCATCCACTGGGTGCTCCAGCAGCCCGCCGTCCTGGAGCGCAACCACTGCTTCATGACCATCGGGTCCCGGCTGCGCAAGGCGGGCGGCGCGCTGGACGCGCGGACACCGGCGATCTGGATCAGCAACGGCACCGGACGGGACGGCCGCGAGCGCCGCAACGCGCCCAAGGTCGGCTGGTGCTGGGCGGGCAACCGGCACACGTGGCTGGGCTTCGCCTCCGCGACGGACCGCCGGACCGGGGGGCCGGACCTTGGATAGGGGGCGTTGCGGGCCGCTCGTGGTGGCCCGCAACGCCCCCCGGCAATCACCCGAGGGGTGCTCGGGAAGTCTTCCGGGTCACGAGTTGACCTGTGCGGTCACCAGGTCCGAGAAGGTGGTCAGCCGGGTGTAGACACCCGGGTAACCGGCCTCCGCGCACCCCTCGCCCCAGGAAGTGATCCCTGCCAGGACGCCCCCGATGAGCAGGGGACCGCCGCTGTCGCCCTGGCAGGTGTCCACGCCGCCGGAGGAGTATCCGGCGCACACCATGTCGGACTGGACGAAGTCCGAACCGTAGGAGGTACGGCAGCTCGCGTCGGACACGACCGGGACGGTCGCGGTCCGCAGCTGGTTGGAGGAACTGCCGTTCTCCGAGGTGGTTCCCCAGCCGAGGACGCGGGCCGTGGTGCCGGCCGCGTACACACCCGTCTGGGAGGAGGAGACGTACTTGGCCGCGGTGTACGGCATCGACGTCGAGAGGGTCAGCACGGCCACGTCGTCGCCGTTCGTGGCGTCCGTGTAGTCCGGGTTGATCCAGATCTTGCTGACCCGGCTCACCGTACCGTTGGTGCCGTTGAGGTAGGTCCGGCCACCGACCACACGGACGCTGCCGGTGGTCTCCCCGACCATGCAGTGCGCGGCCGTCACCACTTTCGTGGGCGCCACCAGGGTGCCGCCGCAGAACTGGTTCTGGGACGCGTCCGTGATCTGCATCATGAACGGGTAAGCGGTCGTCGTGGTGGTCGTACCGCCGACGATGGGCTGGGGTGCGGCGCTCGCCGTGGGGGAGGCGAGCAGCGCGGTCGCCGCGGCGGCGGCGGTGGCCACCAGGGTCGCGGCGGTCTGTCTGGCACGTCTTGGCCCGAACATGAGTCTCCTCAGTGGGGGTTGCACCGGTGGGGGGTCGCGCGGGTGTTGCACGGGGTGGGGTCCCCCCGGATCGAGCACGGTCGGAGCTCGGGGGAGGGACCGACCCCCATGTGCCCGGGCGAGCGGCACGCCCTTTACGCTAGGACCCGGAACCCTCGGCTCCCAATGAGGGAACCCCCTAGGGGGTTGGGTGAGGGAAAACCCTCGGTCCGGTTCAGTTAACCGGCCGGGTTCTCACTTCGCGCGCCGACCTGCCGCCAATCGGACGATGTCCACCCGCGATCGGATCCCCAGCTTGCGGTAGACCCGGGTCAGGGTGGCCTCCACCGTCTTCACGCTGATGAACAGCCGGGCCGCGATCTCCCGGTTGGTGGCGCCCTCCATCACCAGCGCGGCGACCTGACGCTCCATCGCGGCCAGCACGTCCAGGGCGTCCAGCGCCTCCGGCACGGCCGGCGCCGGTTCCGGCTCGGGGGTGGTGAGGGCTTCGTCCACCTGGCGCAGCCAGGGCAGCGCCCGGCACCGCCGGAACATCCGGGCGGCCTCGTCGTAGACCGCGGTCCCGGAGCGTCTGCCGCGCAACCGGGCCAGCGCGAACGCGGCCCGCGCCTCCTCCAGGCCGTAACCGAGCTTGCCCAGCCGGTCCTGAGCGGACGTCAGCTGCCCGACGGCGGCCTCCAGGTCGCCCTGGGCGGCGCGCACCAGCGCCTCGGACCGGTCGAGCACGCCGAGGACGCTCTCCCGGCCGAGCCGCAGCGCGTGTTCGCGGCTGACGCAGATGACGTCCTGTGCCTCGGCGGGTTCACCGATCCGGACCAGTGCCTCGGCGAGATCGCCCTGCCAGCGGCCGCGGGCCGGGTCGGTGATGCCCAGGGCCAGCTCCAGGCTGCGCACCCGGCGCAGCGAGCGGACGGTGCCCGCCGGGTCCCCGGCCACCAGCTGGGCGTGTCCCAGGGCGCCCAGTGCCCGGGAGAGGTACATCTGGTCGCCGTCCTCCTCGGCGTGCTCCACCGCCTCCCTGGCGAGGGCCAGCGCGCGGTCCACGTCACCGCCGGAGGCCTCCGCGAGCGAGGTGAGCATCGCCGAGGCGGTCTCCCCGATGCCCGAGTCCCGGGCCAGCCGCAGGCTCTCGCGGGCCAGCTCCAGGGCGCGCCCGCAGTGCCCGGCCCGCAGTTCGGTCTCGGCCAGGCCGCGCAGGAAGTGCACCTCGCTCTCCACCGAGCCGCGCCGGCGGACCTCGCGGAGCAGACCGGTGACCGTGGTCCGGGCCTCGGCCAGCTGGTCGCCCATGATCAGCCAGCGGAACCGGGCGCTGCCCGCGCCGTTGTGGTGCCAGGCGACCCGCGGGTCCTGCGGCTCCCGCAGGGCCCGCTTGATGGTGCGGGGCGCCTCCGGATGGCCCATCAGGGTCTCGGTCTGCGCCTGGAAGGCCAGGGCGAGCAGTTCGGTGCGCCGGTCCGCGCCGCGGGCGGCCAGTTCGGCGGCGTGCGCGGCGGCCTGTCGGGCCTCGGTGAAGTCGCCCTCCACGATGAGCGCCCGCCAGGCCAGCTGGTAGTGGACCAGGGCCAGCAGCCGCGGGTCGTCGCCGGCGTCGGCGAGGGCCTGCGGGAAGACCGCGTCGACCTCCGCCATGGTGTGGCCGGCGGTGTCGATGACGATGATCCAGGCCCGCACCCGGTCGGCGGGCACGGTCGCCCGGGTCAGCACCTCCCGGGCGATGTCCCGGGCCAGGTCCACCTCGCCGGCGGTGATCGCGTCCTCGGCGGCGGTCAGCCGGCGTTCCTCCTGGCCGGGCACGCCGTCGGCGGGGGTGTGCCGGGCGGCGAGCAACCCCAGCTGGGCGGCGACCGAGGGGGCTCCGCGGTCCCGGGCGAGGGTCGCGGCCTCGGCGAGCCGGGCGGCGACCTCCGGGTCGGTGCCGGTGGTGGCCAGGGCCAGGTGCCGGGCCCGTTCGATCGGGTCGGAGGCCGCGGTGGACAGCGCCGCGTGCGCGGCCCGCCGTTCGTGCGCGGGTGCCTCCGCGTACAGCGCGGCGGAGATGAGCGGGTGCGCGAACCGTACGGCCGGGGCGTCCGGTTCGGTGGCCAGCAGCCCGAGTTCGGCGGCCTGGGCGCACTCGGCCTCGGCGTTCTCCCGGCCGGCCGCGTGCAGCAGCGCCGGCGTGGGCCGGGCGCCGGCGCTGGCCACCAGCAGGGTGCGGCGGGCCTCCACCGACAGCATGTCCAGCCGGCTGAGGACCAGGGCGCGCAGCGAGGTCGGCACCGGCAGCGGATCGCCGGGCCGGGGCGGTGCCGGGCGCTCGGCGAGGGCGCGGCCGAGCTCCAGGGCGAACAGCGGGTTGCCGCCGCTGGTGCGGTGGATCTCGCGGACCGTGGAGCGGGGCAGGCCGCCGTGGCCGCGGTGGTCGAGCAGCTGGGCGGTCTGGGTGCGGGAGAGCGCGCCGAGCCGGACCGCGAGGGTGCCCGGCGGGCAGGCGCGCAGGTGGCGGTCGTACTCTTGGCCCTCCTGGCCCTCCGTGCGGACCGCGCACAGCAGTTGTACCGGGACTCCCTCCAGGCGACGGGCGGCGAAGCCGAGGAGTTCGGCGCTGGCCGGGTCCAGCCACTGGAGGTCGTCGGCGACGACCAGGACCGGGCCGTGGGCGGCGAGCGCGCGCAGCGCGGAGAGCACCGCCAGGCGCAGCGCCAGGCCGTCGCGCAGCAGGCTGGACTCGCCGCGGCCGGTGAGCGCCGACTCCAGGGCGGTGCGCTGGGCGGCGGGCAGGCGCGGCGCGACGTCGTCGAGGGCCAGGCCGAGGAGGTCGGCGAGGGCGAGGAAGGGGAGGTGGGATTCGGACTCGGTGGCGGAGCAGCGCAACACGGTGCGCGCGGTGGCGCCGTATTCCTCGGCCAATGCCCGCAGGACGGTGGATTTCCCTATTCCGGCGGGGCCGTGCAGCAGCACACTGCCCCCCGAGGCGAGTTGCTCACGGGCGCCGGCGAACAACTCCTCGCGGCCGATGACCAGGTCGGGGCGGCACCTGGCAGGCTCCTGGAAGTCCCGTCGCACGGTCACCGCTCCCCTCCTGTGTCGTGTCCGGGCCAAATTCTAGGCAACGATCCTTGAAATTCGGACGGAAGCCGTGGTGAGGGAAATAACAAACGCTCAAGCATAAGTAAATTCAAAGCGGCGCCCGATGAATGGGAAGGTATCCTCACCGCCGTCGCTACGGCAGCAGTCCCGCCCTGCGGGCCGCGGTCACCGCCTCCCCTCGGGTGTGCGCGCCCAGCTTCCGCATCGCCGAGCGCAGATAGCCCTTGACCGTCTCCGGGCGCAGACCCAGCCGTTCGGCCACCGCGGCGTTGCCGGCCCCTTCCGCCACCCAGGACAGCACGTCGAGCTCGCGTGGCGCCAGGGTCACGCCCCCGGCTCGCGGCGGCGCGGTCAGCAGCCCGCAGGCGGCGAGCAGTTCGGCCCGCAGGCCCGGGTCGGCGATCCGGGGCGCCAGGGCACGCAGCGCCGCGTGCGCCTCGCGCACCTGTTCCCAGGCGGCACCCCGGCCGGTGCCGGCCGGCTCCGGGCGGGCCGCCACCAGCAGCCCGCGCGCCTCGTCCCGCACCACCAGCGCCTGTTCCACGTCCCGGGCCACCGCCATCGCCGCGCCCAGCGCGCGGTCGCCGAGCGGCTGGGCCGAGCGCAGCGCGCCGTACAGCACCCCGCGCACCCGGCGCCGGACCACGACCGGCACGGCGAGCACCGAGCGGATGCCCTCGGCGGCCACCGGCACGTCGTACTCGTGGCTGATCTGCCGGGAGCTGGAGTAGTCCGTCACCGCGCACGGCCGGGCCAGCGCCACCGCCTTGCCGCCGAGCCCGCTGCCGGAGGTCACCGCCAGCGAGCGCAGCGCGGCCGTGTTCGTCCCGCTCAGCTCGCTGATCCTGATCCGCGGCCGGCCCGACTCCATCAGCCCGCCGAAGGCGACCGGGAGTCCCGTCGCACGCCGCAGCCGGGCCAGCGCGCCACCGATCTCCACCGCCCCCACCGCGTCTGCCGTCACCCTCTTCGCCCTTCCGGCCGCCCACACCCCCCGTTCGGGGGTGGTGAGACCCGTATCACGGATTAGACGATGCCAGAGAGCCGCCCGGCAATGGTCGGGAACAGGGGAGTGAGCCGGAGAGGCCGAGGGCGCCTCGGAGGTGAGCGACCGACGAGGTGGAGGAGGACGGATGACGACGGCGACCGAGTCTTTCAGGAACGCACGGGACTTCCTGCTGGAACACCGGGAGGACTACGCCACCGCCTACGCGGGCTTCCGCTGGCCGCGGCCGGACCACTTCAACTGGGCCCTCGACTGGTTCGACCGGATCGCCGACGGCAACGGCGCGACCGCGCTGCACATCGTCGAGGAGGACGGCCGGGAGACCCGGCTGTCCTTCGGCGAGTTGTCGGTCCGCTCCGCCCAGGCCGCCAACTGGCTGCGCGGCCTCGGCGTGGCCGCCGGGGACCGCGTCCTGGTCATGCTCGGCAACCAGGCCGAACTGTGGATCACGGCGCTGGCCGCGATGAAGCTGCGTGCCGTCGTCATCCCGGCCACCCCGCTGCTCGGTCCCGCCGACCTGCGCGACCGCGTCGACCGCGGACGCGTCCGGCACGTGATCGCGCGCTCCGCGGACACCGCCAAGTTCGCCGAGGTGCCCGGTGACTACACGCGCGTCGCGGCGGGCGAGCCGGTCGCGGGCTGGCTGCCGCTCAACGACCTGTACGGTGCCGACGCCGCGTTCACGCCGGACGGCCCCACCCGCTGCGACGACCCGCTGATGCTCTACTTCACCTCGGGCACGACCGCCCGCCCCAAGCTGGTCGAGCACACCCACACCTCGTACCCGATCGGCCATCTGGCCACCATGTACTGGATCGGTCTGCGGCTCGGTGACGTCCACCTGAACATCTCCTCGCCCGGCTGGGCCAAGCACGCCTGGTCCAATCTGTTCGCGCCGTGGAACGCGGAGGCGACCGTCTTCGTCTTCAACTACACCCGGTTCGACGCGGCCCGGCTGATGGCCGAGATGGACCGGGCCGGGGTGACGACGTTCTGCGCGCCGCCGACCGTGTGGCGGATGCTCATCCAGGCCGACCTGACCCAGCTGCGCACCGTGCCCCGCGAGGCCCTCGCCGCGGGCGAACCGCTGAACCCGGAGGTCATCCAGCGGGTGCGCCGGGCCTGGGGCGTCACCATCCGGGACGGCTTCGGGCAGACCGAGACCGCCGTACAGGTCTCCAACAGCCCCGGCCAGCCCCTGAAGACGGGGTCCATGGGCCGGCCCAGCCCCGGCTTCCGGGTGGAACTGCTCGACCCGGTCTCCGGCGCGCCCGGCGCCGACGAGGGCGAGATCGCGCTCGACCTCTCCGAGCGGCCGGTCGGCCTGATGACCGGGTACCACGGCGACCCCGAGCGCACGGCGGAGGCCATGGCGGGCGGCTACTACCGCACGGGCGACATCGCCGCCCGGGACGAGGAGGGGTACCTCACCTACATCGGGCGCGGCGACGACGTGTTCAAGGCGTCCGACTACAAGGTCAGCCCGTTCGAGCTGGAGAGCGCGCTGCTGGAGCACGAGGCGGTGGCCGAGGCGGCCGTCGTGCCCGCCCCGGACGCGCTGCGGCTCGCCGTGCCCAAGGCGTACGTCGTCCTCGCCGAGGGCTGGGAGCCCGGTCCCGGCACCGCCAAGGTCCTCTTCGAGCACTCCCGCGAGGTGCTCGCCCCCTACAAGCGCATCCGCCGCCTGGAGTTCGGCGCGCTGCCCAAGACCGTCTCCGGCAAGATCCGCCGGATCGAACTGCGCGAGGCCACGGCCGCGGGCTCGGGGAACGAGTACCGCGAGGAGGACTTCCGGTGACCGCGCAGCCGTCGTACACCCACGGGACGTCCGCGACCGTCCTGCTCGGCGACACCATCGGCGCCAACCTGGACCGGGCCGTGGCGGCGTGGCCGGACCGCGAGGCCCTGGTCGACGTGGGCTCGGGGCGGCGCTGGACGTACGCCCGGTTCGGCGCGGACGTCGACGAGCTGGCGCGGGCGCTGGTCGCGTCCGGCGTCGCCAAGGGCGACCGGGTGGGGATCTGGGCGGTCAACTGCCCGGAGTGGGTACTGGTCCAGTACGCCACCGCGCGCATCGGCGCCATCATGGTCAACATCAACCCGGCCTACCGCACCCACGAGGTCGAGTACGTCCTGGACCAGGCCGGGGTCTGCTTACTCTTCGCCTCGCTCGGCCACAAGAGCAGCGACTACCGGGCGATGGCCGAGGAAGTGCGGGGCAGGTGCCCCCGGCTGCGGGAGACCGTCTACTTCGGCGACCCGAGCTGGCAGGCGCTGCTCTCGCGCGCCGCCCCGGACGTCACGTTCGGGGAACTGTCCTGCGACGACCCCATCAACATCCAGTACACCTCGGGCACCACCGGCTTCCCGAAGGGCGCCACGCTCTCCCACCACAACATCCTCAACAACGGTTACTTCGTGGGGGAGTCGATCGCCTACACCGAGGAGGACCGGATCTGCATCCCGGTGCCCTTCTACCACTGCTTCGGCATGGTCATGGGGAACCTGGCGGCCACCTCGCACGGCGCCTGCATGGTCATCCCGGCCCCCTCCTTCGACCCGGCGGCCACGCTGGAGGCGGTGCAGCGGGAGCGCTGCACGTCCCTGTACGGCGTCCCGACCATGTTCATCGCGGAGCTGAACCTCCCGGACTTCGCCTCCTACGACCTCTCCACCCTGCGCACCGGCATCATGGCGGGCTCGCCCTGCCCGGTGGAGGTGATGAAGCGGGTGGTCGCCGAGATGCACATGGAACAGGTCTCCATCTGCTACGGCATGACCGAGACGTCACCGGTGTCCTTGCAGACGCGCATCGAGGACGACCTCGAACACCGCACCGCCACCGTCGGCCGCGTCCTGCCCCACCTGGAGGTCAAGGTCGTCGACCCGGCCACCGGTGTGACGCGACCGCGGGGCACGGCGGGAGAGTTGTGCACCCGCGGCTACAGCGTGATGCTCGGCTACTGGAACGAGCCGGAGAAGACGGCCGAGGCGGTCGACGCGGGCCGCTGGATGCACACCGGTGACCTCGCGGTGATGCGCGAGGACGGGTACGTCGAGATCGTCGGCCGGATCAAGGACATGATCATCCGGGGCGGCGAGAACATCTACCCGCGCGAGGTGGAGGAGTTCCTGCACGCCCACCCGAAGATCCGGGACGTCCAGGTGGTCGGGGTGCCGCACGAGAAGTACGGCGAGGAGGTCCTCGCCTGTGTCGTCCCGGACGATCCCGCGGACCCGCCGACACTGGAGGAGGTGCGGTCCTTCTGCGCGGACCGGCTCGCGCACTACAAGATCCCCAGCCGGCTCCAGGTGCTCGACTCCTTCCCGATGACGGTGTCCGGAAAGGTGCGCAAGGTGGAACTGCGCGAAAAGTACGGGGTGTGAAACGGTCGGAAGCGAGCATCCGGTGACTGCTCCACCGCGGGTCCCGGGCCAAGCGCGCTGTCGGCGGCGCACCGCGCCCGGGGCCCGTCGGACCGTCCGGCGGCGCGGCGCGCCCGGTCAGGTCCGCCCGTCCCGCGCCCGGCTGCCCGGCTCGGGCGCGCCCGTGGCGTGCAGGGTGCCGGCCGGGTCGTTCACCGGTTGCGGGACGCCCGTGGGCCCCAGTACGAACAGCGGGATGCCGAGCCTGTCCGCGCCCGCCCGGGCGGTGTCGGTGAACCCGGCGAGGGAGAAGTACACACAGTCCGCCGACTCCGTCATCGCGGTCAGCCACAGGCATTCCACGTCCCGCGGCGCGGCCGGGCGCGCGGTCGGGTCGACCTGGGCGACCAGCCGGCGGGCGGCCAGCCCTATGCCGTGCGGCGGCCGCTGGTCGGCCCGGCGGATGTCCCGGTAGCCGAGCCAGCGCAGATAGAGCGCGGCGGCGGTGACGGCGTCGCGCGCGGTGTGTACGGGCCGGGGCCGGAACGGGGGCCGCCGGCCGGCCGGTCCGTGCTCGCCGGACGGTTCCCCGGCGGCCGGGGCGGAGGCCCGCCCGTCCCGGCCGGCCGCCGGGGCGGCGGGCGCCCCGGGCGGCGCGCCCGCCGGGGCGGGTCCCGCCACCGGGATGCGCAGGACCGTGCCGCACGGGCAGCCCAGCTCCGGGTGGGGCCACTGGTTGCCGCGCCCGCAGGCCGTGCACGGCACGATGAGCCACTCGTCGTCCCAGGCGCGGTGCGCCGCCACGGCCGGCTCGGCCGCCGGATCCAGGCGCGGGCCGGCCGGCGCCCCGCACGCGCACGGATACGACGGCGCGGTGTAGACGTGCGCGCGCCGGCAGACCGGACAGCGCACGGGAACCCTCTCGGGCATGGCCCACTCCAAGGCGTCACGTCGGCACGGCGCTCCCATGGTGCTCCTCCCCGGCCGCTCCTGTCCGGCGCTTTCCGGGGATCGGACCGCTCTTGACGACCTTCGCGCACCCCCCTACATTGCTTCCAGATAGTAGAAGTTCATTTCCACAATGCGGAAGCATGTGGAAGCTTGGAACTCTGGAGACTGTGCTCACCGCGGGGCGCGACGGGAGTACGCATCCGACAGTCGAAGCAGGAGTACTCGATGGCTCGTATGACCGCTGCCCGCGCGGCAGTTGAGATCCTCAAGCGCGAGGGCGTCACCGACGCCTTCGGTGTGCCGGGGGCGGCGATCAACCCGTTCTACAAGGCCCTCGAAGAGGGCGGCGGCATCAACCACACCCTCGCCCGCCATGTCGAGGGCGCCTCGCACATGGCCGAGGGCTACACCCGCACCAAGCCGGGCAACATCGGCGTCTGCATCGGCACCTCGGGTCCGGCCGGCACCGACATGATCACCGGCCTGTACTCCGCCATCGGCGACTCCGTCCCGATCCTGTGCATCACGGGCCAGGCGCCCACCAGAGTGATCCACAAGGAGGACTTCCAGGCCGTCGACATCGCCTCCATCGCCAAGCCGGTCACCAAGATGGCGGTGACCGTCCTGGAGGCCGCGCAGGTCCCGGGCGTCTTCCAGCAGGCGTTCCACCTGATGCGCTCCGGCCGTCCCGGCCCGGTCCTCATCGACCTGCCGATCGACGTCCAGCTCACCGAGATCGAGTTCGACCCGGAGACCTACGAGCCGCTGCCGGTCTACAAGCCGGCCGCGACCCGCGCCCAGATCGAGAAGGCGATCTCCTTCCTGCTCGCCTCCGAGCGCCCGGTCATCGTCGCGGGCGGCGGCATCATCGGCGCCGACGCCTGCGACCTGCTGGTGGAGTTCGCCGAGCTGACCCAGACCCCGGTCATCCCGACCCTGATGGGCTGGGGCGCGCTGGCCGACGACCACGAGCTGAACGCCGGCATGGTCGGCGTCCAGACCTCGCACCGCTACGGCAACGCCAACTTCCTGGAGTCGGACTTCGTCCTCGGCATCGGCAACCGCTGGGCCAACCGCCACACCGGCTACAAGCTCGACGTCTACCGCGGCGACCGCACCTTCGTCCACGTCGACATCGAGCCCACCCAGATCGGCAAGATCTTCCCGCCGGACTACGGTGTCGTCTCCGACGCCAAGGCCGCCCTGGAGCTGTTCGTCGAGGTGGCGAAGGAGCTGAAGGCGGCGGGCAGGCTCCCCGACCGCACCGACTGGGTCGCCTCCACGCAGGAGCGCAAGGCCACCCTGCTGCGCCGTACGCACTTCGACAACGTGCCGATGAAGCCGCAGCGCGTGTACGAGGAGATGAACAAGGCCTTCGGCCCCGAGACGCGGTACGTCACCACCATCGGCCTCTCCCAGATCGCCGGCGCGCAGATGCTGCACGTCTACAAGCCGCGCCACTGGATCAACTGCGGCCAGGCCGGCCCGCTCGGCTGGACCATCCCGGCCGCGATCGGCGTCGCCAAGGCCGATCCGGACTCCCCGGTCGTCGCGCTCTCCGGCGACTACGACTTCCAGTTCCTCATCGAGGAGCTGGCGGTCGCCGCCCAGCACCGGATCCCCTACGTCCACGTCCTGGTGAACAACGCCTACCTGGGCCTGATCCGCCAGGCGCAGATCGGCCTGGACATCAACTTCCAGGTCAACCTGGAGTTCGAGAACATCAACTCGCCGGAGATCGGCGTCTACGGCGTCGACCACGTCAAGGTCGCCGAGGGCCTGGGCTGCAAGGCGATCCGGGTCACCGAACCCGACCAGCTGGGCGCCGCCTTCGAGCAGGCGAAGAAACTGGCCGCCGAGTACCGGGTGCCGGTCGTCGTCGAGGCGATCCTGGAGCGGATCACCAACATCTCGATGAGCCGCACCATGGACATCAGCGACATCTCCGAGTTCGAGGACCTGGCCACCGAGCCCGGCCACGCGCCCACGTCGATCAAGACGCTGAAGGTCTGACACGCCCGACGCGGCAGGGGCGGCCCGTCCAGGGGAGACGGGCCGCCCCTTCGGCGTGCCCGGGGTTCCTCAGCCGTACCCGCCGCCCCCGCACCCGCCGCCGTAGTCGTGGCCGCCGTGATCGTGGCCGCCGAACGAGCCGCCGTGGTCGTGCCCGCCGTACGTGCCGCCGCCGCCCTCGCGGTCGTCGTCGCCGGACCAGCCGTCCCGGCCGGCCTCGCCCTCGTCGCCGGCGATGCCGCGCAGGCCGATGCCCCGGCCGAACGGGAAGAGCCCCTCGTCCGCGAGCGCGCCCCGGCCGGTGAGCCCGGACTCACGGGCGAAACGCGGCACCAGCACGGTCAGGGCCCGCTCGCCGTGGAGCGCGACGGCGAGCAGCACCTCCTCCTCCGGCAGCCCCTCGGGGCCGTCGGGGAGCGGACGGCGCTCGCGCAGGTCGGCGAGGAGGCGGCGGGCGGCGGCGGTACGGCGCGGCGGCAGGACGCGCAGCAGCCCCTGGGCCGCCAGCTCCGCCCGCATCCGGGCCAGCGCCCGCCGCACCACCGCCCGGCCCGGCAGCTCCCCGGGCCCCGCGGGCCGGTAGAGGCCGGTCCGTACGGCCTTCTCCAGTGGGTGGCGGAAGGGTTCCGCCCCGCCCGCCCCGGTCTTGCGCAGCGTGCCCGGCCGGCCCGCCTCGACCGCGCCGCGCAGGTGCAGCCCGAGTACGGCGACCGTGATGGCGGCGCGGTCGCCCCCGCGCAGCAGGGCGAGCGCGCACGGGCCCGGCGCGTGCGGCGCGAACGACGTCGTACGGTCCATGAGACACCCCCGCACGGGACCCGCCGCCCCCGTGCCGGCGGGCCCCGTGTGCCGATGATGTGCCCTGGCGCAGGGGTGGTTGAAGCCTCCGCGGCGGTCTTCAGAGGTTGATTTGAGCTTGGCGCGCCCACCCCGCGTCCGCCGCCGCGTCCGCCGCCGTCACCGTTCGTGCTCCGACAGCCCGGGCCAGTCGTCCGGACCGCCGCCCTGCCACTCGATCAGGTCGCTCTCCTCCACTTCGATCCGGTCCAGGTCGGCGAGCCGGAGGATCTCCACGACGTCGTCCAGGTGGGAGGCGAGTCCCAGGGTCACGTCCCCCTCGGTGACCCGCCGGGAGCCGTCCAGGGCGGGCGCGTGGACCACGATGTGCGGGTGGTGTGTCGGATTGCCCATGGCATCAGCGTGCTGCGGATCCGGCACAGCCGCACGCCGGAGCCGGAACAGCACGAAGCGCCCCCTGGTCAGGGAGCGCTTCGCCGTCGCCTGGTTGCCGTCCGACGGCGCGAGGCTGGGCGCGACAGGTCGTTCGCGCCGCCGGACGGGGCGGGTGGCCCCCGTGGCCGGGGGCTGGGTGGGACCGCGGTGGCTGCGACGGGGCCGGACGTCCTTCCCTCTGGTCGAGAAGGCGACCCGGACCCTTCACCACCGCACTGGCTCGCATACCGCCGCGGTCCTCGCCCTGCCCGCGCGCTCCGCCCGGCGGCCACCCCTCATCCGGGCCGTCCGGCGTACTGCGCGGGCCGCGTACGAAGGTCCTGACCTCCCGTCATACTCCGTACGCTGCTTGCGGGTCCTGGCCGCTCAGTCCTCGCGCAGGGCGCGGACCGCCTCCTCCACGCGCTTGCCGTACTCCGGGTCGGCGGCGTGGAAGTGGGCCAGGTTCTTCTCGATCACGTCGTCGCGGGAGACCTGCGAGAGGCCGCCGGCGATGTTGGCGATCAGGCGGGACTTCTCCTCCTCCGACATCAGGCGGTACAGCTCGCCCGCCTGGAAGAAGTCGTCGTCCTTGGTGTGCAGCGGGGCCTCGTGGGTGCCGGTGTGGCCGTTGACCGCCAGCGGTGCCGAGAGCGGGCGGCCGGTCTCGACCGGGCCGTCGTAGGAGTTCGGCTCGTAGTTCTTGGCGCCGCGGCCCTGCGCGTTGAGCGCCATCAAGCCGTCCCGGCCGTAGTTCAGGGCGCCGCCCGGGACCGCCTTCGGGGCGTTCACGGGGAGCTGGGTGTGGTTCACGCCGAGGCGGTAGCGGTGGGCGTCCGCGTAGGCGAACAGGCGGCCCTGGAGCATCTTGTCCGGGGACGGACCGATGCCGGGCACGAAGTTGTTCGGGGAGAACGCGGCCTGCTCGACCTCGGCGAAGACGTTGTCCGGGTTGCGGTCGAGGACCAGGCGGCCCACGCGCTTGAGCGGGTAGTCCTTGTGCGGCCAGACCTTGGTCAGGTCGAACGGGTTGAAGCGGTAGTCCGCCGCCTCGGCCGCCGGCATGACCTGGACGTAGAGGGTCCAGGACGGGTGCACGCCGCGCTCGATCGCCTGGAGCAGGTCGGTCTGGTGGGAGTTGGCGTCCTTGCCCGCCAGCTCCTGCGCCTGCTCGGTGGACAGGCAGCGGATGCCCTGGTTCGTCTTGAAGTGGTACTTGACGAAGAAGGCCTCGCCCCGGGCGTTCGTCCACTGGTAGGTGTGCGAGCCGTAGCCGTTCATGTGCCGGTACGAGGCCGGGATGCCGCGGTCGCCCATCAGCCAGGTCACCTGGTGCGTGGCCTCGGGGGCGTGCGCCCAGAAGTCCCAGACGTTGTCCGGCTCCTGCTTGCCGGTGAACGGGTCCCGCTTCTGCGAGTGGATGAAGTCCGGGAACTTGATCGGGTCCTTGATGAAGAACACCGGGGTGTTGTTGCCGACGAGGTCGTAGTTGCCCTCCTCGGTGTAGAACTTCACCGCGAAGCCGCGCGGGTCACGCACCGCGTCGGCGCCGCCGAGGGAGTCGGCGACGGTCGAGAAGCGCAGGAAGACCTCGGTGCGCTTGCCGATCTCGCCGAGGAAGTCCGCGTGGGTGTAGGCGGTGACGTCGTCGGTCACCTCGAAGTGGCCGTAGGCGCCGGAGCCACGGGCGTGCACCACACGCTCCGGGATCCGCTCGCGGTTGAAGCGCGCGAGCTTCTCCAGGAGGTGCTGGTCCTGGATCAGGAGCGGGCCTCCGATGCCGGCGGAGGCTGAGTTCTGGTTGTCGGCGACCGGGGCGCCGGACTCTGTCGTGAGCACGCGCTTCGACATCGTGGACCTTCCGTGCGGGATTCAGCGGAAACCTGTTTCCGCTTCGTGGAGCCTAGGAGTGGGGCGATCTGAGCGTCAACAGTTTGTTGAAGTCGATTCCGGGCCGCGGCGACGCCTGGGCGCGACAGGACAGGTGTCGGCGGCGCCGCGGCCCGGAAGCTTGGCGGGGGTCGTCAGACCTGGGCGCCGGACAGGCGCTCGACGGCCCGCAGCAGGGCCGAGTGGTCCAGGCCGCCGTCGCCCTGGGCGCGCAGCGAGGCCACCAGCTGGGCGACCACGGCGCCGACCGGCAGGGCCGCGCCGACGTTGCGGGCGGCGTCGGTGACGATTCCCATGTCCTTGTGGTGCAGGTCGATCCGGAAGCCCGGCTTGAAGTCGCGGTTCAGGAAGTTGTCCTTCTTCCGCGTCAGCACGGTGGACCCGGCCAGGCCGCCGTTGAGGACGTCCAGCGCGGCCGCCAGGTCAACGCCCGACTTCTCCAGGAAGACCACGGCCTCGGCGCACGCCTGGATGTTCACGGCGACGATCAGCTGGTTGGCCGCCTTCACGGTCTGACCGGAGCCGTGCGGGCCGCACAGCACGATGGTCTTGCCGAGGGCGTCGAAGATCGGCTTGGCCTGGTCGAAGTCGGCCCGCTCGCCGCCGACCATGATCGACAGTACCGCCTCGATGGCGCCGGCCTCACCGCCGGACACCGGGGCGTCCAGCACCCGGATGCCCTTGTCCTTGGCGGCGGCGGCCAGGTCCACGGAGGTCTGCGGGGTGATCGAGGACATGTCGATCAGCAGGGCGCCGGACCGGGCGTTCTCCAGGATGCCGTCCGGGCCGTAGGCGATGGCCTCGACCTGCGGGGACGCGGGCACCATGGTGATCACCACGTCGGCGTCCCGCACGGCCTCGGCGATCGAGGGGGCGGCCGTGCCGCCGGCGGCGGCCAGCCGGTCCAGCTTCTCCTGTTCCAGGGTGAAGCCGGTCACCTGGTAACCCGCCTTGATCAGGTTCTCGGACATGGGGGAGCCCATGATGCCGAGGCCGATCCAGGCGATCTTGGGAAGGTTGCTCATCAGGGTGCCTCTCTCACTGCTGTGCGAAGTCGGGGGCGCGGCGCGGTCAGCGCGCTTCGCGCGGGAGCCACTCGAAGGCCTCGGCGCTCGGGCGGTCGCCCGGCTTGTACTCCAGGCCGACCCAGCCGTCGTAACCGGCCTTCCGCAGCTGGTCGAGCAGCTCCTCCAGCGGCAGCGAGCCCGTGCCCGGGGCGCCGCGGCCGGGATTGTCGGCGATCTGGACGTGGCCGGTCTTCGCCGAGTACCGCTCGATGACCGAGGGCAGGTCCTCGCCGTTCATGGACAAGTGGTACAGGTCCATGAGGAACTTGGCGTTGCCGAGCCCGGTGGCCGCGTTGACCTTGTCGGCCACTCCCACCGCCGCCGGCGCCGACACCAGCGGGTACAGCGGCGACTCGGGCCGGTTGAGGGCCTCGATCAGCAGGACGGCGCCGATCCGGTCGGCCGCCCGGGCCGCGAGGGCCAGGTTCTCCAGGGCGAGCGCGTCCTGCTCGGCCGGGTCCACGCCCTCGACGCGGTTGCCGTAGAGCGCGTTGAGCGCCTTGCAGCCGAGCGACGCCGCGAAGCCGGCGGCGACGTCGATGTTGGCGCGGAACCTCTCCGACTCGGCGCCGGGCACCGACAGGGCGCCGCGGTCCGGGCCGGGCAGCTGTCCGGCGTAGAAGTTCAGCCCGGTCAGCTGGACGCCCGCGTCCTCGATCGCCTTCTTCAGGGCGTCCAGCTCGGACTGGGCGGGGGTGGGGGAGTCGATCCAGGGCCACCACAGCTCGACCGCGGAGAAGCCCGCCGCGGCGGCGGCCGCGGGACGCTCCAGGAGCGGGAGTTCCGTGAAGAGGATCGACAGGTTGACGTTGAAGCGCTGGTCTGCGAATCCCATTCGGGCCGCGCTCCCTTCCGTGGTTCGTATTTCCGCATTACGGAAGTTCGTTTCTGCTTAATGGAAGATTGCCGTCGTGTGTCGCCGCTTGTCAAGGGGGGTCCGTCACCGGCCGCCCGAAAAGCCCCGCCGCGCGTTAGGTTGTGCGCGTGCGATTGAGAGTGGAGTTCACGACCGAACCCTTCGACCTGGACGAGGCGCCCGCGCACGCCCTGGTGGCGCGGGAGGTCATCGAGACGGCCGGGCTGGACGCCGTCGACGTCGGCCCGTTCGGCAACACGGCCGAAGGCGGTGCCGACCACGTGCTCAGCGCGGTGGACGCGCTGCTGCGCAAGACCCTCCAGGCCGGTGCCACCCGGGTCTCGCTCCAGGTCAACGTGGTCGACGACGGCATCGGGGAGGCCGGCAGATGACCGGGGACGAGCCGTTCATCGCGGCCGTGAAGCCGCTGGTCGACGCCATGGGCGGGGAGATGCTCCCGCCGGACGAGGCCGCCGACGAGGACGTCGTCCTCGCCTGGGAGGGGGTGGACGTCGTCGCCGTGCGCCTGCCCCAGCTCGCCGACTCCCTCGACCACATCCTCGCCGCGATGGAGCGCAGGCGGGGCCGGCCGCTGGCCGACCTGGACCGCAAGGGCAAGCAGGAGGTCGTACGGATCCTGGAGGCGCGCGGCGCCTTCGCCGTGCGGCACGGTGTGGAGACGGTGGCGAGCGCGCTCGGCGTCAGCCGCTTCACGGTCTACAACTACCTCAACCGGGAGAAGGGCGCGTAGCGCTTCGCCGGGGGCGGCGGAGGGTGCGGCCAGGGGTTTCGAGGGCCGCCGTCACGCGTCTGCCGTGCCGCTCGTGGCCGGTCGGGCGGTTCCCCGGGGCCCGTCCGCGGCGCGCCGGCCCCTCCCGCGCCGGCGTGGCCGGTCGTACCGTTACCGGTGTCGCTACGGGGGTACCGCTTGTTACGCGGAATTTTCAACAAAGTGTTGACGTGATGTTTCCGAGGGCGTTAGCTATCGGCAGCCCGTTCAGCACGACGGCCCATCGTGGCCACGGAGGCTCCCGTGACGTCGACTTCCACGCCCCCGGGCCTGGCCCGGTTCAACGACCTGGAGGAGAGCGCGGCCTCCGCCGCCCTCCACGAGGCGTGCGCCTCCACCGAGTGGGCCCGCCGACTGCTCGCCGGCCGCCCGTACACCACCGCGGAGGACCTCTACACCGCCAGTGACGCCGCCATGGCCGAGCTGACCGCCGCGGACCTCCAGGAGGCGATGGCCGGCCACCCGCCGATCGGGCGCCCCAAGCCCGGCGACCCGGCCTCCGCCCGCGAACAGCGTGGCATGGCCGGCGCCTCCGAGGAGCTCAAGACGGAGATGCTCGAACTGAACCTGGCCTACCAGGAGAAGTTCGGCCATGTCTTCCTCATCTGCGCCACCGGCCGGACCGGCGAGCAGATGCGCGACGCGGTCAAGGAGCGGATCGGGAACTCGCCGGATCAGGAGCGGGAGATCGTCCGCACCGAGCTGGGCAAGATCAACCGCATCCGACTGGCCCGACTCGTCGAAGAGGACGCCTGACACCATGAGCACCAGCACCACCGCCTCCGTGTCCACGCACATCCTGGACACCTCGATCGGCCGCCCCGCCGAGGGCGTCGCCGTCCGGCTCTCCGCCCGCGGCGGCGGAGAAGCGGACTGGCGGGAGCTCGGCGGCTCCGCGACCGACGCCGACGGCCGGTGCAAGGACCTGCCGGCTCTGCCGGAAGGGACGACCCACGTACGGCTGGACTTCGCCGTCGAGCCGTACTTCGAAGGAAAAACTGCGAAGAAGCAAGCCGATGCGCAGCAGGACGCCCCCGCGAATCGGGACAGCGGTGCGCCGTCCGTGTTCTTCCCGGAGGTGGCGATCACGTTCGCCGTCGTCCCGGGCGAGCACTACCACGTACCGCTGCTGCTCAACCCGTTCGGCTACTCCGTTTACCGAGGGAGCTAGCTAAATGACTGTCAATTCCCGCCCTGCCCGCCCGGTCATCCTGGGACAGAACCAGTACGGCAAGGCCGAGAACCGAGTCGTAAAGATCACGCGGGACGGCGCCACCCACCACATCAAGGACCTCAACGTATCCGTGGCGCTCAGCGGCGACATGGACGAGGTCCACTACTCCGGCTCCAACGCCAACGTCCTGCCGACCGACACCACCAAGAACACGGTTTTCGCGTTCGCCAAGGAGCACGGAATCGAGTCCGCCGAGCAGTTCGGCATCCACCTCGCCCGGCACTTCGTCACCAGCCAGGAGCCGATCCACCGGGCGCGCATCCGCATCGAGGAGTACGCCTGGGAGCGGATCGCGACCTCCGACGCCAACTCCAGGTTCATCGGCGCGGACGAGGTCAAGCACTCCTTCGTCCGCAAGGGCCAGGAGACCCGCCTCACCCAGATCACCTACGACGGTGAGCGCTGGGAGGTCGTCTCCGGCCTGAAGGACCTGGTCGTGATGAACTCGACCAACTCCGAGTTCTGGGGCTACGTCAAGGACAAGTACACCACCCTCCAGGAGGCGTACGACCGGATCCTGGCCACCCAGGTCTCCGCCCGCTGGCGGTTCAACTGGACCGACGACGAGCAGAAGGCGCCCAACTGGGAGAAGTCCTACGAGCAGACCAGGAAGCACATGCTCCAGGCCTTCGCCGAGACGTACTCCCTCTCGCTGCAGCAGACGCTGTACCAGATGGGCGCGCGCATCATCAACAACCGCAGCGAGATAGACGAGGTCCGCTTCTCGCTGCCGAACAAGCACCACTTCCTGGTGGACCTGGAGCCGTTCGGACTGAAGAACGACAACGAGGTCTACTTCGCCGCCGACCGCCCCTACGGCCTCATCGAGGCCACCATCCTGCGGGACGGCTGTGAGGCCCGTATCCCGGTCGACATGACCAACCTCTGACGCGGGACGCGCGCCCCCGGCCCGGCCACCCGGGCCGGGGGCCCGCGACACCGGAGGGAACGAAATGGCACAGCCTGCGAAGGGGCCCGCCACAGCCCCGTGTTCCACCCCACCGGTGCACACCGAGGACGCCGTCACGTCCGTGCACCCGGTGGACGAGAAGCTCCGCTTCCCGCGGCTCGTCCCCGCCGCGCTCCAGCACATCGCCGCGATGTACGCGGGCGTTGTCACTCCTCCGCTCATCATCGGCCAGGCCTGCGGACTCGACATCGCGGCCCGCACCCGGCTCATCGCCGCGAGCCTGCTCATCGCGGGCGTCGCCACCGTCCTCCAGACCATCGGCGTCAAGGGCCTCGTCGGCAACCGGCTGCCCTTCGTCAACGCGGCCTCCTCCGCCGGCATCGCGCCGATCCTCGCGATCGCCGAGACCAACGGCGCGGGCCACCAACTCCCCGCGATCTACGGCGCGGTGATGGTCGCCGGCGCCTTCTGCCTGGCCCTCGGCCCGTTCTTCGGCCGGCTGCTCCGCTTCTTCCCGCCCCTGGTCACCGGCGTCGTCATCACCCTGATCGGCGTCACCCTGATGCCCGTCCCGGTGGGCTGGGCACAGGGCGGCGACAAGACCGCCGCCGACTTCGGGGCCATGCGGCACCTGGCGCTCGCCGGCTTCACCCTCGCCGTCATCCTGCTGATCCAGCGCTTCGGACGCGGCTTCGTCAAACAGATCGCCCTGCTGTTCGGACTGCTCGTCGGCACCCTGGCCGCGATCCCCTTCGGCATGGCCGACTTCAGCGGCCTGCGGTCCGCCCCCGTGGCCGCGCTGCCCACCCCCTTCGCCTTCGGCACCCCCGAGTTCCAGCCCGCGGCCATCCTGTCGCTGTGCATCGTGATGCTGGTGCTGATGACCGAGTCCTCGGCCGGCATGCTCGCCCTGGGCGAGATCTGCGACCGCCGCGCCGACGCGAGGACCATCACCCGCGGACTGCGCACCGACGGCATCGCCACCCTGCTCGGACCGGTCTTCGGCGGCTTCCCCACCTCCGCCTTCGCCCAGAACGTCGGCGTCGTCTCGCTCACCCGGGTACGCAGCCGGTACGTCGTCGCCGTCGCCGGCGCGGCCCTGCTGGTCCTCGGCGCCTTCCCGGTGCTCGGCGCGGTCGTCTCCCTGGTCCCCATGCCGGTCCTCGGCGGCGCGGGCATCGTGCTCTTCGGCTCGATCGCCGTCAGCGGCATCCGTACGCTGTCGGAGGCGGGACTGGACGACAGCTCCAACATCATCCTGGTGGCGGTGGCCCTGGGCGCCGGCATCATCCCGCTCGCCGCACCGACGTTCTACGCGGACTTCCCGGCCTGGGCGCAGACCGTGCTCGGCTCCGGCATCAGCGCGGGCGCGCTCGTCGCGGTCCTGCTCAATCTGTTCTTCCACCACCTCGGCACCCGGAGCCGGCAACCGGCCCCGGCACTCAAATCCTCCTAGGGTCCTGCCGTGCCCTCCCCGTGGACGCTTCCCCCTCCCCCTGTCCACGGGTCCGCCACTGAAAGACAAGGAAGCACGATGGCACCATCGGCAGCCCAGCGCATCGTCATCGAGAACTGTGCGATCGCGACCGTGGACGCGGGCGACACCGAGTACGCCTCCGGACACCTCGTCCTCGCCGGCAACCGCATCGAATCGGTGGGCGCGGGCAAGGCCCCCGAGGGCCTGGAGAACGTGGTGCGCCGGATCGACGCGAGCGGCCACCTGGCCACGCCCGGTCTGGTCAACACCCACCACCACTTCTACCAGTGGATCACGCGGGGCCTGGCCACCGACCACAACCTGTTCAACTGGCTGGTCGCGCTCTACCCCACCTGGGCGCGCATCGACGAGCAGATGACGTACGCCGCCGCCCAGGGATCCCTCGCCATGATGGCCCGCGGTGGCGTCACCACCGCCATGGACCACCACTACGTCTTCCCGCACGGCTCCGGCGACCTGTCCGGTTCGATCATCCGGGCCGCCGCCGAGATGGGCGTCCGCTTCACGCTGGCCCGCGGCTCGATGGACCGCAGCGAGAAGGACGGCGGCCTGCCGCCGGATTTCGCCGTGGAGACGCTGGAGGGCGCGCTCGCCGCCACCGAGGAGACCGTCAAGAAGCACCACGACGCCTCCTTCGACGCCATGACCCAGGTGGCGGTCGCCCCGTGCTCGCCGTTCTCCGTCTCCACCGAACTCCTGCGCCAGGGCGCCGAGCTGGCCCGCCGGCTCGGGGTGCGGATGCACACCCACGGTTCGGAGACGGTGGAGGAGGAGAAGTTCTGCCACGAGCTGTTCGGCATGGGCCCGACGGACTACTTCGAGTCCACCGGCTGGCTCGGCGAGGACGTGTGGATGGCGCACTGCGTCCACATGAACGACTCCGACATCGCCGCGTTCGGCCGCACGCGGACCGGCGTCGCCCACTGCCCGTCGTCCAACGCCCGGCTCGCGGCCGGCATCGCCCGCGTCCCCGACATGCTGAAGGCGGGCGTCCCGGTCGGCCTCGGGGTCGACGGCACCGCCTCCAACGAGTCCGGCGAACTCCACACCGAGCTGCGCAACGCCCTGCTGATCAACCGTCTCGGCGCCCACCGCGAGGCCGCGCTGAACGCCCGCCAGGCGCTGCGCCTCGGCACCCACGGCGGCGCCCGGGTCCTCGGCCGCGCCGAGCAGATCGGCTCCCTGGAGCCGGGCAAGCTCGCCGACGTGGTGCTGTGGAAGATGGACACGCTCGCCCACGCCTCCATCGCCGACCCGGTCACCGCGCTGGTCTTCGGCGCGGCGGCCCCGGTCACCGCGTCCTTCGTCAACGGCCGGCAGATCGTCGACAACGGCCGCCTGGTCGCCGTCGACGAGGACGCCATCGCCGCCTCCACCCGGGCCGAGGCGCAGCGCCTGGCCCGGATCGCCGCCCAGGCCTGACCCGGGCCGCACAGACTCCGGCCGGGAGGGACGGCTCCCGGCCGGGACCCGTGGATCCGAGCGGGATCCACGGCAAGCCGTCTCCGGGGCGCGTGCCCATGCGCGCGCCCCGGTGACGGTCACCCCCCACCGCTCACCCGCCGCTCGTTTCCATCCCCCCGTCACGGTCCCGCACGACCCGCACCACCTCCAAGAAACCCACGTCGACCGCGACGTGTTACCCGACCGGAGGAGCCGCCGTGGCCGCCCATCCCGTAGACGAGAAACTCCCCGCCCTGAAAATGGCGACCAGCGGCCTGCAGCACGTGGCCGCCATGTACGCCGGGGTCGTCGCCCCACCGCTCATCGTCGGCGCAGCCATTGGGCTGTCCGCCACCGACCTGACCTTCCTGACCGGCGCCTGCCTGTTCACCGCGGGTCTCGCCACCTTCCTCCAGACGCTCGGCATCTGGAAGATCGGCGCCCGCCTGCCCTTCGTCAACGGCGTCACCTTCGCCGGTGTCGCCCCCATGACCGCCATCGTCGCCTCGACCGAGGACAAGTCCGACGCCCTGCCGATCATCTTCGGCGCGGTCATCGTCGCCGGACTCCTCGGTTTCCTCGCCGCTCCCTTCTTCAGCAAGGCGATCCGCTTCTTCCCGCCGGTCGTCACCGGCTCGGTCATCACCCTGATCGGCGTCTCCCTCCTCCCGGTCGCCTTCGGCTGGGCGCAGGGCCCCGATCCCCGAGCGGACGACTACGGCTCCACGACCTACCTCACCCTCGCGGGCGTCACCCTGCTGATCGTCCTGCTGCTGCGCCGCTTCACCCGCGGCTTCGTCAAGCAGATCGCCGTGCTGCTCGGCCTGATCGCCGGCACCCTCGTCGCGATACCGTTCGGCGTGACGGACTTCGGTCCCGTCGCCGACGCCGACGTGGTCGGCTTCCCCACCCCGTTCCACTTCGGCGCGCCGCAGTTCCAGCTCGCCGCGATCCTCTCGCTGTGTGTCGTGATGGTCGTCTCGATGACCGAGTCGACCGCCGACATGCTCGCGCTCGGCGAGATCGTCGAACGCCCCGCGGACGAGAAGACCATCGCGGCCGGTCTGCGCGCCGACACCCTCGGCTCGGCGCTCAGCCCGCTGTTCAACGGCTTCATGTGCAGCGCCTTCGCCCAGAACATCGGCCTCGTCGCGATGACACGCATCCGCAGCCGGTACGTCGTCGCCACCGGCGGAGCCTTCCTCGTGCTGATGGGCCTGTGTCCCATGGCGGCCTCGCTCATCGCGGTGGTGCCCCGCCCGGTGCTCGGCGGCGCCGGCGTCGTGCTGTTCGGCTCGGTCGCCGCGAGCGGCATCCAGACCCTGGTCCGGGCCGGCCTGGACAAGGACAACAACGTGCTGATCGTCGCCGTGTCCCTCGCCGTCGGCATCATTCCGATCACCGCGCCCGAGTTCTACCACGCGTTCCCCGAGACCGCGAAGATCGTGCTGGACTCGGGCATCTCCACGGGCTGTCTCACGGCCGTGGTGCTCAACCTCCTCTTCAACCACCTCGGCAAGGGCCGCGAGGCCCATGACGTCACCCATCCGATGGAGGCGGGGGAGGAGATCGCCGCTGTCCACTGAGACCGACGTCCGGCACTTAAGCAGGCCGGGGGCCACGGGTGGGAATCCGTGACCCCCGGCCCTGTCACGTCGCGGCCGCGGCCGCGCGTCCCGACCGCGCCCCGGCGGGCGGGGTGAACCACCGGGCCGGCCGTTCCGCGGCTCCGCCCGCCCGGCCAGAGCGCTCGCGGCACCCTTCAGAGGCCCAGCAGGGCCGGGTCCGTCGCCAGCTCCTTGAACACCTCCCGGGGGTCGGCGACCAGCTTGCGCTCCTTCAGCTTCAGCATGCCGCCCACCGCGGTGACCTCGGCCGCGACGGTGCCGTCCGTCTTGCGTATCTCCTGGCGGATGCGGAAGACCTTGCCGTCGCCCCATTCGAACACGCAGGTCACTTCGGCCTCGTCACCGGCGAGCAGCTCCCGCAGGTAGCGGATGTTCGTCTCCAGCGCCACCGGCCCCACGCCCTGGCCGATGATCCGGGACTGGCTGATCCCGGCCGCCTGGAGCAGCGACCAGCGGGCGTGCTCCGCGTAGTTGAGGTACACCGCCTGGTTGAGGTGTCCCTGTACGTCGGTCTCGTAGCCGCGCACGGTCACGCGGACGGAAAACGGTTCGGCCACTGCTTGCCCTTCTCGCGTCGTGTTCTCCGGTCGACCGATCCTGACACGCGGCTCACACCCGGCGTGGCGAGGCGAGCAGATAACGCGCTCCCGACCGCGGCTCGGTGTACTCGCCCGCCTGCCAGCCCGCACGCTCCAGCGTGGCCGCGCAGGCCGCCAGCGTCTCCGCGTCCGGCGCGTACACCGCGACCGCCTCCGGCTGCGGGGTCGCCCGGACCCGGTACCCGTCGGCGCCGCCGCCCGCCGGAGGGTGCCCGGCCGCCTCGAGTGCCAGTGCCGCGGCCCGCACCAGGTGCGCGCGCTCCCACCCGCACGGCCGGTCCACCGCACCGTCCGGATGCGTCATCCGGCGCAGCTCCAGCAGCCCCTGCCAGGCGCTGTGCACCTCCCGCCGCCGGCCGGGACCGGACGCGGGCGGATCCTCCTCACCGCCGACACGGGCCGCGAACACCCCGGTGTCCGGCTCCGGTTCCCCGGGCTCTTCGGGCACCGCCTCACGTATCCGGTGGCCCGCCGGGGTGAGGAAGTGGTCGTGCGGCGGCCGCGGGTGCCGGAAGGCCAGCCCCCGCTTCACCAGCGCCGCGAGCTGGGCCTGCGTACCGCGCAGCCGGCCGGTGACCGGGTCGGCGGCCTCGATCATCCGCCGCTGCGCGGCGGTCGGCGGTCGGGTCACGGGACGCTCCCTCCGGCGCGGACTTCACACGGGACCGCCGGTCGGGCGGCTGCTTCGCAGCGTACGGCCCGGGTGTGACAACACCTGCCGCCTCCGGCGCGGGCCCCGGGCGGGCCGGCGCTCCGCCTCTTCCGCGGGCGGCCCAGTGCCGCACACGGCCCGCCGGCATCCGGTGGCGGCCCCGTCAGCCGCGTGGCCGGATGTTCCAGCCCGCCACCACCGGCCGTCCGTGTTCCGTGCCGAGGCGGCACAGTGTTCCCGTCGCGAGCTGGAAGAGCGCCCCGTGCCGGGGCGCCAGGCCCAGGCGGCGGGCGGTGAGGACCCGGAGGAAGTGGCCGTGGGCGATCAGCACGACGGCGCCGTCGGTGCCGGCGAGCGCGGCGTCCGCCTTGGCCAGCATCCGGTCGGCGCGCTCGCCGACCTGCTCCGCGCTCTCGCCCGGGTGGTCCGGCGGACCGGGCTCGACGCCGTCCGTGAAGAGGAACCAGCCGGGCCGGCCGCGCTGGATCTCCGGCGTGGTCACGCCCTCGTACCCGCCGTAGTCCCACTCGCGCAGGTCGGCGTCGACCCGCGCGTCCGGCATCCCGATGAGCCGCGCGGTCTCCCGCGCCCGCCGGAGGGGGCTGACGAAGGCCGCCCCGATGCGGTGCGAGCGGATCAGCGGGACCAGCCGGCGTGCCTCCTCCCGCCCGTGCTCGGTGAGCGGGACGTCGGTCGAGCCGGTGTGCCGCCCGGACCGCGACCACTCGGTCTCACCGTGCCGGACGAGGAAGAGGTCACCCATGACGGCACGGTGCCACAGGGCCGCCGCCGCCCGCAGGGGGGACTGCGCCAGACGGCCGCTCCCCGCCCGGCCGCGGGGGCGGGGGCGTCCGCCCGGCGGCGGCATCCGCCGGCGGTCAGGTGCCGGGGTGGACCAGCGTGTACTCGGTGCCGAGGGCCTTGGCGCCGGTGTCGGCGTACAAGGTGGTCTCCCCGTCCGACCAGCGCACGACGAGGTCGTCGGCGGCACCGCCGTGGTGGAAGGCGCCCGCCGTCAGCACCTGCGCGTGCCGCCACGGGCCGTTCGGGCCCCGCAGCCGCGACCGGGTGCCGAGCCCCGCCGCCGAGGTGTCCGGGTAGGTGTCGAGCGCGCCGTCCGCCCAGCGCACGAGCAGGTCACCGGTGGCCGTACCGCCGAAGTCGCCGCCGGCCAGCAGGGCCGTCCTGGTCCAGGTGGGGTTCGCGGCCATGAGCGCCGTGCCGGTGCCGAAGCCGTCGGCCCCCACCCCGGTGTACAGGGTGAGCGCCCCGCCGGCCCAGCGGACGAGCAGACCGGTGCCCTGGCCGTCCCGGAACGCCCCGGAGGTGAACTGGACGGCGTTCTTCCACGTGGAGCCGGCCGGTGCCATCCGGATCTCCCGGCCCAGCCCGGAGGCGCCGGGCCGCGGGTAGAGCGTGACCTCGCCGTCGGACCAGCGCACCAGCAGGCCGGACCGGTCGCCTCCGGTGAAGGCGCCGCCGGTCACCGTCCGTGCGTGCGTCCAGGTGGAGTTGGCCTTGCGCAGCGTTTTCCCGGCACCGAAGCCGCCCTTGCCGTCCCCGGGGTACAGGGTGACGGCGCCGTCGGACCGGACCACGAGCAGGTCGCCGCGCCGGTCGCCGGTGTAGTCCCCGGAGGCCATCAGCGCGGCCTCGCGCCAGCGGGCCGCGCCGCCCGGCAGGGTGCCCTTCAGGCCCCGGTACGGGGGCGCGTCGGTGGGCGGGGTCCGGTCGGCGACGGCGTTCGCGAGGAGGTTCGCGGCGTCGGCGCCGAAGGCCGTGCCGTAGCTGATGTAGTCGACGTTGGCGTCGTTGCCGCCGCCGTTGTAGCCGCCGAGGTTGGCGATGACGTGCCCGGTGCGGGCGTCGTCCTCGTAGTCGGTGATCCACGGGCTGCCGGACACCCCGCCGTAGTAGCCGCCGCAGGTCATCGACAGCTGCCGGTAGCCGCGCAGCTGCTTCGTGGGGACCGTGCACTTGACGGCGCGTCCGGCGCTGTTGTGCCGGTGGGAGGGGTAGCCGACGACCGTGACCTTCCGGTGGGTGTAGCCGGAGGGCCGGGTGAAGGTCAGTCCGCCGCCCACCGCGTCCTGGAGGGACTTGCCGCGCTGGTTGGCCGAGACCCGGACGAAGGCCGTGTCCAGGTCGGACGACGGCTTCTTCGTGGTCGTCGAGCCCCGGTCGGGTGCGTACCGCGGGTCGATGAAGACACGCTGGACGTGGAAGATGCCGTACGGCTGCCGGTCCGGCCCCGCGCCTTTGGCGAATTTCGGGACGAAGACGTAGTCGCCCTTCATGTTCAGCGCGCAGTGCGCCGCGGTGAGGACGATGTTCCGGGCCGGGGTGTCGATCACGCTGCCGGTGCAGTGCCAGGTGGTGCCGCCCGGTCCGTCGGAGCCGAAGAACGTCCCCACCAGCCGGGTGCCCTTGAAGAGGGTGCCCTTCGGCCGGGCCGCCGCCGCGGCCGGCGAGCCGGGCCCCGACGGCTGCCGCCGCTCCGCGTCCAGCGGCCGGGCCCCGGCCATGCGCTCCGCGGTCCAGAACCGCGCGGCCCGCCGCGCTTCCTGCCCGGCGGACACGCTCGGTGCGGTGGGTGCGGTGGGTGCGGTGGGTGCGGGTGGCGCAAGTGGTGCGGGTGCCGCGGGTGTCGCAGGTGGTGCCGGCGGTCCCGGCGCCCCGGCGTGGGCGGCCGGCGCCGCCAGTGTGAGCAGCGCCGCGCACAGCACGGCGACGGTCGCACGGCGTTGTCCGTACGAGAACACGGGAACTCCCCCTGGTCATCGGCTGGAGACCGGCCGGGGGCGACGGCGCGGCGCTGGTCGGACGCGCACCGGCGGCTGTGTGCCCGCCCCGCCTCGTGCGGGCCCCCGGGGTCGTTGCCGGGTGATCTTCGCACGAACGAACGAAACGGGCCGCACGGGCGCCACGGGCCTACTGCCGGTACCCGCTGAGGAACCGCCCGATCCGGCCGATCGCCGCCTCCAGGTCGTCCGCGTGCGGCAGGGTCAGGATGCGGAAGTGGTCGGGGTGCGGCCAGTTGAAGCCGGTGCCCTGGACCACCTGGATCTTCTCGCGCAGCAGCAGGTCCAGGACGAACTTCTCGTCGTCGTGGATGCGGTGCACCTTGGGATCGATGCGCGGGAACGCGTACAGCGCGCCCTTGGGCTTGACGCAGGACACGCCCGGGATCTCGTTCAGCTTCTCCCAGGCCACGTTCCGCTGCTCGTACAGCCGGCCGCCGGGCACGGTCAGGTCGCGGATGGACTGGCGTCCGCCGAGCGCGGCCTGGATGGCGAACTGCGCGGGCGCGTTGGCGCACAGCCGCATGGAGGCCAGCATGGTCAGGCCCTCCAGGTAGTCCTTGGCGTGCTGCTTCGGCCCGGTGACCACCAGCCAGCCGGAACGGAAGCCCGCCACCCGGTAGGTCTTGGACAGCCCGCAGAAGGTGAGGACGACCAGGTCGGGGGCGAGGGCCGCGGCCGAGTGGTGCACGGCGTCGTCGTACAGGATCTGGTCGTAGATCTCGTCGGCGAAGACCATCAGGCCGTGCCGGCGGGCGAGATCGAGGATGCCCTCCACGACCTCCTTCGGGTACACCGCGCCGGTCGGGTTGTTGGGGTTGATGATGACCACGGCCTTGGTGCGGTCCGTGATCTTCGACGCCATGTCGGCCAGGTCCGGGCTCCAGTCGGCCTGTTCGTCGCACAGGTAGTGGACGGCCTTGCCGCCGGCCAGGGTGGTGACGGCCGTCCAGAGGGGGAAGTCCGGGGCGGGGATGAGGATCTCGTCGCCGTCCTCGACCAGTGCCTGGACCGCCATGGAGACCAGCTCGGAGACGCCGTTGCCCAGGTAGACGTCGTCGACGTCGACTTCCAGGCCCAGGGTCTGGTACCGCTGGGCGACCGCGCGGCGGGCCGAGAGCACGCCGCGGGAATCCGTGTAGCCGTGCGCCCGCGGCAGCATCCGGATCATGTCCTGGAGGATCTCCTCCGGCGCCTCGAAGCCGAAGGCCGCGGGGTTGCCGGTGTTCAGGCGCAGCACACTGTGCCCCGCTTCCTCCAGCGCGTTGGCGTGCTCGATCACCGGGCCGCGGATCTCGTAGCACACCTCGCTGAGCTTGTTGGACTGCCGGAACTCCATGCGCCCCTCCGGGAACTCGTGTTACTTGGTTTTACCAAGTGAGAGCTTGGAAAGTCCAACAACGCGTCTAGACTGCGTCGCATGCCACCTCGCCGAAGCTACGACCAGTACTGCTCCGCAGCCCGCGCCCTCGACCTCGTCGGCGACCGCTGGACCCTGCTGATCGTCCGGGAGCTGCTCGCCGGCCCCCGCCGCTACACGGACCTGCACGCGGACCTTCCCGGTGTGAGCACGGACGTACTCGCCTCCCGGCTGAAGGACATGGAGCGCGACGGGCTGGCGACGCGGCGGCGGCTTCCCCCGCCTGGAGCGGCATACGTCTACGAACTCAGCGCGCGTGGGCGCGAGTTGCTGCCGGTGCTGCAGGCTCTGGGGAAGTGGGGCGAGGCCGAGCTGGGGGAGCGGAGGCCCACCGACGCGGTGCGCGCCCACTGGTTCGCGCTGCCGCTGCTGCGCGCACTGGAGGGCGAGGGCGTCGTCGAAGTCCGCCTGGAGGAGGGTGAGTTCCACGTGAACGTCGGCGCCGACGGCGGGCCGGTGTACGGCGACGGGCCCGCGCCCGGCGTGGCCGACGCCCACCTGGTGATGGACGCGGCGACGTGCGAGGCCCTCGCCCGGGGCGCATCGGACCTGCCGGAGGCGGTGCGGGACGGGCGGGTGACGGTGACCGGGGACGGCGCGGTGGCCAAGGCACTGCGGGAGGCGTGAGAGGGCCGTCGCGTCGCCCCGGAAGCCGGCCGTATCGGTCCTGAAGCCCTGGCCGCGTCGCCCCGGAAGCCGGCCGCGTCGCCCCGGAAGCCCCGGCCGCGTCGCCCCGGAAGCCGGCTGCTTCGCCCTGGAAGCCGGCCGTCCGGCCGCTCTCGTCGGCCGCGGCGGTCCGCGGGTGGCTCGGCCCGATGGGTGGACCCGATGGGTGGGCCCGATGGGTGGACCGTCCGGGCGGGTGGGCCCTCCGGACGGGTGGGCGAGAAAGGAAGAAGGCCCGCCGGGAAGGCGGGCCTTCGCGTTACACCGGTCGCCCGGATCCCCGCGTCAGCGCGTACCCGCCGATCCCGGCGAGCGCCGCGAGGACGGCGCCGATCCCGGTCCACACCCAGCGGTCGGACCACCAGCCGGAGGACCAGCCGTCGTCCGAGCCGAAGCTGGACAGCACGGCCGCCTTGCCGTCCTCCTCGTCCTGCGCGGACGTGACGGCGATGCCGGGGACGAGCGGCCTGCCCAGCGAGCCGTCCACCGCCGCCGCGCCACCGATGTCCTTGGAGCCGACGCGCACCTCGGCGCCCACCGGCTGCCCGAGGTCGGCGGCGCCGAGCTCCACCACGGTCAGCCGGATGTAGTAGGTGCCCGGCAGCGGGTCGTTGGCCCACGGCTCCGCCCAGCCGCGCACGGTGCGCAGCACACAGGCCAGCTCGACGGAGGAGGTGCCCTGCGCGACGGTACGGGTCGCCGCCCCGTACTGGCAGGACTGCCGGCGCCGCAGCCCGTCGTACACGTCGATCTGCCAGGTCTGCGCGCCGTGCGTGGCGGGAAGCTTCACCGTCGCCTCGACGGTGGGCCGCTGCCCGGTGTCCGCCGGGAACGACCAGTACAGGTAGTCGCCGGTGGAGCCGGAGGCGGTGGCCCGCTGTCCCTGCTCGATCTCCGTGGCCGTACGGAAGGACGTGCCCGCCCGGGTGGGCGCCCGGTCGTCCCCGGAGGCGCTCGGGGAGGGCGAGGAATCGGCGGCGGCCGGCCCGGCGGCCAGCCCCAGCGCCAGCAGGGCGGCGCCGAACACACGGGTGATACGCATCAGTTCGTCCTCCAGACCGCGACCCGCCAGCGCGACAGCCAGCCCCACAGCAGACCGGCCAGGAAGCCGATCAGTACCAGAGCGCCCAGCAGCCACCAGCCACGGCCGAGGCCGAAGGCGGCCACGTCGTGGTGGCCCGACGGCCCGTCCACGACGTCGACGGTCAGCTCCAGCGGCAGACCGGGCGTGGTCTTGACCCCCGCCGCGGCCGAGAAGGAGCTGGTGACCTGGAGGCACACCGTCTCGGCGGTCGCCGTGTCGTCGTCGCCGTCCGGCTTCGGATAGCGCAGACCCGTGGAGACGACGTCCGTACGGCCGGTGCCGGCGGCCTCGCCGCGCACGATCTCCCGGCCGTGCACCGTCACCGCCCGCAGCAGCACGCCGTAGTCCGGGTCGACGGCCCGGTCGTCCGCCACGCTCACCGCGGCGCGCAGCTCCTGGCCGGGCTCGACGTCGACCTTGTACCAGCGCTGCCGGCCGAACTCGACGCGGTCGGTGTACAGGCCGGACTTCACAGCCGGTGCCTTCTCGCACCGGTCGGCGCCCTCGGTGGCCACCGGCGTGACCACCGGATCGGCGGCCCGGTCCACCAACTCGCCGACCCGGTCGCTCAGTTCCTCCTTGTGCCGCACGTCGGTGTAGGTGCCGCCGGTCGCGTCCGCGATGCAGCTGAGCTGGTCGCGGGTCTTGGCGTCCGGCACCAGTCCGAGGGTGTCGATGGTCAGCCCGATGCCCTTGGCGGCTATCTCGCGGGCCACCTCGCACGGGTCGAGCGGCTGACAGGTGTCCTCGCCGTCACTGATCAGCACGATGCGGCGGGTGCCGGAACCGCCGTCCAGGTCGTCCGCCGCCTTCAGCAGCGCGGGCCCGATCGGCGTCCAGCCGGTCGGTGCCAGCGTGGCCACGGCCGCCTTCGCCTCGGTCCGGTCCAGCGGTCCCACCGGGTAGAGCTGCGCGGTGTCCTTGCAGCCCTCCTTGCGGTCGTTGCCGCGGTAGTTGGCACCGAGCGTGCGGATGCCGAGCCGGACCTCCTCCGGGGTCGCGTCGAGCACCTCGTTGAACGCCTGCTTCGCCGCCGCCATCCGGCTGCCGCCGTCTATGTCGCGGGCGCGCATGGACCCGCTGACGTCCAGCACGAGTTCGACCTTGGGAGCGGCCTGCTCCGTCTCGTCGGCGACCGCTGCGGCGGGACACGCGATCCCGGCCGTCAGGGCGGCGAGCAGGGCGCAGACTCCCGCCGCCAGCCGTTGTCTTGTGATCATCGCCGGATCTTATTGATCAGACGCGCCGCGCTCCAAAACGAACGGATTCGGCAGGAAGGCCCACTGGTCGCCGGGTGTGGCCGGGGACAGTCTCATGAGGGTCAGGGCCTTGGCCGGCAGCGGTTCACGGCGAAGGGACGTGAGGTCATGGGAGTCGTGCAGGTCCACGACGGCGGTGGACAGGGCCGCGGCCAGTGCCGGGGCCGAGCCCGCCGTGCCGGCGAGCGCTCCGGCCACCAGGGAGCCGAAGAGCTTGCGGCGCAGGGTGGCCACGTCGTCGGTGACCAGGCGGCCGGTGAGGGCCGGTGGCGCGATGCCGTGACGGGCCAGGCGGGCCGGGCTGATCCGGATGTCGGCGAGGTCGCGGTAGACCAGGCGCCGGGGAGTACCGTCGGCCGCGAGGACGACCAGCAGGTTCTGGCCGTGGGCCTCCAGTGCCACACCGAGGTCGAGCACGCGCAGGCCCACCGTGAGCGCCAGCCGGGTGAACGCGGCCAGCCAGCCGGGGGATTGGGGCAGGGGGGTGGTGGCGAGCGCGGCCACCGGCAGCACCCGCTCATCCGGTCCCGCGTACACCTCGGGCGACTCCCGCAGCAGCGCGGCCACGTCGGGGGAGTGGGCCGTGACCGCGCCCAGTGTGCGGGTGACGTGCAGCAGGCCGTCCGAGCGCGCCACCAGCTCCTCGGCGAGCGAGGACAGCGCCGCCGCGGACCGCACCGAGTACGGCGAGATGGTCCGCACCGACGACGTCAGCCGGGCGCTGAGCGCGGTCTTCACGTGCGGGCCGCCGGGCAGTGCCAGCGTGCGCAGGGACATCAGCGGCCGGGCCGCACGCCAGACGTCGTACGGACGGCGCAGCACATGGACGGCCTGCCAGGGGTGCACCGGCACCAACAGCCGGTCGCCGTCCCGCAGTTCCGCCGGCCAGTCCCCGGCGACCAGGCACCGGTCCGCCGGCATCGCCACCGTGCCCAGCTCCACCACCGGCCCGTGCTCGGGGCCGTACGCCAGCTGGTCCGCCACCGAGAAACCGGGCCGGGAACGGCAGTTGGGGTGGAACGGGTGCCCGTCGACCACCCGCTGCTCCCACTCCCAGTCCTCCCCCCGACCGCCGGACTCCTCCCGGCCGCCGGCCTCCCCCCGACCGCCGGCCGGCGAGCCCCCCGCCGGCCACTCCTTCGGGTGATCCGCTCCGGCCCGCGAGAGCGCCAGCGAGGCCACGCTGTCCGCCAGCTCCGCGGCGAAGGCGTCCGCGTGCGGCACGCCGAGGGCACCGATCAGACGCGCCGGATCGTCGTACCGCTCCCGGTCCAGGCGGACCGCGGTGACGTACGCGTGCGTGGCGTACGGATCCGCGTGCGGCCCGTGCAGCGTCCGGCCGTCGGCCAGGCGCAGCGCGAGACCGTCCGCCCCGCGCGCCCGGTCCGTGACGAACGGCAGCGGCTCGTGGGCCAGCGCCCGCCACAGCCGGGTCAGCACGGCGGCGCGGGCACCGGGCAGCTCCGTCGCGTACCGGGACAGCAGGCCGGGGCGGACGGTGGCCAGTTCCTCGGCGATCCGGGCCTCGGCGGCGGGGGGACGGTGCACGATCGGCTCCTCGGGTACACGGCGCACGGCACGATTGTCGGGCACGACAGCCATACTGATCACGATCGGCCGCCGGCCGGCGCACCGGGTGCGCGCAACGGGCGGCGGACCGCATGAACGACGGACGAATGGAACGCGTGGACCACACACCACCCAACGGCGAGGCCGGCCGCCGCGCCGACGCGTACGCGGCGGCCCCCCTGCTCAACTGCCTGCTGCGGGAGGTGGCCGAGCCGCTCCCGGAGGCCGGCGACCACCGCGTCCACCGGCTGCCGGGCGGCCGGCTGCTGCGGGTGCGGTCCGGGCGGCGCCCGACGGACCCCGAGGTGTTCACGGCCGGCTCCTGGCACCGCATCGGCCACCCGGAACTGGTCAAACTGGTCGCCGAGGAACTGCGCCGGCACACCGGGCTGTCCGGCGGCGACCTGCCCGCCGAGATGATCGACAGCCGGGACGCGGTCGCCGCGCTGCTCGCCGCCCGCGCCCGGGCGGCGGCGCCCGAGGACCCGTACCTGCGGTCCGAGCAGTCGCTGCTCACCGGCCACCCCTACCACCCGGCCCCCAAGGCGCGCGGCGGCGGCCCGGTCGCGTCCTGGCTGCCGTACGCCCCCGAGGCGCACGCCCGCTTCCCGCTGGTGCTGCTCGGTGTCCGGGAGGACCAGGTGGCCGAGGAGGGCGACACCCGCGCCCTGGACGCCCTCGGCACGGCCCCGCCCGGCTACCGGCTGCTGCCCGCCCACCCCTGGCAGCTCGGCCTGACCGCCCGCGACCTCGCCCCCGCCTTCGCCGACGGCCGGCTGCTGCGGCTCGGCACGACCGCCTTCGACACCTGGCCCACGGCGGCGGTCCGCACGGTGTACGAACCCCGGCGCGATCTGTTCGTCAAGTTCAGCCTGGACGTCCGCATCACCAACGACGTCCGCCGGCTGTGGCGACACGACCTGCGCCGGCTGCGCCGTACCGACACCGCCGCCGGGCACGCGTTCGCGGCGATGGGCCCGCCCGCGGCCTGGCTGAGCGACCGGGGCTACCGCACGGCGGCGTTCGCCTTCGAGGAGCTCGCCGTGCTCGTCCGGGACGGCCTGCGCGGCCACCTGCTGCCGGGCGCCACCCCGCTGCTCGCGGCCGGCCTCGCCGAGGGTTTCGACGGCAGCCCGCTGGCCGCCACGGCCGATCCGGCGGGCTGGTGGCAGGCGTACCTGCGGCAGGTCGTGCCGCCCGCGCTGACCGCGTTCGACGACCACGGCGTCGTCCTGGAGGCCCACCTCCAGAACACCCTCGTCGGCGTGGACGCGTCCGGTACGCCCGTGCAGGCGCTGTTCCGGGATGCGGAGGGCGCCAAGCTGCTCCCGGACGTCTCCCGGGAGGCCGGCTGGGAGCGGCTGGTGTACTGCCTGGTCGTCAACCACCTGACCGAGATCGCCGGCGCCCTGGCCGACCACCACCCGGGCTTCGACCCGTGGCCCGCCGTCCGCCGCGAACTCGCCCGGCACGCCCTGCCGGAGATCCCGGCGCTGCTCACCGCGCCCACTCTGCCCGGCAAGACCAACCTGCTGCTGCGCTGGACCGGCGCGGACGGCGCGGACGCCCGCTACCTGCCCCTGCCGAACCCGCTGGCCGGCGTCCGGCCCGGCTCAGCTCACCGGGCGGTGCCGAAGTCCTGGGTCCAGTAGCTGCCGGGCTGCGCGAGACCGACGCCGATCTCCTCGAACCCGCAGTTGAGGATGTTGGCCCGGTGGCCGGGGCTGGACATCCAGCCCGCCATGACCGCCTCCGGGGTGCTGTAGCCGTAGGCGACGTTCTCGCCGTAGCTGCTCCAGGTGTAGCCGGCGGCGGTGATGCGGTCGCCCGGTCCGGAGCCGTCGGAACCGGTGTGGGACATGTTCCGGTGAGCCGCCATGTCCGCGCTGTGCGCCTGCGCGGCCTTGGTGAGCGTGGAGTTCAGGGTGAGCGGCCGGCAGCCGGCCTTGGCGCGTTCGGCGTTGACGAGCTGGACGACCCGAGCGGTGACCGTGGACGCCGTGGCGGTGGGCGGCGGGGTGCTCGGCGCGGCGGCGGCCGTGGAGGCGGCGGGTGCCGGGGGCGCGGTGGGGGTGGACGCGGGGGTGCTGGGCGCGGGCGCGTGGGTCGTGGGCTTCGGCGCGGGCTTGCTCGGCGCGGCCGGCTGCGTGGCGCGCGGGTGCGCGGTCGCCGACGGCGTGGCCGTCGTGCCGCGGAAGGCGCCGTCGTTGCGGTGGTGATGCCGGTGGACGTGGTGCCACCGGGCCGTGGGCGTGCTCGTCGCGGTGACATACGACTGCTCTTCCGTGCCGTACGGCCAGTCGGAGCAGGCCAGGGCGACGGACGGTACGCCCACGACGCCGATGGCGCCGACGGCGACGGCTATCCGCCGGTAGTGCTGCGTCTTGCGGTGCTTGCCCATGCGTGAACCCCATTCGGTGATCGCCGGGCGCTCATTCTCGGGAGGGCCTCACAGGGAGCGCAAAGGGCTTCGCCACTAGCTCGCCTAGTAGTCCCGGACGCCTCTTGTCAGACGGCCGCTTTGCTGCCGACTTCGCGTCCGCGATGTTTGCTGAGGGCTGCCGGGCCGTCAGGTGAGCGGCGCGCGCGGCAAATGCGGGCCGGTGCCGAGTGGGGAGGGCGCCCGCGGGTGAAGGGCCGCCCGGCGCACCGTCAAGCCGGACAAATCCCTTTTGTCGGCGGGGTGCCGCCTACTACCGTCCCCGCCTAGTAGGGGCTCGATGCGTGAGGGATGTCACACCGTACGGGTGGAACCGGTCGGGAAAGCGCCCGGGGCGGGGGAGGCGCGGCCCGTCACGACCGACCGGTCCCCCTCCCGCCCCCGGGGAGCCGCTCAGGCCGGGGTGAGCGCGGCGAGCGTGGACTCCAGGTCGCGCAGTCCGGTCCGCGGCGCGTTGACGAGCACGGCCATGTTGCCCGGCGGGTGGGCGTTGTCGTGCATGAGCTGGTGCGCCTTGCCCACCTCGGTCAGGTCGCCGCACCACGACAGGCAGGGGTCCAGCCGGCCCGATCCGACCAGTTCGGTCACCTCACGGCACTCGCGCGAGTTGGCGTAGTGCGAGCCCTGGAGCCGCTTCTGGCGCATCCAGAAGTGCCGCAGGTCCGTGTCGGCGTTGTAGCCGCTGGTGCCGCCGCAGATCACCACCATGCCGCCCGAGTCGCACACGTACATGGAGGTGGGGATGGTGTCCTGGCCCACGTGCTCCAGCACGATGCGCGGCGACCGGCGCTCGCCGAGGATGTCCCAGATACGGCGGCCGAAGGCGCGCGCGCCGTGCGTCCACCGCGCCATCGCCTCGTCGTCCGTGGTGTCGGGCAGCCTGCCCCAGTGGTCGAACTCCTTGCGGTTGATGACGCCCTCGGCGCCCAGCCGCATGCAGTGCTCGGCGCGGGACTCGTCGGAGATGACCGCGATCGGGACACCGCCGTACATCCGGACGATCTGGATGGCCATGGAGCCGAGCCCGCCCGCGCCGCCCCAGATGAGCACCGGGTCGCCGGGCTGGACGACGTGCGGGGGCCAGCCGCGCAGCTGCCGGTAGGCCGTGACGCCGGTCAGCATGAAGCAGGCCGCCTCCTCCCACGTGAGGCTCGCCGGCTTGGGGTGGCACTGGTACTCGTCGACGACGGTGAACTGCGCGAAGGAGCCGTAGTTGTTCTCGTAGCCCCACACGGCCTGCGTCGAGGACAGGACCGGGTCGGCGCCCAGCCTGATGTCGGCGGCCGTCTCGTCCCACTGGAGCCCGGACAGCACGACCTCGGAGCCGACCTTGACGTCGCGGACCCCCTCGCCGACCGCCCACACCACACCGGCGCCCTCGGACCCGCCGATGTGGAACCCGCTCTGGTCGCCGGCCTTCGCACGGGCGGCGATGACGTCGAGCGGGTAACCGAGCGCCGACCAGACGTTGTTGTAGTTGATCCCGGCGGCCATCATCAGCACCAGGACCTGACCGCGGCCCACCTCGGGCACGGGCAGCCGTTCGATCTCGAAGGCGCTGCTCGGCGGTCCGTACCGCTCCGGGCGGATCACCGAGGCGTACATCTGCTCGGGCACGGTGCCCAAGGGCGGTACCTCGCCCAGTTCGTAGAACGACTTCACCATCACCGGCATCCTTTCCAGTAACCCGCCTCCGCTGAACACGGCGACGATCAGTCGGGCGCCCCCCGGGTTCGGGTGGCTGTCCGTCCCGTGGCGCTCAGCTCGCCTGGAGAGCCGAGACCACCGAACGGATGGTGGGGTGGCGGTACAGCTCGCGCAGCGGCAGCGGCGGCAGGCCGTCGGCCCGCAGGCGCGCCCCGATGCGCACCGCGAACAGGGAGTTGCCGCCCAGCTCGAAGAAGTCGTCGTCCAGCCCCACCGGGACGCCCAGCACCGACCCCCACACCTCGCGCAGCCGGGACGCCAGGTCGTCGCCGTCCGCGGGCGGGGCGAGCGGCTGGGCCGGGGCCGCCGGCCGCGGCAGCCTCGACGCGTCCAGCTTGCCGTTCGTGGTCAGCGGCAGGGAGTCCAGGGCGGTGACCGTGGTCGGCACCATGTAGTCGGGCAGGATCTCGGCGGCCCGCTTGCGCACACCCGACGTCTCACCGCCGGGCGCCGCCACCACGTACGCGTCGATCCGGGCGGTGGCCGCGTCGTCCGGGTCGTCGCGGTGCACCACGACGGCCGCCGCGCGCACGTCCGGGTCCTCCAGCAGCACCGCGCGGATCTCGTCCAGCTCGATGCGGAAGCCGCGCACCTTCACCTGGCTGTCGATGCGCCCCAGGTGTTCCAGCGCGCCGTCCGGCCGCAGCCGGCCCAGGTCGCCGGAGTGGTAGACCCGGGCGCCCGGCACGTGCGGGTCCTCGGTGAAGCGCCGCGCGGTCAGGTCCTCCCGGCCGAGGTAGCCGGACGCCACCCCGGCCCCGCCCACCCAGATCTCCCCGGGCACGCCCGGGGGGAGCAGCCGCCCGGACGGGTCCACCACGTACAGGTGCCAGCCGGGCAGGGCCGGTCCCACCGACCGCGACCCGGCCAGCGCGTGCCGCCGGGTCACCGTCTGGTGCGTGACGTGCACGGTCGTCTCGGTGATGCCGAACATGTTCACCACCCGGCAGGCCGACTCGGGGTGCGTGTCGAACCACGGCAGCAGCGCCCGCTGGTCCAGCGGCTCGCCGCCGAACACCACCAACCGCACCACCAGGTCCGCGTGCGCCACTTCGAGCAGCTGCGCGAACGCCGACGGGGTCTGGCTGAGCACGGTGACCCGTTGCGCCGCCAGCAGGTCGCGGAACCGCTCCGGTTCACGGGAGACGAAGTACGGCACCACGACCAGCCGGCCGCCGGTGAGCAGACAGCCCCAGATCTCCCACACCGAGAAGTCGAAGGCGCTGGAGTGGAACAGGGTCCACACGTCGGACGGTCCCAGCCGGTACTCGTCGCGGGCCGCGTCGACCAGCGCGACGACGTTGCGGTGCGGCACCACGACACCCTTGGGCCGGCCCGTCGACCCGGACGTGTAGATCACGTACGCGGGGTCGTCCGGCGATACCGGGCCGCCGGGCGGTTCGTTCCCGGCCGCCGTCACGTCGTCCGGTGTCACCAGGGCCGCGCCGCCGGGCAGCCGGGGCAGCCGCGTGACCACCAGGCGCAGGCCGGCGTCCTGCGCGGTGTAGGCCAGCCGCTCGGCCGGGTAGGCGGGGTCGCTGGGCACGTAGGCGGCGCCCGCCTTGAGCACGCCCAGCAGGGTGACGACGAGTTCCGCGGTGCGCTCCAGGCACACTCCGACGCGGTCGCCGTCCGAGACGCCGAGCGCGCGCAGCCCGCCGGCCACCGCGTCCGAGCGCGCGTCCAGCTCGGCGTAGGTGAGGGACACCTCGCCGTCGGTGAGCGCCACCGCGTCGGGGGTGCGGGCCGCGACCGCGCGGAACGCCGCGTCGATGCGCGTCGGCGTGGTGGTGAGCGCCCGGGCCGGCCGGCCCAGCGCGGCCACCCGCTCGCGCTCGGCCGCGTCCAGCAGCTCGACCGCGTCGGCGTCCACGTCCGGGTCCGCCACCACCTGGCGGTGCACGTGCGCCAAGTGCCGGGTGAACTGCTCGACCTGCGCCGAGGAGACGGGCCCGGCCTGGTGGTCGCAGCGCAACCGGACCGTGGCCCCCTCTCGCCACGTGGAGAACGTCAGCGGGAACGGCGGTGTCAGGCAGGGCCGGTACTCGGTCGTCCCGAGGTCCGCCCCGAGGTCCGCCCCGAGGTCCGCTTCGGACACGAGCAGTCCGGCCGCGGCCGGTTCACCGGTCGGTTCGGCGGCGGCCCCCGGTGTCACCCGGAGCGCGCCCGCGTCGGTGCCGATGACCGCCCAGCCGGGCGAGTCGACCGAGGCGTAGCGCACCAGCGTGATCGCCAGCGCGGTGCGCCAGCTGTCCGAGGTCCCGGCCTCGGAGCCCGGCAGCACCAGTTCGCAGGAGCCCGCGGGCACCGGGTCGGGGGCCGCGGCCCAGTCCGGCACCGCCGCCGCCGCTGCCGCCGGCGCGCCGGCGGCCGGCCCCGCGGGCTTCGCGGACCGCGCGGACTGCGCCGGTTCCGCACCGCTCAGCACGGCCGCCGCGGTGCGCAGTCCGGCCGCGTCCAGGAATCCCCGGTCCGCCACCAGCACCAGGTCCTCGACGCCGTCCCGGTAGCGCAGCAGGGTGCACCGCAGACCGGACGCCGGCCGGGCCGTCTCGGCCTCGCGCCGCCGCAGCGCGAGCGGCTCGGCCGACCCGGCGGGCACGTCCTCCACCCACAGCCGGGACCAGCCGGGCACGGCCGGCGCCTCCGGGCGGACGGCCCCGGCGAGCCGGACGGCCAGCGCGTGGCATCGGGCACCTGAAAACACTTGTCCTCCTGGTCAGTGAGCGGTGAAGCCGCCGTCGACGGTCAGCACCGAGCCGGTCACCTGCGCCGAGTCGTCCGACACGAGGAACACCACGGCCCCGGCGACGTCGTCGGGTTCGACCAGCCGGTTCATCGGCTGCGACTGGGTGAACGCCGCCACGTGTTCGTCCGCCGGTACGTCCAGCGCGCGGGCGATCTCCCGCAGCATCCGGCCCTCGCCCCCGGCGGTGTCCCGCACGTTGCCCGGGCTCACCGCGTTCACCCGCACCTTCATCGGCGCGTAGTCCAGCGCCGCGGCCTTGGTCAGGCCGATCAGCCCGTGTTTGGCCGCCACGTACCCGGCGAAGTGCCGGTAGCCGACCAGCCCCGCGGTGGACGCGATGTTCACGATGCTGCCCGAGCGCTGCTCGCACATGGCCTTGCCGACCTCGCGGATCAGCCGCCACGCGCCGGTCAGGTCCACGTCGATCATCAGCGCCCACTCGTCCTCGCTGATCTCGTGCACCTGCTTGCCCGAAGGCGCGGCGATGCCCGCGTTGTTCACCACCGCGTCGATCCGGCCGTAGCGCTCGCGCGCCAGCTCCACCGCGTCGCGCACCGACGCGGTGTCGCGCACGTCCGCCTTCACGGTGAGCACCGACGCGCCCCGGTCCCGGCACAGCGCCCCGGTGTGCTCCAGCTGGCCGGCCGACCCCAGCGGGTACGGCACGCCCGGCAGGTCCGCGCACACGTCCAGCAGCACGACGTCCGCGCCCTCGGCGGCGCAGGCGACCGCGGTGGCGCGGCCGATGCCGCGGGCCGCCCCGGTGATGACGACGACTTTCCCGGTCAACCGCATCGACTGTCTCCTAGACCGTGGTGTCGATCAGCTTGAGCAGGTCGGGGGCCGCGTCGGTCAGGTACATGTGCCCGCCGGGCGTCTCCACGTACTCGAACCCGGCACCGGCCACCTCGGACCAGCGGGCGCTCTCCGCCGCGGTCACCAGCGTGTCGTCCGACCCGCGCAGCGACGTGATGGGGGCGGGCAGCCGGTCGTTCGTGCTCGGACGGTAGTTCTCGTGCATCTCCACGTCGGCGCGGAGCGTCGGCAGGATCAGCTCGCGCATCTCCGGGTCCTCCAGCGCCTCGTGGCTGAACCCGGCGAACTGCGACACCTGTGCCAGGAACGCGTCGTCGCCGAGTCCGGTGGCGCGCCCGGCCCGCTGAGTGTGCGGCTCCGGCGACCCGCTGACGAACAGGTGACGCAGTACCAGGTCCGGGTGGGCCGCCACCCGGTGCGCCAGCTCGTAGGCGAGCACCGCGCCCATGCTGTGTCCGAACAGCACCACGTCGGTCAGGCCGTCGAGCTGCCGCACCAGCTCCGGCAGCAGCTCGTCCGCCGCGACCACGGCGTCCCGGTACGGCTCGACGTCGATCCGCCGCTCCCGGCCGGGCAGTTGTACCGGTACGACGACGAGCCGGTCGCCCGCGTGCGCCGACCACGGATGGAAGAACGAGGCACCCGCCCCGGCGAACGGCAGGCACACCAGTGCGATCTTCATTACGCGTCCCCTCAGACGGGCTGGCCGATGGGCCTGACGATGATGGTGTTGACGTCCACGGTGGACGGCTGGTCCAGCGCGAAGACGATCGAGGAGGCGACCTGGTCCGCCGAGAGCAGCACGCCGTCCGGCAGGCCGCCGAAGTCGTCCCAGAACGGCGTCTCGGTGCGGCCCGGCGACACCAGCGTCACCCCGACGCCGTCGGCGGTGACCTGGCGCCGGGTGTTCTCGGCCAGGCCGGTGACCGCCCACTTGGTGATGCCGTAGATGTTGCCCGCCGCGTACGCGTGCCCGGCGACACTGCCCACCAGCACGATCCGCCCCTTGGACTCCTTCAGCGCGGGCAGCGCCGCCCGCACCAGCAGCGCCGGGCCCAGCACGTTGGTCAGGACCATCTCCCGCCAGCCGGCCGGGTCGCCCTCCGCGATGTCGTCGTGCGTGGCCCAGCCGGCGTTCGCGACCGCGGCGTCCAGCCGGCCGAACCGCTTCAGCGTCGCGGCCACCGCCGACCGGACCTCGTCCCACTCGCCGGCGTCGCCCTGCAGCGTCAGGAGCCGGTCCGGGTCGCCGACCTCCTTCGCGAACCGGTCCAGCCGCTGCCGGCCGCGCCCGAGGACGGCCACCCGCTGCCCCTTGCCGAGCAGTTGCCGGGCGGTGGCGGCTCCGATGCCGCTGCCACCACCGGTGATCAGCGTGACGGGGGTGTCGGTCATGTGTTGCTCCAAGGGGGTTCTCCGTCCGGGACCGTCTGCGTCCCGGACCGTCTGCGTCCCGGACTAGCGGGGCAGCTTCGTGGTGTAGGTGATCGGCAGGCTGGAGACACCGCGGCCGACGGAGTTGTCGTACAGCCACGGCAGTTCCTCGCGCGGCACCGCGAGCGCGATGTCCGGCAGCCGGCGCAGCAGGGTGTTGAACGCGATCTCGCCCTCCAGGCGGGACAGCGGGGACCCCGGGCAGAAGTGCGCGCCGTGGCCGAAGGAGAAGTGCCGGTTGCCGGTGCGCGTGATGTCCAGCCGGTCCGGGTCCTCGAACACCTTCGGGTCGCGGTTCGCGGAGCCGATCATCAGGTGTACGAACGCCTCCTTGCCGATGGGCACCCCGGCCAGCTCCATGTCCTCGGCCGCGACGCGCAGCGTGCCCCGGTAGACGGGCGGCTCGTACCGCAGGAACTCCTCGATCGCGGTGGGCGCGAGGTTCGGGTCGTTGCGCAGCATCTCCAGCTGGTCCGGGTGGGCGAACAGCGCCTCCATACCGCTGGAGATCATGTACGCGGTCGTCTTGTGCCCGGCGTTGATCAGCAGGATGAGGGTGGAGACCAGCTCGTCGTTGGTGAACCGGCCGTCCTCGTCGGCGGCCCGGATCAGCGTGCTGACCAGGTCGTCGCCCAGTTCCATGGTGCGGCGCACGGCCAGCAGCTCGTTCAGGTACTCCTCGATGCCGTCGCTGGCCCACTTCAGCTTGCGGTTCATCTCGTCGTCCGCGTACGGCGCCCCGCTGAGCAGCAGGCCCCACTCGTGCAGCTTGTCCCGGTCCTCGAACGGGACGCCGAGGAACTCGCAGATCACCTTCAGCGGCAGGGTGAGCGCGAACTCCTCGAACAGGTCGGCCTTGCCGTCGCTGAAGGCGTCGATCAGGTCGTCGGTGGTCTCCTGGATCTTCGGCCGCAGCGCCTGCATCTTGCGCGGGGTGAAGGCCTGCGCCACCAGCTTGCGCAGCCGGGTGTGCTCCGGGGCGTCCGCGGTGAGCATGTTGCGGATCAGGATCGGGCTGGAGTCCTTCAGCAGGTTCTGCCACCAGGCCGGCGCCTTGTCCACGCTCTTGGACAGCCGCGGGTCGCCGAACAGGCCGCTGACCGTCTCGTAGTCCATGACGACGTACGCCTCGGCGCCGACCGGGTGGTCGATCCGGTGCACCGGGCACTTCGAGCGCAGCGCCGCCATGTCGGCGTGCCGGTTGGGGTTGGGCTCGGTGAAGAACTCCGGGGGCAGCTGCTCGTAGTGGAGGCCCGGCTGCGCTTCGGTGCTCATTCCTTCTCCTTGGATCGTGGTCATACAGCCACTGATTCGGGGGCGGGCAAGTGGCGGATCTGCTTGCTGAGGGTGGGCAGCGCGGCGACGCCCGAGATCGCGCACATGGTGATGAACACCCACGTCGCGCCGGCCAGTTCGAAGATGGCGCCGACGAGGAAGACACCGATCGGGGCCGCGCTCATGGACATGAAGAAGACCGCGCCGAGCACCCGGCCCTGGACCTTGTCCGGGGCGACGGCGGCCAGGTAGGAGAGGAACAGCGTGCTGATGATCGGGCCGCGGATGAACACCAGGGTCACGATGATGCCCAGCGGGATCACGCCGGGCGTGACCGCCAGCAGGATCGCCACCACCGGGCCGATCCACGCGCCGTAGAGCACGATCACCGACGGCTTCACCTTCTTGAAGACCCACCCGGCGATCAGCGAACCGAACAGGCCGCCCAGACCGGCCACGGCGAGCGTGGCGCCGATGAACGACTCCGACGCGCCCCGCCCCCGCGCCACCGCGATCAGCGCCAGGAACACACCGGAGTGGGTGAACGCCATGTTCGACCCCATGATCCAGATGATCAGCGGGCGCAGGATGGGCTGCCGGAACAGGAACCGGAAGCCCTCGGCCGTGCCGCGCTTCTCCTTGGCCGCCCCGCTCGACTCGCCCTGCATCGGCTTGCGCACGAACAGCAGGAGCACGGTGGAGATCAGGAACGACACCGCCGACGCCAGGTACGGGAACGCCCGCGCCACACCGAACAGCGCACCGCCGATGGGCGGTCCGGCCACGGTCGCACCGAAGTAGCGGATCTGGTTCTGCGCGGTGGCCTGGGTCAGCTGGGACGCCGGCACCAGCGCCTTGATCGCGGCCAGTCCGGCGGGCTGCGACAGGCCGAAGCAGACGGCCGAGCACAGGGCGATCGCGAAGATCACCACCATGTTCGTGTGCTCGGTGAAGATGAGCACGCTGAACAACGCCAGCAGCGCGACCCGGACCAGGTTGCAGCCCATCAGCAGCAGCCTGCGGTCCACCCGGTCGGCGAGTGTGCCGGCCGGGAGGGAGACCAGGCTCGCCGTGATCAGCTGTGCCGAGCCGACGATACCCGCGTACAGCGTCGACCCCGTGGTGGCCAGGATCAGCATGGGGTAGGCGATTTCCGCGGTCTCCTTGGCCAGCGCGGCGAACGCCTCGCTGCTCCACAGCGCCTGGAAGTCCCAGTTCTTGATCAGCGGCTTCTCCGGGGCCTCCGGTGCCGCGGCCGACGCCTCGGAGGTTGCGGTTTCCGGCGCCTCGGGTGCCGGCACGTCCGCTCCGGGCCCGGCCACGGGCGGGTCGGCCTCGGCCACCCGGTCCGGTGCGCCGTCGAGCTGTTCGCGCGGTTCAGTGGACATGCACGGCCTCAATTCCGCTCCGGCGCGAGGCCGAGCAACGTGGTTCGCAGGTCTTCGGCGAGTCGGTTCACGTGTGGCTCGGTCAGCACCGACCAGTGGTCGCCCGGCACCGGGCGCACGCGCACGCCCCCGCCGTACAGCGGTGTCAGACGGGTGGTGAGCCGCTTCGCCCCGCGTGCGTCCACGCCCACCTTGAACACCACGGCCGGGCAGTCCACCGGGCGCGGCCGGTACGGCGCGAGCACGCGTGCCTTGTCCAGGAACAGCTTGCGCAGCGCGGGGTCGCGGCGCAGCCGCCGGCCGACCTCGCCGACGTTCAGCACACCGGCCACCTGGAAGAAGGCGTGGCTGTACAGGAATTCCGGATCGGTCCCGACGGGCCGGCCGACCCGGCCCGGCAGATACGCGTCGATGCACAGCAGCACGTCGACGGTCTGGCCGCGGGCGACGAGCAGACGGGCCATCTCGTGCGCCACCACGGCGCCGAACGACCACCCGCCCAGCGTGTACGGGCCCTCGCTCTGGACGGCGAGCAGCGCGTCCACGTGGTGCGCCGCCACCTGGAGCACGGACCGGTGCGTCCCGTCCGCCGGGTCGGGCTCCAGCCCGTACACCGGCCGGTCGGTGTCGAGCCGGTCGGCCAGCGCTTGGTAGCTGAGCGCGGTGCCGGCGGCGTCGGCGGCCAGGAACAACGGGCGGCCCGCCCCTTCCCGCAGCCGTACGGCACCGACCGGAGCGCGCGTGGCCGGTGTCTTCGGCCGGTCCCGCTCGGCCAGTTCGACCAGGTGCCCGAACGTGGGCCGGCGGGAGAACTCGGCCAGCGACACCACGAGCCCGGACTGCTGCCGTAGCCGGCTCATCATGTGCAGCGCGTTCAGCGACTCGCCGCCCAGCGCGTAGAAGTGGTCCGCGTCCGAGGCGGGCGGCTGTCCGAGCGCCGTGGTCCACACCTGCTCCAGCGCGGGGCGCACCGAGTCGCCGACCGCCACCGTCCGCGCCTTCGTCCGCACGGCGGCCCGTACCGGCTCGTCGCCGTTCGGGTCCCGGCCGAGGAACGGGTGCGGCGGCAGGGAGCGGCGCGGCAGGGAGCCGGTGCCCGCGAGCACGGTCTCGCCCAGCACGTCCACCCCGCGCTCCCACAGCCCGCCCAGCGCCCGCAGCAGGCCGAGGTCGCCGTCCTCGGCGCGGCCCAGCATCGGCAGGCCGGTACGGCTGCCGTCCCAGCGCTCGTTCCAGCGCACCGTGCCCAGCATGGATCCGCCGGGGCCGAGCTCCAGGAACGTGTCGACGCCCGCGTCCAGCAGCGTCTCCACGCCGGCGTCCAGCAGCACCGGCCGGGTGAACTGCGTGGCCCAGTAGTCCGGTCCGGCCACGGCCTCCGGGTCGGCCCAGGTGCCCGTGGTGTTGGACACCAGCGGCAGCACCGCGGGCGACGCCTCGGTGCCGGCGACGACCCGGTGCAGGATCTCCGCCGCCGGGGCCAGCAGGGAGCAGTGCCCCGGCCGGTCCACGGCGAGGACCCGCAGGTCCAGTCCGGCCAGGGCGTCCCCGGCCAGCAGTTCGTCGACGTCGGCCTCGCGTCCGGACAGCACCACGCCGCCGCGGCTGATCACCGACACCTCGACCGGGCTGTCCGGGCCGATCCTGCGCCGGATCTCGTCGGCGGTGCAGGTCACCGCGACCATGCGGCCCGGCGGTGTCTCGGCCCACGCCACCCGCGCCCGCTCGTGCACCAGGGCGGCGGCGTCGGCGGGCGACCACACCCCGGCCAGGGCGGCCGGCGCGTACTCGCCGATGCTGTTGCCGAACATGGCGACCGGGGTGATCCCCCAGTCCATGAGCTGCCGGCCGAGCGCGTACCCGAGGGCGAACAGGCCGAGTTGCTGGTGGGCGCCCTCCTCGAACCACTCGGGCCCGCCGTCGACCTCGGCCACCACGGGGGTCAGGTCGACACCGCACCGCTCCAGCACGGCCTCCCGCAGCTCGTCGAACCGGCGGCGGAAGCCGGGCAGCAGCCGATAGGCGGGCGCGCCGGCGTTGTACCGCAGGGTGCCGTGCCCGGGGAAGAGGAACGCCACCTTGCCCAGCGGTCGTTGCTCCGGGTCGCCCGCGGCGGCCAGCACCTCCGCGGCGTGCGCCGGGCCGGACACCGCGAGCGCCTGCCGGTGCCGGTGGAGGCGCCGGCCGGCCAGGGTGCGGGTCACCGCGCGCAGGTCCGGCTCCCGGCGTACCGCGCCGGCCAGGTCCGCACGCAGCGCCGCAAGCGCCTCCGGCGTGGCGGCGGACAGCGGAAGAATCGTTCCGCCCGGTGGCGGTGCGTCCTGCTCGCGGGCCGGCGGGCCCTGCAGGACGACGTGCGCGTTGGTGCCGCCCACGCCGAACGAGCTCACCGCCGCCAGCCGGGTGCCGCGGTCGGGCCACGGCTTGTGCTCGGTGCACACCCGGAACGGTGTGTCCGCGAGGTCCAGCATCGGGTTCGGCTGGTCGAAGTGGAGGCTGGGCACCAGTTCGCCGTGTTCGAGCATGAGCACGGTCTTGATGAACGAGGCCACGCCCGCGGCCGCGCCGGTGTGGCCGAGGTTGCTCTTCACACCGCCGAGCGCGCAGTACCCGACCTCGGCGGTGGACATGCGGAACGCCTCGGTCAGCGCCTGCACCTCGACGGGGTCGCCGATCGGGGTGGCCGTGGCGTGCGCCTCGACGTAGTCGATGTCGGCCGCTTCCACGCCGGCGAGCTTCTGCGCGTAGCGGATGACGTCCCGCTGGCCGGGGATGGAGGGCGTGGTGTAGCCCATCTTCTCCGCGCCGTCGTTGTTCAGGGCCGAGGCGAGCACCACCGCCGCGATCCGGTCGCCGTCGGCCAGCGCGTCGGCCAGCCGCTTGAGCACCACCACGCCGACACCCTCGCTGGGCACGGTGCCGGTGGCGGAGGCGTCGAACGGCCGGGTGTGCCCGTCCGCGGAGAGCGGGCCGCCCGGCTCGTGCCAGTAGCCCCACTCACCCTTGGGCGCCACGGCGACACCGCCCGCCAGCGCCGCGTCGCACTCCCGGCTCAGCAGGCTCTGCACCGCCATGTGGATCGCGACCAGCGAGGTGGAGCACGAGGTCTGCACCGTCAACGCCGGTCCGCGCAGCCCGAGTTTGTAGGCGACGCGGGTGGCGACGTGGTCCTTCTCCAGCCCGAGCACCCGGTCCAGGGGGTTCCAGTCCAGCCCCTCGCCGGAGTGGGTGCGGTCGGCGCCCGCGTACACGCCGATCCAGCCGTCGAACCGGGTCGGGTCCAGACCGGCGTCGTCCAGGGCGGCCGACGCGGTCTCCAGGAACACCCGCTGCTGGGGGTCGATGCGCGCGGCCTCGGCCCGGCTGTAGGCGAAGAACGGCCAGTCGAAGTCGGCCGAGCCCTCCAGGACGCCCTTGGCCGGCACGAAGTTCGGCTGACGCACGTCGTCCGGGTCGGCGCCCTTGGTGCGCACCAGGTCCTCGACGTCGAACCGGGTGATGCCCTCCACGCCGTCGCGCAGCAGCTCCCAGAACTCCTCGACGTTGTTCGCGCCGGGCATGCGGCATGCCATCCCGACGACAGCGACCGCGTTCTCGGTGTTGGTCACCTCGTTCCTCTCCCCCTCGGGTGTGCGACCGGTTCGGCGTCCGGTGGCCCGCCCGCCCTCGTGGGGCGGGCGGACCACGCGCGTCGGCTCAGCGGGACCGGGTCAGCTCCGGTCGCCGGTACGGCGGTCGCGCACCGCGCCCATCAGCCTGTCGCGGCTGCTGCCCGGGCCCGCGGCCGTGTTCTCGGCCGGGGCGGCCAGCAGCTCCGCCTGCCCGCGCACGGTTCCGGCGCGGAACAGGTCGACGGTCCGCAGCACCCGCCCGGACTCCTGGTTGAGCCGCTCCACGAGGACCACCAGCCGCAGCGAGTCGCCGCCCGCGTCGAAGAAGCTGATGTCGTCGTCCACGTGATCGGTCTTGAGGATCTCCTGCCAGATGGACCGGACGAGGTCCAACCGCGCGGCGGGGTCGTTCAGATCGGTCTTCTTCGCAGCGGGCTGGTTCAGCACGTTTTCCTCCGGGGCGTGTGCGAGGTCGGCGGCGCTGCGGCGCACTGCCGCCAGGAATTCGGTGGTCGTGGTCTCGGTGAACAGGGCCGCCGGGTGGTTCAGGGACAGCTCCAGCCGGTCCTGCCCGCTCGTCCGGTCCACGCGGACGAACAGCGCCAGGTCCCACTTGCTGTACTCCGGGCGCAGCGGCTGGAAGCGGCCCACCACGTCGGGGGCGAGCTCCAGTGGATCCGGCGCCTCGGCCAGGTTGACCAGGACCGGGGTCAGCGGGGGACGCGCCATGTCGCGGTCGGGGTCGAGCGCGGCCGCGATCGCGTCCAGCGGCACGTCCGAGTCGATGAACGTCTCCATGCCCGCGATCCGCGCGGTCCGGAGCAGCTCCCGCCACGAGGTGTCGGGCTCGATCCGGACGCGCACGACCAGTGTAGTCATGAACATGCCAATGACGTCCGCGGCGGCGGGATCGTCCCGCCCGGGCCAGACGACCGCGAACAGGAAGTCGGTCTGCCCGGTGGTGCGGGCGAGGGTGGCCGCCAGCAGCGCCACACCGGTCATGAAGACCGTGCAGCCCTCCTGCCTGGCGACGGACAGCACGGTCTGGGTGAGGCCGGCGTCCAGCAGCAGGTCCGCGGTGGCCCCGATCATCGACAGCTCGGGGTCCTCGGGGTCGCTGTCGTAGGGCAGCGCCACCGTGGTCGGCGCGCCGCGCAGCCGTTCCACCACGCCCGCGACCCGCTCGGCCAGGCCCTCGTCGTCCGAGGCGCCCTGCACCTGGGCCGGGTGCGCCGGGGTGGGCAGGTCCGGCTCGGCACCGCGGGCGAGCGCCCGGTAGACCGTGCCGATCTCGTCCACCAGCAGCTGCCGGGACACCCCGTCGAACACGATGTGGTGCACGGTCAGCACGAGCAGCGTGCGGTCGGCGCCGAGCCGGATCACCTCGGCCCGGGCCGGCGCCTCCTCGGCCAGTTCGAACGGTGTGTAGCAGAGCGCTTCCACGAGGCGCTCCACCTCGTCGGCGGACCAGTCGTCGGCCACCGCGTCGGTGAAGCCCACCTCGGGCGCGGACCCGTCGGTGCGGTACTCGACACGCATCGCGGCGGCGTCCAGCCGGAACCGGGAACGCAGCGCGGGATGCCGTCCCATCGCGCGTTCCACGGCGGAAGTCAGGAGGAGGCAGTCGACGGGTCCGGTGAATTCCAGGACGCTCGGCAGCAAATAGGTCGGGCGCAGTCGCTCGATCCGGTCGAGAATCCAGATGCCCTGCTGGGTCGGCGTCGCCGGATACCAAGCGCCCTCACCGGGACGCGGGCTATTCATCGAGATGCTCATCCCTCGCCCAAGTGACGAGGGGGCGCCGCGGCAAAGCCGGGACGCGGACATGCGGTAACGATGGCATGATTTCCCCCTAGAGATTCCACCCGAACGGGAGTGAATGCCAGCGTTCCCCCGTTGATCCCAGTCGGCGCGAGCCAGTGGTTTCGACTATCGCCGATGATCTCCAGGCCGGACTCTAGGTCGGGACGTCGAGTCCCGTCAAGCATGATCCGCTTCGCCAAAATCGGGCTCTTTTCAGGGCATTGCACCAGGTCCCGGTCGGCAGTGGTTGACGTTTTCATGAGCGTGATGATTGACTGGCTCGCCGGGATGACCACATGTCAAGTCCACGCACAGAACTGGGAGTTCCGGGGGATGTGATGACGACAGGTGTCGGCCCGTAAACAGCGGCAGATGACGTCATCGGCGAAATGCGACGTCCTGCGCGAATCAGCCGTCGTCCGGCCGAGCGCCCCGAATGGTGCCGGCCGAGGACGGTTCGCCTGATCGAGCGGTCGTACCGCTCTCCATTCTTCGGTCCACGGCAACGACGCCGCACATTCCGGATGCGGTCGGCCGTCGAATCACCATAATGCGCCGGGCCTTCGGGCACCTGGCCCGCGGCCCGCATCCGGAATAGCACCGTGCCCGCCCGCCGACCAGGAGTCTGCCGGATGGCTCGCTCCACAAACCGATGAGGACACCGGCCATGCACGTCCACGACGCAACCGTTTCCGGATGCCCGGTGCACATGGGTGGCACCGATCTGGTCGACCCCCACCTGTACAGCGACGGCGACGCGCACAAGGTATGGCGAGAGCTGCGCAAACAGGACGGGCTGACCTGGCACCAGGTCGACGAAACACGCGGTTTCTGGTCGGTCGTCCACTTCAAGGAAACCGATTATGTGCTGCGCAACACCGCGCTCTTCACGTCCGAGCGCGGCAACATGCTCTCCCTGCTCGGAATGGACGACCCGGCGGGCGGACAGCAGATCGCGGTGACCGACCCGCCGCGGCACACGATCATGCAGGCGCGGCTGAAGAAGGCCCTGGCCGTCCAGGCGGTCGACCGCCAGCGCGAGATGATCCGCGGGCTGGTCACCGACCTCCTCGCCCCGCTCGGCGACGGCGGTGTGTTCGACTGGGGACAGGCCATGCTGGCCATGCCGATGTCGGTCACCGGCACCATGATGGGCCTGCCGGCCGAGGACTGGCCGTGGCTGAGCAGGCTCACCACCATCTGCATCGCCGCCGACGACCCCGAGTACCAGGACGAGGGCGACCGCGCCACGACGCTGAGCATGGCCCACCACGAGCTGTTCGCCTACTTCCAGGACCTGGTGCGGTTCCGCCGCGACAACCTGGGCGACGACCTGATCAGCGTGCTGATGAAGACCACCTTCGAGGGCCGGCAGATGACGCCCAGCGAGGTCGTCTCCAACTGCTACAGCCTGCTCCTCGGCGCGAACGTGACCACGCCGCACGCGCCCAACTTCGTGATGGCCGAGTTCATCGACTCCGACGTGCTGCCGCAGTGGGCGGCCGAGCCGGAGGTCGGCGTCACCGCGGTCGAGGAGGCGCTGCGCTGGTCGTCGCCGGTCAACCACATGCTGCGCTACGCCACGCAGGACGTGGTCGTGCGCAACACCCCGATCGCGGCCGGCGACGCGGTAGTGGTGTGGCTGGGCGCGGCCAACCGCGACGAGACCGAGTTCCCGGACTCCGAGACGTTCGACATCCGCCGCAAGCCGAACAAGCACCTCGCCTTCGGCATCGGCCCGCACTACTGCGTCGGCCACAGCGTGGCCCGGGTGACCCTGCGCATCCTCTTCGAAGAACTCCTCGCGAACTACCGGGACTTCCAGCCCGCGGGCCGGCCCGAGCGGCTGGTGTCCAACTTCGTGTCCGGCTACAAGCACGTGCCGATCACCGCCAAGCGCCGTGACTGACGTCCTCTCCCGCCGGCAGCGGGCACTGCGCCACTTCGGGACGCCGGGCGACACCCGGATCCGGCTCCTGTGCTTCCACTACGCCGGCGGCACCGCCGCGATGTTCCGGGACTGGCCGGACCGGCTGCCGCCGGACGTGGCGACGGTGGCGGTGCAGCTGCCCGGCCGGGACACCCGTCTCGACGAACCCCCGCACCTGCACATGGAACCGCTGGTGGCGGAAGTGCTGGAGGTGCTGGACCCGCTGCTGGACGAGCCGTTCGCGGTGTACGGCCACAGCATGGGCGCCCGGGTCGCGCTGGCACTGGCGCACGCGCTGCGCGCCGCCGGCCGGCCAGGTCCGCGCGCACTGTTCGTGGCCTCCAGCGCCGCTCCCGCGCTGGGCACCAGGGTGCGCGGCTGGGACGAGCCCGACGACGGCCTGATCGCCTACCTGCGTGAGCTGGGCGGCACGCCGCCGATCGTGTTCGAGCGGCCGGACCTGCTGGAGCTGTTCCTGCCGCCGCTGCGCGCCGACCTCACCGTGGTGGCCACCTCCGGCGCCCCCGCGCGACCCCCGCTGGACGTCCCGCTGTACGTCTTCTCCGGCCAGGACGACCAGGAGGCGTCCCCGGAACGGATGGCGGCATGGCGGGAGGAGACCACCGGGCCGTACGCCTTCGACGTCGTGCCCGGCGGTCACTTCTTCGCCCCGGAGGGCGTGGCGCGCGTTCTCGACGTCATCGCCACCACCCTCACCGGACCCCGCTGATCAGTGCGCCGCGTCCAGCAGCGCGCGCTGGTCGGCGGTCAGCTCAAGGTCCACCGCCTCCAGGCTCTCGTCCAGCTGCGCCACCGATGACGCGCCGACCAGCGGGATGACCGGCAGGTCGCCGCCGATCATCCAGGACAGCACGACCTGGTTGGCGGTGGCGCCGGTCTCCCGCACCACCTCGTGCAGCGCCCGGAGCCGGGCCCTGGTGCCCGCGTGGTCGTGCAGCTCGCCCAGCGGCCGGTCCTCGCGCACGTAGGCGCCGGACAGCAGCGGCGTGTACGCCACCAGGGTCAGGTTCGGGCGGCTGCGCAGGTAGGTCATCAACTCCGCGCTGAACAGCCCCTGGTCGCCGTCCTTGGACCGGCGGCCCGGCACGTCACCGCGCGCCCGCAGGTAGGTGTGGTGGTACTGGACGACCTCGTAGCCCGGCAGGCCGGCGGCGTCCGCGAGGGCCCGCCACGACTCCAGCCGCCACGACCAGTGGTTGCTGGCGCCGATCATGCCCACCGACCCGTCCGCCACCAGCGAGGCGAAGGCCTCGACGACGTCCTTCTGCGGCACGTCCATGAAGTCCGCGTGCGCGTACAGCAGGTCCAGCCGCTCCACGCCCAGGTTCGCGCGGCTGCGCGCCGACGACGCGCGGATGACGTCGGGCGCCAGGCCCTCGGGGTTGAAGAAGTCACGGCCCGGTGCCTTCGGCCGGCCGCCGAGCTTGGTGGCGATCACCACCTCGTCGGTGATGCCCCGGCTGCGCCGCCACCGCCCGAGCAGCGCCTCGCTCTCCCCGCCCTGGGTGCCGTTGACCCAGAACGCGTAGTTGTTGGCCGTGTCGAGGAAGGTGCCGCCGGCCTCCACGAACCGGTCCAGGACGGCGAACGCCCGCTCCTCCTCGACGACCGTGCCGAACAGCATGGCACCCAGCGCGAGGGCGCTCACCTCACGGCGGTGCTGCGGGTCGGTGCCGATCTTCCGATACTTCATCCGGGTGTCGTCTCCAATGCGGTGGGGCGGTTCACGGTGCGCGGTCCCCGTCGAGGTCCAGGAACAGGTGGTCCAGCCCGACGTAGGCGAGGTTGGGTCCCCACTCGACGCCGTTCTCCGTCAGGGCGGCGCCCGGGAAGCGCCGGACGAACCGCCGCAGCACGGCGGCGGCCTCCAGCCGCGCCAGCGGCGCGCCGATGCAGTAGTGCACACCGTGCCCGAACACCAGGTGCCGGTCGGCGCGTTCGGCGACCGGCGCCAGGTCGGACAGGTCGTGGTCGAACAGGCCGCCGCCGGCCAGCGACACCAGGACCAGGTCGCCCTCGCGCAGCCGCGCGCCCTCGAACTCGAAGTCCCGGGCCACGACCCGGCCGACGTTGCGCAGCGGAGGCCGTTTCTCCAGCACGGACTCGACCAGCGACTCGACCTCGCCCGGCCGGTCGGCGCGGACCCGCTCCCACAGGGCGGGGCTGTCCAGCACGGCCAGCAGGCAGGAGCCGATCAGGGACGCGGTGGTCTCCAGGCCACCGAAGAGGATCATCGCCCAGGTCGCGGTGGTGCGGGCACGGTCCTCCGCGGTGTCGCGGGGGAAGCCGTCCAGGGCGGGGGAGAGCTCCAGCGCCTCGGTCATCTCCAGCATGACGCGGTGCGCGGTCTCGGCGTGGTCGCGCCGGTACATCGCGGCGATGAACCCGGACAGGGCCCGGGACCACGCGTGCAGGACGGCCGGTTCCTGCGGCACACCGACGATGTGGCCCATCACCCGTCCCGACACGCCCTCGGCCACGGTCGGCACGGCGTCGTGCCGGGCGTCGGCGGCCAGGTCGTCCAGGCAGGCGTCCACGATCGCCTCGATCGTCGGGGCGAGGGACCGGGTGTGGGAGGCGGAGAACATGCGCTGCATCGGTTTGCGCAGCGAGGCGTGCTCCGCGCCGTCGGTGTGCACGAACCACAGCCGCAGGAACTCGGTCAGGTCCCGGTGCTCCTGCCGGGACTCCTGAGTCATGTAGAGCTCGCCCAGCCGCTTAGACGTCTGGGACGAGAACCCCTCGTGGTTGAGGACGACGCGGGCCAGCGCCGGGTCGGACACGACCCAGCACTCCAGCCCGTCGTCCCACGTCATGCCGTCCACGTCGGCGCGGACCGCCCCGGTCACGACTGCTCCGCCTGCTCGATGAGCTTGTTCAGGCCCGCGGGGGTCGGCGCCAGCAGGAACTCCCGCAGCCGCACGGACACCCCGAGCTCGTCGCGGATCAGGCGCAGCAGCTGGAGCGCGCCGAGGGAATTGCCGCCGACGGTGAAGAAGTCGGTGTCCGCGGTCAGCTCGACGGGCTGCTCCAGGACGCGGGCGAACAGGTCGGGCGCCTTGCCGAGCGGGTCCGGTTCGGGCGTGGCGACCCGCTGCCCGGCGGGTGCCGCCACCGCCGCGAGCTTCCGGCGGTCCACCTTGCCGTTGCCGGTGACCGGCATCCGGTCCACCACGGCCCACAGGCTCGGCACCATGTACGCGGGCAGCCGGTCGGCCACCAGGTCGCGCAGTTCGGCGGTGCCCACCGGCGCGTCCGCCGGGACGACCGCGGCGAGCAGCCGCTTGTCCGCGCTGTCCCCGTCGTCGGTGACCACGACGGCCGCGTCGCGCACCCGCGGGTCGGCGGCCAGCACGTCCGCGATGGCCGACAGCTCGATGCGGAATCCGCGCAGCTTCACCTGGTCGTCGCGGCGGCCGAGGAAGCGCAGCCGCCCGGCGCGGTCCACGCGGACCAGGTCACCGGTGCGGTAGAGCCGGTCCGGGACGTCGGGGGAGAAGTGGCCGAAGCCCCTGGCCGACTCGGCCTCGTCGTCCACATAGCCGTGCGCCAGGCCCTCGCCCGCCGCGTACAGCTCGCCGACCGCGCCCGGCGGAACGATCCGGTGCCGCCGGTCGAGGACGTACACCCGGGTGCCCGGCACCGGGGTGCCGATGGGCAGGGGGCCGTCCGCCTCCGCGGCCGACGTGACCGAGTGGGTGGCGGTGAAGGTCGTGTTCTCGGTGGGGCCGTAGCCGTTGGTGACGACGATCCCGGGGTGGCGCTCCAGCACGCGCGCCACGTGGGCGTGCGGCACCACGTCGCCGCCGGTGAGCAGCTGCCGCAGGCCGCCGAGCCCGGTCGGCGCGAACTCCTCGACCAGCCGGAACAGGCCGGCGGTCAGCCATGCGACGGTGACCTTCCGGTCGAGGAGGAACGCCCCCAGCTCGCTCGGCGACGGCAGGCCCGCCGGGAACACCTCCACCGCCGCACCGGCCGCGAGCGGACCCCACACCTCCAGGGTGGACGCGTCGAACGCCAGCGGGGACAGGCGCAGCATCCGGTCGTCCGGTGCGAAGGGGGCGAAGGCGCATTCGTGCACGAGCCGTACGACCGCCCGGTGGGGCACCGCGACACCCTTGGGCAGACCCGTGGAACCGGAGGTGAACGCGATGTAGGCCAGGTCGTCGGGGCCGGCCGCCGTGGGCTCGTCGGCCGCGGGCTCCCAGGCCGGCTCCCAGGTCGCACAGGCCGGCACACCGAGGCACGCGACGGCGTCCGGGGAGGAGGCCAGCGCGGCCTTCGGCGCGGCCTTGGCCAGGATGTGCCGGACCTGCTCCTCGGGCTGGCTCATGTCCACACCGACGTAGGCGGCACCCGCCCAGGCGGTGCCGAGCACCGCCACGATCTCGGCGATCGACCGCTCCAGCGCGATCAGGACCCGGTCGCCGCGGCCGACGCCGAGCTCCCGCAGGCGGCGCGCCTGCTCGGCCGCGGCGCCCGCGAGCTGCGCGTAGGTCAGCTCCAGGTCGCCCTCGCGCACCGCCACGGCGTCCGGCGTGCGCTGCGCCGCCCGGCGGAACAGCTCGTCCGCGGTGACCGCCGGGAAGGTGCGGCGCGTGTCGTTGAGGGCGTCGAGGACCGCCCGCCGCTCGGCGGACAGGCAGCGCAGGTCCTCCACCGCGCCGCCGGCCGTGGCAAGTTCCCGGGTGGCCGAGGTGAAGTCGTCCAGGAAGGCACGCGCGTCGGCCTCCTGCCACAGCGCCGTCGCGTACTCCAGCTGCGCGCCCAGGGTCGGGCGGGACCGGCCGAACAGCAGCGACAGGTCGAACTGGGCGCCGCCGCCGTGGCCCTCCTCGATCCGCAGCCGCACGTCGCCGGCCTCGATGTGCTGCGGAACCAGCTGGTCGTGCATGCCGAAGCAGACCTGCACCAGCGGGTGCGCGCTCAGCCCGCGTTCCACACCGAGCCGGGTGACCAGCTCGTCGAACGGCAGCGCCCCCGCCTCGATGCCGCGCGCCAGGGAGTCCTGCACGGCGCGCAGGTAGTCCGCGGCGGACGCGTCGTCGTCGACCTCCAGCAGGATCGGCACCAGGTTGCCCGCGACGGCGATCAGCTCGGCGAGTTCGGTGGTGTCGCGGCCGTAGAGGGAGACGCCGACCAGGAGCCGGTCGACGCCGGTCCAGCGGCTCAGCGTCAGGCCGTAGGAGGCGAGGAGCAGGGCGAAGGGCGTGATGCCCAGCTCCCGCGCCCGGTCCTCCACCAGGATTGTCAGGTTCTTGTCAAGGTTGAGGGGGATGCGGTCGCCCGCCGGGTCCTGGACCGTGGGGCGCGGCTGGTCGGTGGGCACTTCCAGGACGGTGGGGGCGCCGTCCAGGTGCTTCAGCCAGAAGTCGGCCAGGCGGTCCCACTCGCCGCTGGTGCGGTCCCGCTCGTGGCGGCGCAGCAGGGCGTCCGTGGTGGGTGCGGGGCCGGTGTACGGCAGGGGCTCGCCCGCCTTGAGTGCCCGGTAGGTGCCGAACAGCTCGTTGAGGAGCAGACCGACCGCCCAGCCGTCGAGGAGCACGTGGTGCGCGACCAGTACGACCGCCTGCCGGTCCGTGCCGGTGACGAAGAGGTAGCGCAGCGGGGGAGCGGCGGTGAGGTCGAAGGGGGCGCGGCCGCGCTCGGCGGCGGTGGCGCGGACGAACTCCTCGAAGTCCGGGCCGTCGTGCTCGACGTCCACGATCTCCGGCTCGGCCCGGTCGAGTACGACCGGCACGATCTCGCCGTCCTGTTCGCGCAGCACGGTGCGCAGGGAGGCGTGCCGCGCCGCCGTGGTGGCGGCGGCGCGCCCGAAGACCTCGCGGTCCAGCGTGCCGCTGTCCACGTAGGACGTGAAGACCAGGTTGTACGTGGAGCCGCCGAGGACGTTCTCGATCATCCACATGCCCCGTTGCGTCGGGGTCAGCGAGGGCGTCGCCGGCTCGGGCGCCGTGGTGGGGGCGGGCGCCGTGCCGACGGCGTTCGCGAGCACCGTGGCCAGCGGCGCGGACGACAGCAGTTCCGCCATCGACAGCCGCAGCCCCAGCCGCTCCTGGGCCAGGGCGGTCAGCCGCATCGCCCGCAGCGAGTCGCCGCCGAGCGCGATGAAGCTGCTGCCGGCGAATGCCGTCCTGTCTGTCGCCGGTCCGAGGACCGAAAGCGCGAACTCGTCCAATGACATGCCGACCTCCGGGTTCTTGGGTGAAACTGCTGCCTGGACGCTGCCGACCGAGAAGTGGTCACAGCCAGGCGAGACCCCTTGACGGGGCCGTTCTCGCAGGCCGGATCAGCGTGTGAAACGGCGGGCGCGGGAGGAGCGAGGTGAAGTCCGTGACGGCGTCCGGGCGCCTCGTCGGATACGAGCGCGTGAGTCTGCGAAGGTCCGGTGAACGCGCGATTTGATCTCCCCCATGTTTAGGGATGCTAAAAGCCCTCCTTGATCACTGTCAACAGCGGATCCGCTGGTAACACGCTGGGGAAAAGGGGCAGTTGGCCGATTCCACCCTCAGCGAATGGCCGGTTTCATACTGCGGTGAACAATTCTCGTCGTACCGCCCGGGAAATTCGGTGGCACGCGATGCGAAGTGCGGCCAAAACCGTCCGGCGCGTGTGAATGCACCGGTTCCGTGCCGGGGACGTCAATGCGGTGCGACCGGTGACGTCTGGCATCAGAAAGGGCGGATGCCGATCGGCGGGCCATTATCCGAAGAGTCCGCCTTCGGCCGGCCTGATGGCCCGGCTTCCTCCCCGGCTGTCACGCTTGGTTACTATGCTCACTTCCATGCCCGAGGCCGACGAGCGAGGGCGGCGCCGTCATCGACGGACCGCGGAGGGGAGAGGGACGAGCATGCAGGCCGGCACTCCGCGTCCTCGCACCAGGACTGCTCGTGGCCGTTTCCCGGATCGCGGCACCGCGGAGGCGACCGCGGAACGCACGGCGGACGAGCGATCGGGGCCCCCGGCATGCTGAGGGAAGTCGCCGCCACCCGCTACCTCGAACCCCTGCGCTCCGGCGGCTCGGTCCCCGCGCTCGTGGAGGCCGACGACCTGGGCACCTACGTCGTCAAGTTCACCGGATCCGCGCAGGGCCACAAGGCGCTGGTCGCCGAGATCATCGTCGGGGAACTCGCCCGCGCGCTCGGCCTGCGCTTCCCCGAGCTGGTCCTCGTCCACTTCGACCCCGCCGTCGCCGCCGCCGAGCCGCACCAGGAGGTCCGCGAGCTGCACAGCGCGAGCGCGGGCGTCAACCTCGGCATGGACCACCTGCCGGGTGCCCGGGACTTCACCCCGGAGATCGCCCGGACGTTCCCGGTGGACCCGCTGGAGGCCGGCCGGATCGTCTGGCTCGACGCGCTGACCGCCAACGTCGACCGTACGGTGCACAGCTCCAACCTGATGGTCTGGCCCACGTTCGGCACCACGCCCCCGCGCCTGTGGCTCATCGACCACGGCGCGGCCCTGGTCTTCCACCACCGCTGGGACACCACCACGCCCGGCAGGGCGTACGACTTCCGCCACCACGCCCTCGGCCACTACGGCCCCGACGTGCGCGCCGCCGACGCCGAGCTGGCCCCCCGGGTGACGGAGGAGCTGCTGCGCGGCATCGTCGCCGAGGTGCCGGACGCCTGGCTCGCCGAGGACGCCGGGTTCGCCACGCCCGACGACGTCCGGGACGCCTACGTCGGCTACCTGGTGGAACGCGTCCGGCTCTCGCCCCAGTGGCTGCCCACCGATTTCCCGGGCCGCGAGCAGCTCGCGGCCGAGGAGGCCGCCCGCGCGGCCAGAACCCAGGCGGGCCGTCCGGACTGGCTGAAGTGGGTCCCCGACCTGCACGGCAAGCCGGCGGCGGAACAGGATTGGTCGGTGCACCCGCGATGAGTCGGACGGTCCAGATCGAGTACTGCACCCAGTGCCGTTGGCTGCCGCGTGCCGCCTGGCTGGCGCAGGAGCTGCTGACGACCTTCGAGGCCGAGCTGACCGAGCTGTCGCTGAAGCCGGGCACGGGCGGGGTCTTCGTGGTGCGCGTCGACGGCGAGGTGGTGTGGGACCGCCGCGAGCACGGCTTCCCGGAGCCCACGGCGGTGAAGCGGCTCGTACGCGACCGGGTGGCCCCGGGGAAGTCCCTGGGCCACTCGGAGAAGTAGGGCCGTCCGGCCGGGCGGGTGCCTCCCGGCCGGCCGGGGCCGCTCAGCCGCGCAGCTGCCGGTACGCCGGCAGGGTGAGGAAGTCGGCGTAGTCCTCGTCCAGGGAGACCTGGAGCAGCAGGTCGTGCGCCTGCTGCCAGTGCCCGGCGGCGAACGCCTCCTCGCCGATCTCCTTGCGGATGGCGTCGAGTTCCTCGGCGGCGACCTTGCGGGCCAGCTCCGGCGTGGCCCGGTCGCCGTTCTCGAACTCCACCCCGGCGTTGATCCACTGCCAGATCTGCGAGCGGGAGATCTCGGCGGTGGCCGCGTCCTCCATCAGGTTGAAGATGGCGACCGCACCGAGCCCCCGCAGCCAGGCCTCGATGTAGCGGATGCCGACCTGGACGGCGTTGACCAGGCCCGCGTACGTCGGCTTCGCGTCGAGTGAGTCGATCGCGATCAGGTCGCCGGCCTCGACGCGGACGTCCTCGCGCAGCCGGTCCTTCTGGTGGGGCTTCTCGCCGAGGACCTTGTCGAAGGACTCCATGGCGATCGGCACCAGGTCGGGGTGGGCGACCCAGGAGCCGTCGAAGCCGTCGTTCGCCTCGCGGTCCTTGTCGGCGCGGACCTTCTCGAAGGCGACCTTGTTGACCTCGGCGTCCTTGCGGGACGGGATGAAGGCCGCCATGCCGCCGATGGCGTGCGCGCCGCGCTTGTGGCAGGTGCGGACGAGGAGCTCGGTGTAGGCCCGCATGAACGGGGCGGTCATGGTGACCGCGTTGCGGTCCGGGAGGACGAACTGCGGCCCGCCGTCGCGGAAGTTCTTGACGATGGAGAACAGGTAGTCCCAGCGGCCGGCGTTCAGCCCGGAGGCGTGGTCGCGCAGTTCGTAGAGGATCTCCTCCATCTCGTACGCGGCCGTGATGGTCTCGATCAGAACGGTGGCCCGGACGCTGCCCTGCGGGATGCCGACGTAGTCCTGCGCGAAGACGAACACCTCGTTCCACAGGCGGGCCTCGAGGTGCGACTCGGTCTTCGGCAGGTAGAAGTACGGGCCCTTGCCGAGGTCGAGCAGCCGCTGGGCGTTGTGGAAGAAGTAGAGGCCGAAGTCGACGAAGGCGCCGGGGACGGGGGTGCCGTCGGCGTCCACGAGGTGGCGCTCGTCCAGGTGCCAGCCGCGCGGGCGCATGACGACGGTCGCCAGCTCCTCGTCGGGCCGCAGGGCGTACGACTTCCCGGACGCGGGGTCGGTGAAGTCGATGTTCCGGGTGTAGGCGTCGATCAGGTTGATCTGGCCGCGGACCACGTTCTCCCAGGTGGGCGCCGAGGCGTCCTCGAAGTCGGCGAGCCAGACCTTCGCGCCCGAGTTGAGCGCGTTGACGGTCATCTTGCGGTCGGTCGGGCCGGTGATCTCCACGCGCCGGTCGTTCAGCGCGGCCGGGGCGGGGGCGACCCGCCAGGAGTCGTCCGCGCGGACGGCCGCCGTCTCGGGCAGGAAGTCGAGCGTGGAGGTGCGGGCGATCTCGGCGCGGCGCTCGGCCCGGCGGGCCAGGAGTTCGTCACGGCGCGGGGTGAACCGACGGTGCAGCTCCGCCACGAAGGCGAGCGCCGCGTCCGTGAGGACCTCCTCCTGCCGGGGCAGGGGCTCGGCGTCGACGATGGCCAGCGGAGACGGCGCTGGTGCGGACATGAGCTGTCACTTCCTTCAGCGGGTGGCACCAAGTGCCAAGCGGCACGAATAGGGCGTTCAGCGCCCGCTGTGCGGACAGGCGCTTCTGATCAGTGGATAGTAGTTTCCTCATCGTGGAACTTCAATGGTTTGTTGATGTCGAGATTCTCTGAGTCGAGGCAAGGTGGCGCTCGGTGCCACCCCGTTCACTCAAGGTGGCTCAGATCGGCCTCGGTGTCGATGTCGTACGGCTCGGCGACGTCCCCGCACTCCACGAGCCGGATCCCGGCCTCGTGCGCCGCCAGGTAGGCCCGCGCCCCGCGGTCCCCGGTGGCCGTCCCGGCGATCCCCGCCCAGTGCGCGGCACCGAACAGCACCGGGTGTCCGCGCACCCCCGCGTAGGCGGCCGAGACCAGCGACGTTCCGTTCTCGTACGCGGCGAGCACCCGGGCCACCGCGGCCGGCCCGATGCCGGGCTGGTCGACCAGGGACACCAGGGCCGCCATCGCGCCCGTACCGGCGAGCGAGTCCAGGCCGGCGCGCAGCGAGGTGCCCATGCCCTCGGCCCAGTCCGGGTTGTCCACCAGGACGCAGCCGGGCAGCTCGGCGCGCCGCCGCACCTCGTCCGCCCGGGCGCCGAGCACCACGTGGATCCGCCCGCACCCGGCCGCGCGCAGCACCCCGGCCGCGTGTTCCACCAGAGGCCGGCCCCGGTGCGGCAACAGTGCCTTGGGGCGCCCGCCGAGCCGCCTGCCGCCGCCGGCGGCGAGCAGCAGCCCCGCGACGTCCCCTCGAAGATCCCGGTTGTCCGTCATGGGTCCTGCATACCCGACGGCGGCGGAACCGGCCGGTTGTTCCGGTGCCCGTTCCGTTGGGCTGAATTTCGGTCCGCGCTGTGGCGCTCCCGCACGGGGTGGCGTTTACTGACCCGCGCACGACGGCGTGCCAGGGGGAGGGCTGTGTTGCGGAGCTTGGAGCAGAGGCCGGTGACCGGCAGCGACGAGGACCCGAGGGTGGCGGAACTGCGGACCGCGGTGTCCCGCCTGCGCCGCGAACTCGCCGCGTTACCGGCGGACTTCCCCGACCGGGCGATAGCCGAGGACGAACTGGCGGCCCTGGCGGCGATGGCTGCGGGCGGTCCGCCGGAGATCCCGCGCCTGCGTGGCTCCCTGCTGCTGATAGCCGGGGCGATCGGCTCGGTGAGCGCGCTGGCGAGGGGGCTGCGGGGGGTGCGTGAGGCGGTGGACCTGTTCGGGGAGCCGCCACGCCGCTGAGGGACCCGCGACGGCGCCGCCCGCCGCACGCGGGGGAAGGATGTGCCGGTCGGCGGTGGGTGCGGGTGGCTGCCGGCACCGGTTGCCGGACGGGGCGTTCACGGTGGTGGTGCCGACGTCCGCCTGGCCCGGCCCGGCGGCCGCGGCCCCGGCGAGGGGCGGCGGGACGGCGCCTGGGGACGATGGAGGGCGGCTGCCCCGGGGGCGCCGCCGCTTGTGTGCGATCCCGCCGGGATCAGCCTCCCGAGCTGGCCAGCGCCTGGGACAGTTCCGTGGCCACCCGCTGGAGCGTCGGCACGATCTTCTCCGTCGCCGCCTCGGTGACGCGCCCGGCGGGGCCGGAGATGGAGATGGCGGCCGCCGTCGGGGAGTCGGGGACGGACACCGCGAGGCACCGCACCCCGATCTCCTGCTCGCTGTCGTCGACGGCGTACCCCATCCGCCGCACGTCCTCCAGCGCGGCGAGGAACCCCTCGGGCGTGGTGATGGTCTTGTCCGTGGCCGCGGGCATGCCGGTGCGCGCGAGCAGCGCCCGCACCTCCTCGTCCGGCACGCCGGCCAGCAGCGCCTTGCCCACACCGGTCGAGTGCGGCAGCACCCGCCGGCCCACCTCGGTGAACATCCGCATGGAGTGCTTCGACGGCACCTGTGCCACGTACACGATCTCGTCGCCGTCGAGCAGCGCCATGTTGGCCGTCTCGCCGGTCTCCTCCACCAGCCGGGCCAGGTACGGGCGCGCCCAGGTGCCGAGCAGCCGGGACGCCGACTCGCCCAGCCGGATCAGCCGGGGGCCCAGCGCGTACCGCCGGTTGGCCTGCTGCCGTACGTAACCGCAGGCGACCAGGGTGCGCATCAGCCGGTGGATGGTCGGCAACGGCAGCCCGCTGGCCGCGGACAGCTCGCTCAGGCCGACCTCGCCCCCCGCGTCCGCCATCCGCTCGAGCAGGTCGAAGGCGCGCTCCAGGGACTGCACACCGCCGGCGGCGGAGGGCTTGGCGGAGTCGGTGGTGCTGGCGCTGGACGTCGGCACGGCGCGTTCCTTTCGGGGTGGCAGGAGGGCAGAAGCCTACCCGGCAGCCGGTTGACTCCCTGCTTGTGCGTAGCTACGTTCTGCCTGCTGGAATTCTAATTCCGCTTTGTGGAAACGTCTAGAGCCGGACGATCGGTCCCCGTTGCCCTGAAGTGTGCCTCTTGACGGCGGGGGAGTGGGAGTGAAGACTCCTTCAACAGAACGTTGAAGTCCGTTACGTGGCTGTAAATCCCGTTTCCTGGACGTACAACGGCGGTAGAGAAAGGGGTTCGGGTGTCCGACGCTGAACTGGTGCTGCGCTCGACGCGCGTGATCACTCCGGAAGGGACGCGGGCCGCCACGGTCACCGTGTCCGCCGGCACCATCACGGCCGTCCTGCCGTACGACGCCGAGGTACCGGCCGGGGCCCGGCTGGAGGACGTCGGCGACCACGTCCTGCTGCCCGGCCTGGTCGACACCCACGTACACGTCAACGACCCGGGCCGCACCGAGTGGGAGGGCTTCTGGACCGCCACCCGCGCGGCGGCGGCCGGCGGCATCACCACCCTGGTCGACATGCCGCTCAACTCCCTCCCGCCGACGACCACCGTCGAGCACCTGCGGATCAAGCAGGACGTCGCCCGGGACAAGGCGCACATCGACGTCGGCTTCTGGGGCGGCGCCCTGCCCGACAACGTCAAGGACCTGCGCCCGCTGCACGACGCCGGCGTCTTCGGCTTCAAGGCCTTCCTGTCCCCGTCCGGCGTGGACGAGTTCCCGCACCTCGACCAGGACCGGCTCGCCCGGTCGCTGGCCGAGATCGCCGGGTTCGACGGACTGCTCATCGTGCACGCCGAGGACCCCCACCACCTGGCGGCCGCCCCGCAGCACGGCGGCCCGAAGTACGCCGACTTCCTCGCCTCGCGCCCGCGCGACGCCGAGGACACGGCCATCGCCACGCTGATCGCCCAGGCCAGGCGGCTGAACGCGCGCGTGCACATCCTGCACCTCTCCTCCAGCGACGCGCTGCCGCTGATCCGCGCCGCCCGCGCCGAGGGCGTCCGCGTCACCGTGGAGACCTGTCCGCACTACCTCACCCTGACCGCCGAGGAGGTCCCGGACGGCGCCAGCGAGTTCAAGTGCTGCCCGCCCATCCGGGAGGCCGCCAACCAGGACCTGCTCTGGGAGGCCCTCGCCGACGGCACCATCGACTGTGTGGTCACCGACCACTCGCCCTCCACCGCCGACCTGAAGACCGACGACTTCGCCACCGCGTGGGGCGGGATCTCCGGCCTCCAGCTGAGCCTGTCGGCGGTGTGGACCGCGGCCCGTGAGCGCGGCCACGGCCTGGAGGACGTGGTGCGCTGGATGTCCACGCGCACCGCCGCCCTGGTCGGTCTCGACCGCAAGGGCGCCATCGAGGCCGGCCGCGACGCCGACTTCGCCGTCCTCGCCCCCGACGAGACCTTCACCGTCGACCCGGCCGGTCTCCAGCACCGCAACCGGGTCACCGCCTACGCCGGCAGGACCCTCCACGGCGTCGTCAAGTCCACCTGGCTGCGCGGCGAGCGCATCGTCGCCGACGGCGAGTTCACCGAGCCGAAGGGCCGGCTGCTCGACCGCCCCCAGTGACCCTCCCCCGCGCTCCCGGCCCCGCCCGGGCGACGGACCCCTCCGCACCCCGGCCGACTCCAGAAAGGACCCCCTGATCACCGTGACGGCGCAGCAACAATCGAGTTGGGCCAGCTTCACCGGCGACGCGAACCCCTACGGAGGCGGCGACCCGTACGCGGACTACCGCACCGCCGACTTCCCCTTCACCCAGTACGCCAACCTCGCCGACCGGCAGCTCGGCGCCGGCGTCGTCGCCGCCAACGACGAGTTCTTCGCCCAGCGGGAGAACCTGCTGGTGCCCGAGCGCGCCGAATTCGACCCCGAGCACTTCGGCCACAAGGGCAAGGTCATGGACGGCTGGGAGACCCGCCGCCGGCGCGGTGCCTCCGCCGAGCACCCCTGGCCGACCGCCGAGGACCACGACTGGGCGCTGGTCCGCCTCGGCGCGCCCGGGGTGATCCGCGGGATCATCGTCGACACCGCCCACTTCCGCGGCAACTACCCGCAGGCCGTCTCCGTCGAGGGCACCTGCGTACCCGGCTCGCCCTCCCCGCAGGAGCTGCTCTCCGACGAGGTGAAGTGGACGACGCTCGTCCCGCGCACGGCCGTCGGCGGTCACGCGGCGAACGGGTTCGCCGTCTCCTGTGAGCAGCGCTTCACGCACCTGCGGATCAACCAGCACCCCGACGGCGGCATCGCCCGCCTGCGCGTGTACGGCGAGGTCGTACCGGACCCGGAGTGGCTGGCCGTCCTCGGCACCTTCGACGTGGTCGCCCTGGAGAACGGCGGTCAGGTCGAGGACGCTTCCAACCTCTTCTACTCCCCGGCCACCAACACCATCCAGCCGGGCCGCTCCCGCAAGATGGACGACGGCTGGGAGACCCGGCGCCGCCGCGACCAGGGCAATGACTGGATTCGCTACCGGCTGGTGGCCCAGTCCCTGATCCGGGCGATCGAGATCGACACCGCCTACCTGAAGGGCAACAGCGCCGGCTGGGCGTCGGTGTCGGTGCGGGACGGCGCGGAGGGCGAGTGGGCCGAGGTCCTGCCGCGCACCCGCCTCCAGCCCGACACCAACCACCGCTTCGTCCTGCCCGCGCCGGTGGCCGGCACTCACGCCCGGATCGACATCTTCCCCGACGGCGGCATATCCCGCCTGCGCCTGTTCGGCTCGCTGACGGAGCAGGGCGCGGCCCGGCTGGCCGCCCGGCACCAGGAGCTCGGCGGCTGATCCGCCCCCGCGCCCGCGTGGGGCGTCCCGGCTCGACAGCACCGGGGCGCCCCACGTGTTTCTCGTGGCTCCCGGCCTTGAGACCGGACGACGTGGCCGCCGGCCATTCCGGCGGCCACTGCTTTCCCGGCGGCGTGTCACTCCGGCGGCCGCTCTTCCCCCGGACCCGGAACTCTTCCGTCCGCCTCCCGCGTTCTCTCTCACGTGACCCTTCAGCAAGAGATCGTCGGCAACGCCATGCAGATGGCGGTCGTCAACCTGCGCCCCGGCCAGACCGTGTACTGCGAGGCCGGCAAGTTCCTGTTCAAGACCACCGGCGTGACCATGGAGACCCGGCTGTCCGGACCGTCCGGAGGCGGCGGACAGCAGCAGGGCGGCGGTGGCGGCGGCATGGGCGGGCTGCTGCGCCAGGCCATGGGGACCGCCATGCAGGTCGGCCAGCGCATGCTCGCGGGCGAGTCCCTCGCCTTCCAGTACTTCACCGCTCAGGGCGGCGAGGGCACGGTCGGCTTCGCAGGCGTGCTCCCCGGCGAGATGCGCGCCCTGGAACTCGACGGCACCCGCGCGTGGTTCGCCGAGAAGGACGCCTTCGTGGCCGCCGAGTCCACCGTCGAGTTCGGCATCGCCTTCGCCGGCGGCCGGACCGGCACGAGCGGCGGCGAGGGCTTCATCCTGGAGAAGTTCACCGGGCACGGCACGGTGATCATCGCTGGTGCGGGCAACTTCATCGACCTGAACCCGGCCGACTTCGGCGGCCGGATCGAGGTGGACACCGGCTGCGTGGTCGCCTTCGAGGAGGGCATCCAGTACGGCGTCCAGCGCGTCGGCGGCCTCAACCGGCAGGGCATCATGAACGCCGTCTTCGGCGGCGAGGGCCTGTCCCTGGCCACCCTGGAGGGCAACGGCCGGGTGATCCTCCAGTCCCTCACCATCGAGAGCCTCGCCAACGCCCTGAAGAAGGCCCAGGGCGGCGACAAGCAGGGCCCGACCGGCGGACTCTTCTCGACGCACACCGGCTGAGCCGGGGACGGCCTCGCCCCGCGCCGGTACGGCTGTGGGGGGAACGCGGGGCGAGGAGCATCCGGCGCCGGCCTCAGCAGTCGAAGTCGATCAGCAGTCGAAGTCGATCAGCCTGAACGTGGCGTAGTGGTCGGCGGTGTAGTAATCCTCCTCGTACCGCTGGCCCGTGACGATGCGCCGTGCCCCGCGCGTGGAGGAGCCGGGGGTGATGACGGTGTACTCGTGGTAGTAGCCGGAGGACTGGCGGGGCAGGACGCCTTCCCGGTTCTGGAAGACGGTGCCGTCCTGCGCGTACGGGTACGGGCCGCCCTGGTCGATCAGGTCGAGGGTGTCGTACGCCTGCGCGGGGAGGGCGCTGTGGCAGATGCTGCCGACCGCGGCGTTCGCCGTGGTGGCGGAGACCGTGCCGCCGACGAGGAGCGCGGACAGGACGGCGGCTGCGGCGCCGATGCGAGTGAGGCTGTGGGGGATTCTCATGCCCTCATCGTGACGCGCGTAGAGCATGGCATGTCAATGACAAGCAGGTAGTGTTAACCGTCAGGTCCGGTGAATTTCCCGGGAGTTCACCCCGCCCGGCCCTCCCCACCGGGCAGCCGGGCGAGGCCGGCCTGGACGCAGTAGTCGGTCAGGGCGTTGTAGCCCACCCGGACCTGGCCGAAGCGCGTGATGTTGGTGTTGTCGCCGGGGCTGCCCTGTGTGTTGCTGGCCCACACCGGCCGGTTGTCGGCGGTGTACACGACGTGGCCGGGGCTGCCGTGCCGCCCGCCCGGGCCGGTCCGCACCGCGGGTCCTACGAGGGCTGTTCCCGGCCCGGGATCTCCGCGAGGGCCACCGGCCGCCGTTCGCGCCGGGAGACCTCGCAGGCCTCGGCGATCCGCAGCGCCTGCAGCGCCTCGCGGCCGTCGCACGGGTTGGCCCGCTCGCCGCGCACCACCTCCACGAAGGCGTTCAGCTCCGCCTCGTACGCGGACCCGAACCGCTCAAGGAAGCCGGTCCACGGCTTGTCGGCGGGCGGCGGTCCGGTCGGCTCGGTGGAGGCGAGGGGCGTACGGTCGTCCAGGCCCACCACCACGGTGTCACGCTCCCCGGCCAGCTCCATGCGGACGTCGTACCCCGCGCCGTTCAGCCGGGTCGCCGTCGCCGTGGCCGGCGTGCCGTCGTCCAGCGTGAGCAGCGCCGCGCCGGTGTCCACGTCCCCGGCCTCCCGGAACATCGCGGGCCCGCCGTCCGACCCGGTGGCGTACACCTCGGCCACCTCGCGGCCCGTCACCCAGCGCAGCACGTCGAAGTCGTGGATCAGCGTGTCCCGGAACAGCCCGCCGGACAGCGGCAGCCACTCGGCGGGCGGAGGGGACGGGTCGCAGGTCATCGCGCGTACGGTGTGCAGCCGGCCGAGCCGGCCCGAGCGCACGGCCTCCCGGGCGCCGGCGTACCCCGCGTCGAACCGTCGCTGGAAGCCCATCTGCAGCACCGTTCCGGCCGTCTCCACCTCGGTCAGCGCCTGCAGCGTGCCCGGCACGTCGAGGGCGATCGGCTTCTCGCAGAAGACCGGCAGGCCCGAGCGGGCCGCCCGGCCGATGAGTTCCGCGTGGGCGGCCGTCGCCGTGGTGATCACGACCGCGTCCACCCCCCAGGTGAAGATCTCGTCCACGCCCGGCGCCGCGGTCTCGCCCAGCCGGTGCGCCAGGGCCTGCGCCCGTGCCGGGTCCGCGTCCGTCAGGATCAGGGAGCCCACTTCGCGGTGACGGCTGAGCGTCCTCGCGTGGAGGGTGCCGAGGCGGCCCGTACCGATGACCCCGATGCGCATGAGACCAAAGTGAGGGCCGACCCCGTACCCTGTCAACGTGTATGTCAGGACAATCGGACTACACGACTTCCCGTCAACCATGCACGGGACTACGCTCGGGCCCGTGCCGAAACCAGATGCCAACCCGACCGTGTCGCTCGACCTCCGTGTGGACCGCAGCTCCCCGGTGCCGTTGTACTTCCAGCTCTCCCAGCAGCTGGAGGCCGCCATCGAGCGCGGCGGCCTCACCCCGGGCAGCCTGCTCGGCAACGAGATCGAGCTGGCCGCGCGGCTCGGCCTGTCCCGGCCGACCGTCCGCCAGGCCATCCAGTCCCTGGTCGACAAGGGGCTCCTGGTCCGCCGCCGGGGCGTCGGCACCCAGGTCGTGCACAGCCAGGTCAAGCGCCCGCTCGAACTGAGCAGCCTGTACGACGACCTGGAGGCGGCCGGCCAGCGCCCCGCGACCAAGGTGCTGGTCAACACGGTCGTGCCGGCCTCCACCGAGGTCGCCGCCGCCCTCGGGGTCACGGAGGGCGCCGACGTCCACCGCATCGAGCGGCTCCGGCTCGCGCACGGCGAACCGATGGCCTACCTGATCAACCACCTCCCGCCGGGCCTGCTCGACCTCGACACCGACCAGCTGGAGGCGACCGGCCTCTACCGGCTCATGCGGTCCGCCGGGATCACCCTGCACAGCGCCCGCCAGTCCATCGGCGCGCGCGGCGCCACGGCCGCCGAGGCCGAGCGGCTCGCCGAGGCCGAGGGCGCCCCGCTGCTCACCATGCAGCGCACCACCTTCGACGACACCGGCCGGGCGGTGGAGTTCGGCGACCACACCTACCGCCCGAGCCGCTATTCCTTCGAGTTCCAGCTGCTCGTCCGGCCCTGACGGCTCCCTGGACGTTCGTCGCAATGTCCGGACAAGGTGACCGGCCGGTGCTCCCCGGTCGTGTCATGGGTGTCCGCCGTGTTCGATACTGGAGTGTTCGGGGCCGGTGAGGTCGCCGTCGGGACACGCCGGCGACGAGGTCGCCCGCCCCTCACGCGCGTCGGAACGCAGGAACACACCAAGCAGGAACACAACAAGAAGGGCACGGCCTCGTGGCACGGTTTCGGACCTGGGTAGGCATAGCGCTGGCGGGGGCACTCTCCGTGTCCCTGGCGGGATGCAGCAGCACCGGCGGCAAGCGGGCGGAGGACGCCCGCAAGGCCGCCGCCGCCCAGGGCAGGGCGGCGGTGAACACCCCGCGCTGGACCTTCGCGATGATCACCCACTCCGGGGACGGCGACACCTTCTGGGACATCGTGCAGAGCGGCGCCGAGCAGGCCGCCGTCAAGGACAACATCGAGTTCCTGTACTCGCACGACGACGAGGCCCAGCAGCAGGCCCAGCTGGTGGACGCGGCCGTGGACAAGAAGGTCGACGGCATCATCCTCACCCTCGCCAAGCCGGACGCCATGAAGGCCGCCGTGGCCCGCGCCGAGAAGGCCGGCATCCCGGTGATCACGGTGAACTCCGGCTCCGCCGAGTCCAAGGCGTTCGGCGCCCTCACCCACATCGGCCAGGACGAGACGATCGCCGGCGAGGCCGTCGGGGACGAGCTGAACGAGCGCGGCAGGAAGAAGGCCCTGTGCGTGCTGCACGAGCAGGGCAACGTCGGTCACGAGCAGCGTTGCGACGGCATCGCCAAGACCTTCCGCGGCACGCTGCGCAAGCTCTACGTCAACGGCACCAACATGCCCGACGTGCAGTCCGCGATCGAGGCCAAGCTCCAGGCCGACGAGTCCATCGACTCCGTCGTCACCCTCGGCGCCCCCTACGCCGACACCGCCGTGAAGGCGCGGACCGACGCGGGCAGCAAGGCCGAGATCGACACCTTCGACCTCAACGCCAAGGTGGCGGGCGCGCTGGAGGACGGCACCCTCGGCTTCGCCGTCGACCAGCAGCCGTACCTCCAGGGCTACCAGGCCGTCGACCTGCTGTGGCTGTACAAGTACAACGGCGACGTCCTCGGCGGCGGCAAGCCGGTGCTGACCGGTCCGCAGATCATCACCAAGGACCAGGCGGCCGAGCTGGCCGAGTACACCGAGCGGGGCACCCGATGACCGCCACCGTGGACCGCACCGGTGACGAGACGGCCGACGAGAGGCTCCTGCGCGTCTCCCCGTGGCGGAAGCTGCTCGCCCGCCCCGAACTGGGCTCGGTCGTCGGCGCCCTCGCCGTCCTCGTCTTCTTCGCCGTCGCCGCCGACGGCTTCCTGCGCGCCTCCAGCCTCAGCACGGTCCTGTACGCCTCCTCGACCATCGGCATCATGGCCGTACCCGTGGCCCTGCTGATGATCGGCGGCGAGTTCGACCTCTCGGCGGGCGTCCTGGTGACGTCCTCCGCGCTGGTCTCCTCGATGTTCAGCTACCAGATGACGGCCAACACCTGGGTCGGCGTGGGCGTGTCCCTCCTGGTCACCCTCGCCATCGGCGCCTTCAACGGCTACGTGCTCACCCGCACGAAGCTGCCCAGCTTCATCGTCACGCTGGGCACCTTCCTGATGCTGACCGGCATGAACCTCGGCTTCACCAAGCTGATCGACGGCACCGTCTCCACCAAGACCATCGGTGACATGGAGGGCTTCCCGAGCGCCCACGCGGTGTTCGCCTCGACGCTCTCCGTCGGCGGCGTCGACGTCAAGGTCACCATCCTGTGGTGGCTCGGCCTGGTGGCCCTGGCCTCCTGGATCCTGCTGCGCACCCGCGCCGGCAACTGGATCTTCGCCGTCGGCGGCAACGAGGACGCGGCCCGCGCCGTCGGCGTCCCGGTCGCGAAGACCAAGATCGGCCTCTACATGGGCGTCGCCTTCGGCGCCTGGATCTCCGGCCAGCACCTGCTGTTCTCCTTCGACGCCGTCCAGTCCGGCGAAGGCGTCGGCAACGAGCTGATCTACATCATCGCGGCCGTCATCGGCGGCTGCCTGATCACCGGCGGCTACGGCAGCGCGGTCGGCTCGGCCGTGGGCGCGCTCCTGTTCGGCATGACCAGCAAGGGCATCGTCTTCGCCGAGTGGAACCCCGACTGGTTCAAGTTCTTCCTCGGAGCGATGCTGCTCCTCGCGACCCTGCTCAACGCCTGGGTCCGCAAGCGTGCGGAGGCCGCCAAGTGACTCTCGTCGAGCTGACCGGCGTCAGCAAGTACTACGGCACGGTCCGCGCCCTCGAAGGCGTCTCGCTGCGGGTCGAGCCCGGGGAGATCACCTGCGTCCTCGGCGACAACGGGGCCGGCAAGTCCACCCTGATCAAGATCATCGCGGGCCTGCACCGGCATGACGGCGGAACCCTGAGCGTCGAGGGCGAGGAGACGGTCTTCTCCTCCCCGCGTGAGGCCCTGGACCGCGGGATCGCCACGGTCTACCAGGACCTGGCCGTCGTCCCCCTCATGCCGGTCTGGCGCAACTTCTTCCTCGGCTCCGAGCCCCGCAAGGGCGCCGGGCCCTTCAAGCGGCTGGACACCGGCCTCATGCGCCGCACCACCCGCGAAGCGCTGCTCCGCATGGGCATCGACCTGCGCGACGTCGACCAGCCCATCGGCACGCTGTCGGGCGGCGAGCGCCAGTGCGTGGCCATCGCGAGGGCGGTCCACTTCGGCGCGAAGGTGCTGGTCCTGGACGAGCCGACGGCGGCACTGGGCGTGAAGCAGTCCGGTGTGGTGCTGAAGTATGTGGCAGCGGCACGGGACGAGGGCCTGGGTGTTGTCTTGATCACCCACAACCCGCACCACGCGTACCTGGTGGGCGACAGGTTCGTGCTGCTGAGGCGCGGCACGATGGTGGGCCACCACACACGGGACGACATCACGCTCGACGAGTTGACCCAGCAGATGGCCGGGGGATCCGACCTGGATGCCCTCCGCCATGAACTCCAGCGCGGCTGAGGCGCGCGCGGCCGTAGCGCCATGAGGCTGCGCCACGGCGCGCGCGGCCGTAGCGCCGTGATGCTGAGCCGCGGGGCGGTACCGGCATGCGGCTCCGCCGCGGGGCGCGGGACACCACGGCGTACCCGCGCCCGGCGCCGGACGCGCACACCTCCCGCCCGCCCCGCGCAGCACCGGGCGTGAGCGTGCGGCAGAATCGACAAGCGATGAGCACCTACCGCGACCTCACCGCCCCCATCGGTTCCCGCCGAGCCCCGGTCCTGCGCACCGTCGGCACCCGAGAGCGCCGGTCACACCTGACCGCGCCCCGCGTGCCCACGGTCGGCATCGACATCGGCGGCACCAAGGTCATGGCGGGTGTCGTGGACGCCGACGGCAACATCCTGGAGAAGCTCCGCACCGAGACCCCGGACAAGTCCAAGAGCCCCAAGGTCGTCGAGGACACCATCGCCGAGCTGGTCCTGGACCTGTCCGACCGGCACGACGTGCACGCGGTCGGCATCGGCGCCGCCGGCTGGGTCGACGCCGACCGCAACCGCGTGCTGTTCGCGCCCCACCTGTCCTGGCGCAACGAACCCCTCCGCGACCGCCTCGCCAGCCGGCTCTCCGTGCCGGTGCTGGTGGACAACGACGCCAACACCGCCGCCTGGGCGGAGTGGCGCTTCGGCGCCGGCCGCGGCGAGGACCACCTCGTCATGATCACCCTCGGCACCGGCATCGGCGGCGCCATCCTGGAGGACGGCCAGGTCAAGCGCGGCAAGTTCGGCGTCGCCGGAGAGTTCGGCCACATGCAGGTCGTCCCCGGCGGCCACCGCTGCCCGTGCGGCAACCGCGGCTGCTGGGAGCAGTACAGCTCCGGCAACGCGCTCGTGCGCGAGGCCAGGGAGCTGGCCGCGGCCGACTCCCCGGTGGCCTACGGGATCATCGAGCACGTCAAGGGCAACATCGGCGACATCACCGGCCCGATGATCACCGAGCTGGCCCGCGAGGGCGACGCGATGTGCGTGGAGCTGCTCCAGGACATCGGCCAGTGGCTCGGCGTCGGCATCGCCAACCTCGCCGCCGCCCTCGACCCCTCCTGCTTCGTGATCGGCGGCGGTGTCTCGGCCGCCGACGACCTGCTCATCGGCCCGGCCCGGGACGCCTTCAAGCGCCACCTCACCGGCCGCGGCTACCGCCCCGAGGCCCGCATCACCCGCGCCCAGCTCGGCCCCGAGGCCGGCATGGTGGGCGCCGCCGACCTGGCCCGGCTGGTCGCCCGCCGGTTCCGCCGCGCCAAACGGCGCCGGGTGGAGCGCTTCGAGCGCTACGAGCGGTACGTCCAGGCCCGCCGCGACCGGGACAGCGCATGACCCCGACGCTGCCCCACCAGAGCGGCCCGCCACAGCGGCCGCGGCAGCCCGCCGAGGAGCCGGGCCACAAGGCCCGGCGGCGGGCCCTCACCCTGCTGATCATCGGTCTCCTCATCGGCGTGCCGGCCGGCTACCTGGTGATCTCCGCGAACCAGAGTCGCGACAGCGGCAAGGACAAGGAGGCGAAGTACTCGGCGACCGGCCTCACCGCGGGCTGGCCGTCGAAGGTGCAGCGCCGCCTCTACCAGGTGACGGTCCCGCACCCCGCGGACGACATCGCCTACTACGAGACGAACAACTGGAAGACCAGTCGCCTCTACGTGCAGTTCCGCACCAACCCCGCCGGCCTGGACAGCTTCCTCCAGGCCATGGGCGTACGCCGGGACCAGCTGAAGGAGGACGACATCACGGTCGGCGAGCGCGACCGCAAGGTCAGCGGCTGGACCTTCGCCGGGCCCGGCCCCTGGTGGGGCCTGACCCACCGGCAGAAGAACCCGGCGCCCACCCAGGACGTGGTCGTCAACCTGGCCGACCCGGAGCGCCCGCAGGTGTTCGTCGTCTCCCGCACGGTCCCCTAGGGGGTGTCTCGCCGATCATCCCGGGCTCCCGGCGCCCGGCACCGCGCCCCGCCGCGTTGTCGTCGGTCGCCCATGCCTCCGCACCGACTCCCTCCTCCGCCTCGCGATGCACGGCACCGGACGCCGCTCGCTGATCCGGCCCGATCGACGAGACACCCCCCAGCCGGGAACGCCACCCGGCCCCGGAGCCGATTGTCAGACCCCGCCCGTAGAGTCGGAGACAGCTGATCCGAGGCACGGGCGGGAGGTGGCAGGACGTATGAGCGGCACGGCGGCGGTGGCCGAGCGCACGGGAGGTTCCGTGGCGACGGGGACCGGGCACCCGGTCCCGGTGCGCCTCGCGTCCGTCTACCTGCCCGCGCCCCTGCCCCGCGAGGGCCGCCTCGCCTTCTGGGACCCCGCCGGCGACCCGCTGCCCCCGGCGGCCGGCGCCGCCGCACGGGAGCTGACGGTCGTACGCCGCCATGGCGCAGGCGTGCGCCGCCGGCAGGTGCCCGCGCTGACCCTGCCGCTCGCCGAGGCCCTCCCCCTGCTGGTCCACGCCCGCCGCGACCCGGCCGCCCACCCGGCCACCGCCTGCTGGGGCGCCGCCGCCCTGCACGCGCTGCGGCTCGTCGCCCGCGGCCGGCTGCTGCCCGGCCTGACGCCGGACGGCCACGACGCCTGGTGGGCCGGCCCCCTGGACCCCGACGACATCGCCCACCTGCGCGCGATCGCCGCCGCCCTGCCCGTCGAAGGCCACGCCGTGCCCCTCCCGGGCCCCGGCGCGCTCCGGCTGCCCGAGCCGGAGGCCCTCGTCCGCTCCTTCCTGGACGCGGTCGCCGACACCCTGCCCCGCACCCCCGCCGCCCCCTGGACCGCCGGCCGCCCCTTCGCCGCCCGCGACCCCCAGCACCTGCCCGCGGCCCACGCCTGGGCGGCCGAGGTCGCCGCCGGGATGGACGCGGGCGTGAGGATCTCACTCCGCCTGGATCTGGCCGCGTACAACGTCTTCGACGCCGGCGTGGGGGAGGGCGCCCGCGCCGCCGGAGCGGCCGTCGTGCAGGTGCACAGCCTGGCCGACCCCACCCTGGTGGCCGACGCGGCGGCCCTGTGGGCGGGCGAGGCCGACACGGCCTTCGGCCCCCGCGCGCGCGTGGACGCGGCCCTCGCCGTACGGCGCGCCGCCCGGGTGTGGCCGCCACTGGAGCGCCTCGCCGAGCAGGACGCACCCGACGTCCTCGCCCTGTCCGAGGAGGAGCTGGGCGAGCTGCTCGGCGTGGCGGCAAGCCGGCTGGCCGCCGCCGGGGTCGCCGTGCACTGGCCGCGTGACCTCGCCCGCGACCTCACCGCCGCCGCGGTGGTCCGCCCCGCGCCCGGCTCGGCGACGGACGGCACCGGCTTCTTCGAGAGCGAGGACCTGCTCCGCTTCCGCTGGCAGCTGGCGCTCGGCGGCGATCCGCTCACCGAGGCCGAGATGGACGCCCTCGCCGAGACCCACCGCCCGGTGGTACGGCTCCGGGACCGCTGGGTGCTGGTCGATCCCGCGCTCGTCCGCAAGGCCCGCAAACGCGAACTGGGCCTGCTCGACCCGGTCGACGCGCTGTCCGTGGCGCTCACCGGCGAAGCCGAGGTCGACGGCGAGACCGTCGACGTCGTCCCCGCCGGCGCGCTGGCCGCCCTCCGCGACCGCCTCACCGCCGGCCTGCGCCCGGCCACCCCGCCGCCCGGCCTGCACGCCACCCTCCGCGACTACCAACTGCGCGGCCTCGCCTGGCTCGACCTGATGACCTCCCTCGGACTCGGCGGCTGCCTCGCCGACGACATGGGCCTCGGCAAGACCGTCACCCTCATCGCCCTGCACCTCAAGCGGGCCCGTCCCGAACCGACCCTCGTCGTCTGCCCGGCCTCCCTGCTCGGCAACTGGCAGCGGGAGATCACCCGGTTCGCGCCCGGCGTCCCCGTCCACCGCTTCCACGGCCAGGGCCGCACCCTGGACGGCGTCGACGGCGGCTTCGTCCTCACCACCTACGGCACCATGCGCTCCACCGCCGCCCACCTCGCCGAGCGGCCCTGGGGCATGGTCGTCGCCGACGAGGCCCAGCACGTGAAGAACCCCTACTCGGCCACCGCCAGGGCGCTGCGCGGCATCCCGGCCCCCGCGCGCGTGGCGCTCACCGGCACGCCCGTGGAGAACAACCTCTCCGAGCTGTGGGCCCTGCTCGACTGGACCACCCCCGGACTCCTCGGCCCGCTGAAGTCCTTCCGCGCCCGGCACGCCCGCGCGGTGGAGACCGGCGAGGACCAGGAGGCGGCCGAGCGCCTGGCCCGCCTGGTCCGTCCGTTCCTGCTGCGCCGCAAGAAGTCCGACCCCGGCATCGTGCCCGAGCTGCCGCCCAAGACCGAGACCGACCACCCCGTGCCGCTCACCCGTGAACAGGCCGCGCTGTACGAGGCGGTGGTGCGCGAGTCGATGCTGGCCATCGAGACCGCGCAGGGCATGGCCCGCCGGGGCCTGGTGCTGAAGCTGCTCGGCGCGCTCAAGCAGATCTGCGATCACCCGGCGCTCTATCTGAAGGAGGAGGCCCGCGCCGACCGGCTCGCGGCCCGCTCCGGCAAACTCGCCCTCCTGGACGAGCTGCTGGACACCCTGCTCGCCGAGGACGGCTCGGCGCTCGTCTTCACGCAGTACGTCGGCATGGCCCGGCTCCTCACCGCCCACCTGTCCGCCCGCGCGGTCCCCGTCGACCTGCTGCACGGCGGGACGCCGGTGCCGGAGCGCGAGCGCATGGTGGACCGCTTCCAGAGCGGCGAGACCCCGGTCCTCGTGCTGTCCCTGAAGGCGGCGGGCACCGGCCTGAACCTCACGCGCGCGGGCCATGTCATCCACTTCGACCGCTGGTGGAACCCGGCCGTCGAGGAGCAGGCCACCGACCGCGCCTACCGCATCGGCCAGACCCAGCCCGTCCAGGTCCACCGCCTGGTCACCGAGGGCACGGTGGAGGACCGCATCGCCGAGATGCTCGCCGCCAAGCGCGCCCTGGCCGACGCCATCCTGGGTTCCGGCGAGGCGGCCCTCACCGAACTGACCGACCGTGAGCTGTCCGACCTCGTCTCCCTGCGGAGAACACCATGACGGGCCCCACCGCCCCCCGCCCCGGCGACGCCGCCCGCCGCGCCCTGCGAGCGGCGCGGGAGAGGACGCGCGCCGAGCGGGAGGACGCGACGCGTGCGGGGACGGAGACTGCGGGGGCCGGGCTAGGCGACGTGGCGGGGGAGGTGACGGAGACCGCGGAGGCCGGGGCCCGAGTGGTGCCGGAGGGTGCGGGGGCCGAGCGCGGGGATGCGGCGCCTGCGGTGACGGGTGGTGCCGAGGCCGGTGATGCCGTCGGTGGTACCGGCACCGGCGCCGGGCGTGGGACGGCTCCCCGTCAACCGGCGGAGTCACGGCCCGGCGACAGGGCCCGAGCGGCACTGCGGATCGCGAGGTCCGGGCGGGGAGGTACCGGTGAGCCCCGGCCGGCCTCTCCCACCGCTTCGGGAGGAGGCGAGGCCCCGGAGGAGAGCGCACGGCTCGCACCAAGTCCGGAGCCGAAGTCGGTGTCGGACGCGATGCGGGAGCCGGAGCCGGAGCCGGTGCGGGAGCCGCAGGCGGTGCCGGAATCGATGCGGGAGCCGGGCTCGAAGCGGGAGCCGGAGTCGGACTCGATGCGGGAGCCCGAGTCGGAGTCGGACTCGATGCGGGAGCCGGAGTCGGCGTCGAGGCCGGCGCGGACGTCGGAGTCGGCATCGGGTGGTGGCGTGAGCAGCCGTCCCGGTGACGCGGCCCGGCAGGCCCTGCGCGCGGCCCGACGGGAAGCGATGCGCGCGGAGGCGGCGCAGCCACGCGTCCCGACGCGTCCCGCTCCCCCCTCGCGGGGTACCGGGTCCGAGTCCGGGCAGCAGGGCCGTTCCGCCGAGGTCAGGGCCGTGCAGGACATGCGGCACTACCTGGCGACGGCGTTCCGCATGCCCACCTGGCCGGAATCACCGGAGGAGCCACGGCGGGAACCGGACAGCACCGGCACGCCCGCGCGGACCGACGAGCACCGCTCGGCCACGGCCGAGGCCCATCCGGGCCCCGCGGCCGAGTCCGCGAGCACGGAGCCCGTGACTGCGACCCGGGCCCCCGGCGGCACGCCCACGGCGCCCGGCGGCACGCCTTCAACGTCCACTGACACGCCTGCGGCGCCTGGCGCCATGCCCTCGCACCCGGCGCCTGCGGCCACGTCCCCGGCGCCCACTGCCGCGTGCTCGGATCCCGCACCCGACTTCGTCCACTCAGCCCCCACCACCCACTCCGCCTCCACCTCCGCCCCACACTTGCCCCCCACCTCCGCTGCCCACTCAGCCCCCCACCCGGCCCCCACCCCGGCCCCCACCTCCGCCCCCCACCCGGCCCTCACCCCGGACCCCACCTCCGCCTCCCACTCGGCCCCCACGTCGGACCACCGGACCGCCCCCGCCCCCCGGGTGCCCGCCACCATGGCCACCCCGCACCGAGACGGTGAACTCCGGCGCACCTTCCCGGCGTTCGGGGTCCGGGAGGGGCGTGGCAGCGGGGCGTTCGCCGGGACCTGGTGGGGGAACGCCTGGGTCGGTGCGCTGGAGCAGGGGGCGCTGGACGCCAAGCGGCTGCTGCGCGGGCGCGCCTACGCGGAGCGGGGGCACGTGGACGCGATCACCGTGACACCGGGCCTCGTGCTGGCGTACGTGCGGGGGAGCCGGCCGCGTCCGTACCGGGTGCAGGTGCGGGTGCGGACCCTGGAGGACGCGGACTGGGAGCGGTTCCTGGACGCCGCGGCCGACCGGCCGGGGCACATCGCGGCGCTGCTCGACAAGGAGTTGCCCCACTCCCTCGCCGACTGCGGTGTCCCCCTGCTGCCCGGCCCCGGCGACCTCGTCCCGCGGTGCAGCTGCCCCGACTCCGGCCACCCCTGCAAGCACGCGGCGGCTCTCTGCTACCAGACGGCCCGCCTGCTCGACGCCGACCCCTTCGTCCTGCTCCTGCTCCGCGGCCGGGGCGAGCGCGAGCTGCTCGACGCACTGTCCCGGCGCAGCGCCGCCTGCGCCGCCCGTGCCGCGCGGGAACGGCAGCCGCAGACCCTGCCCGGGGTCCGGGCCACCGACGCCCTGGCGCCACGTGACCTCCCGCCGCTGCCCCCGCCGTTGCCGGTGCCGCCGCACCCGGAGCAGCCGCCGGTGTATCCGTCGGCCCCGGGCGGCCCGGACCCCTTCGCCCTGGACCAGCTGGCGACCGACGCGGCCGCCCGCGCCCACGCGCTGCTGGGCACCGGACGCGATCCGGTCGGCGGTCTGACGCTGTGGCAGGACGCGGTGCGGCTGGCCGCGGCCCGCCCGGGCTCCGGGCTGACCGCGGCCACCCGCACGCTGTACGCCACGCTCGCCGACGCCGTCGACCGCACCCCGGCCGACCTCGCGCGCGCCGTCGCGGCCTGGCGGCAGGGTGGGCCGGCGGGGCTGGACGTGCTGGAGGAGCCGTGGGACCCGCCGGCCGGCCGCTTCGACCGGGCCCGCCCGCTGCTGCTCGCCGCCGACCTGCCGGCGTTCCGGCCCTGGCGCAACCGCCTCACCCACCCGCGCGGCCATGTCCAGCTCCGGCTGGGCCGCGACGGGCTGTGGTACGCCTACGAGTCGGAGCCCGGCCGGGACGACTGGTGGCCCCGGGGCACCCCGGACCTCGACCCGGTGGGAGCCCTGACCGGTCTCGGCATGGCGGACGGCCTCTGAGCGGCGCCCCGTGCCCTGCGCGCGCCGGGCCGGGGACGGCCGCCCGCGCGGATCGCTCACCCCGCGAGCGGCTGGTGGCACGGCGACCAGGACGGCATCGCCGCACCCTGCGCGCCCCGTCCCCGCTCCCCGGCACGGCCGGCACCGGTCGGCGGCGGGAACTCCGCCGCGGTGCCGGCCGGACTCGCCGGTCAGGTCTCCCGGGCGTACCTGTTGCGGGGCGTGGGCAGGCCCAGCCGGCCGCGCAGGGTCTCGGTGCCGTACGCGGTGCGGAACGCGCGGCGCCGGCGCAGTTCCGGCACCAGCCGCCGGGTGATCGCGGTGAGGTCGTGCGGCACCGCGCCGGGGCGCAGCCGGAAGCCGTCGAGCCCGGTGGTCCGCCAGTCGAGCAGCAGATCGGCCAGTTCACCGGGGGTGCCCGTGAAGACCAGGGCGTCGGAGGTGAACGTGGCGCCGTCCAGCGCGTCCAGGCGCGCCTTGCGGCCGGCGGCGGCGCCGGGCTCGTCGTCCAGGAAGACGACCAGGTCCGCGAATCTGCGCAGCGGCTGGGCCCGTACGTCCCTGCCCACCCGGTCGACGGCCTCGTCCACCTGTGCGAGCACCGCCTTGGCGCCCACGCGGTCGAACGGCGTGACGAAGACGACGTCGCTGCCGCGTGCCGCGAACTCGTACGGCGTCGAGGCGTGCGCGAGGCTCGCCACCACCGGCTGCCCCTGGGGCGGGCGCGGTGTGATCGACGGGCCCCTGACGCTGAAGTGCTCACCCTCGAAGTCGATGTGGTGGAGCTTGGCGCCATCGATGAAGCGGCCCGTGGCCGTGTCCCGTATCTCCGCGTCGTCCTCCCAGCTGTCCCACAGCCGCCGTGTCACCTCCACCACGTCGGTGGCCTCGGCGAACAGCGGGCGCAGCCGCTTGGCGATCAGCTCGGGGTCCCGGACGTCCTCGTCGGTCAGCTGCGGTGTCGAGCGGCGGCCGAAGTGGGTGGCGTCGGCGGCGCGGGAGGCGATCTGCGGACGCCAGCCCGCGCGGCCCCGGCACACGTGATCGAGGGTGGCGATGCCCACGGCGACGTGGAACGGCTCGGTGTGGGTGACGTTGACCGTGGGGACCAGGCCGATGTGCGTGGTGAGCGGGCCGAGGTGGGCCGCGAGCAGCACCGCGTCCAGGCTGCCGCGGACCTGGTCGGTCCGGTCGTCGGGGCGGTGCGGCGCGGCCGACTGCAGCCCGAGGGCGTCTTCGAAGGTGACGAAGTCGAGCAGTCCGTGTTCGGCCTCCGTGACCAGGCGTGCCCAGTGCCCGGGAGTGAACAGGGCGCCGGCGTCGGCGTCCTCGGACCGCCAGGCGGCGGGATGCCAGCCGGCGTCGCGGAGGGCGACGGCGAGGTGCAGCGGGCCGGTGCTCACGATGCCTCCCCGAGGTTCCCGGTGCGGTCCGCCGGGCCCGGCCGGTGCGGCAGACCCAGGTGGTCCCGCAGCGTCGTCCCCGTGTAGTCCGGGCGGAAGACGCCTTTCTCCTGCAGCAGCGGCACCACCCGGTCCACGAAGTCGTCCAGGCCCCCGGGCGTCAGGTGTGCGGCGAAGACGAAGCCGTCCGCGCCGTCGGTCTGCACGAAGTGGTCGATGGCGTCGGCGACGGTGCGCGGGCTGCCGACGAAGGTCTGCCCGCCGTGGACCTCGACGACCAGCTCGCGGATGCTCAGTCCGCGTTCCTCGGCGAGGGCCCGCCACTGCCGGGCGGTCTCGGCGCGCCCCTTGCGGAACACGGAGTGCCCCTTGAGGACCAGCGACTCGGGTTCCGGGTCGATGTCGGGCAGCGGACCGTCCGGGTCGTACGCGGACAGGTCACGGCCCCAGACGGCCTCCAGGTGGGCGATCGCGGTCTGCGGGCTCACCTGGGCGCGGGTGACCTCGTCGGCGTAGGCGGCGGCCTCTTCGTCGGTGTCGGCGACGATGACCGTGGCGGTGGGCATGATCCGCAGGTCGTCCGGTGAGCGGCCGTGCCGGGCGAGCCGGCCCTTGACGTCCCGGTAGAAGGCGCGCGCCTCGTCCAGGCGGTTGTACTTGCTGAAGACCACCTCGGCGTCCGACGCCGCGAACTCCCGGCCCGCTTCGGACTCCCCGGCCTGGATGATCACGGGGTGGCCCTGCGGGCTGCGCGGGGTGGTGAAGCGTCCCGCGATGTCGAAGTGGTGCCCCCGATGGGCGAACGCACCGGCCCCCGGGCGGACGAACTGCCCGGCGGCGGCGTCGGCGGGGACGTCGCCGCCGCTCCAGCTGTCCCACAACTCGCGTGCGGTGGTCAGGAATTCGGCGGCGCGCGTGTAGCGGTCGGCCTCGGCGAGGAAGCCGCCTCGGCGGAAGTTCTCGCCGGTGAAGGCGTCGAAGCTGGTCACCACGTTCCAGGCGGCCCGCCCGCCGCTGAGGTGGTCGAGGGTCGCGAGCCGGCGCGCCACCTCGTAGGGCTCGTTGAACGTGGCGTTGACGGTGGCGGCCACCCCGAGGCGCGTGGTGACGGCGGCCACCGCGCTGAGCATCGTCAGGTTGTCCGGGCGGCCCACCACGTCCAGTTCGTAGATCTCGCCCTTGTGCTCGCGGACCCGCAGTCCTTCGGCGAGGAAGAAGAAGTCGAACCTGCCGCGCTCCGCCGTCCGCGCGAGGTGCGTGAAGGAGTCGACGGCGATCTGGCTCCGGGAGCGCGGGTCCGACCAGACGGTGACGTTGTGAATGGCGGGCAGCTGGGCGGCGAGGTGGATCTGCTTGGTCATATGCCGCTCGCCCGGCCGTACGGGGGAGTTCCGCCGTTCACGCCTTTTACTCCTGGTGCCATCTTTCCCACCCTCCCTCGGCTGCGGACGCATGCCGAATAGTTGCGCCGTAAAGAATGCATGGCATTGCCGGGTCCCGGGCGGCGGCGCGTTCGACGCCGGCTCCGCCCGGGACCCCCGATCACGGAATCGTGAATTCAGCCCACGGACGTCTCGGGCATCTGTCCGACGTGGCCCATGCGGTAGCCGACCCCGCGCACGGTGATGATCCACCGGCTGGAACCGAGTTTCGCCCGCAGGCTGCTCACGTGCGTGTCGATGGTGCGACTGGTGCGCACCCAATTGCTCCCCCAGACCTTCGCCATGAGCTCTTTGCGGGAGACGACGGAATCCGGTCGCGCGGCCAGCGTGTAGAGGAGCTCGAATTCCGTGGCCGTCACATCGACGACCCGGTCGCGCAGGCGCACCTCACGCGTGCGCGGATCGATGTGCAGCGGCCGCAGGGAGATGCTGTCCGCGCCGACGGACTGCGGCCGGGTGCGCCGCAGCACCGCTTCGATCCGCGCTCCGATCTCCCGCGGACCCCACGTCCGCAGCACACAGTCGTCGGCTCCGGCCTTCAGCGCGAGGACCCGCTCCAGTTCGTTGTCCCGGTGGGTGCAGGCGATCAGCGGAATGTCGCTCTCCGCCCTGAGCGTGCGGCACACCTCCAGTCCGTCGAGGTCGGGCAGGTCCAGCGAGAGCAGCACCAGATCGGCATCGTGGTACGTGCGCAGTATCCGGGCCCCCCGGTCGACGGTGTGGGCGACGTACCCCTGCCGGCGCAGGTCGCCCGCCGTCATCTCGGCCGCGGCGGCGTCCGGCTCCACCACCAGCACCTTCTTCACGCGCCCAGGCCCTTCACTCCGGCGTCCGCCCAGCTCGCCGCTCCGGCAGGGACCATCGGCAGCGGGCCGGCGGCCGGGGAGGCCGTGCCGTCGGCGCCGTACAGGTGCCGGTAGGCGTACGCGGCCGAGACCATCGTCATGTGGTGGTGCCAGCCGGGATAGGAGCGGCCCTCGAAGTCGAGCACGCCGAACCCCTCCCGCAGCCTGGCGATCGTCGCGCGGGCGGCGGCCTGGCTGCGGGCCAGCAGCAGCACCTCCTCCACACCCCGGCTCATCAGGTTGGTGATCCAGTACCGCGCGGGCTGGCCGCCGTCGACGGAGGGCCGCTGGAGGACGTGGTACGGACGCGAGACGCCGTCCTTGGCGGCACCGCGCTGCGAGAGGCGGACCGTTCCCGCGTACATGTTCACCCGGACCGGCCGCGAGCTGCCCGGTTCGGACTGGCGCAGCAGCACGTGCGGCTGGCGGGCGTGCGGTTCGTCCAGCAGTTCCCCCACCGTGATCACCGTCGGGGACTGGCGTCCGATGAGCACGATCTGTCCCGGATCCACCTCGCACACGAAGTCGAGGTCCCGGCGGGCGAGTCCGGCCATGACACCGCTGGCGTCGTCGCACCGCCGGGTGAGGTCGAGGACCCAGGGCGCATGGGGTAACCGCGGGTGCGCGGCGGTGACACCGGCGGCGAAGTCGAGGACGATCGCGCCCACCGGGCGCCTGGTCTCGGCCTCCGGGATGCGCGCGCGGCGCCTGCGCAGGTCGTCCCAGTCCCACGCACCGTCCAGCACGATGCCCCAGTCGACCGGGAAGCACTGGGTGCCCGTCGCCAGGAACAGGCCGACGGCGCGCTGGCAGTTGATGGTGCGTCCGGTCGCGGGGTCAGGGCGCCGGTGCACTCCCACCGAATGCTCACCTTGCTTGGGGATGAGCAGGTCGGCGGTGGTCCAGGCGTATGCCGGCCTGCTCGCCGCGACCGTCTGGGCCAGTCCGCGGCGCACCGGCTCCCACTCCCAGGGGCTGGCATTGATGAACTGGTGCAGACCGTGCGCCGCGCCCGCGGGAAGCGATCCGGCCTGGGCCATGCTCCGCGGGGTTTTCTTGCCGGGCGAGTGGAGCAGGCCCCACAGGTATGCCCCGGCCCAACGGCGTTGCTCGGCACGGTGCAGCGGTTTGAATACTTTATCGATGAACATTTGTATGCGCTCGCGCTCCCCAGCTCCGGCGCACACTTCCACTGACGACATGTTTAACTACGCCCCCTCGCAGTCGTGTCGCCCAACGTGTCGATGCACAGGGCAGTCGTTCGGTGGATAAAGCTACCGGCTCGGTCGCCAAATTCACGCGATCTTCGGTCACTTCGAGATTTCGCCCGCTGACCAGCGTATTCGCGACCGGGCAAGGGGGGTCCCGGGGTGCGCGGCCGAGGTGGAGGAAGCGCTTGCCACCCGGTGGGGGCCCGTGGAGAAAGGATTCTTTCCGCAGGTCACGCGGCCGCTCGGGGTCGCTCTCCCGGGGCCGTGGCCCTTAGCGGAGAAGATCCGTCCGAATGGCCGCAACCGTGCAGCGCATTATGAACATCACATTGCGGGCCGGGGGGAAGTGCTGGGCCGCCGAAGGCCGGGGGATTGTTTACCTTCGGCGGCCCGTCGAAGGGGCGGCTCACCGGTCGCCGGGTGCCGGACCCGGTCGCGGGTTTCCGGGGTCCCGGGTCCCGGGCCCGTGACCAGGGGCCGGACGCCCGCTGGAGGCCGCGGGTTCCCCGGACACTCCCGGCCGGGTCCCGGGGCTAGGCGGCCCCGGGCCGCCGGGACGGGAACCCGTGGCCCCGGGCGGTGAGGACGACGGCGAGCACCGGCGCGAGGAGCAGCAGTACCGTCCACGGGAAGGAACCGCTGCCGCTGGTGTCGAGCAGCACCCCGCCCAGCACCCCGCCGCCGGCCATGGCCACGTTCCACAGCGTCACCAGCATCGCCTGCGCCGCGTCGGCGTGGTCGCCGCCCGCATCGCCGGCGGCCGTCTGCAACAGGGTGGGCAGCCCGCCCCAGCCCAGCCCCCACAGCGCGGCGGCGGCGTACACCAGGGCGCCGCCGTCGGCGACCACCGCGAACGCGGCCGCGGCGGCGGCCACCAGCAGCGTGCTGGCGATGGTCAGGGTGCGCAGCCGGCGGTGGATGTGGGCACCCACGACCCAGATGCCGAGCAGTGAGGTGGCACCGAAGGCGAGCAGGACGAGGTCGGTCTCGTCGCCCATCCCCAGGTCGTCCAGGAACGTGGCGATGTAGGCGTACAGGACGGTGTGCGCCAGTACGAAGACGAGCGTCACGAACAGCACGGGACGCACCCCGGGGACCGCCAGCGCCCGCAGCATGGAAGGCCGTTCGCCGCGCGGCTGGCCCGGGTGGTCGGGCACCGCGGCCATGATCCAGCCCACGAGGACCACCGTGAGTGCCGTCATCGCCAGGAACGCCACCCGCCAGCCGAGCGCCTGGCCGAGGAAGGTCCCGGCAGGCACACCGAGCGAGAGCGCCACCGGAATGCCCGCCATCGCGACGGCGATCGCCCGGCCCTGGAGCGGGACCGGTGCCAGGCGCCGTGCGTACCCGGCGAGCAGTGCCCACGCCAGACCGGCGGCGACGCCCGCCGTGAACCGGGCCGCCATCGTCAGGGCGTAGACCGACGACACGGCCGTGACCGTGTTGGCGACGGCGAAGCCCGCCACGGCGGTGAGCAGCAGCCGCTTGCGCCGCCAGCCCGCGGTGGCCGCCGTCAGCGGGATCGCGGTGAGCGCGGTGCCGATCGCGTAGATGGTGACCGTCTGTCCGGTCGCCGACTCGCCCACCCCCAGAGCGCGGCTCATCTCCGGGAGCAGGCCGGCGGGGAGCGTCTCGGTGAGGCTGGTGATGAACACCGCGGTGGCGAGCGCGAGCAGCGCGGACATCGGCAGTCCCGGCCGCTGCTCCGCGCCCTTCCGTGCCGTCGGCGGTGTGGCGCCCGACCGCCTGCCGGACGCGGCGGCCGTATCGGGTGTGGCGGTCATGGGTGGTACTCCGTATCTGTGCTGGGTGGCCGGTGCCGGCGCGTCGCAGGACGAGGGGGGGTGCCGGCTTCGCTGCGGCCGTCGGGGACTTCGCAAGCGACTGTGCGCGCGGGCACTTCCGGAATGCTTCCGGAATTCTTCGGGAACGCTTCGGAACCCGCGATGGGACGGTCGAGGGCCGTACCGGACGGGTACGGTTGTCCACATGCGGTTTGGCGTGCTCGGACCACTCGCGGTGTGGGACGACGAAGGGGAGCCGGTGCAGGTCCCCGAGACCAAGGTACGGGCGCTCCTGGCGGACCTGCTCGCGCACGGCGGTGGCCCCGTCTCCGCGGACCGGCTCATCCACGACCTGTGGCGGGACAGCCCGCCCGGCAATCCGGCGGGCGCGCTCCAGGCCAAGGTCTCGCAGCTGCGCCGGGTGCTCGGCCGCGAGCGGCTGGTGCGGCAGCCGCCGGGCTACCGGCTGCGGCTCGCCGCCGACGACGACGTGGACGCCCGGCGGTTCGCCGACCTCGTCGCCGAGGCCCGCTCCGCCGCGGACCCGAGGACGCGGGCGGCGCTGCTGTCCGACGCCCTCGGCCTGTGGCGGGGAGCGGCGTACGCCGACTTCGCCGACGAGGAGTTCGTGCGGGCGGCCCGGGAGTGCCTGGCCGAACAGCGGCTGGCCGTGCTGGAGGAGCGGGCCGAGGCCCGCCTGGCGGCCGGGGACCACCTGCTCCTCGCCGGCGAACTGGCCGCCCTGGTGTCCGAGCACCCGCTGCGGGAACGGCTGCGCGCCGTGCAGATGCGGGCGCTGTACCGGGCCGGCCACCAGGGGGAGGCGCTCGCCTCGTACGAGGACCTGCGCACCCGCCTCGCCGGGGAACTGGGCGTCTGTCCCGGTCCCGCACTGAGCGCCCTGCACCAGGCGATGCTCCGTCAGGACCCGGCCCTCGACGCCACCGCCGCGGCACCGGGCACGGCGGAGGCCGGCGGGGCACCGGGCACGGCGGAGGCCGGCGCCACGGCGGCCGGCGCCGCGGCGCCGCTCCGCCCCTCGCCGCAGGCGCGCCCCGGAACCGTCCCCGCGCCCGCCGCACCGACCAACCTGCCCGTGCCCCTCACCGCCCTCATCGGCCGCGAAGAGGCCCTCGGCGACCTCTCCCGGCTGCTGCGCGGCCGGCGGCTGGTCACCCTCACCGGACCCGGAGGCGTCGGGAAGACCCGCCTGGCCGTGGCCGCCGCGCAGGACGTCGCCGCCGGCGGCGCGGCCGCCGGGCTGCCCGACGGGGCCTGGTTCGTCGAGTTCGCCGGTGTCCGCACCGCCACGCCCGACGACCTCGCCGAGATCGTCGCGGCCACCCTCGGCATCCGCGACGACGCCCCCTCCGCGCCGCCCGCCACCGGCACCGTGGGCACCCGTCCCGTGCAGCGGCTGACCGCCGCCCTGCGCGACCGCCGGACCCTGCTCGTGCTGGACAACTGCGAACACGTCGTCGCGGCCGCCGCCGACCTCGTCGCCGTGCTGCTGCGCAGCGCCCCCCACCTGCGCGTGCTCGCCACCAGCCAGGAACCGCTCGCCCTGGCCGGCGAGGCGGTGTTCCTGGTCGAGCCGCTGCCCACCGCGGACGCCGTGCGCCTGTTCACCGAGCGGGCCGCCGCGAGCGCACCCGGCTTCCGGCTCGGCTCCGACGGCAACGACGGCACGGCGGAGGACACCGGCTCCGACCACGCCGCCGTGGCCGAGATCTGCCGCCGGCTGGACGGCATCCCGCTCGCCCTGGAACTCGCGGCCACCCGCGTACGCGCCCTCGGCGTACGCGAGCTGGCCGCACGCCTCGGTGACCGGTTCCGGGTGCTGACCTCCGGGCAGCGGGGCGCGCCCGCCCGCCAGCAGACCCTGCGCGCGATGATCGACTGGAGCTGGGAGCTGCTCAGCGGGCCCGAACGCATCGTCCTGCGCCGCCTCGCCGTGCACAGCGACGGCTGCGACCTGGGCGCCGCCGAGGCGGTGTGCGCGGGCGAGGGCGTGGCCGGCGGCGCGGTGCTGGACCTCGTCACCCGGCTCGTGGAGAAGTCCCTGGTGGTCGTCACCGACAGCCCCACGGGCCCGCGCTACCGGCTCCTGGAGTCGGTCGCCGCGTACTGCACCGAGCGGTTGCGGGAGGCGGCCGACGACACCGCGGTCCGCGAGCGCCACCTGCACCACTACCTCACCCTCGCCGAACGCGCCGAGCGCCGGCTGCGCGGGCCGCACCAGCAGCGCTGGCTGGTCCGCCTGGACACCGACGCGGGCAACCTCCGCGCCGCTCTGGACGAGGCCGTACGCCGTGCCGCCGCGGGACGGAGCGAGGAGGCCGTACGGCTCGCCACCGCCCTGTCCTGGTGGTGGCTGCTGCGCGGCCGCCTGACCGAGGCCCGCCGCGGCCTGGCCGCCGTCCTCGCGGCCACCGCGGGCGACACCGATCCCGAACTCGCGCTGCTGCACGGCGCCTTCGTGCTGCTGACCGGGGAGCGCACCGAGCCGCCCGCCGCCGACGCCGTACCCGACCCGGTGCGCCGCGCCCGCGCCCTGTGGCTCACCGCCTACGGCATGTTCAGCGTCGGCGACCTGGACCGCAGCCGCGCGCTGAACACCCGTGCCCTCGCCCATTTCGAGGCCACGGACGACCGGTGGGGCACCGCGGCCGCGCTCGGCCTGCGCGCGGTCCTGGCCCTGGTCCGCGGTGACCTGGACGGTCTGGCCCGCGACGGACACCGCAGCCGTGCCCTCTTCCGGGAGCTGGGCGACCGGTGGGGCGAACTCCAGACCGTCTCCCCGCTCGCCGCCCTCGCCGAGATCCGCGGAGAGTACGCGCAGGCCGCGCACTGCCAGCACGAAGGGCTCCAGATCGCCCGGGAGCTCAGCCTGGAGGCGGAGGTCTCGGCACGGCTCTCCGGACTCGGCCGCCTCGCCCTCCTCTCCCGTGACTTCGGCCGCGCCCGCGAACTGCACGAACAGGCACGGCGCATCGCGGTCGAACAGGGTTACAAGTACGGGGAGATCCACGCCGACATGGGCCTGGCCCTCGGCGCGCGGCGCTCCGGCGACATCGACGCGGCCGAGGCGCACCTGCTGCGCATCCGGGACGACCACGCCGACGTCTCCTCACCGGCCGGTGACCACCTGCTCCACGCGGAGCTCGGCTTCATCGCCGAACTCCGCGGCCGGGCCGCCCAGTCCGCCGCCCACCACCTGCGCAGCCTGCGGATCGCCTGGTCGCTCGCCGAACCGCGGGCCCTCGCCCTCTCCCTGGAGGGGCTCGCGGGCACGGCGACCCTGTACGGCCACCGGCCCGGCGCCACCTGCGCCGCGCTGCTCCTCGGCGCCGCCCACGCCGCGCGCCGCAGCGTGGGCGCACCGCTGCCGACCGCCGAGCGCGGCGACGTCGACCGCGTCACCGCGGCGGCACGGTCCGTCCTCGGCCCGCGCGCCTTCGACGAGGCGTTCGAGCGCGGCACACGGCTGAGCCCGGCGGAAGCGGAACGCCAGGCACGGGTCACGCTGGCCTGCCTGATGGACGAGGCCGCCTGACACGGCACCGGCCGGCCCGCGTGTGCGGCGGGGCGGCCGGCCCCGTGCGGTCCCTCGCGGGGCCGGTGCCGCGACCGCACGCGCGGGCGACCGTCGGGGCCGGCGCACCCGGTGGGCTCCTGACGCGGTGTGCCCCCGGTCGCGGCGGCCCGGCGGATCACGGCTCAAGCGCGCTCACGGCTCCCGCTCGCTCACGGCTCCCACACGGTCACGGCTCTCGCTCGCTCACGGCTCCCACACGGTCACGGCTTCCGCTCGCTCACGGCTTAAGCGCGCTCACGGCTCCCGCTCGCTCACGGACTGCCCGCGAGCGTGCCCTCACCGGCGGAGAAGGCGGTGGAGCCCAGCCCCGCCGACGCGGTGGTGATGATGTCGTCCAGGACCCCGCGCGACCGGATGAGGTCGGCGATCATGCGGTCCAGGCGCTCGCGCTCGGCGGTGAGCTCGTCGACCAGCCGGGGCGTCGCGCTCTCGCTCGGTGTGCCGTCGCCGTCCCGCATGCAGGGGAGCAGCTGGGCGATCTTCTTGCTGTTCAGCCCCGCGGCGTACAGCGCCTGGATGCGGATGACCCGGTCGACGGCCCATTCGCCGTAGTCCCGGTGGCCGCCGGGGGTCCGCTCGGCCCGGAGCAGACCATGTGCCTCGTAGTAGCGCAGCGACCGCTCGCTCACACCGCTGCGCCGGGCCAGTTCACCGATCCGCATCTCCCACCCCGCCCGTTTCCCGCAGGACTTGAATCTGACGCTGGTGTCAACTCCTAGCGTAGCCGCATGACGCATACGCAGCCGTCCACGGAGGGGGCATCGATGAGTGAGCTGACCGGCAAGGTGGCGCTGGTGACCGGCGGCAGCCGGGGGATCGGCGCGGCGATCGCCAAGCGGCTGGCCGAGGCCGGAGCGGCGGTCGCGGTGACCTACGTCCAGGCGGAGGACAAGGCGCGCGCGGTCGCCAAGCAGATCGAGGCGGACGGCGGCAGGGCCACCGTGATCCAGGCCGACCTGACCCGGCCGGACGCCGCGGCAAAGGCCGTGGAGCAGACGGTGCGGGAGCTGGGCGGCATCGACATCCTGGTGAACAACGCGGGCTTCCTCGCCTACGGCCCGCTCGACGAGGTATCCGCCGAGGACCTGGACCGGGTGCTGGCCGCGGACGTCCGGTCGGTCTTCCTCGCCGCGCAGGCCGCCGCCCGGCACATGGGCGACGGCGGGCGGATCATCAGCATCGGCTCGTGCTTCAACGGGCGTACTCCCGGCGCCAACTTCGTCCTCCAGGCCATGGGCAAGTCGGCGCTCATCGGGCTGACCAAGGGACTCGCCCGGGAGCTGGGTCCGCGCGGGATCACCGTCACCACCGTGGACCCGGGCCCGATCGACACCGACATGAACCCGGCCGACGGCGACAGCGCCGACTACCAGCGCTCCCTGACCGCCCTCGGGCGTTTCGGCGAGGCCGAGGACATCGCCGCCGCGGTGGCCTACCTGGCCGGCCCCGGCGGCCGTTACATCACCGGCACCGGGATCGCCGTGGACGGCGGTTACACCACCTGACGGTCCGTCGTCCCGTCAGTGGCCCAGCGGCGCTCAGCCGCTGGGCCACTTCGCGTTCCCGGGGCGTCGCCGCCGGCGCTCTCCATTCGCTTGTCGGAGAAGCAGTTTCTCTTTCATCCAATCTGCAATCACCGGCACACCTTGCCCGGCGTGACACTCCCTGACAGCCCTTGACAGACCCCTGACACAGGACGCAGCGCATCTTTGCACGGGGTCGCGCAGCATGTTCGAGGCAGCGCACATCCAGCGCGGAGCCCGGCGGAAGAAGAAGCCGGCTCCGGAAAAGGAGGGAACGCCATGGCCGTACCCGAGCACGGAGGGAGCCTTCCGGGGCTGCCCCGTCTGTCCGACGCGACCCTGCGCGACAGCGCCCACATGGGAGGCGTCGAATTCGGTCCCCGGGACGCCACCGTGATCGCGGAACTGCTGGTGAAGACCGGCATCGACCTGGTCGAGGTCGGCATGGTCTCCGGGCCGGACTCGAAGGACGCCGATCTGGTCCTCGCCACGCACGAGGCGATCGGCCCCGAGCGCAGCATGACCCTCGTCGTGGTGCGGGACCGCGAGCAGGTCACCAGGGCCCTGGACGAAGCCGAACGCCTGGGCGTGCGGCACATCATGTACTCCATCCCCACCTCCGAGCAGCACGCCAAGCTGAAGCTCGGCTCGCCGAGCCCGAAGTTCCTGAACGTGCTGGCGCGCGCGGCGATCTCCCAGGCGAAGGAGCGCGGCTTCCACGTCACCTTCAGCGGTGAGGACGGCGCCCGCACCCCCAAGGGCCGGCTCGTGCCCTACGTCACCGCCGGCTTCGAGGCCGGGGCCGACCGCTTCCGGCTCGCCGAGACCGTCGCCTACCTGTCGCCCTGGCAGATGGAGGAAGTGATCTCCGACCTCACCGCGATCGACGGCTCCGAGATCGAGATCCACTCGCACAACATGCTGGGCATGGCCGTCGCGAACTCCCTCGCCGCGGTCCGCGCCGGGGCACAGTGGATCTCGGCGACCGTCGGCGGCATCGGCGAACGAGGCGGCAACGCCCCCCTGGCCGAGCTGCTCACCTCGCTGCGCGTCATCCACGGCGACACCCGCTTCGACCTGACCCACCTCACGGAGCTGTCGCGGGTCGCCCTCAGGGGCGCCGGACTCGGCGACGCCTTCCAGTCCGGCCCGACGACCCCGCACGCCTTCGCCTACGAACTGCCGGGCCAGCTCAGCCACCCCGAGGCGTACGAGACCCTGCCCGCCGAACTCGTCGGCAACACGCGCGAGCTGCGGGTGCGCACCCGGATCACGCCCGCGCTCGTCAAGTGGGCGCTCGCCGACTCCGACGTCTTCGTCGACATCGACGCCTTCACCCCCTGGCTCATCGCGCGCCAGGAGCGGAACGGCCGCCCGGTGCTCGACCGCGACGCGATCCGCAAGGCCGCCGTCGACTTCCAGGCCGCCTGACCGACGTCACGCGCCGACCCCGACGCACCCACATCGACACCTCCTCCACAGAAACGGAGTCCACCCATGAGCACCGCTGTTCTCACCGGTTCGTGCCCCGAGTGCGAGACCGACCTGACCGTGCCGGAGATGGTGGAGGGCGAGACCCTCTCCTGCCCCGAGTGCATGCTGACGCTGCGCGTCGAGTCCATCGCCGACGGCCGGCTGACGCTCCAGATGGTCGAGGTCCAGCTGCGCGACTGGGGCCAGTGACATGGGCAACCGAGTCGCCGTCGTCGCGGACCGGATCGGCTGGGAGGAACGCCGGCTGATCGAGATCGGCGCGGAGTTCGGCCTGCGGATCGACTGGGTCAACGACGAGTCCCTGTGCGCCGGCCACCGCGACGCCGAGCCCGTCAAGGACTACGACGCGCTGCTGGTGCGCAGCCGCAGCTACACCCGCGGCGGTCTGATCGCCACCCTCGCCGAGGCCGACGGCCTGCGGGTGCTCAACTCCGCTGCCGCGATCCACGCCTGCGAGAACAAGCTGGTCCTGCGCGCCGTACTGCGCGAGGCCGGCGTGCCGGTACCGGACTTCCGGCTCGTCCTGTCCCGCAAGGACTACGAGAAGGCACTCGACGGCATCGGCCTGCCGGTGGTGCTCAAGCCGGTGTACGGCGGCATGGGCAAGCGCGTGACCCTGGTCCGCGACAGCGACCTGGCGCACTCCGTCTACGACTACGTCGAGGACCTCGGACACGCCTTCGAGCAGGCGTGCCTGGTGGAGCCGTACCTCGGCGGCGGGTCCATCCGCTGCCTGGTCGTCGGCCGGGAGATCGTCGCCGCCGCCGAGTTCGAGAGCGCCGGCACCGACTGGCGCAGCAACGCCGCCCTCGGCAACCAGACCCGGGCGATGGCCCTCGACCCCGACGTGCAGAAGGTCGTGGACGGGGTCGTGGACCGCCTCGGCAGCGGCATCTACGGGGTCGACCTGTTCAAGACCCCGTCGGGCTACCTCGTCAACGAGGTCAACCACGCACCCGCCTGGCGGGGAGTGGCGTCGGCGACCGGCGTGGACGTCGCGTCCGCCGTCGCGCGTTACGTACAGGAGACACTCGAATGATCCGTGTGGGAATCGTCGGCGCGTCCGGACTCGCCGGCGGCGAACTCATCAGGCTGGTCAACCAGCACCCCGAGATGGAACTGACCTTCCTGGGCGGCAACTCCAGCGCCGGCCGCCGCCCGGCCGAGCTGCACCCGGGACTCCGCCTCGACCTGGGCGTGACCGTCGAGCCCGTCACCGCCGACCGGGTGGCCGACCGGTGCGACGTGGTGTTCCTCGCCACGCCCGCCCCGGTGTCCGCCCGGCTCGGCGCGGAGCTCGCCGACCGCGTCCCGTGCGTCACCGACCTCAGCGGCGCCTTCCGGATCCGCACCCCGGAGCTGCACGAGCGCTGGTACCCGAAGGCCGAGCGGGCCACCGAACTGGCCGACCGGTTCGTCTACGGAGTGCCCGAGCTCGTCGGCGACCAGCTCGTGGACGCCCCGCTCATCTCGGTGCCCGGCTGCTACGCGACCGCCATCACGCTGGGTCTCGCGCCGCTGACCCTCGGGCTCGGCCTGAACCTGCGCACGGTGGTCGTGGACGGCAAGAGCGGCTCCAGCGGCGGCGGCCTCCAGCTGCGCGTCCCGGACCTGCACCCGCTGCGCAACGGCGCCATCGCGCCGTACGCCCCCACCGGTCACCGGCACGCCGCCGAGGTCGGCGACTTCCTGGAGCGCAGCAAGCCCGGCAGCGTCGGCTCCCTGGCCATGTCGGCGTACGGGGTGTCGCACGTGCGCGGGCTGCTCGCCAGCAGCTACGTGTACACCGACGACGAGGTGGACGAGCGCGCGCTGCAGCGGGCGTACTTCCGGTTCTACAAGGAGCACACCTTCGTCCGGGTGCGCCGGCACAACGAGACGCTGATCCCGGTGCCCGACCCGCAGGCCGTGCTCGGCTCCAACTACTGCGACGTGACGGCCATGTACGACCCGGACGGCGGCCGCATCGTCGTCCTCGCCGCCCTGGACAACCTGGTCAAGGGCGCCGCCGGCCAGGCCGTCCAGGCAGTGAACAAGCGCTTCCGCCTGCCCGAGGAGACGGGCCTGACCATGCAGCCGGTGATGCCCGCATGAGCGTGACCCCGACCCCGCACGTCCCCACCGTGGTGAAGCTCGGCGGCAGCTGCCTGGCCGACCTGGCCGGCGCCTGGTGGGACGACCTCGCCCGGCACGGACGGGAGCGGCCGCTGGTCCTCGTCCACGGCTGGTCCAAACCGCTCAAGCAGCTCAGCCCCCGCTACAGCGAGCCGTCCGCGATCCTGCGCGACCGGTACGGCAACCAGAGCCGCTGGACCACCCCCGAGGTCATCGCCGACATCAAGACCGTCAGCGCCGAACTCGGCCAGGAGGTCCTGCGGCGGCTGGAGCAGCGCGGCATCACCGCCGAACGGCTGCTCGGCAGCGACGGCCTGGTCCACGCCGGCGAGGGCGAGCGCTGGTGGTGGAAGGAGAAGAAGCTGGTCGAACTGGAGAACCTGGTCGGCCCGATCACCGGTGTCGACCCGGCGCCGCTGAAGAACCTGGCACCCGGGCACGCCTACCTGGTCACACCGCTGGCCCGGAACGCCGCCGGACAGGAGGTGAACACCGACGCCGACCGGGCCGCCGCCGCCGTCGCCGGCGCCACCGGCGCCACCGACCTGGTCCTCGTCACCGATGTCGCGCACCTGCTGATCGACGGCGAACCGGTGCGCGAGATCACCGCGCGGGCGGCGGCCGAGTTCCGCGACAAGGGCGCCACCGGCGGCATGCGCAAGAAGCTGCGCGCCGCGGGGGAGGCCCTGGAACGGGGCGTGGAGCGCGTCGTCATCGGCAGCGCGCCCGTCTCCGACCTGCTCGCCGCCCGCACCGGCACCGTCATCACACGAACCTGAGGAGCACGGACATGGCGAAATCCCGCGTCCTGGTCGTCAACAACCGGACCCTGTCGCTGAACCAGCTGCGCGGCCGCTTCGAAACGCTGGGCTCGGACACCGACACCGTGGACGCGGCCTCCGTGCCCGCCCGGCTCGACGGCCGCTACCAGGCGGTCGTCCTGAGCGGCACCAAGGTCCGCGCCTACGACCAGGAGTACTACAAGCCGCTGGTCGACCTCGTCATGAACGCCGACGTCCCGGTCTTCGGGATCTGCGGCGGCATGCAGATCCTCGCGGTCGCCGCCGGCGGGGAACTGGCCGAGGGCCCCCAGCGGGTCGGCGGCTACGAGGTCCAGGTCGACAAGGAGGAACCGCTCTTCACCCATGTGAAGCCGACGGTGACCGTCTTCCACCGGCACACCCTCTACCTCAAGGAGGCCCCGCGGGGCTTCCGTTCCATCGGCCGCTCCGAGCACGCCCCGGTGGAGTTCCTGCGCTCCGACGACGGCCGGATCTTCGGCTCGCAGGCACACCTGGAGTTCCGCACCGACGGCCTGGAGATCCTCCGGGGCTTCGCGCAGCTGTACCAGTGAGCGCGCCGATCCGCCCGTGCACGCACCTCATCAACGGAAATGGAGAGAACGGCACATGAGCCTTGTCGACGACAACACGCAGGATCCCGCGCTCGTCGTGCACCTGAACGGCAGCGGGGGCGCCATCAAGAGCTGGGTCGTGATCGACACGCTGGTCGACGGCCTCGCGATGGGCGGCGTGCGGATGACTCCCGGGGTGACCCAGGAGGAGGTGGCCGGCCTCGCCCGCGACATGACCCACAAGTTCACCCTCGCCGGCCTGCGCATCGGCGGTGCCAAGGGCGGCATCGTCGCCACCGGCGGCGACCGCGAGCAGACCTTCCGCACCTTCGGACGCACCGTCAAGCCGCTGCTGCACGGCGGCATCCACCTCGGCATCGACATGGGCGTCACCCCCGCCGACCGGGCCGTGTTCTTCGACGAGGCCGGCTACGACCCGCGGTACCGGCTCGGCGCCCCCGACATGCCGATCGACTGGCGCACCTACTACGAGCCGCTGATCGACGTCACCGGGCACGGCGTCGGCGTCGCCGCGGTCACCGCCCTGGAGGCGAGCGGCCGCACCGGGCCCGCCCGGGTCGTGGTGCAGGGCTTCGGCGCGGTGGGCCGCGCGGTCGCGCGGTTCCTCGAGGACCGCGGACACGTCGTCGTGGGCGTCGCGGACGCGCAGGGCACCATCAGCGCCGACCGGCTGCCCGTGGCCGACCTCATCGCGGTCACCGACGAGTTCGGGCTGATCGACCGCTCCCGGCTGCCGGAGCGGGTCACCCTCTCCAGCGGTCCGGACGCCTGGCTCGACGTCGACGCCGACCTGCTGATCCTCGCCGCGCAGAAGCACGCGCTGAACGCCGGCAACGCCCACCGACTGCGCGCCGGCCTGGTCGTCGAGGGCGCCAACCTCGCCTCCGACGCCGAGGCACGGGAGAAGACCAGGGCCGCGGGCGCCACCCTGGTGCCGGGCGTCATCGCCAACATCGGCGGGGCCGGCGCGGCCGCCCTGGCCGTCACCCGGGTCGTGCCCTTCGAACTGCCGGCCGACGCCCGCAAGCAGTGGGTCTTCGACTGGATCGGCGACCGGGTGCGCGACAACACCCGGGCCCTGCTGGAGATCGCCTCCGCACGCGCCGGCGACCCGCTGCCGGAGCTGCTGTCGGTGCGACGGGGGGAGCTGCGGTGACGACGACCGTTCCACCGGCCACGGACCGCCGGAGCGAGTACCTGCACCGCGGGTGGTGGCGGGAGGAGACCTTCCTCGACGACCTCCGCCGGCAGGCCCGCATACGTCCGCGCAAGCTCGCCATCGCCGGGCGCCGCCTGACCGAGGCCCGCACGGACACCCTCGACTACGCCGAACTCTCTCTGCTCACCGACCGGTTCGCCGGGGCACTGCTGGAACTCGGCGTCCGGCGGGGGGACGTCGTAGCGGTCCAGCTGCCCAACCGGTGGGAGATGGTGCCGCTGATGTTCGCCTGCATGGCCGTCGGCGCCGTCATCTGCCCCATCGCCCCGGAGTGCCAGGACGAGGAACTGCGCCACCGCCTCGTGCTCACCGAGGCCCGGGTGTGCGTCACCGTCCCCGAGTGGGAGGGCTACCCGCTCGCCCGGACCCTCACCGAGCTGCGCTCCGAACTGCCTCTGGAGCACGTGGTGGTGGTCGGCGGCCACGCGGGCGAGGGAGCGGTCGACTTCCACGACCACTTCGTCGCGGTGCCCTGGGAGGTGGAGCACACCGACGACCTGGCGGGCCGCGCACTCGGACCCGACGAACCGTTCGTGGTGCTGTTCACCTCCGGCACGACCGGCTTCTCCAAGGGCGTGGTGCACAGCCAGAACACCGTCCACTCGGGCGTGCGCGGCTACGTGGACACCTTCCTGCTCCGCGACGACCTCGTCGCCGTCGTCACCACTCCGCTCGTGCACTACTCCGGCTTCGGCCAGGGCATCCTCGCCGGGGTGATGCTCGGCGGCACGGTCGCCTTCCAGGACGGCCGGGATTACGGCAGCCTGCTGGACCTGGTGGAGCGGTACGGCGGCACCCTGCTGTACGGGCCGCCGCCCACCCAGTCCGGGGTGGCGGCGGCCCAGCGGGCCGACCGGCACGACGTGTCCACCCTGCGCTACACCGTCACCGGCGCCGCACCGGTGCTCCAGGAGCTGGTGGACGAGCTGCGCGACACCTTCGGCACCGCCACGTACTCCGTGTGGGGCATGTCCGAGTTCGGCCCGATCACGATCAGCCGGCTCGACTACGACCAGGACTGGTCGGCGCACAGCCACGGCCGGCCGATCGACGCCATGGAGATCCGCATCGACTTCTGCACCAACTCCGACAAGCGCGCGGAGGTCGGGCGGCTGCGGGTGCGGGGCGCCTCCCAGGCGCTCGGCTACTTCAGGAACCAGAGCGCCTTCGAGGCCGAGCTGACCGCGGACGGCTGGTTCGACACCGGTGACGTCGCACGGGAGGACGGGCGCGGCGGCATCCGTGTGCTGGGCCGCGCCAAGGACGCCGTCCTGCGCGACGGGACCGTGGTCCCCATGGCCGAGCTGGAGGCCATCCTCTCGGCGCACCCGAGCGTGGCCGACGCGACCCTCGTCGGTCCCACCGGGCGGCCGGACGACCCCATCGTGGCGGTCCTCGTACCCCGCGAGAGTGCCCGGCCCACCCTGGAGGAGCTCCGGTCGCACCTGCTGGAGCGGGGGCAGGACGAACGGTTCCTGCCCGACCGGCTGGAGCTCGTCGAGGCCCTGCCCAAGACCCTGACCGGCAAGGTGCGCAAGGCCGAGCTGCGGCGGCGCCCTGACCGGCGACGCCAAGTGGCTGCGCCTGTCGAAGGGGAAGCTGACCGACGCCCAGAAGGCGAAGTTCCCGCACCTGAGCGAGTACA
>NZ_JBEYCX010000011.1:0-253770 GCF_040632975.1 Streptomyces sp. NPDC013455 | reverse complement strand
GCCGGCCGGGCTCTGCGCGGCCACGCAGATCTGCTCCAGCTTCACCCACACCGCCCAGCTGCCCAGCGGCGTGAGGACGGCCTGGCCGTCGCCGTGGGTGAGGGCGCCGACGGCGGCGAGGGCCCGCAGCGCCCAGTCGAGCAGCGGGCCGAGCACCTTCTCGTCGACCGGCCGGCGCGCAGGCTCGAAGGGCGGTCCGGGCGGACTGTCGTGGCGGTCGTGACGCAGTTCGCCGACCCGCTGCATCAGGAGGCCGAGGAGTTCCTCCACCGCGACGGGGCCGGCGGACAGCTGGAGGAGGGACAGCACCTGCGGCATGGCCGCGACGACGTCGGCGACGTCGGCCGGGTCGTGCCCGGAGGGCTCGCGGCAGGCGAGGGACCAGGCGTCGAAGAGGGCGACCCAGCCGCGCAGCACGGCGCTGTCGTCGCGGTCCCAGACCTGCATCCTCCGCCCGGGGCGCACGCTGCCGCCGTGCACCTCGACCAGTCCGGCGAGGCGGGCGGTGTCCCAGTCGGCACGGACCTGAGCGACGCTCAGGCCGAGGTCGGCGGCGGCGCGTTCGGCGGCGGTGTCCGACAGGCCGGCCCGGCCCTCGGTCGTGGCACCCGCCTGGCCGGGGCCCAGGGCGCTGTCGGCCCAGCGGGCGACGCGCGCCGCCCCGGCCAGACCGGCGCGGGCCATCTCGGCCAGTTGCCCGGGGGCGGGCGTGCCCTCCGGTGGCCGGGGTGCGCGGCGGCGCGGGGGCCGCGCGTTCACAGTCCTCGGGGCGGCGGCCAGCGGTCGCGGCCGGACGAGTCTGAGCAGGGAGCCACGCGGATCACGGGACGTCACGGAACCAGTGTCCCCGGTGATGCCCCAGAACCCAAGCGGCAGCGCGTCAGCGCCGTGGCCGGACGGGTCGGACAACGTCTCCGGCGAGCAACGCACTTGGGCCGGCGCGCGAGCCCGGGCGCGCCGCGGGCGCGGCGGTGGCGGGTGAGCGCGCCGGATGCCGGTGCGCAGGTGGGAGGCCGGTGTGCAGGTCGGAGACCGGTGCGCAGGTGGGAGGCCGGTGTGCAGGCCGGATGCCGGTGTGCAGGTCGGAGGCTGGTGTGCAGGTGGGAGGCCGGTGCGTAGGCGGAGGCCGGTGTGTGCGTCAGAGGCTGGTGAGCAGGCCGTCGAGCGGGGCCGGTGCGCGGTCGGGGTCGAGGGCCTCGACGAGGACCCGGCCGTAGTGGATCTTCCGCCCCTTCTTCGTGCCGAGGAAGCGCCGCAACTGCTCCTGGGAGGCCCGTCCCTGCTGCGCGGGCTGGCGCAGGAAGGTCTCCAGGGCGCGCGCGTCGCCCTCCGCCCGCACGAGCTCCGCCACCCGGGACACGCCCAGCGCGCGGATGAGCTCGTCCTCCAGATCCGCCGCGCAGACGAAGAAGTCGGGCCGGTGCGCCGCGGCCACGAAGAAGTCGGGCCGGGGCGCACCGGCCCGTTCCAGGGCGCGGGCGTAAAAACGACGTTCGCGCTCGTCGCAGAGTCCCGTGAGACGGAGGCCCAGACCGGCCGGCCCGAGCAGCCGGGCGAAGCGACCGACGCTCATCGCACCGCCCATGGGCAGGACGCAGACTCCCTCGACCGCCAGGTCCCGGCCGCGGCGGGCGGCCAGCGCGTTGACCGCCGCCGCGTCGCTCGGCCCTTCGAGCAGGACGGCCGCCCGGACGGACAGCCGCGCGGCGAGCTCACGCGCGCTGTCGCCGGACCCGCCGGCCGCCCACACCGCCACCGCTTCCCGGAACGCCCCCATGTCGGCCATGAGAGGAGTCTCCGCCCTTTCCGGCCACCGCGGTAGGCGATTTCCCCGGCGCGGGAGACCCCTAGGGGAATCCAGGGCGTACCAGGTCGCTTTCCGTCGCCCCGTCGGTGTCGTCCGCCGCGACCGCTCGCCCGGGCGACCGCCGTCGGCGGCGGGCGGTGGGTGCCGGGCCGGTGAGGACGGCGAGGCATGCGATGACGAGGGCGATGCCGGTCCAGCCGGTGGCGGGCAGGCGTTCGCCGACGACCAGGACGGCGAGTACGGCCGCGACGGCCGGTTCGAGCAGGGACAGCGTCGTGGCCGTGCTGGCGGGCACCTGCGAGAGCCCCCGGCCGAACAGGAGGTAACCGGCGAACATGGGGACAAGCGCCATGTACGTGCCGACGGCCGCGCTGGTCCAGGAGCTGATCAGCGGCGCGCCGGTGGCCAGCAGGACGGGTACGAGGAGCAGCCCGCCGAGCCCGAAGACCGCGCCCATCGCCGCGCGGGAGGGAATGCCGCCGGTGATGAGCCGGTGCGCGGCCCATGAGTACACGGCGTAGGTCCCGGCTGCGACGAGACCGAGGGCCACCCCGAGCAGCGTGGCGGCCACCGACGCCTGTCCGGTGCCGCCACCGGCGTGGCCGGCTTCGGCGAGGCACAGCAGGAGGGTGCCGAGCAGGCCGAGGGCGGCTGCGGCCGTCCAGCGGCGGGTGAGCCGGCGGCCGTCCACGACGCGTTCGATCAGCGCGGAGGCCAGCGGGGCGGTGCCGAGCGACACCACGGTGCCCACGGCCACTCCGGCCAGGCGCATGGAGCTGTAGAACGCCAGGGGATAGACCGCCACCGAGACCGCACCGAGCAGGACCGTCCCGCGCCGGGCGCGCAGGTGTGGCGCGTGACGGGTGATCAGCGGCGCGGCCACCAGGGCTTGCAGCAGTCCGCCCAGGCCCATGGCGACGGCGCCGATGGCGAGCGGGCCCACCTCCGGGGCGAGCGTGGCGGCCGTACCGGTCGTCCCCCACAGGACGGAGGCCGCCAGCACGCACAGTGCTCCCGTTCCCGCGGACCGGCCGGGTCCGCCGGGCCGCCTCACAGACGGTCCAGCAGGGCGGCGGCCAGGGAGCGGGCGTGCTGGAGGCGGTCGCCGCGGCCTTCGAGACCGGCGCGGGCCATCGCTCCCTCCAGGAGGAAGGCGAGGTGCTCGGCCGTCGCCTCCGCCTGGCCGGGGCGCTCGGGCAGCAACCGCTCCAGATGGCCGGCGATCAGACGCTCGACCTCCTCCTTGTGCGCGCGCACCACGGCCCGGCCCTCGTCCCCGGCCGGCAGCTCGGCGGCGGCGTTGAGCAGGCCGCAGCCGCGGAAGCCGTGCTCGTAGGCGAACGCCGCGTGGTCGGCATAGGCGTCGAACACCGCGAGGACGCCGTCGCGCGGGCCCCGCGCCCGCTCCAGCCGCGCCCGGTACAGGCCGAGCCACTCCTCGTGCCGGGCGTCGAGGTAGGCCCTGACCAGGTCCGCCTTGGAGGAGAAGTTGTTGTAGAGGCTCATCTTCGCCACCCCGGCCTCGGCGGTGATCGTGTCGATGCCGGTCGCCGCCAACCCCTCGGCGTAGAAGCGCCGGGCCGCGGCGGCCAGGAGCCGCTCCCGGGCCGGACGCCGCCGTCCCGGCTCTGCCGTACTCACACCGGCCTCGCTCTCCGCATTAGGTAGGTGGGTCTACCCAGACTAGCGGATGAGGGAAACCCCTGGACATCCCGGAGACATACGTGATCGGGTTCCCGGCATGAGCACCTTGATCCGCCACATCACCGTCGACTCCGCCGACCCCTACGCGCTCGCGGGCTTCTGGGCGCAGGCCCTGAACGGCTCGCTGGCCGAGGACGACTTCCCGGGAGATCCGGAAGCCCTGGTGACGGCCGGCACGGCCACCTTGCTGTTCGTCAGGGTCGACGACCGCAAAACGGTGAAGAACCGCGTGCACCTGGACCTCCAGCCCCAGGACCGCACCCGGGACGAGGAGGTCGAGCGCCTGCTCTCGCTCGGCGCCACCCTGCGGGGCGACCACCGGAAGCCCGACGGAACCGGCTGGGTGACGCTGCACGACCCCGAGGGCAACGAGTTCTGCGTGGAACGCAGCGCGGGGGAGCGCGCGAACGGTTGACGCGGGCCGCGGCGCACTGGTGCCGGCCGGCTCCGCCCGCCGGACCGGTACGGCCGGCCGCCGCACGAGGACTCGATGTCGCTTTTCCGCCGGTGCCCGGGCCGCCGCACCCGCACAGTGAAGTGTCCGCCGCCGGCGGATCACCGTCCGGGCGCGGCTCGGACGGGCACCGCAGCAGGGGAGCAGAAGCGTGCACCGAACCGTTCAGCCACGGGTCCTCTACTTCGGCACACCGGTCGTCGTGATCAGCACCGCGAACGACGACGGCTCCGCGAACCTGGCACCCATGTCCTCCGTCTGGTGGGTGGGGCGGTCCTGCATGCTGGGGCTCGACGAGACCTCGCGGACGACCGCGAACCTCGCCCGCACCGGGGAGTGCGTACTGAACCTGCCGTCGTCCGGTCTGGTCGGGGCCGTCGACCGTCTCGCCCTGCTCACCGGAACACCCGTGGTACCGGAGCACAAAAAGCGCAAAGGGTACCGCTACGAACCCGACAAGTTCGGCGCGGCCGGCCTGACCCCGCTGCCCTCGGAGACGGTCGCGCCGCCCCGGATCGCCGAGTGCCCGGTGCACCTGGAGGCCGTCGTCGAGCGGATCCATCCCTTCGCGGAGGAGGATTCGGGTGTCGTGGCCGTCGACGCGCGAATCGTACGGGTCCACGTGGAGGAGGAACTCCTGGTCCCCGGCCGTCCCCACCACCTGGACGCCGACCGCTGGGACCCCCTGATCATGAAGTTCTGCGAGTTCTACGGCGGCGGCCGCAATCTGCACCCGTCCGCACTCGCCCGTGGCTGGGACATGCCGCCGAGGCGCACGGCACCCGAAGCGTCATGGAACGCCGGCACCCCACAGCCCAACTCACCTTGATACCTTGGTCGTTGCCTTCACTCCCTCAGGGGGGCGGCACCGTCGGGACCTTCGCGGAAGGCAACCGACGGTACCGACCGGATAGGAGGTGAGGGTATGGGCGACCACAAGTCGACCCGTAAGACGAACATGTACGCGGACCTGGCCAGGCGAATGCTGGCTGCTCTGAGTGCTCGCGCTCTGTGGGCAGCGGTCTTGTACCTGCTCCACCACGACATGTGAGTCGAGGGCCCCGAGCACCCCCCTGCCGGGGCCCTGCTCACGAGCGCGGCCGGCCGGCCGCGGATCAGCCCATGGGGTGCGCGAGTTCGCCTATTTCGAGGTACACCTCCCGGTCGGCTGCGAGTTGCACCCGGAAACCGTGGATACCGCTGGGCGGCGAGGTGGCGAGGAACGATCCGCCGACCACCTCGTGCGAAACCAGCCGGTGGTCCGGGTCGTCGCTCCGCCCGATGACGTCGAACGGATCGGCCGTGGTGAAGTGCTCCCTGAAGAACCTCTCCATCGTGGACGCGTCGTCCGGAAGCGGCTCACCCATGCGGTTCGTCGCCGTACCGGGAACGGCATGGACTTCGAGGATCTGGTCGAAGTTCGGCCAGCCGCCGATCGCGTGCGCGAGGTACAGCCGGTCGCCGTGGCCGAAGCACAGGTATTCCAGCGGGCCGTCGCCGGTCGCCTGCGCGTTGACATCGAGCTCGGTGAACCGCGCGACGCGTTCGATGCGCACCTCGATGTCCCTGGCGAGCGGTTCCGTCCCCCTCGCCCTGCGCTCGAAGTGACCGCAGTAGAGGTTCCCCCTGATGGAGGTCCGCCTCGGGCCGCTGCCGGCCGGATCGATCTCCGCCATCGGGAAGGGGACGGGATCGAACGTGTCGTACGGCTCCTGCGGGATGGCGTGCCGGTGCGACCGGATCCTCTCCCGCACGCCGTCGTCCGGATCCACTTCGAAGACCGCCTGGTAGTTGTGCGGTACGTGGTACATCGCCAGGTGCGAGAAGTAGATCACGTCCCGGCCGAACACCAGCATTCCGTGACGGCCGGTCGTGCCGGTCGGGTCCTCGGGCTCGGGGTCGGGATGATCGTGGTCGTGGTCCTGCCCATGATGGTGACTCATGGTTACCCCCTGGCAGGGTGGTGCGAGCGAGGAGGCGCGTGCGACTCCCCGCCTTCTCACCTCCCAGTATCCAACCGCCGGGGCCCGGCCGCTCGCCATATCCACTCGGTGATCGGCCGGCGGGGCCCGCGGCGGAAGAGGGGGCCGGCTATTCGACGGCCGGGTCTTCCTGGGTGGTGCGGACGGCCTTCTTCACGGCCTGCTCCACGTCCTGCCGACTGGTTCCACTGGCCGCGGCATGGTCGCTGATGGCCGCGTTGACCGCTTCGGAGGCCGTGCGCCACCGCTCCAGTTGGGCTTCGTACTCCTCACCGGTGAGACCGGCGAGCTTCGCGCGTTCGTTCTCGGCGCTTCGTTCCAGCTTGATCAGTTCATCGGGGACCTGTGCCACGCGCACGGATCCTAGGCGACCCGCACGGTCTTCGGTGGCCGGGCGTGCCGTCCGAACGGGTGGAGCATGACGGGCGCGGAACGATGCGCGGAAGGGGCCCGGTCAGGACGGTGACCGGGCGTGCGTGCGGCGGCTCCCGGGCCGCAGGTGCTCCCGCGCCGCACCCGGTTCAGGTACGGCCGGTCAGCCGGTCACGCACGGCAGCGCAGCATCTCCAGTGGCGGGTGCGCGAGGAGGTCCGCCCAGAAGTCCTCGCCGAACTCACGCATGCCGGCTTCGGTCACCCGCAACGGAACCCACTCCACCGCGCTGAAACCGGCCGCCGCCAGACACTTCTCGTAGACCTCGCGGCGCGGGGCCGAGGAGACGATCGTGATCGGCTGCGGTTCGAGGAGAGCCGTGACCCGCACCCGCGGACCCGTCTCGATCTCCTCGCCGGTCGGCTCGCAACGGAACCCGTAGCTCTCCAGGGACGCACAGTCGAAGCGGTAGTCGGGCTTCTGGGCGAGCACGAAGAACGCGCCGCCCGGCACCAGGTTCCGGTGGATGTTGCGGCACATCCGCTCCATCTCCGCGATGTCCTCGGCGTAGTTGAGGCACTGCACGCCGAGCGCGATGTCGAAGCGCCGGTCGAGAGGCCTCAGTTCGGTCACGTCCCCGACCTCGTACCGCACCCCCAGCGGTTCCCGCCGCTCCATCTCCCGCGCGGCGGCGATCATCTCCACGGAGATGTCGACACCGAAGACGTCCGTGGCACCGCGCCGCTTGAACTCCCTGCTGTAGAAACCGGTGCCGCAGGCCAGGTCGAGGACCGACTTGCCGCTGACGTCGCCCACCATGCCCAGGAAGCTCGGCACCTCCCCGTACCGCATCAGCGGCAGGGACTTGAACCCCTCGAACGCCTCACCGATCTCGTCGTACTGCTGCACGCTCACGTGCCGCCCCCTTCTGCGCTCCGGACCTGTACGCGGCCGCACCGGCCCCCCGTCAGGAAGGCTCACCCGGCGCCGTCGCGGCAGAAAGTCTGCTCCGCCCCGTCCCCGCCGCCGTACTGGCTGATGACACGAAGAAGTCGGCCCGTCAGCCTCCTTTCACCCAACCGCCGGTGCCTTCCCGGGCACACGCAGGGGGCGCCGCACCCCCGCGCAGCGCCCCCTGCCGGATGGGACCGTGGTCCGGTCAGCGGCTGCCCGTCCAGTTGTGGGCCACGTCGATCACGAGACGGCCGGGCAGTTGGACGACCCGGAAGGGCAGGCGGGCGCGCACGCCGAGACCGATCTGCGACTGGCCCTCGAAACTGCCGGCGAAACGGGTGTCCTTGAACGTGCGGTACCCGCTGATGTTCACACCGGGCAGGGGGCTTCCGACCTTTCCGGGGTAGGTGGGGCTGCCGGTGGCGGGGTCGTAGCTCGGCGCGCCGATGTGGACGTCGAGTATGGCTCCGCCGCGGACGGGGATGGTGTCGCCGGTCGCGTCCTGGGCGAGCCGGTCGACGTACCGGACGTAGTAGCCGACGGTACCGCCGCCGGGCACGTCGAAGACCATCCGGTCGTAGCAGTCGTGCCGGCCGGTCCTGATGTTCTCCAGCGGTACGGCCCCCGCGGTGGCGCCTCCCTTCTCACCGCTGCCCCAGCCGGTCGGGCAGGCGGTGACGTGGGCGGTGGCCGCCGACGCGGGACTCGCGGTGGCCGTCGCCACTCCCAACCAGGCTCCCGCCAGAGCGAGCGCCGCTATTGCCGCCCTTGTTCGTTGCATGGTGTCCCCATTGGTTGCTGTTCGTTCTGCTATAGGGGGAAGACACGCGAGTCGGGCGGATGGTTGCACGGCGCCCCGCGCCCCCGGGCGGCCGGCCCCCCGTACCCCCTCAGCCGGAGTGAAGGATCCGGAAGCGATCGGGTGCCGCCGGGTCACGGTCGACGACTTCGACGGGCGTCGCGTCCCATTGCCACACGCCGGTGCCCGGCGTGCGGGAGAACGTGATCCGCCCACGGGTGCCTTCCACCGCGACGCGCGGCCAGGCCGCGGCGACGCCCGCCCGGTCGGTGCCGTGGGAACGCAGCACCTCGGCGAGGACGGCGACCGTGTCGTAGCCCTCGAAGGCGACGAAGGAGGGCGCTTCGGCCAGCCGCTCACGCAGGGCCTTCCCGACCCGTGCACCGAGTGGGCCGAGGCGCTCGGGCAGGTAGCGCAGGAACGGCACCGCGGCGCCGTCGTCGCCCAGCAGCGCCGCCCATCCGGCGAACTCCGGTTGCCCGGCCGGAGCACCGATGGCGATGCCGGCGAGGCGCCGGTCCCGGCGGACGGCCTTGACGACCGGCACCGCCGGTTCCGGATGACCGACCAGCAGGAGCACGGCGGTCGCCCGGTTCCCGGCGAGTTCGTCGCACAACGCCGCGGGGGTGAGCGCTCGCTTGTCGAGTTCGAGGACGGTGCCGCCGCGTGGCGCGAGGTGGTCCCGCAGGATGCGGAGCCCGGACGCCCAGTAGACACTCGGCTCGGCCGCCACGGCGATGCGGCTGTGTCCCGCCCCGAGGAGGAAGTCCGCGTAGATCCGCCAGCCGCGGGACTGCGGCGGGGCGAGGCGCGCGACCCATTCCGTCGGCTGTCCGGTGAGTGCGTCGAGAACCGCCGACGAGCAGAGGAACGGCACGCCGAGGGCGTCGGCCCTGGCGGCAGCGGCGCGCGCGACGACGCTGTGATACTCCCCGGCCAGGGCGGCCACGCCCAGGCGGGCCAGCTCCTCCACGGCCGCCGCGGCCCGCTGCGGATCGGCCGCGGTGTCCCGGACCACCGGTTCCAGCGGTCTGCCGCCGATCCCGCCGGCCTCATTGACGTCGTGAACGGCCAGCTCGATGCCGGCGAGCAAGTGGTGGCCCGCCTCGGCCCACCCAGGCCGCGTCAGCGGGGCGAGAACGCCGATCCGGACGGGTGGTCCGTCAGTCCGCTGCGCCTGGGGCGAAGAGGAGGGCGATGGCGGCGATGGCGGCGTACTCATGCGTGGGCGTCTCCCGTGTGGCGATGCGGTTGCGGATCGCCCGGACTCCGGAGTGCCACAACCCCGCGGCACGCGCTCGCCCCGCCCCGTCGTGGCGGGCGCACCCGGGCGATCACGCCGGACATTGCATCCACCGCCCTCGCCGGTCGGCAACCGATTAACGGTTCGCCGAGCCCCCAGCGCCCCGCCCTCCCCGCACCGGCCGCGGCACCGGGCCCCCACGCGACCCGCCGGGGTGGCCGGGGCGCCGCTCCGCGGAGGCCGCCTGAGTGGCCGGCGCGGTCCGCCGGCTCGACAATCGGCATGTCCGGCGACCGAGGAGGACCCCGTGTGCCGCCTGTTCGGCCTCAGCAGTGCCCCGACCCGCACCCACGCCACCTTCTGGCTCCTCGACGCACCCGACAGCCTCCGCCGGCAGAGCCACCGCGACCCCGACGGCACCGGCCTCGGCTACTTCGCCGGCGACGGCACCCCCCATGTCGACAAGGCACCCATCGCCGCCTACCGGGACCGCGCGTTCGCCGAGGAAGCCCGGCAGGTGCAGTCCGCCACCTTCCTCGCCCACGTGCGGTTCGCCTCCACGGGCCGCCTGGACATCCGCAACACCCACCCCTTCCGGCAGGACGGACGGCTGTTCGCGCACAACGGCGTCATCGAGGGCCTGGACCGGCTCGACGACCACCTGGGGGACGAACGGTCCCTGGTCCAGGGCGACACCGACTCCGAACGGTTCTTCGCCCTCATCACCAAGGAGACACGGGCGCACGACGGCGACGTCACCGCCGGGGTGGAGCACGCGGCGCGCTGGGTCGCCCGGAACCTGCCCGTCTACGCCCTCAACCTGATCCTCGTCACCTCCGACCAGCTGTGGGCGTTGCGCTACCCGGAGACCCACGAGCTGTACGTCCTCCAGCGCCCCGCCGGCGGTCAGCACGGGAGCTGCCATCTGGACCACAGCGGCAGCCACGGCCGCATGCGTGTCCACTCCGCCCATCTGGCCGGCCACCCCGCCGTCGTCGTCGCCAGCGAACGCATGGACGACAACCCCCACTGGTACGCGATGGCGCCCGGCGAACTCCTCCACGTCGGCGCCGACCTGCGCACCGACCGCCGGGTGATCCTGCCCGAGCCCCCGGCACACCAGCTCACCCTCGACGACCTGCGCCCCGACGCCGCCGCCTCCCAGCAAGCAGCCTAGGGCCGTCGAGGCGGCGACCACCGGGTGAGCTCGGGGGAGGACAGGACCGGGCACGGTCGTTGTCAGTGCCGCCTGCCATGATCATCATGTGAACGAGACTTACGCGCACACGGCACGGCGACTGCTCGAAGCCGACACGGACGGATGGACGGAAACCGGCGCCCGGGCCCTGCTCGCAGCCATCGGCCGGGAGGCCCGGCTCCGCCCGGTGGGCCGGTTCGAGGAACCGTACGTGAACGGCGAGGCGTACGTGGAGCTGGCGGTGCCGCTGTCGCCACCGTCCGGCACGGGGGCCGCGGCCCAGGCGGCCGCCTTCCGCGCGGTGAAGGACGAACTGACGGCGGCGCTCGGCGAGGCGTCGATCATGGGTGTGTACGGCGACCTGGGCCCCTTCTACGACTCCGGTCCGCTCTGGGGCACTCCCTATCTCCGCTGGCGGGGACGGCCGAACACGCTGGAGCTCCGGGCCGGTGAGAGCGGCCCGGAACTGGTGCTCCAGCCGACCGGCCCGGTGGAGGACTGGTTCTGGCGCCAGGGCCACGGGGAGGAACGGGCGATCAGCGGATTCTTCGGCAGCACCACCGACCCCGCGAACGCCGGGCTGGGCCACCCCGGCGGCTGGCGCGCGCGGAGCTGGGAGACGGTGACCGGCTCGCTGGCGGACTTCCTGTCCACCCTGCCCGCCGAGACCACGGCCCTGGGCCATTCGATCGGCATGCCGGTGTACGGCCGAGGGGCGGGACCGGGCGCCCCGCTGCTCTTCGAGATCTCCTGCGCCGACCGCCTGGTGATCGGCTGCTTCCCGCCGCACGACATGGACCCACGGCCGCAGGACCTGGGCTGGGGCCGGATGGCGGACCACCCGGCCACGCGGGAGACGTGGGACGACGCCGACGACCCCCGCTGGCGCGTCGACGCCGGCGGCCCCGGGGAGCCGCAGGGCCGTGAACTGGCCCGGATGCTCGTGGCGACGGCGCGCGCGGCGGGCGTGCGGCAGCCGGAGGACCTCGTCATCGGCGGCGAGGCGGCGTACATGGGCCGGTACCACGTCACCTTCTACGGCCTGGGCCTGCCCACCGGCTGACGAACACCCGCCGCGGAGACGAACGGCCGCTGCGTCACCGCGAGGGACCCGGCCCACCCTGGGCCGACCGCCACCGGTCCAGGACCTCCCGGACGGCCGGCGGGTCCCGATGCCGCGCCCCAACCAGCTCCGCCACTCGGCGACTTCGGGCCGTGAGCACCGGTCGGGACGCGGGGTGAATAGCGCTCAACGGTGCCGCGGCGGTCGTACGGGCTTCTGCCGTCGGCTTGTGTCCCTAGTAGGCTGGCAGCAGCCCCAAAGCCTGCCGAGAGTGTGGACAGTGACTTACTTCCGACACCTGCCACAGCCCGACGAGGTCGCTCCGGTGACCTCCACGGCCGGTGAGCTGCTGGAAGTGCTCTGGGGCCGGGCCTCCACCGCGCCCGCCTCCACGTCCCAACTGCGCGTGCTGCTCATCCTCGAGCACCATGAGGGCATCAACCTGCGCACCCTCGCCTACTCGCTCGCCTCCACCCCGCCGTCCACCAGCCGGCTGTGCGACCGGCTGGAGGCCGCCGGCTTCGTCGACCGCGTGGCCGGACCCACCGACCGGCGCGAGGTGCGGCTGCACCTGAGCCGTCAGGGGCGCGCCTTCCTCGACGACCTGCGCATCCGCAGGGAAAGGGAGCTGCAGCACGTGCTGACGCTGATGCCCGCCGCCAAGCGGGCCGCGCTACTGGAAGGACTGGAGGCGTTCTGCTCCGCGGCGGCCTCGCAGATACACGACGACGCAGAGGGCTCCGGCGGTAGCCCGACAGCCTGATGCGCGAGGCACGCCCCGCGGTCCGTCGGCCGCTCGGGGCCGCTCCGGCGCCGCAACGCGGCGGCAGGCTCTCCGGCCTCGGCGTCCGCCCGGTGCACGGGCACTCCTGCCGGTCCGGTCCGCGCGTGCGGTCGGGGGCCCCTTCCCGCGGCACCGAGGGCGCGGACCAGGTCGGCCGGCTCCTGCCCGCCGGCCCCGTCGGGCCCGGCCGCCGGGATGACGACCTTCCCGGAGATGCCGAGCGGTGCGGGACATGTCCGGCTCCTCAGCGGGTAGACGTGCGCCCAGGAACGGGGGAACGCGGATGGAGTCGGTGAAAACAGGGCCTGGTGGTGAGGGTATGACCGGCCCCGGGCCGATGCACGAGATCGTCCCGCTCGACGGTGAGGGCGCGTGCATCGGCGAGGCACGTCACCGTGCGGCCGCTTTCCTGGCCCGGGTGCAGGGGGAGTACGGCCTGCCGGTGTCGGCGCGAGCGATGGACCTGACCCGACTGGTCGTCAGTGAGCTGGTCACCAACGCCCGCAAGTACGCTCCCGGCCCGGTGCTGTTGGAGCTGCGGATCGTCGGCGGCCTGGTCGAAGTGGCCGTGTGGGACAGCGATCCCGGGCTGCCGGTGCCCCAGGCGGCCGATCCGGGCCGCGTCGGGCAGCACGGGCTGGAGATCGTGATGGCGGTCGTACAGGACTTCGAGGTCCACAAGGAACCGGTGGGCAAGCGCGTCACCGCCCGTATCGCCCTGGCCGAAGGGGCCCGACAGGATCCGCAGCGGCGCCCCCCGGCGGCCGAGGCCCGCGTCCGGACGGACTGAGCCGGGGCCACCGGGATCACGGCCGGCGTCGACTGCCGGGGCGCTCCTGCCGCTCGCCCGGACGGGTCGAGCGGCCGGAGCACTCGGGTCAGGCGTGCCGTCGGGCCCACATCGGGCTGACGAGGGCGATCAGGGCTGCCGCGACGCCGATCTGGAGGATGTGGCGGATCCAGTCGACGCCTCCGGTGTCACGGACGCCGAGGCCGGTGGCGAGGGCGTTGCCGGCGACGCCGCCGAGGATGCCGAGGATGACCGTCAGCCACAGGGGGATCGGCTGGCGTCCGGGGATGACGAGCTTGGCCAGCAGTCCGATGATGAGTCCGGCGATGATCGCCCAGAGGAACGACACGGCCTCTCCTTTCCTTCACCGAAGACACATGCGTACGGAAGATTCGTGTCTTGCGTGGGTGTCCTGCGGGTGCCCCGACTCGCCTCTCGCACGCCTGTTCTCGCCCGGACGAATTCCCATCGGCACTCCGGAGAGGGCGCGTACGGCTCAGATGTCGTTGGCGCGCATGGCCCTGCTGCGGGAGTTGGTGATCGTGAAGTGCTCCCGGGTGCCCGTGAGGGAGAAGAGCCGGTCGACCGTCGGGTGGAGGGGACCGAGCAGGATCAGTTCGCGTGCGGCGGCCTGATGCTGGCGCCAGGCGTCGAGGAGGGCGTTGAGCAGACCGCTGTCGGCGAATGTGACGCGGGAGAGGTCGACCACGGTGACCGGCCGCCCGGCGTCGTCGGCCTCCGCCCAGGCGGCCTGGAGCAGGTCGTTCTCGTCGTAGTCGATCTCACCGCTGACCGTGATCTCGAACACTCGGTCATGGCAGGTCACCTGTACGGTGGCCCTGCTTTCCCAGTGCATTGCGTCGCCCTCGTGCTGTCGGTCGGTGGCCGGGCTGGCGCGGTGCCGGCCGGCTTTGGCGTGGGTTCTCCTACCCCGTGCGGGCCGGAAGTTGCCCGAAGACAAGTATCCCTGACACCGGGTCACCGGACGACTGCGGAACCGCCCCCGAAGGAGGGTTTTCCGCAGGTCAGATGGCGTTCGACCCCGCGGGGTGGCGTCGATGGCGCGCACGCGGCGATGGACCGTCACCAGCGCCGCGAGGTCGTGTCCTGTCACGGCCGAGGGGGATATGGGAGGATCCGCCCGCACTCCGAGTGCTGGTGGCGTGAAGCCCGTCTCGGGCGCAGACTGCTCCGGCGCCCGACGGACGCCGGAGCAGTGTGTGATCAGCCCAGGCCGTCGGCACCGACCTGGACGGCGGACTCGTCCAGCAGGGCGCTGCTGACGGGCAGCGGTCGTCCGTCGAGGTCCAGGACGGGCGTCGCCTCCTTGTACCAACTCTCGATGACGGCGTTGCCCCAGAAGTCGCGCCGACGGTCGTCGTGAACGCTCCAGCGGTAGGTCTCGTGGTCGGGGTCGCCGGTGTAGTAGTCGGAGGTGTAGATCTCGACGCGATGGCCGTCGGGGTCGCGGAGGTAGAGGTAGAAGGCGTTGGAGACGCCGTGCCGGCCGGGGCCGCGCTCGATGTGGTGCTCCTTGTGCAGGGCGCCGAAGAGGTCGGCCGTGCGCAGGACTTGGTGTGATTCGTGGGTGGCGACGCCGAGGTGATGCAGGCGCGGGCCGGTACCGCCGGTGAAGGCGACGTCGTGGACGGTCTGCTTGCGGTACATCCACGCCGCGTACAGCTCGTGCTCGTCGCCCTCGATGGTCTCGGAGCAGCCGAAGCCGAGGGACCGGTAGTGGGCGTAGGCGGCGGGGATGTCGGGAGTGCAGAGGTTGAAGTGGTCCAGGCGGGCGATCTGGGCACCGCGGTGGAGGTCGTAGCGCTGGATGAGGCGCTCGCCGCGCTCGATCTCGTGGAAGAACTCCACCGGGAAGCCGAGGGGGTCGACGACGCGTACCGCGTCCCCGACGCCGACCGTGCCGTCGCCCTTCTTCAGCCGTTTCACGGGGCGTCCGAGTTCGGTGAAGAACGCCTCCGCCTTGTCGACGTCGTCGGGGGTGCGGACGCGGTAGGAGATGTGGTCGAGCGCGGCGATGTCACCCTTGCGCAGGACGAGGGAGTGGTGGGTGAGCTCGTCGGTTCCGCGCAGATGGAGGGAGCCGGCGTCCTCGTACTGGATGTGGAGGCCGAGCACGTCCACCCAGAACCAGCGGGCCTTGGTCAGGTCGGTGACGGCGAGCTGGGCGTAGGCCGAGCGCACCACGTCCGGTGCGGGTGCGGTGGTCATCGGGCTGCTCCGAACCGGGGCGTGTGGACGTCGCCGAGGGCGACGTGGACGATCTTGGACGCGGTGTAGAAGTCGACGCTGTGGACGCCGCCCTCGCGCCCGACGCCGGAGGACTTGACACCGCCGAACGGGGTGCGCAGGTCACGGACGTTGTGCGAGTTGATCCAGACCATGCCGGACTCGACGGCGTGGGCGACACGGTGGCCGCGCTTGAGGTCGGACGTCCAGATGTACGCGGCCAGGCCGTACCGGGTGGCGTTGGCCAGTTCGACCGCCTCGGCCTCGTCGTCGAAGGGGGCGAGCGCCACGACGGGGCCGAAGATCTCCTCCTGGAAGATGCGGGCGTCGCGGTCCACGTCCGCGAAGACGGTCGGCTGGAGGTAGTTGCCCTCGGCGAGGTGGGCGGGGCGGGTGCCGCCGGCCACGAGCCTGGCCTCCTTCCTGCCGATCTCCACGTAGTTCAGGACGCGCTCGTAGTGCTCGGTGTGAACCAGCGGGCCCACCTCGGTGGCCGGGTCGGACGGCGGGCCGACCTTGACCCGCCCGGCGCGTTCGGCGAGGCGGCGGGTGAACTCCTCGTACAGCGGGCGCTCGACGAGGACGCGTGAACCGGCCGTGCAGCGCTCGCCGTTGAGGGAGAACACGCCGAACACCACCGAGTCCAAGGCAGCCTCGAAGTCGGCGTCGGCGAAGACGACGACGGGCGACTTCCCGCCCAGCTCCATCGACGTGGTCTTCAGGTGCTGGGCGCAGGAGCGGATGATGTGCCGGCCGGTCCCGGTCGAGCCCGTGAAGGAGATCAGCGGCACGTCCGGGTGGTCGACCAGGGCCTGGCCGGCCTCTTCGCCGATGCCGTGGACGATGTTCACGACACCCGCCGGGACACCGGCCTCGGCGAAGATCTCCGGCCAGAGGGAGGCCGACAGCGGTGTCCACTCGGCGGGCTTGAGGATCAGGGTGCAGCCGGAGGCCAGGGCAGGGGCCAGCTTCCAGCTCTCCAGCATGAACGGGGTGTTCCACGGGGTGATCAGTCCGGCGACGCCGACCGGGGTGCGGACGACGTAGCTGACCTGCTCGTCGCCCTGCCGGAACGCCTCCTCGCCGAGCGCGACTATCACATCGGCGAAGTAGCGGAAGTTCTCCGCCGCGCGGCGCGCCTGCCCCTTCGCCTGGGTGAGGGGAAGGCCCGAGTCGTACGACTCGAAGTGCGCGAGGCGGTCGTGGCGTGCCTCGACCGCCTCGGCGACGCGGTACAGGATCCGGGCGCGCTCGCGGCTGGACAGCGCCGCCCAGCCGGGGAAGGCGCCTCGGGCCGCGTCGACGGCGCGCTGGACGTCGGCCGCCGAGCCGGACGCGGCCTGGGTGTAGGCGGTGTTGGACACCGGGTCGGTGACGTCGAAGGTGCGGCCGTCGGTGGCGTCGACGAGTTCGCCGCCGATCCAGTGCCGGATGAGGGCGGGCAGGCCGCCGGGGGCTGTGCTCACGTGTCGCTCCGATCTGCCGGGTGAGGTCTGTGCCCTCGGCGAGGAGGGCGCGGACGCGGGCGCGGACGCGGGTGCAGGTCTTCGACGGCCGGGTGACGAGCGGGGGTGTCATGCCGTCCGCCCCCGGGTCAGGTGCGGTCGAGGAAAGCCTGCACCTTCGCCTTGTACGGCTCGCGGTCGTAGCTCTTCACGTACGCGCCGGCCATCCGCACCGGGTCGCCGAAGAAGTAGTACTCGTACAGCGCCTGGCGGCTGGAGAAGGCGGAGATACAGGTGTCCCACACCAGGCGGAAGAGCTTGACCCGCTCGGGGCCGGTGAGGGTGGCCGACTGCAGGTACGCCTCGATGTCCGCCGCCGCCGGGCCGGTGATGTCCGGCTCGGTCGGCGTGGCCATCAGGCCGGAGGCTCCGAGTTTGCGCAGGATCTGCGGGAAGCGCTGGTAGAGCTTGGGGTAGAGGTTGCGGGCCGTGTTGAGCGGCGCCCAGGCAGGGGTGAGGACGCCGTACTCGTTGACCTCGGCGTCCGCCTCCGCGGCGCGCAGGAAGGCGCGCAGCATCTCCAGCGTCGTGATGATCTCGGCGATGTCCTCCTGGACGTGCTGGAACTGCTCGATGCCGATGGCCTCGGTCAGCAGCGACACCAGGCCGAGGACGTACTCGGTCTTGGCGGTGGTGCGGGTGACGACCTGGTGGGTCATGTGGCCGACCGATTCGGTCCGGGAGTAGAAGCCGTTGCACAGCTCGGCGTCGCCCATGGCGAAGACGCGCTCGAAGGGCACGTGCACGTTGTCGAAGACCACGACGCAGTCCGATTCCTCGAAGCGGGAGGAGAGGGGGTGGTCGTGGGCCGGGCGGTCGTAGTGCAGCGGCTCGCGGGCGATGTAGCGCAAGCCCGGGGTGTCGTTGGGGATGGCGAAGGCGTAGGAGTACGGCTTGTCCTCGGGGGTGCCGCGCAGCACGGTGGAGGGGAAGACGAGCATCTCGTCGGCGAACGGAGCGATGGTGGCGAGCATCCGCGCGCCGTGGACGACGATGCCGTTGTCGTCCTCCCTCACGATGCGCGCGGCGAGCTTGCCGCCGGCCTGCCGGGTGCCGGGCATCGCGCGATTGGCCTGCGGCGGGATCAGGGTGTGGGTGGCCAGGAGGTCCTCCTCGCGGGCCTTCTCGTAGTAGCGGCGGATGTTCTCGCCGAACTCCGGGCCGGCCTGGGCGAACCAGTCGGCGGCCGAGTCGAGCGCCATCAGGCAGGCGTTCATGTAGTCGCCGGTGCGGCCGAGCATCCCGTTGCTGTGGTCGGCCCACAGCTTGTAGGCCTTGCGGCGCTTGACCAGGTCTTCGGGGGTCTTCGGGGTGAGGAAGGAGGTGGCGACGCGCTCGCCGGAAGTGGGCGAGGTGTAGGTGAGGACGTCCTTGTGCTCGTCCGAGTGCTGGAGGTCGTACAGCTCCGCATAGGTCCGGACGACGTTGCGGAAGGCCGGGTGGTTCTGGATGCCCCCGTTGAGGGTCTCGCCCTGGATGTGGACCGTGGGGCGCGACCCGGACAGTCGCTGGAGGAATTCCTTGCCGGTTCGTGCGGCCATCGGCGCTCCTGGAAGGGGTGGGCTTGCCTGATCGAATGCACGAGGCCATGCTCTGCCGGCACCGGCCCGCCGAAGCGGATCTGGTTGCCACGGCCGTCACCCTCCACCCGGCGGACGGATCGCACGGCCGGTGTGGGGCCACCGGTCACGCCGGGACGGCGGGGCCGGCGAGAGGAGGCAGGGGGCGGTCGGCCAGCGCGGCGGTGCCGGCGTCGAGGAGGCCCAGGGCCCGGGGGAAGTCCCGCAGCTGCTCGCCGAGGACACCGAGCGCGGCGACCAGGGAGCGCGCCGGGACGTGCCGCGCCTCCAGCACGTCCGCGGTCCAGCGCAGGAAGTCGGCGAAGAGGGCCGCGTCGTCGACGTACAGGGCGGCGGTCAGGAAGTCGACGATGTGGGCGAGGTCTTCCGCGGTCCGCTCGCGCTGCGCGTCGTCATAGGCGCGCAGCGGCGGGAACCGCTCCTCCAGGCTCGTCAGCGTCTGCCGGACGAGGAGGGCCCGGGACTGGGCGACGAAGGTGTATTCCTGGTCGGTGAGGTGCGGCAGGTCGTCCACCATCTGGCGGGCCGCCGCCGGATCGGGCGGGGCCAGGCCCTCGTCGAGGATCGCCGCCGCGGCGCGGGCGTCGGACGCCCAGCGGTCGGCGCCGAGCGCGTGGGCGTAACGGCCGTCCGGGCCGAAGGCCCGCCCGCCCGCCATGACCGGCACGCCGACGGCCTGGCAGGCGGTGATGGCCGCGTGGGCGGCGGGCAGGCGCGTGGGGATCGAGCCGGACAGCAGTACCGCCTGGGCATCGGTGCCGTACAGGTGGGAGATCAGGTGGTGGGTCGGGGTCTGGGCGCCGAGGTAGTCCACGTGCCAGCCCCGCAGGCGCAGGACCTCGGCGACCAGCCGGGCCGGTACGGCGTGCCACTCACCGTCCACGCACGCGACCGTCACCCGCCCCCGGGGGGCGCGGTCGGTCCCGGCCGTGCGCTGCCGGGCGTGCACGACGGCGGTGATCACCCGTTCGGTGATGGCGGTCGCCGCGTGCTCCTGAGCCACCGTCAGGCGGTCGGCGGCCCATTCGGCGCCGATCCTGCGCTGTACGGCGGCGATCACGTCGAGGAGCAGTGCCTCCTCGTCCACCCCGTCGGCCAGAGCCCGCTGGACGACGTCGACGGCCGTGTACTCGTCACCCGTGGTCACGGCCTGCCACAGGTCGTCCACCAGGACGCCGGCGCCGGTCGCCGTGGGAGCGCTCACCCGTTCCTCCGCTTCGTCGTGCCGTCGGCGCGGCCCGGACCGCCCCGCACCGTCGGATCCGCCGCACGGGGCGCGCCGATCGCCAGGGTGGCGATGTCGTCGTGGCTGCCCGCACCCACCCACTGGGAGGTCAGCATCTGGACCCGCTCGACGACCGCTTCGGCAGGCATTCCCGCGCACTCGGCAAGGACTCGCTTCAGCCGCTGTTCACCGTACAGTTCGTCCCCGAGCGGGCCCCCGCGGGCCTCGGTGACGCCGTCGGTGTAGAGCAGACAGGTCTCCCCAGGGCGCAGCGTCACCTCGGCGGTGACGGCGGTGACCTCGGGCAGGGCGCCGATGAGGGAGCCGCGGGTGGCGGTCTCCTCGACGGTGCCGTCGCCGCGGACGATCAGCGGCGCGAGGTGCCCCGCGCTGGTCAGGCGCAGCTCCACCGTGCTGCCGCGACGGCGGACGGAGGCCAGGACGAGGGTGGCGAACCGGGTGTGGTGGGAGGACAGCAACGCCCGGTTGAGCAGGGTCAGGATGCGTGCGTGGTCGGCGGCGAGCGGCAGCAGCGCGTGCAGGGTGTTGCGGATCTTGCCGGTCATGACCGCGGCGTCCAGTCCCTTGCCGGCCACGTCCCCGAGCGCCACGAGCGTCTCCTCGGTGGGATCGCTGCCGGGGTGGACGTCGTAGAAGTCACCGCCTATCCGTTCGGTGTCCCGCGCCGGGCGGTAGGCGCCCGCGTACTCCACCCCGTGCACGTTCTCCAGCCGCGGCGGCAGCAGTTCCCGCATCAGCGTGGCGGTGACGGTGGCCTGCTCCGCGTACAGACGGGCGGCCGACAGGGCGGTCCCGGCCCGGGCGGCGAAGAGCCGGGCGAACAGTTCTTCCTCGTCGCTGAAGGCCTGTTCGCCGCTGGTGCGCAGCAGGACGAGCGCGCCGGCGGGCACGCCGTGCCCGGGAAGCGGGGTGACGATGACGGAGCCCACCGGCGCGGAGAAGTCCGCCGGGCGCACCCAGCCGGGCAGGACGGCCGGGTTGATCCAGCGCGCCGGTACGGGCGGGAACCCTTGCAGGGCCTCGGCGAGGCCCGGCACGCCGTGCACGTCGACCGACGCGGTCACCCGGGTCACCGGCCCGCCCCGGTAGGCGTAGGTCAGCTGGTGGCGGCGGCCCAGCGGCGGGGCGACGAGCAGCGCGGCCTCGGCGAGGTGGTCGGTGGCCATGCGGACCGTGGCCTCCATGCACCGCGTCACGTTCAGGGTCGACAGCAGCTGGCTGGAGACATCGGCCAGCAGAGCGGAGCGCTGCCGTACGTCGGTGAGCGCCGCCTCCGCCAGCCGGCGGTCGGTGTCGTCGACGAGCCACCACACCACCTCCCCGTCGTCCGCCGGGGTCGCGTGGGCTTCGAAGAACCGGTCCGCGACGGCGCCGGCCGTCCGTACCGTGCCGTCGAATCCCTCGCCCGCCAACCGTGCGTGGGCCTCGGCCAGCCACGGCGGTACCGTGTCGCGCAGCCGGTCGCCGTGGGCCGCGTCGGGCCACAACAGCCGTGCCGCGGCGTTCACTTCCACCAGGTCTCCGTCCCGGTCGGCGATGACGACCGGGTACGGGGCATGAGCCCAGGCCGTGCCCAGACCGCTTGCGGTGCTGCGAGGGCTCACGGGGGAGCCGCTGGAACCGAACACACGCGGGGGCGCGCCGCGGACGCGCCCCACCACCTCTCTGCGACCGAGGACAGATGCCTTCCGGCAACAGTCCCGCATCGAGCCGCACGACGCAAGCCGCCCCCGTCCGCCCGGCCGGTCAGCCGGGGAAGCGCCCCGTGGAGCGCAGCCGCCAGCGTCGTTCGGCGTAGGCGAGGTCGTCCCGCCACAGGCGCCCCGCGGCCGCGCGGACCAGTGGCCGCAGCAGGGGCGCCGCCCGGCGGGCGACCGCGAATCCCGGCCGGTCGGAGACGGCCAGCACGGCTTCGGTCACCGCGGTCCGCGGCCGGCCCAGCTCGTCCGGTCCCAGGGGTGTGGCGTGGGTCTCGACCACGGAACCCGCGCCTTCGCCGTCGGTGATGCGCATCACGACCGTGCGCGGTCCGGGAGCCGTGAAGACCGCCCGGACCGGGACCACCACACGTCCCGCCACCTTGAAGGAGACGTCCACGGTGAAGGCGTCCCCGGTCCCGCCCCCGGAGCCGTCGGGCGAGCCGACCACGGCGAGGTCCACGAACGCGTACGGATGGAACCACGCACCGTGCCACGGGTCGAGGCGATTGGCCACGACGTCCTCGGTCTCGCAGAGCCCCGTGCCGGCGTAGACGGTGGTCAGCGCACCGGCCCGCTCGGGCCGCCCCACGACGACCGGCGCGTCCAGCGGCGGCTCACCGCCCACCTCGTCCAGCCGCACCCACACCAGCACGCCGTCGTCGTGCACCGGCAGGGGAGCCCAGCCCGCGTACGGCGTGCCGTCCAGGGCCAGTCCGTGCCAGTGGCACACCAGGGTGCCGCAGCGCACGGGACTGTCCCGCAGCGGTGCGCCGAGATGGGGGCAGACGCCGGGCCCGCCCGTGAGCCGTCCGCCGGGACCCCGCCAGACGACCACCTCCCGCCCGGCGACGGTCCGGGCGAGCGGACGGTCCCCCCGCAGGTCGCACGAGGCGCCGACCACGTACCAGTTGCCGGACGGGCGCGCTTGCGCCCGCTTCAGTGCCTCGGCGATCACCGTGGGCCTGGCATCGCGCCAGGTGGGCCGCTGACGCTCCCACGGCACCGGGCGCCGGCGCAGCGAGAGCGGAAGACGGCCGCGCCGGCCGGACGGGACGCGGTTCATCCGACCTCCTCCGCGGCCGGGTACGACACGGCCTGGGCCGGAGCGTGCGGCCCGGGCGCCGAGTGCCGCGCGGGCGGCGCGGTGGGCGCGGTGGGCGCGGTGGGCGCGGGCGGCGGCGCGGGACGCCGGGCGGGGCGGCCGGTACGCAGCCGCGCGCCGACCGCCCGCAGCAGGCCGTCGGCGGCGACCACCGCGCGGCGCCGGCGCGGGACCACAGCGCGGCGGTGCAGCACCGAGTAACCGTCCTGGGCGACCGCGTCCAGGATGCCCCGGTACAGGATGAACGCGGTACGGATGCACGGGCGCGACACCGGGGCCAGCATGGCCAGCCCCGGCAGCGCCTCCCGGTAGACCCCGCGCGTCAGCGCCTCGAACTCGCGCAGGGCGGCCGTGATCCGGGGATCGTGCCGGCCGCTGTCCCGGCTCCACCGCAGCAGCTCCCGGTCCACGCCGTGGCCGGCGAGCAGATCGGCGGGCAGGTAGACGCGTCCCCGGTCCAGGTCCTCGCCGACGTCGCGGAGGAAGTTGCTCAGCTGGAAGGCGACGCCGAGCGCCGCCGCGTACGGCGCGGCCTGCTCCCGCGGCACGACCGTGCCCAGCACCGGCAGCATCTGGAGCCCGATCACCGCGGCCGAGCCGTGCATGTAGCCGCGCAGGTCGTCGTAGGTGGCGTAGTCGGTCACGGTCAGGTCGGCGCTCATCGCGGACATGAAGTCGTGGAACAGCGTGTGCTCGATGCCGTAACGGCGTGCGGTGTCGGTCAGCGCCAGGACCACCGGCTCGTGGCTGTGCCCGTCCCGCAGCCCCTCGTCCAGGCTCCGCCGCAGCTCCGTCAGGGCCCCCGCCCGCTGCCGGGCGCCGGCGCCGCCGCCCAGGCAGTCGACGATGTCGTCGGCCCAGCGGGCGAAGCCGTACAGAGCGTGCACGGCGGGCCTGCGCTCGACCGGCAGCAGCCGGGTGGCGAGGAAATACGTCTTGCCGTGGCGTGCGTTGAGGTCGCGGCAGTGGCGGTAGGCGGCGCGCAGCGCGGGGTCGCCGATCCCCGCCGCGTCCAGTTCACGGTCCGTCATACGGTGGTCGCCTCCCCCTGCGCGGACGTGGTGTGCGACGACGTGTGTGACGACGTGTGCGGCACGGCGGGTGCCGGGTCCGGCAGGCCGGTGATCCGCGCGGCGGCGAGCTTGCCCGACACCAGTACGGTCGGCACGCCGACGCCCGGTGTGGTGCCGCAGCCGGCGAGGACGGCGTTCTCCGTGCCCCGCACCAGGTTCCGCGGCCGGAACGGCCCGGTCTGGGAGAAGGTGTGGGCGGCCGAGAACGGCGTGCCCGCGGCATGGCCGGCGGCATGCCAGGTGGCCGGTGTGACGAGACACTCCTCCTCGACGGCGGCCTCGATGCCGTCCAGACCGCGCCGCTGGAGCTCCCCCAGCAGCGTCTGGCGGTAGCGGGGACCGAGTTCGCCCCACGCGACGGCATTCGGACCGATGTCGGTGTTGGGGCAGGGCGCCAGGATGTAGTGCAGGTGGCGGCCCGGCGGCGCGAGCCCGGGATCGGTGGCGGTGGGCCGGGTCACGAGCAGCGACGGATCGCTCATCAGCCGTCCGGTCCGGGTGAGTTCGGTGAACGTGGAGTGCCAGGCCGCGCCGAAGAAGAGGGTGTGGTGCGCCAGTTGCGGCCAGGTGCGGTCCGTTCCGGCGTGCAGCACCACCGCGGACGGGGAGTGCCGCAGCCGCACGGGGCGCCGGGGGCTGCGGCCGAGGAGCCGGTAGGTGACGGGCAGGTCCGGGGTGAGGACGACGGCGTCGCAGGGGATGCGGTCCTGATCGGTGACGACGGCGGTGACACGGTCCCCGGAGCGTTCCAGACGGGTCACCTCCTGCCCGTAGCGCAGTTCCGCGCCCGCGTCGGCGGCGGCGTCCGCCATGGCCCGCGGCAGGGCGTGCATGCCGCCCCGCGGGAAGTACACGCCGGCGATGGTGTCCATGTAGGCGATGACGGCGTACGCGGCCAGGGCCCGGGCGGGCGGGACGCCCGCGTACAGCGCCTGGAACGAGAACACCCGGCGCAGGCGTTCGTCCCCGAGGAACCGCCCGATCCGGGCGTCCAGCCGGCCGAATCCCCCGAGCGCGGCCAGCCGGGCCAGGTCGGTGTTGAGCAGGTTGAGCGGGGAGTCGAAGTTGGCGTCGATGAAGCGGCGCATCTGCGCCCGGTGCAGTTCGCCCAGCCACTCGCGCAGCCTGCGGTAGCCGGCCGCCTCACCGGGACCGGCGAAGCGTTCCACCTCCGCCGTCATCGCGTCGGCGTCGGTGTGCACGTCGAGGGTGCTGCCGTCCGCGAAGCGGGCCCGGTAGGCCGGGTGCAGGGGGATCAGTTCGACCCGCCGGTGCAGGCTGTCGCCGACGGCCGCGAAGGCCTCCTCGGCGAGGTCGGGCATGGTCAGCACGGTGGGACCGGTGTCGATCCGGTAGCCGCCCAGATCCAGGCGTCCGGCGCGGCCGCCGGGCAGCGCCTCCCGCTCGACGACGGTGACGCGGCGTCCGGCGCCGAGCAGGTGCAGGGTGGCCGACAGACCGGCGAGGCCGGCTCCCACCACCACGACGTGGTCGCTGCGTCCGCGCAGCGTACGCCTCATCGGCCGGTCTCCTTACCGCCGGAGGGGGAGGGACACGACGACACGGCCGGGCCGGGCCCGGGACGGGGGTGGCGGCCCGTGCCGTCGGGGGGTGCTTGCGGGTGGGCGTGATCGGTGCCGTCGGAGAGGGCTTGGGGGTGGGGGTGGTCGCCGTCGTCGCAGGGTGCTTCCGGGCGGGGGCGGGGGCGGGGGCGGGGGTGCGGGCCGTGGGTGGTGTCGGAGGTCGGGTCGGGGTGCGGGCGTTCGATGGCGTCGGCTCCGGTGGGGAAGTGGCCGGTGGGGTCGGGGTGGGGGCTGCCGGCGGCGTCGGGCGCGTGGTGCGGGCCACCGGGGGGCTCGTGGGCTTCGTGGGCGGTCCTGTCGGCCGCCGCGGTGAGCAGGCGGCGCAGGCGGGCTCCCGGCTCGGGTGCCAGGCGGGCCCCGTCGAGGTCGCGCAGGCCGCGCGTCACCAGCCGGGCGATCCAGTCCTCGACCGTCGCGCGGGCCCCCGTCCTGGTCAGCACCTCCCTGACCCGGTCGAGGTCCGCCTCGGTGAGCCCGGCGTCGCCGAGCGCGTCACGCAGTACGGCCAGCGCGTGCCGGTCGCCCGTGGCCTCGGCCCGCATCCGCGCGAGGGCGACGAGGGACGTCGGCTTGCCCTCACGGATGTCGCCGCCGCACGGCTTGCCGGTCCACCGGGGCGCGGCGAAGACGTCGTTCAGGTCGTCGCGCAGCTGGAAGGCCACCCCGACACGGCGGCCGGCCGAGCAGAGCGCCCGCGTCGTGGCGTCGTCGGCACCCGCCAGCGCCGCACCCAGTGCGAGGGGCCGCTCCACGGAGTACCGGCCGCTCTTGAGGCGGGCCGCGCGCAGCGCCCGGGACAGCGAGGACGACCCCGTGATCTGGCCCTGGACCTCCAGGTACTGACCGGCCACCATCTCCGTGCGCAGGTCGCTCCACAGCCGGCGCACGGTCCGCCCCGTCGCGGGATCGAGCGGTGTCTCGGCCATCAGGTCGTCCGACCAGGCGAGCGCCAGATCGCCGGCCAGGAGCCCGCCCGCCTCCGCGAAGCGGGCGACGCGGCCGGGGGATGCCGAGCCGGCGTACCGGGTGCGCAGATCGGCGTGGAGTGCCGGCCGGCCGCGCCGCAGTGCCGAGCCGTCCATCACGTCGTCGTGCACGAGGGCGCAGGTCTGGAGCAGTTCCAGCGCGGCACCGATCCGCACGGCCGCCGCCACCGGCCCCTCCCCGGAGCCACCACAGGCACGGAACGTCCACCACAGCAGCTGTGAGCGCAGACGTTTGCCGCCCGCCCGGGTGAACCGTGCGACCCTTCCCGCCAGTTCCTCGGCGAACAGGGCGTCCATGGCCCGGGCCCGGGCGACGCGGTCACCGAGGACCTCGTCGAGCACCCGGCCGACGGCGGCGGGTACGTCCGCGTCGATCACACGTGCCTCGGCCGGGTCGGCGGGGAGCGCGCATCGGACCTCGCCCATTCCCCCGTCCGGGCTCGCCCGGACGGGCGATCCCGTCGACGGAACCGGGCGCGGGGCGGGCGGTGGTGCGACCGCATGGTGTTCCTTCGCCTGTGTGGGGCACATCCCGGTTCCTCTCGTCGTGAGCACACAGCGGTTCGTCGCCACGTCTTCGGCGCGGGTACCGAACCTGGATGCGGCACCGGCCGAAGCGTGGCCGACCGTCTGTGGCCATGCCTTCCACCACCCGCGCCCGCCATGACCGACGCGTGTCGCAGCCGAGTGACCCGCATCCGTTCGGGCACACGGGCCGGAACACGCGCACGGTGCGCGAGACACACGGGAACGCGCAGCACGGAAGGAGCCGTCGTGTTCGAGGCGCAGGTGGCCGTCGTGGGCGGGGGAGCCGCCGGTCTGTCGCTGGCCCATCGCCTGGCCGGCCCGGTGCCGGGGCTGCGGACGCCGTCCGTCGTCCTGGTGGACGCCCCGCCGGGTCCGCTGCGCCCGCCGCCGCGCACCTGGTGCTTCTGGGAGGCGGGTCCCGGGCGTTTCGACGCCGCGCTGACGGCCGGTTGGCGGCATCTGCGGGTACGGCCGCCGGCCGGCGACCCGATCGAAGGGGACCTCGGGCCGCTGCGCTACAAGATGATCCGGTCCGACGACTTCGAGGACCTGGTCCGGCGGGACCTGGCGCGCAGCCCGAACGTGCGGCAAGTCGAGGCCACCGTCGAGACGGTGGAGGACGTCGAGGGCGGGGCCCGGGTCCGGTTGCGGGACGCCGACGGCGGGGTACGCGTGCTCGGCGCCCGCTGGGTGTTCGACTCCCGGCCCCTCGGCAGCCTGCCGGCCGCCCGCACCACGCTGCTCCAGCACTTCCACGGCTGGTTCGTCCGCACCGCACGGCCGGTCTTCGACCCCGGCACGGTGGAGCTCATGGACTTCCGCACCCCGCAGCCCGCCGCCGGTCTGTCGTTCGGCTACGTCCTGCCCACCGGACCGCACGAGGCGCTCGTCGAGTACACGGAGTTCTCCCCCCGGCTCCTCACGGAGGAGGGCTACGAGACGGCGGTGCGGAACTACGCCCACGAGATCCTGCGCCTCGGCGACCTGAGCGTCCTGGCCACCGAGACCGGGGTCATCCCGATGACGGATGCCCCGATGCCACGGCAGGTCGGGGCCTCCGTCTTCCGGATCGGGGCCGCGGGCGGCGCGACCCGTCCCGCCACCGGCTACACCTTCGCCGGCCTGCAGCGCCAGACCCGGGCCGTCGCCGCCGCCCTGCGCCGGGGACGGCGGCCCGTACCGCCCCCCGCCCACTCCGTCCGCTCCCGCGCCATGGACGCCGTACTGCTGCGCGCCCTGGCCGGCGGCCGGATCGACGGCCCCGACCTCTTCTGCGACCTGTTCCGCCGGGTCCCCGCGCCCCGGCTGCTGCGCTTCCTCGACGGACGCACCCGGCTGCGCGAGGACCTCGCCGTCGGCCTGCGCACCCCGGTCGGCCCGATGCTCCGCTCGGCCCTCGAACTGCCCAGCCTGCCCCGCCGCCCGTTCGACTACCCCCCGCCCCTGGAGACCGTATGACCCTGTTGCGCGACGAGGACCTCACCGCCGCGTTCGACCACGCCGCCCGCAGTTACGACGCGCTGGTCGCCGCCAACCCCGGCTACCACGCGCACCTGCGCCGCTCGGTGCGCCGGCTCGGCCTGCCCGGACACGGGGCGGGCCTGCGCCTGCTGGACCTCGGCTGCGGCACCGGCGCCTCGACGGCCGCGCTCCGTGCCGTCCTCCCGGCCGCCCGCATCACGGCCGTCGACGCCTCCGCCGGCATGCTGCGGCGGGCCGCGGCCAAGCCCTGGGCGGAGGACGTGACCTTCGTGCGGGCCTCCGCGGAGCGCCTGGCCGAGGCCGGCGTGAGCGGACCGTTCGACGCGGTCTTCGCCGCCTACCTCCTGCGCAACGTGTCCGACCCCGACGCCGTCCTCGCCGGCGTCCGCGACCTGCTCGTGCCCGGCGGCCGGCTCGCCGTGCACGAATACACCCTCGGCGGCCGCCGCACCGACCGCGCGGTGTGGACCCTGGTCTGCCGCGGCCTGGTGCAGCCGGTGGCGTCCGTCCTCGGGGACGGCGGCCTGTACCGCCACCTGTGGCGCAGCGTCGTCGAGTTCGACACCGCCGACCGCTTCGCCGCCCGCGTCCGCGCGGCCGGCTTCGCCGACGTCCGGACCCTGCCGCTGCCGGGCTGGCAGACGGGCATCACCCACACCTTCGTCGCCAGGCGCCCGGAACCAGCCGCACGTTCGGAGGCCGCTGTACGCCCGGAGACCGCCCCGCCCCCGGAACCCGCCGCACGTTCGGAGGCCGCTGTACGCCCGGAGACCGCCCTGCCCCCGGGCACGGCCCTGCCCCCGGAAGCCGCCCGGCGTGCGAAAGCCGCCCGGCGTGCGAAAGGCGTCCGATGAGGCGGGCCGGGCAGCCGGAGTACGCCGCCCGTGGCCGGGACCGGCGGGCCCGGCGGCTGCCGGCCAGGCCCGGGAAACCCCGCGTCGACGGCCCCCGCCCCACCGCCGCCGTCGTCGGTGGCGGCATCGCCGGCCTGGCCGCCGCCACCGCGCTCGCCGAGCGCGGGGTGGCCGTGACGCTGTACGAACGCCAGCCGTACCTCGGCGGCCGCGCCGGAGGCTGGCCGACCACCCTCCGGGACGGCACCCCGGTGACCATGAGCCGCGGCTTCCACGCCTTCTTCCGCCAGTACTACAACCTGCGCGAGCTGCTCCGCCGCACCGACCCCGGCCTGCGGCGGCTCACCGCCCTCCCCGACTACCCGCTGCTGCACGCCGGAGGGATGCGGGACAGCTTCCGCCACGTCCCGCGCACCCCGCCGTGGAGCGCGCTCGGCTTCGCCGCCCTCAGTCCCTCCTTCGCCGTGCGGGACCTGCGCCGCATGAACCCGGTGGCGGCGCTGCCGCTGCTCGACGTCCGCGTTCCCGACGTCTACGACCGGCTCGACCACACCAGCGCCCACGACTTCCTCGACGCCGTCCGCTTCCCGGAGAAGGCCCGGCACCTCGCGTTCGAGGTGTTCTCGCGCAGCTTCTTCGCCGACCCCCGCCGGCTCTCGGCGGCCGAGATGGCACTGATGTTCCACATCTACTTCCTCGGCTCCGCCGAGGGACTGCTGTTCGACGTGCCCCGGTCGCCGTACCCCACCGCCCTGTGGGACCCGCTCGCCGGTCACCTGCACCGGCACGGGGCGGAGGTGCGCACCTCCACGGCCGTCGAACACATCGCGCCGCGGCAGGGCGGCGGCTACCGGGTCACCACCGACCGGGAGGAGCGGTGTCACGACGGTGTCGTCCTCGCCCTGGACACCGCGGGCCTGCGCGGCGTCGTCGCCCGCTCGGACCGGCTGGGCGACGCCCCGTGGCGCGAGCGGATCGCCCGGCTGCGCACCGCCCCGCCGTTCCTGGTGACCCGTCTGTGGCTGGACCGGCCCGTGGCGCCGGACCGGCCCGGGTTCCTGGGCACCGGCGGGTTCCCCACCCTCGACAACATCAGCGTGCTGGAGCGCTGGGAGGACGAGGCCGCCCACTGGGCCGCGCGCACCGGCGGGTCCGTACTCGAACTGCACGCCTACGCGGTACCGGAGGGGGCACCCCGGGACGTCGAGGAGAAACGCCTGATCGAACAGTTGTACCGGGTCTGGCCCGAGACACGCGGGGCCGCGGTCACCGACGTACGGCACGAGTGGCACGACGACTGCCCGCTGTTCCCGGTCGGCGGCTACCGCGGCCGGCCGACCGTCCGCACCCCGGACCCGGGTCTCGTGGTCGCCGGCGACCTGGTGCGCACCGGTCTGCCCGTGGCGCTGATGGAACGGGCCGCCACGACCGGCTTCCTGGCCGCCGACGCCCTGCTGGAGCGGTGGGGAGTGCGGGGAGTGACCCTGTGGACGGTTCCCGACCGCGGCCGCAGCGCCCTGCTGCGGGGCCTGGCCGGGTGGGCCACGGGCAGCGGTCCGGCGGCACGCTGAGGCGGTGCGCTGAGGTGGTGCGCTGAGGTGGTGCGCTGAGGTGGTGCGCGCACGCCGGGCCAGCGGGTTTGGGCCGCGGGTTCCGCCGGGGTTGGGCCGCGGGTTCCCGGGGCACCCGGCAGACACTTGTCGTCACTTCACGCCCCGGAGGCACACATGGCGGTCCGGCATCGTGTGATCAAGGCGGACCCCGCCGCGGTCTGGGAAGTCCTCGCCGACGGACACCGGTACGCCGAGTGGGTCGTCGGCACCGGGGCCTCCAGGCCGAAGCAGGGCCAGTGGCCGCAGAAGGACGCGTCCATCACGTACGAGATCCGGCTGGGCCCGCTCACACTCGCCAACGAGACGGTCGTACGGCACTGCCGGGAGGGGTCCCTGCTCGAACTGGAGATCATCGCCGGTTTCCTCGGCACGGCACGCTTCTCCATCGAGCTGCGGGAGTGGGGTGAGCACTGCCTGGTCATCGCGGACGAGCATCCGCTGCGCGGCCCCGGGGCCGCACTGCACAACGTCGGTCTCGAGGCGCTGATCCAGCTGCGCCACCGCTCCATGCTCGCCCGGCTGGCCCGGTGCTGCGAGGACGGACCGGGCGGACGCCGCGAGCCGTCCGGGGGGCAGGGGCACGCCGGACGGGCCCGTCATGCCTGACGCCGTCGTCATCGGGGCGGGACCCAACGGACTGGTGGCCGCCAACCTGCTGGCGGACGCCGGATGGAGCGTCCAGGTGCTGGAGGAACAGCCGGAGCCGGGCGGCGCGGTCCGTCACGACCGAGGAGTCCACCCGGACTTCGTCAGCGATGTCTTCAGCTCCTTCTATCCCCTGGCCGCCGCGTCCCCCGTGCTCTCCGCGCTCCGCCTGGAGGACGAGGGGCTGCGCTGGAGCCACGCGCCCCACGTGCTCGCCCACCCGCTGACCGACGGCCGGTGCGCCGTGCTGGACCGGAGGATCGACGTCACGGCGGAGTCCGCCGAAGCGTTCGCACCCGGCGACGGGGCGGCCTGGCGGCGTCTGTTCGAGCTGTGGCAGACCCTGCGGCCGGGCCTGCTCAGCGGCTTGTTCACGCCGTTCCCGCCGGTCAAGGCGTCGGTGCGGCTGCTGCGGACCCTGCACACGGCGGGCGGTCTGCGCACCGCCCGGTCGCTGGTCCTGCCGGTGCGCCGGATGGGGGAGGAGGAGTTCCGCGGCGAGGGCGGCCGGCTGCTGCTCGCGGGCAACGCCCTGCACGCCGATCTCGGTCCCGAGTCGGCGGGCAGCGGCGGCTTCGGCTGGCTGATGTCGATGCTGGGGCAGACGTACGGTTTCCCGGTGCCGGCCGGTGGTTCCGGCGCGTTGACCGACGCGCTGGTCCGGCGGCTGCGCCGGCGCGGCGGAGAGGTGCGCTGCGGGCAGCGGGTGCAGCGCGTCGTCGTCGGCGGGGGCCGCGCCGTGGGGGTGCGGACGGCCGCCGGTGAGATGGTGCCCGCGCGCAGGGCCGTACTCGCCGATGTGGCCGTGCCCGCCCTCTACCGGGACCTGGTCGGCGCCGAGCACCTGCCCGCACAGCTGCTCGACGACCTGCGGCGCTTCCAGTGGGACTTCGCCACCTTCAAGGTGGACTGGGCACTGGACGGCCCGGTGCCGTGGCGGGCCGAGCAGGCCCGCCGGGCCGGGACCGTCCACCTGGCCGACGGCGTGGACGAGCTGACCCGCTTCGCCGCGCAGATCGCCATGCGCCAGGTCCCCGACCGGCCCTTCCTGTTGTTCGGGCAGATGACCCTCGCGGACCCCTCCCGGTCCCCCGCGGGCACCGAGGCCGCCTGGGCGTACACGCACCTCCCGCACGACGTCCGCGCGGACGCCGGTGACGAGGGCATCCGGGGCGACTGGGGTCCGGTGGACCAGGAGCGCATGGCGGACCGCATGGAACGGCAGGTGGAACGCTTCGCACCGGGCTTCCGCTCCCTGATCCGGGCCCGGCGCATACTCGCACCGCCCACTCTCGAAGCGCTCGACGCCAACCTCCCGGGCGGTGCCATCAACGGCGGCACGACCGCCCTCCACCAGCAGCTCGTCCTCCGCCCCGTGCCCGGCACCGGGCGGCCGGAGACACCCGTGGCGGGACTCTTCCTCGCCTCGGCCGGAGCCCACCCCGGCGGCGGCGTGCACGGTGCCCCCGGAGCCAACGCCGCGCGTGCCGCGCTGCGCGCCCGCCGGTCACCCGGGCTCGCCGGTGCCCAGCGGGTCCTGACCCGCCGGGACCGCACCGGACGCCGCCCCCACTGAGCGGACGCCCGGCCGAGGGCGCATCCGGTCACCCGGTACCGCGAGAAGACCGCACGGACGGTACCCACAGCCTGCGAGGAGCGCGATGAACGATCACGAAGACGGGTCGGCCGGGCCCGACGCCCGGCACCGCCGTCCCGATGGTGTCGACGACCTGACCGTGGAAGCCCTCGGATCACTGTCCAAGGCGCTGGAGACCGTCGAGCGCGCCCGCGGCCACCTGTACAGCTTCCACCAGCTCACCGGCGGTGCCGACCTGGAACTGGACCGGGCGGTACGGCTGCTGCGCGAGGCCGGACACCGGGAGTGGGCGGACCGGGTCGAGACCGAGATCCTGGGCCGCAACGTCATCCCGGGGCACTGGACGTTCCAGATCGTCGAGGCGTACAACGCCACCTACTACCGGCCGTTCTGCCAAGTGGAACGCGGTGCGGTCACCGAACTCGCCCAGGGCCGGGACCACCTGTACGAGGCCGAGATGAAAGAGGCCCGCCGTACGCCCGGACACCCCGCCCACACGGCGTGCCCCCCGGACGCCGGGACCTGACCCGCGCCCCGGACCGCGTCGAAGCACCCCGCACAGAGAGGGGAGAGCCGTGGCAAGCAGCCCCCTGCGAAACCGGACCGTCGTGGTGACGGGTGCCGCCCGCGGCGTGGGAGCGGCACTCGCCCGCGAGGTCGCCCGGCGCGGAGCGCGGCCGGTGCTCCTCGGGCACGAGAAGGACCTGCTGGAAGAACTGGCCGCGCGGATGCCGACGCGGGCGCTCGCGGTCGAGGCGGACGTGACCGACCTGCCCGCACTGGAGCGGGCCGCGCGTGAGGTGCGCCGGACCCTGGGGCCGCCCTCGGTCGTGATCGCCAACGCCGGTGTCGCGGAGGGCGGCCTGCTCACCGCGACGGACCCGGCCGAGTGGCGCCGGGTCATCGACATCAACCTCACCGGCAGCGCCCAGACCGCGCGGGTCTTCCTCCCGGACCTGCGGGCCACGTCCGGCTACTACCTCCAGATCGCCTCGCTCGCGTCCTTCGGCGCCGCCCCGCTGATGAGCGCCTACTGCGCCTCCAAGGCGGGTGTGGAGGCCTTCGCGCACGCGCTGCGCGCCGAGGTCGTCGGCCACGGCGTCGCGGTGGGCATCGCCTACCTGAACTGGACCGACACCGACATGGTGCACGACGCCGACCGGTACGCCGTCCTGCGCGAGCTGCGCGGCCGGATGCCGTCGTACGCGCGCCGGGTGTACCCGGTCGAGGAGGTCGCCGCACGGATCGTGCGCGGCCTGGAGAAGCGGCGCACGGCCGTGTACGCACCCCCCTGGCTGCGGCTGGTGCAGCCGGTGCGCTCCGCCCTGCCGCCGCTGGTCCTGCGCCGGGCCCGCCGGCACCTGCCCCGCCTGGAGGCCGAGGGCGTACTGACACCGACCGGACTGCTCGGCGCCGGCGGCGAGGCCGACGACGCGGCCCGCCGGGCCGCACGCTGAGCACGCTGACCAGCGCGAGACCACCGGACACCCCGACCCGAGGACGGCGCCCATGCAGACCTTCCTGCCCGATGCCGACTTCCGGCGCTCCGCCCTGCTCCTGGACCGCCGCCGCCTGGGCAAGCAGCGGGTCGAGGCGCTGCAGGTGCTGCGCGGCCTGACCGTCCCCGGGTACGGCTGGCGCAGGCACCCGGCGGTGCGGATGTGGCGCGGCTACGAGGAGGCCCTCGTCCGCTACGGCCTGGAGATCTGCCGGGTGTGGCGGGAGCAGGGACACCAGGACAGCTGCGCCGCGTCCCTGGTCGCGGGGTACGCCGCGAACCGTCCCGGCGCTCACGTGCGCGACCAGGCCGCCCTCGCCGCGGCCGGGGAGCTGCCGCCGTGGCTCGGTGACGCGGCCTTCCACCGCAGCCACCAGTCCGCGCTCGTGCGCAAGGACCGGGAGACCTACGCGCACGCGTTCCCGGGCGTCCCCGACGACCTGCCCTACGTGTGGCCGGCTTCCGACCGGGACGAGGCCGCCGCCTGACCGCTCAGGGGGTGAACTCCTCCTCCAGGCGGTCGATGGCCCCGTCGGCGCCGAGGTGGTACTTGAACACCAGCCCGCGGTCGGGGTGGGCGTCGAGCCAGTCGAGGAACTCCTGCACGCCCATGGGCTGGTTCTCGGTGCTCTCCACGATGGGATCGGTGACGGTGATGTACGCCGCCTGGTCCATCGGGATGTACGTCTCCTTGCCCACGGTCTCGAAGGGCGCGCCGTCGGAGTCCTTGGGAGCGCAGCCCCAGTTGCCGTGCTTGACGATGAGGCTCAGCGCGCCCCCTTCGGGGGTGTAGCGGTAGACCGCGATCTCGTCGGGCGAGATGGGCATCTTGTGGTCGCAGCCGTCGTCGCCGTCGCCGGGGGCGGGGGCGGTGGAGGCGGCCGGTTCGGCGGGTGCCGGTGCCGCGGAGGCGGACGAAGCGGCCGCGGCGGACAAGGAGGAACCCGTGTCCGGCTTGCCGGCCGGCCCGGCCCCGGCCGTCGGGGCGCCGGTCCCTTTGCCGCCGCCCGGCTGCGCCGCCGCCGTGCTCGTGCCACCGGGGGGCGCCGAGGACGCCGAGGACGCTGGGGAGGCTCCGTCTCCGTCACAGGCCGCGAGCAGCAACGCCAGGACGGCGGCGCACGCACTCGTCGCGGTCGTGCGGAGAACGGTGCCGGGTCTGAGACGGCGGGTCGTCCGGGAGGTCTGCATGGGTGTGGTCCTGTCGGTGAGAGGGCCGGCCGTGTCTGTCGCAGGGACGGACGATTTCCGGCCAGGACCGGTTGCGCCGGCCGGGACTCGTTGTCGGCTCGTGACACGGCCGTCCGGCACGGGGCCCGGCCCCGGAACCGCTCGCGCCTACGCGTGTGCGCCAAGCGGGCCCGCGGGTGCTGCTGCCGCCGGCGCGGGTGCCCGTTTGTCCCGGCGGAGCGGAGGGAACCCGGGCCTGTCGTGAGTGGATCGGAGGAAGGCCATGACCGAACACACCGACGAGCCCGCCGACCGGTTCGCCCGGGCCCGCGACGACGAGGAACCCGGAGCGCACTCGGGCGGTGAAAGCCAGGCCCGGGAGCGGACGGTCCCGGGGACGGCGAGCGCCGGGGAGGGCTACCGGCCGGGACAGGGCACGGAGGCCGGTGAGCCGTTGCGCGGCGTCGAGGCGGAGGAACGCACGCGCGAGGACCGGCGCGAGGACGAACACCGGGAACCCGACCGGTAGAGGCCGGTAAACGCCGGTAGACACGTACACGCCGGTAGGCACCCGTACGGCGCCCCGTCGGCGGCTCCAGGTTCGGCGGGCTCCGGGTTCGGCGGGCTCACGGTTCGGCGACTCACGGTTCGGCGGGCTCCTGGGCTCCGTCCCCCGCCGCGGAAGCCGTCTCTGCGCCGTCGGCGGCCGTCCTGCCGCGCGGCCTGCCGCCTGCCGGCGGACGCCGTACGACCAGGCTCGCGACCTCGTAGGACATCTCGGTCGTCTCGGGCGCGGGCTGTGGGTGGTACCGCCCGGCGCTCACGGAGAGGTTGACGATGAGGTAGGCGTGCCAGCCGTGGCCGACGCCCCGCCGGTCCGCGAAGACCCGGGTGCCGTTCAGCCACCAGACCACGGAGCGGGCACCGAACTCGGTGCGCAGGTCCACCCAGGCGCCGGGGCCGACGGCCTCGTCGTGCACGTAGCGGTTGGCGCCGCGCACGTGGTTGGTGAACTCCAGCAGATCCGGGTTGTCCGGGTGGTACTCGAAGACGTCGATCTCCTGGTCGCCGTCCCGCCAGGTCCAGATGGCCGGCCAGGCGCCGATCTCCTCGGGCAGCCGGACCCGTGCCTCCAGCACGTCTCCCGTCCGGACGGTGAAGCCCTGCGCGCTGCCCTCCGTGGTCAGCAGCCCGGTGTTCCACTTGCCGTCTGGCCGGCGTCTGGCCCGGAACACTCCGGAGCGGCTGTAGTCGGGGTCGGACACCAGGTAGTCCAGTTTGTTGTCACCCGGATTGACCGGGCCGCCTCCCGGATAGGCCCATGAGCGACCCGCGACCCACTGTTCCTCGGAGGCGAAGTCCGCGGTGAGCACGATGTCGGACGGGGACGGGTCACGGGGGGCCGGCAGCGGGCCGTGGGATGTCGGTTCGTCCATAGGCGATGTCTCACCGGCGGGGGGCCGGTCATGCGCCGACACGGCGGCCGGACCGTGGGCACATGCCTTCGACGGACCCCCGTTCCCGGGGCGCCGCCGGCACCCGTCAGCGGACCACGCGGTGCTTCCTGCCGCCCCGGCGGAAGCGCACGGCGGCGTAGACGAGATCGAGGACGAGGACGACGACGCCGATGACCAGGAGATAGAACAGGCCGTGGACGGCGACGCCGATGATGCCCAGGATGACGGCCACGAGGATGAGGAACAGGAACAGGCTCATCGGATCTCCCGGTGACTTCGGCGGGTCAGCGGCGGGCCAGACGCCGTTCGCCGCCGGCGCCCGGTGTGTAGGTCAGCTCGTAGTGGGCGAAGACCTCCGGTTCCTGGGCGGCGGGCAGTTCCCCGTCGGTGTCGATCGTCGGGGCCTTCTTGACCCGGTCCTTGCTGTGGGTGACTTTCAGGTACCCCGGACCGACGGTCGCACCCACGAGGGGCACGAACGCCAGCCGGCGCCGGGTGGGCAGGCCCATGGTCACCGTGGCGAAGAAGGGCTGGTCGGTAGCGGTGTCGACGTAGATCGACTCCAACGTGCCGATCTTGTGACCCTTCGTGTCGACGACGTCGTGCCCCCGCCATTCGCGGATATCGGATGCTTCGAACATCGCAACCTCCTTCGCGGGGAGGTACCCAGGTCGGGACCGCTGATGTGGCGGCGGGCGGCCGAAGCCCTCAGAAGGCGTAGCGGATGCGCAGCCAGGGCGTGTGGGCGGCCACCAGGTCGCGCAGGGTCTGCACGGCCTCCGCCTTCACGCGGTTCTTGTAGCGGACGTTCATCGCCCCGTTCTCCGAGCGTTTGCCCTGCTGGAGGGCGGGCTGCCACAGCACTTCCTCGGCGCGGGGGTGCCAGCCGAGGTTGACCTCGTGCAGTTCCCGGTTGTGCGTCAGCATGATCACCTCGGCCGCCGCCTGCCGTTTGACCCGGTCGGGCAGGACGTCGTCGAGATGACGCAGGACCTCCGTCCAGGCTTCCTCCCAGCCGGGGCGCAGCACCACGGGGGAGAGATTGAAGTGGACCTCGTAGCCGGCGTCCAGGAAGTCCGCGGCGGCGGCGATCCTCTCGCCCACCGGTGACGTCCGGATGTCCAGCAGCCGCGAGTCCGCCGCGGGCATCAGCGAGAAACGGACGCGGGTCCGGCCCCGCGGGTCCAGCGCCAGCAGATCGGGGTTGACGAACTTGGTGGCGAACGACGCCTTCGCCGTGGGCCACTGGCGGAAGAACCGCACGAGGTCGGCGGTGTTGTCGCTGATCAGCGCGTCCACCGAGCAGTCGCCGTTCTCCCCGATGTCGTAGACCCAGGCCGAGTCGTCGCACTGGTTGGGTTCCGGTTTGCGGCCCTGGCGGCCGATGTGCCGTGCCAGGTGGGCCAGGATGCCGTCGATGTTCGTGAAGACGGTGATGGGATTGGCGTACCCCTTGCGGCGCGGCACGTAGCAGTAGGCGCAGGCCATCGCGCACCCGTTGGAGGCGCCCGGGGCGATCCAGTCGGCGGAGCGTCCGTTGGGCCTGGTGGTCAGCGTCTTGCGCTCACCGAGGACCAGGGTCTCGCCCTTGACGCGCACCCACCGCTCGACGTTCCCCTCGTTGCCGTGCAGCCCCGGGATGCGCCAGTGCGAGTCCACCTCGGTCACCTCGGCGTCCGGGAAACGGGCGAGGATCTCACGGCCGCGCGGGGAGGCGGCGGAGGCGGGTTCGGCGTAGACGGTCCGCACGGCCAGCAGGCGGCGGGCCGCGGGCGAGTCACGGAAGACGGGACGGGCGTCGCCGTCGCCCCCGCGGGTGCTGCCGCCGTCGTCCCCGGGGGTGCGGCCGCCCTCGGGGCCGTCGTCCTTCGCGGGCGCCGCCCCCGCGTCGAGCGCGTCAAGGCCGAACAAGGCGTCGGCGTCGCCCGCCGGTCCGGCGGAGGGGTACCTCATGTGTGCTCCGCTCGGGTTGTCAGGGCATGTCAGGGCATGTCGGGCTGGAGACCTCCTTCCACTGTAGGCACGCGGCCGCGGGTACGACGGCGCGGGGGCGCCGGCGCGGCGCCCCCGCACCCTGCCCTCCGTGCGGCGGGGATCAGTCGCCGGTGAGGGGGTCGTGGCCCCAGTTCATCAGCGAGTGGCGCCACCGGGTGTCCCGCACGTCTCCGGACGGGCGCTGCGCGAGGTGGCGGCGGATGTAGCCGATCACCTTGCGCATGTGCGCGTAGTCCGCGTCCGAGAGGTCGCCCTTCTTCTTGCGGAGGATGTCCACGATCGTGCGGCCGGAGGCATGACCGGTGGACTCGCCTCCGTCCTTGTGCTGTCCGGCCGCCTGGGACTCCTCCGTCGCCAGCCACTTCTCCAGCGCGGAGGGCGACATGTTCACCAGCTCGCGGAAGGCGTCCCAGGTCTCGCGGTGCCGGTCGGTGTCGGTCACGCCGGTCTACTTCTTCTTCTTGAGGGCCGACGGCTTGTGCACGGCGGTACGGCCCGACTTGTCGCTGCGCACCTCGTACTGCGGGTCGTCGGGCGAGGCGTCCACGGTGCGGCCCGCCGCCTTGGTGCGCTTGGTGATCTTCTTCTCGACGGTGCCCGTGGTCTCGCTGCCGTGGCTGCGCCAGGCCACCTTGTCGCCCTTGGACGGCTGGTCCTTCCCCGACGAGTCCTTCGCCTTCGCCATGGTGGTCCTCCTGCTGTACTCGGGGTACGTGTGTGGCAATCCCACCTTGCAGCGCCCGGGTGGGCACTGCACCCGGAGACGGCCGGGCACCACGGCGCCCCCGGAGTGCCGGTTCCCCGTCGCTCGTCTGTGATGCGGATGACTCTGCTGAGCGCCTCTGCTTAGTCCCGGGCCAGCTGGGAAGTCGGAGGTGCACAGCCTGCCGCCCGTCGGGGGCGGCGCCGGGGCGAGGCCGTCAAGCGTCCCTCCGTCACCCTTAGGAGCGTCGTGACCGTTCGGATCGGAGTGGAAGAGGAGTTCCACATCGTCGAGGTGGAGACGGGCCTGCTCGTCCCACGAGCCGGCACCGTGCTCGAGAAGCTGCCCGCGGGCACCTTCACGACCGAGCTGCAGCAGGCGACGGTGGAGTCGAACAGCGGCGTGCACGCCTCGCTGGACGACCTGTACGGCGATGTGACGAGCACCAGGCACCGGCTCGACGCCGCGGCGACCAGCCACGGTCTGGCCGTGGTGTCCGCCGGAACGGTGCCCCTGGCCCGCGTGGCGGACATGCACCCCACACCCGGCCGCCGCTACCGCCACATGGTCGACGAGTACCGCATGGTCGCCGACGAGCAGCTGATCTGCGGAACCCACGTCCACGTCGACGCCGCCGACCGCGACCTGGCCGTACGCGTCATGTGCGCGGTGTCGCCGTGGCTGCACGTGCTGCTGGCCCTGTCCGCCAGCTCGCCTTTCTGGCTGGGCTCGGACACCGGTTACGCCAGCTGGCGGACGATGGTGTGGCAGCGCTGGCCCACCGCGGGACCGGTCGGATGCTTCGCGAACGCCGCCGAGTACGACGCGGCCGTGCACGGCCTGATCGACTCGGGCGTCATCACCGACGCCGGAATGATCTACAACGACATACGGCCCTCGGCCCACCAGCCGACCCTCGAACTGCGCATCTGCGACGCCTGCCCGCGCGCGACGACCGTCGTGCTCGTCGCCGGACTCTTCCGCGCCCTGGTCACCGAGGCGTGGCAGCGCCTGGCGGGGACGGACGTCCCCGCCTGCGACGGCCGGCACGAATGGCTTCGGGCCGCCGCCTGGCGGGCCGCGCGCTCCGGCCTGGAAGGCGTGCTGGTCGACCCGCGCACCCGCCGTGAAGCCCCCGCGGCCCAGGTCGTCCGCGCCCTGCTCGCACACGTCCGCCCGGCGCTGGAGGCGGCGGGCGACTGGCAGACGGTCCGGGACCTAGCGGAGAAGGCTCTGACGGACGGCAGCGCCGCCCACCGCATGCGCCGCACGGCGGCCGAGGAGGACCTCCTGGCCTGCACGGACCTGGCCATAGCGGAGACCCGGGGCGACGACCGGCGCCGCCGGCCCGTCGCGGGCGGCACCCGGCACGTCGCCCCCGTGGGGCTGCCCGCCGAAGACGCTCCCGGCTCCCGCCCGGCAGGGACCGCGGGCCGCTGAACGCCGTGCCGGCGACCCCGCCGGCCCGTGACACGCACTCGTCGACGAAGGAGAAGCACCGCCATGTCCACCAACCCGGACCACATACCGGCGAACGGGACGGCACACAGTTCACCGCCGCACCGCCCGGACCCGCACCGGGGAGGTGGTGTCCGATGTGCGGCCTGAGCGGAGAGATACGCTTCGACGGCGGGCGGCCCGATGTGGCGGCCGTGGCCCGCATGAACGACCGGCTCGCCGCCCGCGGCCCCGACGGCCACGGGGTCTGGTCGCGAGGCGCCGTGGCACTGGGGCACCGCCGCCTGAAGATCATCGACCTCTCCGAGCGCGGGGCCCAGCCCATGACGGACGCCGAGGAGGAGATCACCGGCGTCTTCAACGGGTGCATCTACAACTACGAGGAGCTGCGCACCGAGCTGAAGGCCCTCGGCCACCGGTTCCGGTCCACCTCCGACACCGAGGTCGTCCTGAAGGCCTACCAGCAGTGGGGCACCGCCTGCGTCGACCGCTTCCTCGGCATGTTCGCCTTCGCGCTCGTCGAGCACCGGACCGGCCGGCTGGTCCTGGGACGCGACCGGCTCGGCATCAAGCCCCTGTACCTGGCGCAGAGCCCGGGACGGCTGCGTTTCGCCTCGTCCCTGCCCGCCCTCCTCGCCGGCGGGGACATCGACACCTCGCTGGACCCGGTCGCCGTCCACCAGTACCTCAGCTGGCACGCCACCGTGGCCGCGCCCCGCACCGTCCTGGCCGGCGTCCGCAAGCTCCCCCAGGCCACCGTGCGGGTCGTCGAGCCGGACGGCAGCTACCAGGAGCACCGCTACTGGCAGCCGTCCTACACGCGCCGGCCCGAGCACGCGGGCATGAGCGCCAGCGAATGGCGCGACGCGGTCCTCGAAGCGCTGCGCACCGCCGTACGCCGGCGCATGGTCGCCGACGTGCCCGTCGGTGTCCTGCTCTCGGGCGGGCTGGACTCCAGCCTGATCGTGGCGCTCCTGGCCGAGGAGGGCCAGCGGGACCTGGCGACGTTCAGCGTGGGCTTCGAGTCCGAAGGCGGCGCCGACGGGGACGAGTTCGCCTACTCCGACCTGATCGCCAGGCAGTTCGCCACCGACCACCACCAGCTGGTGGTCCCCTCGCAGCGGGTGTCGACCGCCCTGGACGCGGCGGTCGCGGCGATGAGCGAGCCGATGATGAGCCACGACACCGTCGCGTTCCACCTGCTGTCCGAGCAGGTGGCCCGGAACGTGAAGGTCGTGCAGAGCGGACAGGGCGCGGACGAGGTCTTCGCCGGCTACCACTGGTACCCGCGACTGGCCTCCGTCCCCCGCGAGGACGAACCCGACAGGTACGCCGACACCTACTTCGACCGGTCGCACGCCGACCTCGCCGAGATGCTCCAGCCGCACATGCTGCCGCCGGAGGACGTATCCGGCCGGTTCGTGCGCGAGCACATGGCGGTGCCGGGCGCCGAGACCGCGCTCGACGCGGCCCTGCGGCTCGACACCCACGTCATGCTCGTGGACGATCCGGTGAAACGGGTCGACAACATGACCATGGACTGGGGCCTCGAGGCCCGGGTGCCCTTCCTGGACCACGAGCTGGTGGAGCTGGCGGCCGCCTGCCCGCCCGAGCTGAAGCTGGCCGACGGCGGCAAGGGCGTCCTGAAGGAGGCCGGCCGCAAGCTGCTGCCCCACGAGGTGGTCGACCGCCCCAAGGGCTACTTCCCGGTCCCGGCGATCACCCACATGGCCGGACCCGTCCTGGAACGGGTGCGCGAGGCGCTCAACGCCCCGGAGGCCAGGCGGCGCGGCCTCTTCCGCGACGCCTACCTCGACCGGCTGCTGGCGGCCCCCGACCGACACCGCACCAAGCGCGGAGCCAACGCGCTGTGGCAAGTGGCTTTGCTGGAGATATGGCTGCAGACGCACGGAATCTGACCGAGGAGCGCACTCCGGCCGAGGAGCGCGTCGAGGAGGCCGTGACCGTTCCGGTCACGACCGCCGCCGGGCATCCGGCGGCCGCGCACCCGGCGGGGGCGGACGGACCGGCCGGGCCGGTGACGGAGGGCGGCGCCCCGGCCTTCGCCGCCCCCGCCCGCGTCCCGCTGCCGGACACCGCCGAGCCGCGCGACGCCACGACACGGCTCATCGCGCACGGCTGCTGGTACCCCTCGGCCGACCCCGCGGGTGTCCGGGTGGCCTTCATCTGCGACCGCGGCGGTGTCCCCCAGCTGTGGGTGGGACCCGTCGACGGCGACGAGGTCCATCTGCTCGACGCCGACCCGGACCCGGTGCAGGAGGTCTCCTGGTCGCCCGACGGCCGCTGGATCGCCTACACCACGGCCCCGGGCGGCGGCGAGCACACGCGGGTGCTGTGCGTACGTCCCGACGGCACCGACCGTCACATCCTCGCCGGAGCCGAGCCGGGCAGCTCCGCCCACCTGGGCTGCTGGGCCCACGACGGCTCGGCCGTCGCGATCACCGTGGCGGTGCCCACCGCCCCGGTCGCCACCCGGAACGCCGAGGCCGAGGCGGGCCCGGCGGGCTGGCTGCACCGGGACGGCGACGCCGTGCTCCTCGGCGCGGCACCGCACACGGACCGCGGGCTCGCGGCGCCGTCCCCCTCCCTGGCCGGCGGCCTGACGGCTGCGGGCGGCCCGCAAGGCCGGCACGCCCCGACGGCCGGCTTCAGCGACGGGCTGTCGGCCTACCTGATCGACCCCGACGGCGTGGCCGCCCCCGTGCTCCTCGCCGCGGAGCGGGACACGGCGACGCTCCGCGTGTGCGATCTCAGCCGCGACGGAGCACTGGCGCTGTTGCGCCGGGGCCCCCGGGGACGGCGTGAGGCGGTGGTGCTGCGCACCACCGACCGCGCCACGACCTGCGTGGTGCCCGTGGCCGACGGCGACCCGTGGATCGGCAGGTTCTCACCCCGCGCGGACACCCTGTGGCTGCGCAGCGACGCCCACCGGGAGTTCGCGGTCCTGCTCGCCGCCGCGCTCGACCCGGAAGGACGGCCGCGCGGCTGGTCGGTCGCGGCCGAGCGCGCGGACACCGACCTGGAGCTGCTGCACACGGCCCACGACGGCGGGGCCGCCGTGCTCGCCTGGAACGCCCGGGGCGTCAGCGAGGTGGAGGTCCGCGACCTCGGCCCGTCCGGCACCGCGGAGCCCGCCGCCGGCCCGCCCCGGCGGGTGCCCCTGCCGCACGAGGTGGTCACCCGCCTGGTGGACGCCGGCCCGCGCCGGCTGCTGCTGGCCCTGTCCGGGTCCCAGCGCCGGCCCGGCCTGTGGTGGCTGCCGGAGGGCGTGGCGCTCCTGCGCACCCCGTGGTCGTCCCGGGACGAGGACTGCGTCCCACCGGGCCGCCCGCCCGTGCGACCGGTCCAGTTGAGTCTGACCGCACGGGACGGGCTGCCGCTGCACGGCTGGTACTACCGCGCTCCGGGGCGCGGCCCCGGAGAACCGGCGCCCTGCGTCATCCATCTGCACGGCGGACCGGAGGAACAGGAACGGCCCGTCCTCAACCCGCTGTACCACGAGATCCTCGGGCGCGGTCTGGACATCTTCGCCCCCGACGTGCGCGGATCCTCCGGGTACGGCAGGCCCTTCGTCGACGCGGACCTCGGCAGGGGCCGGTTCGGCGCGCTCGACGACGTGGCCGACTGCGTCGCCCACGCGGTGCTGGCGGGCCCCGCCGATCCCGGCCGGCTGGCCGTCATGGGCCGCTCCTACGGCGGCTACCTCACGTTCGCCTCCCTGGTCTGGCACCCCGACCTCTTCCGCACCGGGGTGGCGGTCTGCGGCATGTCGGACTTCGCGACGTTCTTCGAGGGCACCGAACCCTGGATCGCCCAGTCGGCGGCCCACAAGTACGGCCACCCGGAACGCGACCGCGAACTCCTCCACGCGCTCTCGCCGATGAGCCGTATCGACGCGCTGCGGGCGCCCGTGCTCGCCGTGCACGGGGAGCACGACACGAACGTGCCGCCGGGGGAGTCGGAGCAGTTCGTACGGGCCGCCCGCGAACGGGGACTGACCGCCGAACTGCTCACGCTGCGCGACGAGGGCCACGAGTTCCTCCGCGCCGACAACCGCCGGCTGTTCCGCCGCGCCGCCGCCGACTGGTTGCAGCGGCACCTGACCGGCTGACCGGACGTCAGGACAGCTTGCCGACCGCCGTCCGCGTGGTCGCCTTGAAGCCCTTGACCGGGGCGTCGCGGAACGAGCCCATCTGGGACCACTTCACGACCGTCACCGTCCTGCCGTCTCGACCGACCGAGAACAGGGCGATGCCGGAGGCGCCCCAGGCGGTGGTCGTGCGGATGCCGTACACGTGGGCCCCGTCCTCCACCTCGACCTTGCCGTGGTACTTCTTCGCCGCCGAGATCTCCGGGTACCGCGCCTCCACCTGCCGCGCGCAGCCCGCGAGGTCCTCGCGCAGCAGGGTGGCGAAGGCGTCGGCGCGCCGCTCGTCGCGCCGTTGTACGCGCGTCCGGCTCGCACGGGAGCGCGGGCGGCGCCGTCACGACCTCAGCACGGCGTCCGCGAGCGCGACCACCACTCCGTCGGCGTTGCACGAGGAGCTGTCACCGAACTCGGGGTCGATACCGAGTTTGACGACGCCGGAGACGTCCACCGTGACGGTCTGCGGGTGGTTGATCTCCAGCATGATGTTCTTACGGGCCTTCCCGTCTCCCTTGATCGACAACTTGCCGGGCTCGGCCACCCCGTTGTCGTCGAGCCCCACCGTGAGGGTGAGCGTCTTGTAGCGCTCGTTGATGCTGTACTCCCAACTCGACACACAGGGATACGTGACCACCATGGCGTTGGAGTAGGCCTTGCCCCCCAGCGTCACGGTGCGTATCTGGAAGTGCTCGTCGGGGAAGGAGCCCAGCGGTGTGAGGTCGCGCAGAGCGACCTCACCGGAAGGCAGCGGGGCCGGGCCCGACGACTGGGACGGGGCCCCGGTGTCCGCCGTACGGGGCGATGCCGTGACGGTGGCCGTGGCCGTGACGGTCGTGGTGGCCGTCACGGTCCTGGCCGTGGGCGAGTTGACCAGGGTGGGCAGGCCGAAGAAGCCCAGCAGCAGACCGAGGACCGCGGTGACGGCGGAGATGAGAGCCGCGATCTCGCCCAGACGCCGTGCGGAAGGCGGCGGGGGCGAGGGGGTCGGCGAGGGCGTAGGAGAGGGGGGCGGCGGCGGGGGCGAGGGGGCCGGCGAGGGCGTAGGAGAGGGGGCCGGCGAGGGCGTAGGAGAGGGGGTCGGCGGCGGCCGTAAGGGCAGCGGTGGCACTCCGTCGTCGGGCGGCGTCGCGGCAGCCATGGAACGTTCCTCCCCGTCGTGAACCGGGCTGTATTAAACGTGCTCCGTCGTGCGCTCTGCTAGATGCCCGCGCGGTTTTCCCGCCGTCCGCGCGGTCTTGCCGCTGTCCGCGCAGCCTTCCCGGGGCGGTGCCGGTCGATGGCGGCGGCGGGGGCGCCGCCCGCAAGTTGACCGATACTGCACCCCTTGTGCGCGGGAAGTGTGTCACCTCCCCGCGGTCACGCCCGCACCAGGGCGCAGGGAGCCGTGGACACCACGTCGGCGGAGGCTTGACTTCCCCTGGTCGGAGCGCCGACCCGACTCGTGCGTAGGCGGGGAAGATCTCCCTCACGAGGCGCACACAACCGCACACCGTCTTCACGGTGCACCAGTCCAACCGCCGCTGCACCACCGCCCCGTGTTGTGCCAAGACCCACCGGAACGGGCCGAACACAACAGGCAAATGTACAGATCGGCCTTGCTGTCGGTCAGCCCCGGGACCCAGACTCGCTGCCTGTACGGCGAACGACCGTTCGGGCCTTCCTTCGGCTCCGACCGAGGTGGAGCCCTTGCCCGGGGCGGCCGTCCACTCCCGTGTGAACGCGGTGTTCACCCGGCAGCGGCCGCACCTGGTCCGGCGCGCCCGGTCCCTGCGCGCCGTCCTCGACGAGGGCACCGCCGTGTCCTGGCCGGCGGAGTGGGGTCGCCGGGTCGGCGATGCGGACGCCCGGCTGCGCGAGGCCATGACGCCGGAGCAGGCCGCCCACCGCGTGCCCTGGGTGTGGGCCTCCCCACTGCACATGCTCTTCAACCGGCTCGGCGTGACCCCCGACGAGGAGCGGGCCGTCTGCCGCCTCGCCGCCCGCACGCTCCTGGAGACCGAGGACGATGCGGGCTTCTTCCCCACCGGGCACCGCGCGGCCGACTACCGGTACCTGGAGCGCAGCAAGTTCCGGATCGGCCGGCCCGAGGACACCGCGCTGCGCGACCTGCCCCCGCCGCCGGCCCCCACGGCGTCCCGGCTGGCGGCCGAACTCCCCCTTCCCGCCGACCCTTTGTGGACGCCGTGGGGATCGAGGAGGTCCCGGCGGTGCTCGCGGTCCACCTCGACCTCGGCCTGCTGCGCCGCCGCTACGGCCTGCGCGCGCTACGGCTGGGCCTGTTGGAGGCCGGCCACCTCACGCAGACGCTGCTGCTCACCTCGGCGGCGTTCGGCTTGGCCACCGTCCCGCTCGGCGGCCTCCACGACGACCTCGCCCACGAACTCCTCGGCCTCGACCACCTCGACGAACCCGTCCAGTACCTCCTCCCGCCGGGTCGCCCCGCCCCGCTCTAGGTTTGTCGCCAGGAGCGCGATCGGCCAGGCCGTGGGGCGGGGGGAGGCCCGGGCCCCAGCCCGAGCCCGTCCCGGTCCGAGACTCAGAGCATGATCAGGAGTCGTGTGTTCGGAACCAGCTTCCGGTTCACGCTGGTGCTCTGCACGAAGATCGTGAAGTCGTCGTTGTGGTCCGGCTTGACGCGGACCTCCGCGTCCGGCAGACCGAGCAGGGTACGGGCCTCGGGCCCCGTGTACACCCGGTCCGACTTCTTCTCCAGCACCGCGATCCGCTTGCGCGCCTGGATCTTCTCCGACTTGCTGAGCTGGTAGAACGCTCCACCGGTACGGTAGGTGTGCCCGCTCTCGACGACCCAGTCCCGGATCGCCGCCTCACGAGCCACCGGGACGAGCGCGTACGACGACGGATCCACCGGGGTGAGGCCGGCCGCCTCGATGGTCTCCTTGTTGACGGCCTCCGCGCCCGTGGAGAACACCGCCCGCGAGCCACGGATCCCCTTCGTGCGGCCCACCATGAACTTCTCGGTGGCCTCCCGGATGACCTGCCCGGCCTCCTCCAGGCCCTGGGTGCTGGTCGCGTCCCAGATGGCGATGTTGTCCTTCGGGAAACCGCACCGCATGGCCTCGCGCTTGCCCATCTGGTCCGGCACGAGGACGGCCAGCGTCCAGTTGTCCTCCTGCGCCGCGATCATCTCGGCGACGGCCTCGACCAGCACCCGCGGATCGCCGGCCGGGGCGTCCGGGCCGCGATGACTGGCGTTCTCCTGCCCGTCGGTGAGGATGAACGTCAGGAAGCTGTGGTCGCCGTAGAGCTGGGCCGTCTGCGCCAGCTCCCGCTGGGACTTCAGCGCGGCCGCCAGCAGGGCCGTCATCCCCCCGACCCGGTACAACTCCTTCAGCGACGGCATCCGCAGCACGTCCTTGTCGTAGATGACGCACTCGACCTTGTCGGCGAAGACGTACACCGTGACGCGGGTCTCCTGGTCCAGCTCCCGGGACCGGCGGGCGAGATACTCGATCTGCTGGTCGGCGACTTCGACGACCTTGCCGCTCAGGTGCGACATGGACGAACTGGCGTCCAGCACGAGAGCGACGTGATTGATGTAGTTCTGGCTTCCGGACATGGCAGCTCCCCCTCTTTCGAACTCTGTCGAAGCGATGGTCCTACCCTCTCACCCACCACTGACAATGGATCTTGGAGCAGGGGAGCAGGGGAGCAGGGGAGCAGGGGAGCAGGGGAGCAGGGGAGCAGGGGAGCAGCCGGGAGCAGCCGGGAGCACATCTGAGGGAGCGTCGCCCGCGCGCCGCGATGCGGCGCGGGGAGCAGTCGTCGGCGGTGACGCTCACGCCGCCGATCGACGGGGCACCCCCGCCGGCGCGGGGGTACGCACATCACTTCCGAGCACGGCCGGTGCCCCCGCTGATGCGGGGGGGGGGCACCACAGCCGGTACGCGCTCGAGGCGTCAGAACTCGTCCTGGGGGAAGTCCTCGCCGGGGGCGAGTTCGTCTTCGCCGAAGTCGGCGTCACTCATGCCCGGGCCGGCGAAGAAGCCCTGAACGAGTTCCTCCATGTCCAGTGTCCTGGCACCGGCCGGAGCGGTGGGCTTGGTGCCTTCGCTCAACCGGAGCGACAGGCCCAGCTTCTTGACCTTGGCGTCCTCGGCCAGCTTGGCGAGGTCCACGTCCACCGCGGCCAGCTCACCGTTCTTGAGGGTGAAGTCCGCCGTCACCTTGGTGTTGGGAGCGTCCTTCAAATCCTTGTCCGTCGGCAGGTCCATGCCCGGCGGCAGGTCCTTCGCCAGCGGGCGGATCTCGCCGAGCAGCTCGGAGATCAGCGTGCGGAAGGGGGCCGTGGCGGTGATGTGCTCGGTGCCGTCCCCGCCGCCGGCCGTCTTGAACTTCACCTCGCGGGCGACGACCTCGCGCAGGGCCTTCACGAGCTTCTTCTGCGTCTTGGCGTCCAGCGTGGGGTCCGGCTCGGGCTCGCCCTCTTCCTCGGCGGCGGCCTTCTCCATCTCCTTGGCGTTGAACTTCACCCACTTGCCCTCGAGGACGTCCTTCACCGCCCCGGCCTCCGGGGGCAGGTCGTCGGCGTCCGGTGCGGGGCTGCCCATCATTTCGCCGAGGGTGTCGAAGTCGGCACGGAGGTACGCGTAGTCGCCGATCACGCGGTACTCGGCGAGGTCGCCGTCCGTGTTGCTGACCTTCATGGCCATGCCGACGAAGTCCTTCTCACCGGACTCCTCGATCGGCTTCTTCGACTGCACGGTGAAAGCGATCTTCGCGCCGCTGATCAGCTCGGCGGCTTCCTGCGGGATCTCCTCCCCGGGCTCGGGCTCGGACTTGGCGTCCAGCGCCTTCAGGGACGCCACGTCGGTGTCCAGGTCGAGCTCGAAGGAGAGGGTCTTCTTCTTGCCGAGCTTCTCGAAGGCGCGGTCGAGCTTCTTGCCGGCCGAGAGCTGCTCGACCGTCCCGCAGGCGGCGGAGCCCGCGAGAACGGCACCGACGACGGCGGTGGCGGTCAAGGTCTTGCGTATGGCGCTGATGATGGTCTCCTCATGGATCCGATCGTGGCGTGATCGATGAGAAGACTCCCGACCTTCCCACAAGGTTGTATCCGCCGCCCGTGTGCCGGCGGTCACGCTCACGGCGTGGGCCACGCGGTCGAGCCGTTCGACGACCCGGCGGCACTGCGGCGGGAGCGCGCCGGGACGGGGCCGCCTCGGCCAGGGGGAGCGGGGCAGGGCCGGAGAGCCGCGGTGTCCGGGCGAGCGGCGTTCTTGCTTTGGAGAGCACTCCAGCTTCTAGCCTCGCACCCGTCATCTGTGGAGAGGTGGTCACCCGTGAAGTACACGTTGTTCGGACGGACCGGTCTGCGCGTCAGCGAGTTGGCGCTGGGCACCATGACCTTCGGGGAGGACTGGGGCTGGGGTGCCGACAAGGACACCAGCGCCCGGATCCTCGACGCCTACGCCGACGCGGGCGGCAACTTCGTGGACACCGCCGACAACTACACCTCCGGCAGCGCCGAGCGGATTCTCGGCGAACTGCTGACGGGGCGCCGCGACCGGTTCGTGCTGGCGAGCAAGTACACGTGCGGCACCCGTGACGGCGATCCCAACTCCGCGGGCAATCACCGAGGGAACCTGGTGCGGTCGGTCGAGGACAGCTTGCGTCGGCTGCGCACCGACCGGCTCGACGTGCTGTGGGTGCACGCCCGGGACAACTTCACGCCGGTGGCGGAGGTGATGCGTGCCCTGGACGACATGGTCCGCGCGGGCAAGGTGCTCCACGTCGGCGTATCGGACTGGCCGGCCTGGGAGATCGCGCAGGCCAACACCCTCGCGGAGCTGCGCGGCTGGACGTGCTTCGCGGGCTCGCAGCTGCGCTACAGCCTGCTGGAGCGGACCGTGGAGCGGGAACTGCTCCCGCAGGCCCGGGCGTTCGACCTCGCCGTCTTCGCCTGGGCGCCGCTCGCGGCGGGCCGCCTCACCGGGAAGTACCGGCGCGGGGAGCGGGGCCGGCTCGACACACTGGGAGAGCGGCTGCGGGCATCGGAGGAGAAGATCGTCGACGCGGTCGTGGAGGTCGCCGAGGCGGGCGGCTGGACTCCGGCGCAGGTGGCCCTGGCCTGGCTGCTCGGCCGGCCCGGGAACGTCGTACCGATCGTGTCGGCCACCAGGCCGGAGCAACTCGTGGACAACCTGGCGAGCACCGGTGTCCGGCTGGACGCCGACGCCCGGGCCCGGCTGGACGAGGTGAGCGCGGTCCCGCTGGGCTTCCCGCACGACTTCCTGCGGGAGCCGCCCATCACCCGCAACGTGTACGGCGACCGCTGGCCGGACATCGAGGACCGCCGCTCCACGTACCGCCGTACCGTGCACGACGTCCTGTGACACCCGCTGGTTGGGCCCGGGGAGCCGAACGATCCGTACCCGGCTACGCTGGCGAGGCAGCGCTCCCATGACCCTGGGGCCGGGTCCACCAGATCCGTGAGCGCCTCCAGCGCGGCAGCCGCGGCGGTCGGCCTCCGGCCTTCGACCGGTCACCTGCGGGTGGCGCGATGGAGTGGAACGGTGATCCCGGCGCGACGCCGGCCGGCGCCGGTGATCGGAACGGACCCGCCCACACACCTGATCGGGCTTCGGCCACGCGCCTGGTCGGGATGCGCCCTTCCGCCTGATCGAAGTTCGGCCACGCGCCTCGTCGGGACTCGTCCTTTCGTGGTCGGGACTCGGCCACGCGCCTGGTCGGTACTCGTCCATACGCCTGGTCGTGCGTCCCTTCGGGAGAGCCGGTCCGGTGGCCGCGGACCGGGCTGCGAGGATGGCCGGGACCGGATGCGGACTTGAGGTGGCCAGGACACGGATGAGGGTCTTCCGAGAGGGTGCGGCGGCGCGGCTGCTCGCGCGCGTCGCCGTGCTGGCGGCGGTCGGCGCCGTGGCCGTGCTGGTGCGCACGCTGGGCGAGGGCGGGCTGCTGATCGCCGGAGCGGTGCTGCTCGGACTGGTCGGCTGCGCCGTCGGCGTCTGGTGGTTCGTGGCGTACCGCGGCGCGGTCCGGCTGTCCGGAGCGCTGGTGGCCCTCGCCGCGCCCGTCGGTGTCCTGGTGCTCCTCACACAAGAGGGCCTGTGGCAGACGGCGTCGGTCCTCGGCCTGTTCTGGGGTGCGACGATGGCCTCCGCCCGGGCGGCGCTGCGCAGGTCCCGCCCGCAGCGGTCCGTGCGGGCGGGCGTCGCCCCCCGGCCCCGGCGGCCCGTGCTCATCATGAATCCGAAGTCCGGTGGCGGGAAGGTCGGCCGCTTCCGTCTCGCGGAGCGGGCCGAGGAACTGGGCGCGCGGGTGATCCTGCTCGATCCCGCCGTCGCGACCGACGTCGCCGCCCTGGCGCGCCGGGCCGTTGCCGAGGGCGCGGACCTGCTGGGCGTGGCGGGCGGCGACGGCACCCAGGCGCTGGTCGCGGCGGTGGCCGCCGAGCACGACCTGCCGTTCCTGGTCGTCTGCGCCGGCACGCGCAACCACTTCGCGATGGACCTCGGCCTCGACCGGTCCGCCCCGGACCGCTGCCTGGACGCGCTGACCGACGGAGAGGTGCTCACGGTCGACCTCGGCGACGTCGGGGGCCGGCCCTTCGTCAACACGGTCTCCTTCGGGGTGTACGCGGATGTCGTGCAGAGCCCCGAGTACCGTGACGACAAGGCGGGCACGGCGCTGAGCCTCATGCCCGACCTGCTGCTCGGTGACAAGGTCCGACGGCTCGACGCCCGTGTCGACGGCGCCGTTCTCACCTCCCAGCAGGCACTGCTGGTCAGCAACAACCCCTACGTCTCCTCCGACGCGTTGAGCGGTGGCCGCCGCCCCCGGCTCGACGGCGGTGAACTGGGCGTGCTGGGCATCCGGGTGGAGAGCGCGGCCCAGGCCGCGGACCTGGCGGTGCGGGGCGCGCAGTTCCCGGGGCTGACGATCCGGACCGCGCAGCGGGTCGAGGTGAGTGCCGGTACCGACGAGATCCCCGTGGCGGTGGACGGCGAGGCGCTGCGCATGCCCACGCCGGTCGTGTGCTCCCTGCGCCCCGGAGCACTGCGTGTCCTGGTGCCGCGGGGCCGGCCGGGCGCCGTGGCTCCCGCGCCGCCCGTGGACTGGCGCCGCCTCCTCGACCTCGCCTGGGGCCGCACCGCGACACCCGAAGGAGACACCCGTGCCTGACGCCCGCACCACATCCCTGCAGCGCGCCGCGGCCGCCGCCCGGCGCACCACGGCGGCCGTGCTGCGCGACCTCCATGCCGTCGACGGAGCCCTGTACGCGGCCGTTGCCGCCACGCCCACGCCCACGCTGGACCGCACGCTGCGGCGGCTGTCGCACACGGCCGACCACTCCAAGATCTCCCTGACCGTGGCCGCCGGCCTCGCCCTCGTTCCCGGCCGTCCCCGGCGCGCGGCCCTGGCCGGCGTCGGCGCGGTCACGCTGGCCTCGGCGGCGGCGAACCTGTTCGGCAAGCGGATGGTGCGCCGGCGCCGGCCCGACCGGGAGCAGGCCCGGGTGGTGCTGGACCGGCACGTGCCCATGCCGCGGTCCGCGTCCTTCCCGTCCGGCCACACCGCCTCGGCGACCGCGTTCGCCACCGCGGTGGGCGTCGTACTGCCTCCCGCCGCGGTGCCGCTGGGGGCGCTGGCGGCCGCCGTCGGCTACTCCCGTGTCCACACGGGCGTGCACTACCCCGGCGACGTCGCGGCCGGAGCGGTGCTGGGGTTCGCGGCCGCGGTGACGTCCCTCGCGGTCGTGCGCGCACGGCCGCACCGCCGCACGAGGTGAACGGCCCCCACCGCACACCGACAGGACGACGACGGGGACGGGGCCACGCGACCGCCCGCCGTGCCGCCCGCCCTGCCAGGCAGCCGTCACATCCCGACGGTTGCCCTGCGCTGCGCCTGCTCGAACTCGGTGAGGGGGTCGCCGCCGGCCTCCCAGGGCCAGGCGGTGACGATCCCGCCGACCGCGTCGAACACCGCTCGCGCGTCGGCGCGTCGGTCGGCGGCCATCAGCGCGTACGCGAGGAGGTTCAGGTCGGCGACCGTCCGGGCGTGGCGGAGGAATCCGGGCTGCGCCCAGGAGTGCGCCACGCGGTCGAGTGCGTGGGCGGCCATGCCCTGGTTCCAGTGGGTCCGTGCCACCAGTGCTTCGTACCCGCCCCGGCCGAGGATGGCGTGGTACTGGTGGACCTGCGCGGTGAGCTCCGTCGCCGCGCAGGGCGCGTTGGCCGGCATCCGCGCCCCGAGTGCGTCGACGAACTCCAGGATCTGCAAGCGGGAACCGGCTTCCTCGGGAGCCAGATAGGCGAGCATGCTCATGTACGCCTCACGGTTCCAGCGGTCGCGCGCCAGCACCTCGTTCCACACCCCGAACACCTGGGGCTGCCGCCACCGTTCCCAGCGGGCCACCTTGAGCAGAGCCACCCACGGAGTCGGATCGCCCGGCGCGAGCTCGGCGGCCCGCAGGCAGCTCTCGGCGGCGCCGACCGTGCCGCCCCGGTCTTCCCGGGCCCGGGCGTGCACGACCTGCGCCCAGGCGTGCAGCACGAGCGCCGTGGCGTTGTCCGGCTGGCGCGCGGCCCACGACCTGGGCAGCTGTGACGCGGCGAGGAACTCCGCCAGCACGCTGATCCGGTGCGTTCGGCGGTCCCAGTCGCTCCCGCCCTGGTCCAGGAACCGGGATATCTGCGCCACGCACAGGTCGGTGGTGGCGATGGTTCCCGTCCTGGAGGTCGACCGCAGGGACTTCAGCAGCCTGCCCAGCTCCTGGTCGTCGAGTTCCGGGGCGATACGCGCCCGTTTGCGGCGGCTTGAAAGAAATCCCATGCACGGAGGCTAAAACGGATCACACCGCCCACAAGGGCTGAGCCGAGATCGTTATCGACAACGCGGTCATTGTCATGATCCGCGAACGCGGTCCGGAGCAGAGGCCGGTCCGGGCGCCGCGAGTCGGTCCAACGGTGTTGACAGCCTCCGGGCGCTTCCTATCATCAAAGGTTGTCCGTCAGCGCGACCAAAGTTCGAAATCACGAACACCGCGACACCGCAGCGCCTTCGACCCCGGATGAGCACAGCAGGTCCGCCCAGCCCCCCGCGCTCAGGCATGTCATGAACATGTCGTACCGGGCGCGTCACAGCCCCGGCGATGACACGCCGCCGGCCCCCCACCCTCCAGGAGACCACTCATGTCCGTGACACCGGCCCGCACCAGGCGGGCCACGCCGTTCGCCGTGCTGGCGCTCGTGCTGGCCCTGGCCACCGCCCTGCTCGGCGGCCGGGCCTCCGCCGGCAGCGGCGCCGTGGCCGCCGGCTCGCGGCCCTGCGACCTGTACGCCGCCGGGGGAACGCCCTGCGTGGCCGCGCACAGTACGACCCGCGCCCTGTACTCCGCCTACGGCAGCCGTCTCTACCAGGTCCGGCGGGCCTCGGACGGCTCCACCCGGGACATCGGCGTACTCGGCGCGGGCGGCTACGCCGACGCCGCGGCGCAGGACTCCTTCTGCGCGGGCACGAGCTGCCTCATCACCGTCGTCTACGACCAGTCCGGCCGCGGCAACCACCTCACCCAGGCGCCACCGGGAGGATTCCAGGGCCCTGCCGCGGGCGGCTACGACAACCTCGCCGAGGCTGCCGCCGCACCGGTCACCGTGGGGGGTCACAAGGCGTACGGCGTCTTCATCGCCCCCGGCACCGGATACCGCGACAACACCACCAACGGCATCGCGACCGGGGACCAGCCGGAGGGCATGTACGCGATCCTCGACGGCACCCACTACAACAGCGGTTGCTGCTTCGACTACGGCAACGCCGAGACCAACAGCCGCGACAACGGCAACGGCACGATGGAGACCATCTACTTCGGCAACAGCAAGGTCTGGGGCTACGGCACCGGCAACGGCCCCTGGGTCATGGCCGACCTGGAGAACGGCCTGTTCTCCGGAGTGAACCGCGGCTACAACGCCAACGACCCCAGCGTCAGCCACCGGTTCCTCACCGCCGTCGTCAAGGGCGGCCCCAACCACTGGGCGATCCGGGCCGGCGACGCCCGGTCGGGCGGCCTGTCCACCTACTACGACGGACCGCGTCCCAACGCCTCGGGCTACGACCCGATGAAGAAGGAGGGGGCGATCATCCTCGGCATCGGCGGCGACAACAGCAACAGCTCCGCCGGCACCTTCTACGAGGGCGCCATGACGTCCGGCTACCCGTCGGACGCGACCGAGAACGCCGTACAGGCCGACATCAACGCGGCCGGGTACGCCCCGTCCGCCGTCGCGGGCGCCCCCACCGTGGGATCCAGGGTTTCGCTGCGGGCCACCACCGCCTGCTGCACCGACCACTACCTCCGGCACAACTCAGCCGACGGCAACGCCGTCATCGCGGCGGTCTCCTCCTCCAATTCCCCGGCCGACAAGGCCGCCGCCACCTGGATCGTCCGCGCCGGCCTCGGCGACGCCTCCTGCGTCTCCTTCGAGTCCGCCGACAAGCCGGGGCAGTACCTGCGCCACTACGACTTCCGGCTGCGCGTCGACACCATCGACAGCGCCGCGCTGTCCAGGCTGGACGCCACGTTCTGCCCACAGGCCGGGCACAGCGGCCAAGGCGTCTCGCTCCGGTCCGCGAACTACCCGAGCGACTTCGTACGCCACTACTCCTACGGTGTCTACGTCGCGAGCCACGGCGGCTCCCACGCATGGGACGGCACCACCGCCTGGGCCGACGACACGAGCTGGGTCGTGACGTCTCCCTGGGCCTGACCCCACACCGGGGCACGACCGACCCGGCCGTGCCCCGGCTCACGGGCGCGGCGCCGCCCCCTCGTCGACCGGCAGGGACACCGGCCGGTCCGCCGACGGGCTGGCTGCCTCGCGGGAGCCGGAGCCGGAGCCGGAGCCGGAGCCGAGCCCGGAGCCGGAGCCTGAATTGGGGCCGGAGCCGGAAGCGGTGCCGGTGGCGCCGGCCGGGGCGCTCGCCGGACCGACGCGGTGCAGTGCCAGGTGCAGTGCCGGTATCAGGACGCAGGTGATCGCGGCACTGAGCCACAGCAGTGCGTCGAGCCGGCCCGCCGCCAGGCAGGCGCCGGCGGCCACCGCGGCCAGCGCGCACACCCCACGGTCCACGATGCTCTCCACCGAGAGCAGCGTGGCCCGCGGCGCGTCCGCGGGGATGGCGTCGTTGACGAGCTTGCGCTGCACCGGGTAGACGAACCCGGTGATCGCGGCGAACGCGCACAGCAGCGCGACCACGGTCCACGGCCCGCCGACGGTGGTGCCCGCCAGGGCGGCGGCCAGTGCCACGCTCAGCAGGGACACCCAGACGACGGGCGGCAGCCGGCGGCTCAGCCACTGCGGACGGGCCGATGCCACCGCCTCGGCGACCGTCATGGCCGCGAGCACACTGCCGTGCGTGCTCTCCCCGACCCCGTGCTCCAGGAGCACCGGCTGGAACAGGTTGACCTGGCAGATCCGCGACAGCGTGAACACGGCGACACCCTGAACCATGAGCAGGGCCAGCCACGGGGACGACCACAGGGCGCGCAGCGCGGCGCCCGTGTCACGCAGGAAGCTTCCGTCCCGCCCGGGCCGGGCGCGCGGACCGGCGTACGCCGCGCGCCCGGCGAGCCGCGGCAGGGCGAGGGCGCACCCGAGGGAACCGGCTGCGCTCGCCGCGCTGAGCACGTACGGCGTCTGCGGGGCCAGCGTCATCAACGGCCCCACGAGCGGCCAGCAGACGACCTTGGCGGCGAGCCCGAGTGCGCGTGCCGTGCCCTCGGCCCTCAGATAGTGGGCGTCCGCCCGCTCGGCGCGCAGCCCGTCGTACAGGTAGGCGCTCGCCGCGCCCGACGTCAGCGAACGTCCGGCCGCGATGGCGAGGAAGTGCGCGAGGAAACCGGCGTACGTCGGTGCCAGCACCGGTGCCAGGTTCGCCGCCGTCATCACCACCGCGCCCGCACGCAGGCAGTTGCGGGCGCCGATCCGGTCGGCGACGATCCCGGTCGGTATCTCGAACAGGCAGAAGGCGATGTAGTAGATGCTCTGGATGCCGAAGATCTGGCCGTCGGACAGGCCCGCGTCACGCTGGTAGGCGTAGAACACGGGCATCCACCACAGCAGATTGAACAGAAGCTGGAACCCGTTGTTCAGGCGGATGATCCGGCGCGCGGCGGGGGACGGCGCCGGCGCCGGGGAGGCCGGGGAAGAGGACCGCGCGAGGGACATGCGGCGCCTCACCGGGCGTAGGGGCGGACCTGCACCAGGTGGAAGGTCCCCTCCGCGGTCATCAGCCACTCGATGTCCAGGGCGTCGTCGCAGTCGTCCTCGCTGAAGTGCGACTGCAACAGGCGTCCCGCCAGGGCGAGTCGGGCGAGGCCGGCGCGGGTCGCCGCCGGGAGGTCCGCGCGCGAGGAGCCGAGGTCGACCGTGCGCCCGCCGCCCTCGACGGTGTTGTAGAGGTACTGCTGCGGCAGGACCGTGCCGTCCACCACGCGCTCGGGCGAGCCGGGCGTGCAGTTGAGGTACACGCTGCGGAAGTCCTCGGGCCGGGTCGGGTCACAGGTCACCAGCACGCCCCCCAGTACGGCGGATACGTACTCCTGGACGATCACGCCCATGTAGGTGTCGTCCAGGGGAATGCCCGCCTGGTGCCGCAGGCGCACGCTGCGCGGCGACAGCAGCGACGCCCACACCTGCCGTACCGCGTCCATGAGCTGTTCCGTGCCGTGCACCGTGGTGACCGAGTCGTAGATCCCGGCGGCGGAGAAGCCGGGCAGGTCCTCGGCGTTGGAGGAGGAGCGCACCACCAGACGACGCCCGTCGGCCGTGAGCTCCGCAACGGAGGCGGTGATCGCCCGCGCCACCTCCTGCGGCATCGGCGTGGCGCACGTCAGGCGCTGGAGGTGCAGGGACAGCGAGTCGACCACGTCCAGGGCATCGAGTTCCAGCGCCATCTTCAGCCGGCCGATGCCCTGCTGGAGCGCGGGGGAGGAGGTGAGGAACAGGTGGTGCAGCCGGAACGGCAGGGCGACCCCCCGGGGAGCGCGCACCGTCTCCGCCACGCGTTCGGCGGCGGCGGCCCGCAGCCGCTGCGCCGACGCCCCCGGCTCGCCCAGCCGGGCGGCGAGGTGGCCGAGCAGATCCGGCCGTGGCGGACGCGGGCGCGCGTAGAACCTCGTCAGGTCCGCGGTACGGCTGTCCAGGACGTGGTGCAGCTCCCCGAGGTTGGCCGCCTTGGTGCCGTAACCGTCCCGGTCGGTGCGCCGCAGCCGGTGCAGCGCCAGGACCGGGGCCTGGCGCAGCAGGGGCGACTCGATCCGGATGCGCTGCCGGTGCCAGGCGGGCCGCTCCAGAGCCGGCGCGCCGGGCAGCCGTTCCAGGGTGATGGCGTCCTCGCGTACGCGGTAGCGCACCCAGGCGCCGTCGAGGCCCTCGCGCCGCACGACGGCGTCGAGATCGCGGACGATCGCGTTCGGTATGCCCCAGCCCGCGGCCAGCACGTTCGTGTGCGAGAGCGGCGTCGTGGGAGCCGTGCTGATGAATCCGGCGGTGCGGGGTACGTCGTCGGGCAGCCGGGGCATCGCGACGATGTCCGGCCAGCCGAGGTCCGCGGCGGCACTCTCGTACTCGGCCGTGGTGCGGAAGTAGCGCAGCCGACCCTCGGCCTCGCCCGGGTTGAGGCAGGTGCGGGTCCGGTTGCCGAACAGCTCATGGCTGAGGACGCGTGGCACGCGTGCCTCACCGACCGTGGCCAGCTCGTGCTCCTGGGCGTGGTTGGCCGGCTTCAGCAGCAGGGGCAGGCGACCGTCCAGCCGGCCACGGACGTACCGGTAGAACTCCTCCAGCAGGGGGCCGGGCATGGTGTCCGCCTCGGTCGTCTCCAGGACGAGGAACGGCCGCTCGGAGCCGTCGGCCTCCTGCTCGGTGTGCAGGGACAGCACTCCGAGCAGGAAACGGCGTTCGGGGTCCATGTACACCGACGCGTTGAACGCGTCCAGCTCCGCGTCGAGTGCGTCCAGCGTCATGCCGAGGACGCGGGTCGCGATGTAGTCGACGTGGAAGGGGTGCACGCGGGTGTCGAGCAGGTGCCAGGTGTCCTCGGCCCGGTCCACCACCACCTTCAGGTACGGGTGCCCGGCCAGCACCCCGGACAGCGCGCGGAACAGCGGCAGCGTCAGGTTGGCGCCGACGACGGTGCGGTCGGCCGCGGTGCCGGGCGCGCCCGCCTCCTGACGTGTGCCGCTCCCGGCCGCCTCCTGACGTGTGCCGGTCATGCCCACCTCCTCCTCTGTGCCGGTCATGCCCGCACCGCCTCGGTGACGTCCGTGGGCAACAGCCGCGGCAGGGCGTCCACCACCGCGGTGAAGTCGTCCACGACGGTCTGCGGCCGGTCGGCCGACAGCAGGCACACCGCCGCCATGGTGTTGGCGCCGGCGGCCGGGTCGTACACCGGCACGAGGGTGCCGTCCGGCAGGGAGCTCTCCGCGACGACGGACAGGGTGCTGCCCGCTGCGACCGGCGCGGAACGGACCACCGTGCCGGCGTCCCACCGGTGGCGGCGGGCCCACGGCGAACCGTCACCGTTCACGGCGAGCACCACCAGGGACCCGGCCGCGCCGCCGGCGTCGTCCGGTGTCAACGCCCGCGCGGGCCACGCGGGAGAGCCGCCGAGCAGCTGGTCGGTGAACATGCCCACCAGGTCCAGCCCGAAGACCTGCTCGATCTGCGGCACCGTCATCGCGCCGCCGAACCGCGCGGCCGTCTCGATCACCCACATACGACCGTGCGCACCCAGCTTGATCTCCGTGTGGGTACCGCAGTTCTCCAGACCCAGCGCGTCCACGGCCCGTCGGGCCAGTTCCACGATCCGGGCCTGCGCGCCGCTGTCGAGCGCCGCCGGGGTGATGCCGGCGCGCTCGGTGAACGGTGCCACCGTCGGCATCCGTCCGCTCACGCAGACCGGGCGGAAGACACCGTCGACCACCACGCCCTCGACGCTGACGTAGTCACCCCAGCCGCGACCGCCGAACCAGTGGCGTGCGCACCCGCTGACGATCTCCTCCACGATGAAGTCCTCACCGGCCCCGGCCACGTGGAGCTCCGCGAACCCGAGCAGCGCCGACTCGGCCATCACCGCGCGCGACCGCTGCCAGGCGTCGCGCACCGCCCCGGGCGTCTCGATGATCTGGTGGGCGGTGGAACCGGCGCTCCACGCGGACTTCAGCAGCAGCGGGAACGACAACTCGGCCGCCGCGCGCTCCAGTTCCGCGGCCGTGGTGACCGAGCGGAACCGGGGCTGCGGCAAGCCCCGGCGCTCCCAGGCCGCGCGCATCAGCCGCTTGTCGCGGGCGAGCGCGGCGGTGGGCCCGGCACCGCGCAGCCCGAGCCGCCGGCACGCCTCGGCGACCGCCACCACCGCGTACTCCGAGAAGGTGACGACCGCGTCCGCGCCCACCTCGCGGGCACGGGCGGTGATCAGCCCGACGAGATCGCGGCCCTGCGCGGTGACGTGCGTGGTGACCGAGTCGCAGATCCCCGCGGCCTCGGCCGCCACGGCGGCGGGCAGCTCGCTGAGTGCCAGCAGGTGCACCGCGGACCTCGCGGCCACCCGCGTCAGGGCGTACCCCGCCGGGGGCCCGCCCTTGGCATGCACGTACAGCACCTTGCTCACCACAACCCAACTCCTCTGGTCGTCCGAAGGCCCGGGCGCGGTCCGCGCCCGGCCGGCCGTCGGCGGCGGCCGGCCCGCCGCCGTCAAGTCCCCCGTGCTGCCGCCTCTTTCCAGCGAACCAGCCCCGACTCCCGCCATCCGCCGGCAAAAGCGCCGACCGTTCAGGCAAATGCCGCAATGCCGCGACCGGCCGCCGGCAGGTGCGGAGCGGGTGATGCGCCAGGGGGTGTGCGCGGGCGCGAGGTCCCCCGGCCGCGCATGTCCGGTGCGCTACGGGATACGCATGAGGTGTCACGCAACGTGACATGGTGGACAATTGAAGGAGTTGGGCCGTGGACGAGGCCGATTTCAAGACGCTGCTCGCGCCCCTTCCGGTGTCCTGGTGGGAAGCCGACGGCGGGCTGAGAGTGCTCGACAGCGGCGGCGGCGCGTTCGCCGACGAACGGACCGCCCGCCGCTTCCTGGAAGCGCTCTGCGCCGACCGCGGCGGCCCCTCCGACCCGCCGGACGCGGGCCCGTACCAGGCGTGCTTCGAAGGCCGCACCTTCGACGTCAACTGGCCGGCCCGCGACCAGCACGCCGACCGGCACGCCAGCAGGGGAGTGGCGGTCGAGGTCGGCGGCCGGCCGGAGGAGAACCCGTACGCCGCGTTCGCCGACCTCACCCCGGCCGCGGCCTTCGTGCGCGACGCGACCGGGCACTACCTGTGGGCCAACCACGCGTACGCCCACCTGTACGGCACCACGCGCGACGCCGTGATCGGCCGCCACCTGGCCGAGGTCGACCAACCCGGCGACGTCGACCGGTTCCTCGCCCTGGACCGGGAGGTCCTGACCGGCGGCAGGCCCGTACGGCACACCCTCGCCTACCGGCGCCCCGACGGCTCCTCGGGGCAGGCGGCGGGGTACCGCTTCCCCGTCCGCTGGGCCGGACACCGCTGCGTGGCCGGCATCTACGTCGACGTCACCGACCGCACCCGGGCCCTGGACCAGCGACGCCGGGCCGAGGAGGAACTGCGGGCCCTGCGCGACCACTGCGGTCTCCTCTGCGTCCGCCTCTCCGCGGACGGACTGGTGGGGGAGGCCGGCACCGGCGTCGCGGAACTCCTGCGCGTGCGCCGCTCCGAACTCATCGGGCTGCCCGTGACCGGCCTCCTCGCGAGGACACCAGAACGCGGCGCCCTGTACCGCCTCTGGGACGACCTGATAGCCGGCCGGCGCAGGAGTGCCCGCGCCGCCGCCGTACTCACCGACGCGGACGGCGGGCTGCGCCGCGTACGGGTCCACCTGAGCACGGTGCCCGGAGCCGCGGAACGCGTGTCCGGGGTGTGGGCCGTCATGACGCACGTCGGCCTGCGCCACGAACCCCAGCCGCCGCTGACGGCCACCCAGGTCCGCATCCTCGCCCTGCTGGCCGCGGGACGCAGCAACGCGGACATCGCGGGAACCCTGCACCTCTCACGGCAGACGGTCGACTACCACCTGAGCCGCCTGCGCGACCTCCTGGGCGCCGCCACCCGCCCCGCCCTGGTCGCCCGCGCGTACGTGCTCGGCATCCTCTCCCCGCAGGCCTGGCCGCCCCGGTCCGCCACGGCGGCACATCCGCTGAGCCCCGTCTGAGCGGACCGGCGCCGTGCGCCGCGAGGGGCGGGGAAAAAGACCGGGGACAACGCTTCGGCGGTGTGGTTATGATGCGCGGGATGATGAACTTCTCCTCGTACGGATTGGGGGAATCGTTCGCGCAAGGTGAGTGCTGATGGCACATCACCTCCCGAACGACTTCCCGTCCCGCCTGCTGATGTGGCAGCGCGTGCGCGAGTACGCCGTGCCACCGTCCATGATCGAGACCGCGTCCGCACGGCGCGCGGCCGGTGACTGGGCGGGGGCCTGTGCCGCCGCCCGCGTCGACATCGATCTCGATCTGCGCGCCGTGCGCGACCGCCACGGCACCGAGGTCGCCGGCCGCCTCCGCGCGGACCTGCGCCGACTGGCACCGGATCTGCTGCGCTGGCACATGCCCCGCAGCGCGCCCGACGGGCGGCTCCGGCCCGGCCTCACCCTGTCCCTGGCCCATTACGGCGGCTCGGGCACCGCACCGCCGCAGCTGGTGGTGCGCACACCACCGGCCTGGGCGGACGCCGGCCAGCGGATGTCCCTCGCCCTGTGGGAGGGGTCCGCGACCGGCGCCCCGAGGCACCATCCGCACCCGCATCCCGACCGGCGTTTCCGGCTCGACCTGCACCGCCACCTCTGGGACGCGGCAAGGAGCGGCGAGCTCGCGCGGCGCTGCGGAGCGGACCCGGCACCGTCCGACCGGCCCCGGGGCAGGGGCAGCACCCTCCCACCCGGCCTGCCGGACCGGGCCGCCGCCGACGCGTCCTGGGCGGTGAACCGCTGGGCCGCCGAGGCGGAGTTGCTGCTCCGGGCCGAGAACCGCCCCCGCGGGGCCTTCACCGTACGGCTCGCCGCGCGCAGCCGCGCCGTCCTCGAACTCGTCGCCCCCGACGACAGCCACGCCCCGACGCTCCGGCCGCTGCGCGAGGCGCTGCCGCGGCAGCAGGTCGCCGCGCTCCCGGTGCTGCCCGAGGCCGCGGCGCGGGTCCTACCGGACCTGGAGCTGCTGCGGGCCGGGCTCACCACGGCCGACCGGCTCCATCCGCTCGTCGCCGCGGCACTGGCGGAGCCCGGCCCGACGCGAACGGCCGCGCCCGCCACCGCGCCCGGCGACCCCCACCGGGTCGAGTGCCGGGGCGAGGTCCACCGGATCGCGCTGCGCGCCGGCGTGCTGACGGCGATCGACCACGACCCGGCCGAACTCCGGCGCGAGGAACTGCTGGTGGCGCTCGGCGGGCCGGCACTGCCCTGCGTACGGGCCATCGACGCGGTGCACCGCAGCCCGGAGGCACTGCCCGCGGTCCGGGAGCGGCTCCGCCACGGTGACATCGCCGGGACGCTGGACGTGGTGCAGAGGCTGCTCGGTCCCGGCGCCGTCCTGCCCGACGGCCCGCTCCGGCAGGCACTGGAGTCGGCCGCGACCCGCCGTGTCGACCACGGTCGCTTCCGCTCCGGGCTGGTCAGCGTGCATCCCGCCGCCGGCGCCGCGGAAGGCGGGACGGCCTCGGGCGCGGAACACGCGGACGCGAGCCACCGCCCGCGGCTCGATCGCCGGGTACCCGCCGCCATGCGCCAGAAGCACACCAGCCGGGCCCGGCCCCGCACCGGCCTGACGCGCTGACCCCCTTCCGCCGAGAACACCGGGAACGTGCAGAACACCCAGAACGCGCAGAACGCCGAGAGCGCGCAGAACACCGAGAGCGCGCAGAACGCCGAGAACACCGGCGCGTCCGGCGCCGCACACCCTCACATCGTCCGGACGGGCCACGCCCCGTCCCCTCCTCCCACCCAGGTGATGCCCCATGACCTCCAGCACCCTCCTGCCCGCCTCGCCCCCCGACCTGTCCGTGCCCCCTGCCGACGTGCCCGCCGCCGACGTACCTGCCCCGGCCTCCGGCCTGCCCGCGTCCGCCGGCGCGTCCGCACAGCGCGCGCAACTCGCCCTCGCCGGCGACCTCCTGGACCTGCTGCGGACCAATACCACCGAACCGCGCCCCGACGAGCAGCTCGAAGCGCTCACCCTGGCCGTCGCGGCCGACCTGCCCGTGCTGCTCTGGGGGGAGCCGGGCATCGGCAAAACCGCGGCCCTGACCCAGCTCGCCGCCTCCCTCGACCTGCCGCTGACGACCGTGATCGCCAGCGTGCACGAGCCGTCCGACTTCTCCGGACTGCCCATCGTCGGCGACGACCCTGCCGTACAGGGCGTGCCGATGGCACCGCCGCAGTGGGCCGTGGAACTCGTGCGCGCCGGCCGGGGCCTGCTCTTCCTGGACGAACTCTCCACCGCCACCCCGGCCGTCCAGGCCGCGCTGCTCCGGGTCGTCCTGGAACGGAAGGTCGGCACGCTCCAACTGCCGCCGCAGGTCAGGATCGTGGCCGCCGCCAATCCGCGCGCCTCGGCAGCGGACGGCTGGGAGCTGAGCCCGCCGCTCGCCAACCGGTTCGTGCACCTGTACTGGGTGCACGACCGGGATGTCGTGGTGCGCGGGCTGGGCGGGGTCTGGCCCCGGGCGGAGCTGCCCCGGCTGGAGCCGGAACGGCTGCCGGAGGCGGTGGCGTACGCCCGGCGTGCCGTCTGCGGTTTCCTCCAGGCCCGGCCCACGCTGATCCACCGGCTGCCGAGCACCGAGACGCGGCGCGGCGGCGCCTGGCCGTCACCCCGCAGCTGGGAGGCCGCGTTGACCCTGCTGGCCTTCGGCACGGCGGCCTCCGTCTCCCGCGACGTGCTCGCGCTGCTGGTACGGGGGGCGGTGGGGGACGGGCCCGGACTCGAACTCCTCGCCCACCTGGACCGGATGGACCTGCCGGACCCGGAGTCGCTGCTGGCCGACCCTCCCACCGCCGAACTGCCGGAACGCGGCGATCTGCGGCAGGCGGCGCTGGAGGCGGTGGTGGCCGCCGTCGGCGCGCGACCGGAGCACCGGCGGTGGGAAGCGGCCTGGAAGGTGCTGGTCAGGGCGCTGGAGACCGGCGCCCCCGACCTGCTGGTCGCCCCGGCGACCACGCTGGCCGCGCTCCGGCGCGACGACTGGGAGGTGCCGGAGGCGGTGGATCGGCTGGCCGGGGTGGTCGGCCTCGCCCGCCGGGCGGACCGGTCGGTGGACCGGGCCACGGCGGACGCCCGGCGCGCCACGGGGACGCGCCGATGACGGGGGCCGCCGGGCGCCGGGTTCCGCTGCCGCACCCCATGGCCCCACCCGCGCCGCCACGCCCGGTGCGGGCCGCCGTGCCGGAACCGGCGGCCGGTGCCGGCGGCCCGCACCACCGGCCCGGACTTCCCCTGGACACCGAGAAGTTGCTGGCCGCACGGCTGCACGCGGTGAAGGTCCGCCCCTACCTGGCCGCCGCCCTCTTCGCGCTGCACGTCGTGGAGGACCGCTCGGTGCCGACGATGGCGGTGGACGCGTACTGGCGCTGCTACGTCTCGCCCGGCTTCGTGGCGCGCACGCCGGTGGAGGAACTGGCGGGCGTCTGGGTGCACGAGGTCTCCCACCTGCTCCGCGACCACCACGCGCGGAGCGAGCGGTACGCCCGGGAACACGAGCGGCACGGTCCGGGCGAGCCCGGCGCGCGGGGACCCTCCTCGACCGGAGCCTCCTCGGCCGGGCCCACCCCGGCCGGGACCATCTCCACCGGACCTTCCCCGGCCGGGCCCACCCCGGCAGGACCTTCCCCGGCCGGGCCCACCTCGACCGGACCTTCCCCGGCCGGGCCCACCCCGGCAGGGCCTTCCTCGGCCGGAGGCGGCGAGAGGCTGCGCCGCAACATCGCCGCCGACTTCGAGATCAACGACGACATCTACGGCGACGGTCTGCCCCGGCCCGCCGGGGCGGTGCACCCTTCGCTGCTGCGCCTGCCCGACGGCCTGCTGATGGAGGAGTACCTGCGGACGGCCTCGATGTCCGGGCTCGCCGCCGACCTGGCCTGGCTCGACTGCGGCAGCGGCGCCGACGGGCAGGTCAGGCCGTGGGAGCTGGGGCCCGAGGGAGCCCACGGCCTGAGCAGGCAGCAGCGGGACGCGGTCCGTTTCCGGGTCGCCGAGGGCATCAAGGGCCGGCCGGGCGACGCGCCGGAGGGCTGGCGCCGGTGGGCGGACGAGGCGTTCCACCCACCGCAGCCGTGGCGGCAGTTGCTGGGGGCGGCGGTCCGGTCGGCGGCGGCTGCGCCGGGGGTGGGCGAGAACCACAGCTACCGGCGCCCCTCACGGCGCTCGGCCGGCCTCCCCGGAGTGCTGCTGCCGAGCCTGCGCCGCACACCGCCCCGCGTCTGCGTCGTCATCGACACCTCCGGGTCGGTGAGCGACGCCGAACTGGGCAGCGCGCTGCTGGAGGTGGCCGCGATCTCCCAGGCGGTGGGCGGCCGGCGCGACCTCGTCTCGGTGATCTCCTGCGACGCGGCGGCCGGAATCGCCGTCCCCCTCTGCCGGGCCGAGAACATCGAACTGCTCGGCGGCGGGGGAACCGATCTGCGCTCCGGCTTCGCCCGGGCGCTCCGCTCCCGGCCGCGCCCGGACGTGATCGTCGCCCTCACGGACGGCCAGACGCCGTGGCCCTCCGCCCAGCCGCCCTGCCGCACCGTGGTCGGCCTCTTCCCCCGCCCCTCCCGCGCGGTGAACGAGAACCGTCCCGACTACGTCCCCGACCGCCCGCCACCCTGGGCACGGGTGGTCACCATCGGCTGAGCGGACACGACCCGCCGGCCGACCGGCTGCGGTGCGGCACGGGCGGCTCGGCTCAGCTCCTCCACTCGCGGCCGAGCACCGCGTACACGTACTCACTGCCCCAGCGGTCACCGTCGAGGTCGTTGTCCACCAGGTGTGCCTCGCGCCGCATCCCCAGGCGCTCGCACACGCGCACCGAGGCGGTGTTGAGGACGTCGAGCCGGGCGAAGACCCGGTGGACGCCCAACGGGCCGAAGGCCAACGAGACGACGGCGCGCGCCGCTTCGGTGGCGTAACCCCGTCCGGCGTACCCCGGGTTGAAGACCCAGCCGATCTCCGCCTGCCGGGCGCGGGCGCTCACCAGGGTGAGGACCACTTCGCCGATGACGACGCCGGGATCCTCCGCCCGGCACACGGCCAGCAGCAGAACGTCGCCGTCCGCGCTCCACGGTGTCCCGCCCGCCCGCGCGGCGATGGACTCGGCGCAGCCCTCGCGGGTCAGCGGCGGCCGGTAGAGGAAGCGGGCGACCTCGGGAAGGGCCTGGTACGCGTACCGGTCCTCGACGTCGTCGGCGGTGAAGAGCCGCAGGATCAGCCGCTCGGTCGTGACGGGTGCCTGGGCGCAGGGCGAGACAGCGGTCATCGGACCTCCCCGTGTGCTGTCGGTGGGTCCCGGACAGCCTAGTGGGCCGCGGCCGGGCGGGGCCGGTCACGGCCTTCCCCGCAGACCGTGGTCCACCCGCGCGGGCACGCCCCTCCGCGGACCGCGGTACACCCGTGGTGGCAGTGCCCAGGTCACTGCCGTGCCGGTTTACCCGGGACCTCAACCACCGGTTGGATGTCCCCTTTTCACCGTGCCGATAGCTTCGTGCCCGTTCGCGAACACACCAGCCTCTTCACATCCGGGACGGCTCGGCGCCCTCCCGTCCACAGGAAGGAACCGGCGGACCGTGGCTCATCTCTCCCTCAGGCCGGCCAAGCGGCGTACGGCCTACGCGGCGGGCCTGCTCGCGGCGCTCACCGCGTCCCTGTTCGGCCTCTCCGGAACGGCCGAGGCGGCCTACAGCTGCCCGTCCGGCGCGCTGTGCGCCTACACCTCCACCTACGGTTACGGCGACCGGGGAGCGGTCTACCAGGACAACCGCGACCTGACCGGCTTCTACCAGTTCCGCGGCGCGGAATCGCTGTGGAACGCGGGTACGTCGTGCAACGTGCGCGTCTACAGCGAGCGCAACTACACCGGTCACTACTGGACCCTGGCGCGCGGCACCGGGTGGTACTCCCTGAACGACGTGGAGAACAACCCGGAACTGGGCACCGCCCTCTACCACCACGTCTACTCGAACAACTGGTGCGTATGAGGCGGTTCGGCGCGCCCCTCACGGGGCTCGTGCTGGCACTGCTGATGGTCGGCTGCTCCCCTCGGGAAGCAGCCGGCCCCCCGCCGGCCGAGTCCGACCCCCGGCCGCTGTCCGGGGTGCTGACCACCTCCGCCACCGGCACGACCAGGCTGCGCGCCGCCGAGGAGCGGGCCGTCGCCGCCTGCATGGCCCGCCGGGGGTTCGCCTACGAGCCGGAGCGCACGGCGGCCGACGCGCGCGCCGCCACGACCAACCCCTACGGTCTGCTCCGCGAGGAGACGACCAGGCAGGACGGGTACGGCGCGGTCGGCGCGGTGCTGGGGACACCCCCGGCCACCCGGCGCGCCTCCGGTGCCCCGGGGCATCCCCGGAAGTGGTCGGACGCCCTGCTCGGCACCCGGGAGAGGAAACTCCGGCTCGCCGGTGGGCGGGTGCTGGTCTACCGGCCGGACGGCTGTGCCCACCAGGCCAGGGAACGGGCCTACGGAAAGGGCTGGGACGCCCTGCAGGGCCGGCTGGAGGCGCTGCAGGCCACCGTGATGGACGAGGTGGCGAAGGACAGCGGTTACCGTACGGCGCTGACCGCCTGGTCGGCGTGCATGGCGGACTCCGGCCACGCCTACACCGACCTCCAGGCGCCGCGCGAGGAGATCGGCGCCGCGATCCGGCGGGCCCGCGGCAGTGCGGACCGGCTGCGCGACGTCGGCCGCGAGGAACTCGAGACCGCGTGGACCGACTACTCCTGTGAGCGGACGGCACGTCTGCACGAAGCCGTGTCCGAGGCACAGCGCCGGGTCGAGGGCCGGCTGCTGGACGGCGGGGACAGGCAGGCCGTCCGGCAGTACCGACGGCTGAAGCAGGCCGCGCTGGCCCGGCACCCCGGGACATGACGTGCCCGCCGCCCCGCCGGCCCGCCCCCCGGGGACATGACGTGCCCGCCGCCACGCCGGCCCGCCCCCCGGGACATGACGCGCCCGCCGCCACGCCGGCTCGCCCCCCGGGGACATGACGTGCCCGCCGCCGGGCGTGCGCGACGACCTCGTGTCCGGCGGACAACAGCGCGTCCGCCGCGGCACGTCCGGGCCCGTCCGCGGAACCGGTCACCAGGATCCTGCACCAAGGCACCACCACTACGGCGACAGACCGCGATCGGCCGCGGTCACGGCCGTGCGCGGGGCCGGCCGCGACAGGCTTCAGCCGGTGGAATGCCGTGCGGGCGCACCGGTCTCCTCCGTGGCGGCCCAGGAGGCGAGCAGACGCAGCCCCTCTTCGGAGGGCGAGCCGGGTTCGGCGGTGTAGATGGTCAGGGTGAGGCCGGGTTCCGCGGTCATCTCCAGTCCCTCGAAGGCGAGGACGAGCTCGCCGACGGCCGGATGGTGGAAGCGTTTGACGCCGGTGCCGTGGAGGCGGACGTCGTGGGCGCCCCAGCGGGTGCGGAACTCCTCGCTCAGCGTGGACAGCTCGCCGACGAGGTCGTGCAGGTCCTTGTCGTAGGGGTCGCGGCCGGCCTCCGTGCGCAGGATGGCCACCGCCGTGTCGGCGAAGAGCTCCCAGTCGGGACAGAAGCTCCGGGATGCCGGGTCCAGAAAGGTGAAGCGGGCGAGGTTCGCCTGGTTGCGGGGGCCGGCGTAGAGGTCGGTGTAGAAGACGCGGCCCAGCTGGTTGGCGGCGAGGACGTCCATGCGCCCGTTGCGCACGAAGGCGGGTCCGGCGGTGATCGCGTCGAGGGTCCACTGGAGGCTGCGGTGCGGCGTCCACTGCCGGGCGGTACGGCGCCGGGGGCGAGTGAGGGCGGCGGAGCCGTCGGCGGCCTGGGCCAGACGGAGGAGGTGGGCACGCTCGGCGTCGTCCAGCCGGAGGGCGCGGGCGACGGCCTCCAGGACGGCCGGGGAGACGCCGGCCCGACCTCATCGACCGCGTCCTCTCGGGCCGGATCGACCCGGGCAAGGTCTTCGACCTCACCCTGCCCCTGGCACAGGTGGCCGAGGGCTACAAGGCCATGGACGAGCGCCGCGCCGTCAAGGCCCTCCTCAAGCCCTGACCCCCGCCCCGGCGACCCCGGCCCGGCGACCCCGCCCCGGGGAAGGCGCGGTCAGGAGACCGCGCAGGCGGCGAGGTAATCGGGGTGGCCGTGCTGGCCGAGGTACCCCTCGCCGACCGTGCGGGTGGTGCCCGGCTGCAACGCGTAGCACAGGCCGGTGGCACCGTCCCGGTAGACGACCATCACCCCGACCGTCTCGGCGCAGCTGCTGGCGGCGTCGGTGTACCGCCAGCTCTCGTACATGGTGACGCAGGCGGGGGCCGGCGCGGGACTCTCGGAAGCCGCGAAGGCCGGCTCCGTCAGGGCGGAGGAGATGGTCAAAGACATGACGAACCCAGCCGCCCGTACGGACCATTTGATCCAACTCTGCACGGTTTCAACTCCCTGACTTGTGAACGGAATTCACCCGCAGCACGTGGTAGAGAGGCCCTGAAGGCCCCTCATGTGTTCAGAGGTCGAAGGAATCAGAGTGCATGGCCGACCGCAACACGCTGGTGCCCGCCTTCGGACAGCGCGGTGGTTGCACGGTGTGGACGGCTGTTCGCCCGCGGCGAGGCGGCACGGGCCTGCCCGCGCCCCACATGACGCTTAAACCATTTCACCGCCGTCCGGGGCGCGCGCCGCATCACCCCAGGCAGCGCACCCCCGCGCCGGCCGGGACACCCGCACGCCTGCAAGCGGCGTGGCGCCGCGACGGCGCGTCCTCGGCCGAAAGAGGCTGGATCGCCGGTCACCGGGTAACCGAACCTCCCGGGGCCCGACGACAGCAGGGCGCCGCCGGCGAAAGGAGTGTCATGTCAGGAGTTCTCCAGCGCATCAAGCAGTTCGCGAGGAGCCCGCAGGGCCGGCGCACGATCGAACAGGTACGGCGTACCGCGTCCGATCCGCGCCGGCGCGCCCAGGCCCAGCAACTCTTCGGCAAGCTGCGCTCGCGCCGGTCGACGTCGGGCATGTGAGCCACACCGCTGCCCGGCCGAACGGACCGAGCCGGCCGGCCGGGCGCGGGCGGCGAGTTCATCCCGCGGCGTGAGCGGGCGGAGGCCGGTGACCGGCACACGGATCAGCTCACCGGCCCGTCCGCCGCCGCCCCGCCCCGGCCCGTCCGCCGCCGCCCCGGCCCGTCCGCCGCCGCCCCGTCCCGTCCGCCGCCGCCCCGCGCCGGCGCCCGGCCCGTGAGGATCGTCCGTTCGCGCGGAGAAGCGGCAGCCCGGGGGAGGGGCGGACCGCTTCGGCGACGTGGGCGGGTGCCGCGTACCTCTCGGGGAATCGGCCGCGGCACCCACCGCCCGGGCCCGGCAGACGACGCCGGGCCCGGTACGACCCGTCGAATGCCCGGCGACGCCGTCCCCATACGCGGCCGTCCGGGTGATCGACGTCCGCCGGGGCGTTCGCCGGTCGTCAGCCTCGTTCCGCGTGGACGACCACGGCATGGGAACCGAGGCCGATGAGACGGTCCCCCTCGATGTCGCCGAGCGCCGTGTACAGGTTGAGGACCTTTCCCGTGGCCGGATCGAAGGCGACGTCCTTGACGGTGCCGTGCTCGACGCCGTGCTCGGTCAGCACGCGGCTGCCGACGGCCTCGAGGTGCTCGGGCAGGTCCTTGGGACCCGGCTCGGCCGCACCCCGCGAGCGCACGATCACCGCGTCGCGGCCCACCGCCTCCACCGCGTCCCAGCCGATGACCGCACGGTCCTTCGGTGCCTTCGCCAGCCGCAGGCAGGCGATGCTCCTGGTACGGGCGTCGATGGTCAGGCTCTCGACGGTGCCCAGCGTCGCTGCCTCATCGGCGGAGATCACCGGAAGGTTCCGGGTCTGCGTGAAGAGCATCATGCGAGTCCCCCTTCCCCGCGCGCGTGGGCATCCGCGTGCGGCTGACGGGCGCCGGCCCGGAACGCCTCGACCTGGGCGGCGAAGCTGGGCAGATCCTCGGCGACGAAGTGGCGGGCCCGCGCGGGGACCACCACCGCCTCACCGGACACGGCGAGTGTCTCTCCGCGCGGGATGAACGCCGTGCGCCGCTCGGGGTCGAGGTGGTCGTTGGCGGCGATGGCGAAGCCGACGACCCGCCCGCCGGCACCGGCCTCGATCACGATGTCCCGTACGGTGCCGATCTCCGTGCCCTGGTCGGTGATCACCGGCGCGCCGATCACCCGGCCGCCGTCGGCCGCATGGGGGTCCACGATCGCGTCGCGGTCCGCCAGCGCGGCCTCGCTCGTGATCATCACGGCGGCGGGCCCGACGGCGTGCACCGCGCCGAACGGCAGGCTCCGCTTCAGCGGTCCGGCGAGCAGGCCCCGGCCGCTGAGCGTGAAGCCGGTGATCCGTCCGGCCGCCGCGTCGAACACGGTGTCCTTGATCTGCGCCACTGCCTCGCCGCCCAGGGTCACGACATCCCGCTTGGTCAGTTCGGAGGCGAGCATCAGCATGGTCACCCCACACCTCCCCGGCGCATCCGACGGCCACCGCGCACCGCGATCACCGTCCCGGCACGCCGTTTGGCCTGGACCGCCATCGTCGCCACGGCCACCAGTCCGACCACCGCCACCAGTAACACCACCCAGAGCCACCACACCACTGCCGACCTCCTCTACGGCCATGTCCTTCGCACTACCGGAGCTCCCGGTGCACTTCCGATTGCCCGCACTCCGGGCAGGGCACGCGTCGCAGAACGCCAGTGCGGACCGGACGGGAGACGCAACCGGCCAGGAGGCGCGACCGCGGAGGCGGCCGGCGGGAGCCGGTTGCGGGCGGGCGACGATCAGAGCGATGTCGTCCTGTCCGCCGTCGGCGGCCACGCCGAGGCGGCTCAGGAGGGTGTCGGCCAGCTGATCAGGGCTCAGGCGCGCGTGCCGGGCGAGGGCGTCGGCGAGGCGCCGCACACCGGCGTCGATGTCCTCGCCGCGGCGTTCGACGAGCCCGTCGGTGCAGGCCGTGTAGCGAAAGTGGACGAGTGGCTGTGACCCTGCCTCGCGCGTCGTCACGCCGGTGTCCCCGACGTCGGGAACACCGTAGAAGGAGAAGGACTCCAGCCCACCGTGCCGACCGCGGTCCACGTGGAAGTACCAGGAGTACGTCGTCGGTGGGCTCCGTAGCCGAGAGGGCAGCCGTCGCGGAGAACGTCTCTCGCACACGGCGGCACAGGCGGGTGCGCTTCCCGCCGGTACGTGCGCCGGCTCCTTTCGAGTGACCTTGATCGCCGATCTGTCATGGGTGCCGGTCTCCTGGTGGCACAATCCCCTCGGCCGAACCTATGGGGCATCTCGGCCCATTCAGTCTGTTCTTGTACGTGGTTCGGGTGCGGAAGTCCTCTCAGGGGGCAAGAGGCAGGGATCGGTATGGCGACGACGGATGAGCGGCCGGTAGTCCGGGATGTCGCGGGCGGGGTGCGGGATCTGCTGCGCGGGACCGGGGCGAGTGCGGACAGCAAATGGGTCCGCGGCCTGAAGGCGGCCCCGCAGGGGAACGTGCTGTTCGCGGTGGCCCTGCACGCCGCCGACCGGCGTGCGCACGGCCACACCCTGACCGACCTGGAGCAGGCCCTGCTGGAAGTGGTCGGGACGGTGCTCACCGACGACGAGCTGCGGGCGGCCGGTACGGAGTACCGCGCCACGGTGACCGATCTGGACGGCAAGGTCGACCTGCTGCCCGCCAGGATCACCGGGCTGGAGCGGACCAAGGGCTTCTCCTTCGCGGACCTCGATGCGTTCATCCCGCAGATGGAGGAGGAGAGCAAGCACCTGGCCAACGTCGCGGTGGTCGACCCCGCCGCCATCGCGGCCGGCCATTCCCCGGACTCGCCCGCGTTCCAGGCGGCGGTCACCGACTGCGGCTTCGGCACCACGCTCCTGGCCGGGCCCCCGCCGGCGCCCGGCGCCTCCCGCAGCAGCGAGCAGGACCTCACCTACCGGGTGCGCCTGGAGTTCGACAAGTTCTTGTGCGAGCGGGAGGTCGGCGACGGGCTCAGCGGCCGCGACGAGATCTACTGGACCGCCGCGACCCGATCCGAACTCGAGACCGAGAAGCGGATCTTCCAGTCCGAGGAATTCGGGGACGTCGAGAAGGGCGAAACTCACACGTTCTCCTCGAACAACAGGGTCGTCTTCGACGGCCTGGCCGGCGACTTCGTCACCTCCATGATCACCACGTGGGAGGCCGACCACAGCAACTCCCAGTGGTACGACGACCTCCACACCGCGCTGCAGGCCTTCGTCGACCACACCTGGTTCGTCGAGTTCATCCCCGGCAAGATCGGAAAGATCCTCGAGGTCGTCCGCTCCGCCATCCAGCTGTTCGTCGACCTGAAGGAAATCCTGCGCAACCACGACGACCAGTCCTGCCTGCGCGGCATCGTCATCGACCGCAACGCCCTGGTCACCCTCTACATGGCCAAGTCCCGCGAGTGGTCCTTCAACGGCGACGGCCACCACATTTTGACCATCGCCTACACCGGAGACCGGCCCAAATTCCCCGTCGGCACCATCGAGTACACCACCATCGGCGGCGGCCAGCGCAACCCCAGCTGGCGCCTGCCGGTCTCCACAGGCTGGGAAAGCTCCTCTCCGCCCGCCCTCGCCTCCCTCAACGGCACCCTGTACTGCATGTACATCCGGCCCGACGACAACGCCGTGATGTGGAGCACCCTGACCAACGGCACCTGGACCCCGCCGACGCCCATCCGCAACCTGTACAGCCTCTTCGCCCCGGCCCTGTGCGTCCACAAGGGCAAGGTCTACGCCGCGATCACCAACCTGGACGCCTACCTCGGCGTCATCAGCCACAACGGCACCGGCGACTGGACCACCTGGAGCCAGGTCTCCGTCTTCGACGCCTCGACCGATCCCCTCATCACCAGCCACAACAACGGGCTCGTCACCGGCTTCCGCAGCGGCGGACTCGTCTGGGGCGCTTCCCTGTGGCCCAGCTACGACGACGGCCGGACCTGGGAAGAACCGTTCGTCGCACCGTTCCTCGCCACCGAGCTCCAGCCGATGTCCACGGCCTCCTTCGACGGCGCACACCTGATCGCCTTCCGCCACACCGACGGCTCCGCCCGCATCCTCTCCCGCACCGGCACCACGCCCTACCAGGAGATCAACAAGTGGGGGTGGGACCTGCCTGACGCCCCCGCCATCACCGTCCACGACGGCACCGTCTGGATGGCCATCCGCTCCAACGATGCCGGCGACATCCTCGCCACCCGCCTCGTCGACGGCTCCTTCGACTCCGTGGACGACTTCCTCGCCGCGGGCGCGATGCAGGGCGCGGTCGCCCTCGCCTCCCACGACGGCGTCCTGTACGCCATGTACCGCCGCTGACCCACGCAGCCGCGCCCGACTGCTCATCGGTGACATCTTCCCCGGAACCGTGATCACCCGCGGCGGCTTCGAGGCCGTGGCCGACGACGTCCCCCACCGCGACGGTGCATCCGTCGTCGGGCAGGTCGACCACGTCGTACCAGTCGCCGCAGACGTTGAGCGACCGGGTGGCGGGCACGTAGCGCACGGCGATGTCACCGTGGGCGGCCAGGTCCGGGCAGTGCAGCATCGCCTCCTGGAGGGTGAGGGCGGTCCGGCGCTCCCGGGTGTGCGCCTCGCGCAGCTCCTCGTTGAGGCGCTGGAGTTCCCGGGCCCGCGCGACCAGTTCGGCTTCCATCGCCGCCCGCTCACCGTCCGGATCCTCCGGGCGGCCACGGCCGGCGCGGGACGGCACGAACTCGGTTCCTCCCGGGTGCGGCCGGTGGCCCGCAGGTAGGCCCCGTTGACCTCGACGACCACCAGGCCGGGATCCAGCACCAGGCAGGGACTGGGCGTCACGGAGAACAACGCCTGTAATCGATCCGCGGTGTGGTCGACATGCGGTCTCCCGTCCCGCCGCAGGACTCCTCACGGAAAGTACGCGCCAGGGCCGCGCACCCGCGTGATCGACACCGCTCTCGGCTGCCGCCGGGACCGATCCCCGTCCCCACCCCAGCTCGTCAGGGCACCTCGTCGACGGCCGTCATGGCACCCATCAGGTCGTCCACGACGTCCAGGTAGCTGCCCCGCCTGCCGAGGGCGGCGCGTTGACGGTCGGCGCCGGTGCCGAGGACGCGTTGGCGGGCGTATCCGGCGAGGACCGTGTCCAGGTCGCCGTGGAGCAGCAGAGCAGGGCGCAACTCCGTCAGCAGTCGTTCGACGAGCACGGTCGCCGGGACGAGGCGGCGGCTGTCCAGGTCGACGCCGTCGCCGGCCAGGCCGTCGCGTGCCGCGCGCCAGCACGCCGTGCGCAGGAGGTGCGCAGGCGGCCGGGAAGCGGGCTTTCCGGCGTCGATGTCGGCGAGGGCCGTGGCGACCAGAGCCCGGACGACGGCGGCCAGCGTGACGGTGTCCCGGGCGGTGGCCGCCGCGTCGGCGACCCGGATCTCCAGGGTGGGTACGTGATGGGAAGGCCGGATGTCCCAGTACAGTCCGCCCCGGTCCAGGATGGTCTCGGTGGCGGTGAAGTCGGCGACGAGCGCCTCGAAGTGCGCCGGCGACTCGAAGTGCGGCGGGGGACCCGCGGCCGGCCAACGCGCCCACGCCAGTCGGCGCCAGCTGGCGTATCCGGTGTCCCGCCCTTGCCAGAACGGGGAGTTGGCCGCCAGCGCGATCAGGACCGGGAGCCGGGTGCGGATGTGGTTGCTGACCTGGAGCGCCAGTTCCACGCTGGGAATGCCGACGTGCAGGTGGCATGCGCAGATGCTCTGCTCGTCGTCCAGGGCGCCGAACAGCGCCGTGCTCCTGGCGTACCGGGGCCCGTCGTTCATGGCGGGCGGCATCGCGTGTGCCAGGACGGGAGTGCCGCTGGAGATGACGCCCAGGCCGTGGCGGGCGGCGGCCCGCACCACGGCTCCCCGGAGGAAGCGGACCTCTTGGGCGAAGCGCTCCAGGCTGGTGTGCGGCTCGGTACGCACCTCGATCTGGTAGGCGGTGATCTCCGTGGTCACCCGGTCACCGAGCTCCCCGGCCGCCTCGGCCACCACCTTCTGCGCCTCAGGCCGCAACGCCCGCGTGTCGGGATCGACCAGCAGGTACTCCTCCTCGGCACCGATCGTCAGCGGTCCGCCGCCCCGGCCGGCGACGGGACCCGCACCGGCGGTGCTTGAACCAGGAACTTCCGCAATCCCCTGAGCCCGCTCTCCACTGGTCACGGTGACGATGCTGTCACAGACGGCGACGGCGGGACCCGTCCGCGGTGAGACAAGTACGGGACGGTCCGCGGCGGAACTCGATCGAGGGCATGCCGCGAGTGACCGTGTCACAGTCTTCCCGTGAGCGCCCCTCGTCCCGCCGCCCGGTGTCCCGAACCTGGCGGGTTCCCGTTCCGCCCGTGAACTCCCCGGACGCCGACGAGCCCGTGTCACCCGTACGGCCGCATCCCGCCAGCGGGCACCGGTGGCCGGCCCGATGCTGGACGGGTGGACCCCTTCCCCTCGCCCTACCCCACCCTGCTCGGCGACGACCCCGCGCTGCAGACCGCCCTCGACACCGCCGTCGGCGAGGCTCTGACCGAGTTCCCGGAACTGGGCCGGTTCCGTCCGGCCATCTCCTTCGTGGCGGTCGACGAGACGCCGGACGGCCTGGACTTCCGGCACGCCGGGCTGCGGTACGGGGACAGCTACTACACCGCCAGCCTGGCCAAGGTCGGCGCGTTGTACGCGGCGTACGAACTCCTGAAGAGCGTGAACGCGGTGGCCGGAGAGGCGGCGACCCCGCAGGAGCTGTTCGCGCGGCTGCGCGGCGAGTTCGACCCGGTGATCGACGCGGCCGTGCCGGCCATCGCCGAGGCGGGCCTGACCCGCGCGCAGCGGCTGCCGAAGTACGAGCAGGTCTTCGCCGCGCTCTCCGCGGGCGGCCCGTTGCGGTGCGCGTTCCAGCCCGCCTTCCAGGACAACCTGAACAAGATGATCGTCAAGGGCAACAACGAGGCCGCGTCCGCGTGCATCCAGCTGCTCGGGTACAGCTGGATCAACGGCGCGCTGCACGCCGGCGGCTTCTACTTCCCGCCGGCCCGGACCGGAATCTGGCTGGCCGGGACCTTCACCGGTGCGCTGCCGGCCGTTCGCATCCCGAGCGTGAACGACGGGATGGTCGCCCAGGCGTCGACTTGCTTCGACATGGCGAACCTGTACGCGCACATCGTCCGCCGCACCCTCGTGGACGCCGAGAGCTCCAACCTCATGCACGCGCTCCTCGCCACCTCCGCGTTCGTCGGCGACGACCCCTCGTACCTGGACTTCACCCGGCGGCCGGCCCTGCCGGTGAGGGACTTCGGGATCTCCGACTCCAAGATCGGCCACGGACCGCTGAAGACCGGCACCCAGGTGAACTCCGAGGGCGCGGTGGTCGAGGTATCGGATCCCACGCAGCAGTTCGTGGTGGTCTTCCAGGACAGCCTGGACAACCTCAGCTCCCTGTCCGCGCTCGGCTACGTCGTCGACCGCACGATCAAATTGTCCCGCTCCGGCCCGTGACTCCTGGGGTGCAACGCAACGCGGGCGCACCGGATATATGCACTTCTGCGCATTCCCTTTCGGACAGCGCGCCCCTTCGCTAATCTGCCGCTGATCGTTGCAGCCCGGTGGAAATTCCAGGGGGAGCCGAACCGGTGGCACACCGGTTCGGTCGGGGGGAGAACGTCATGCAGCGCCTTGCTGTCAGGGCGGCGGTCACAGCCGTCGTCCTGCTGGTCGCCGCCGGCTCGGCCTATCTGCTGCTGCGGCCCGGCGGTTCGGCGGACTCGGTCCGCTTCGCACTCGTCGCGGACAGCCGGCTGTCCGCGCTCGACCTGCCCGGGGAACCGGACGGGGCGTGCGAGGAGAACTCGACCGTGTGCCGGTCGAGCCTGCGCGTAGAGAAGAACAGCAAGGTCAGAAAGGTCGTCGTGACCGCACGGGGGACTCTGCCGGAAGGGGTCCGACTGGCCTACTGGGGATGCCGGGAGGGCCCCGGGGCCCCGGCCTGCACGCTCCGCCAGGACCATGACGCCACCATCTGCGTCACCACCACCGGACCCGCGGACACGGCCCGGCAGGCGTGCGGGAAGAAAACCGCGCGGCCCGCGGCCGACGGACCCGGAAAACTGACCGTGATCTTCAAAACTAAATGGAAGATCGATCTGTTCGGTAATTTCAAGGGCTCCTGCGGCAACGGCGGAGTTCTCGGAAAGACGTGCGAAATCACCGTCAAGCCAGGAAAGATCTATTACCTGCGCGCCCAGCCCACTCTCGAAGGCGACCCCTACGCGCACCCCGCCAGGAAACCGGGATTCTCCTACGTCTACATCGGCTACGAGGGCTGCAACAGCGGACTGGGGCACGGCGACTCCATCATCTGCGCGGTCTTCGGCTCGTCGGGCGAAGCGACCGTCTGCGTCTCCACCGGCGACGAGTACGAACGCGAGGCCGCGCGGGAATGCCAGGCCTACCGCAGGACGGAGACCCGATGACCGCCCGCCTCGCTCGATGCCTGCTGCCGGTGACCCTGCTCCTCGCGGCCGGCTGCGCCTCCTCCGACGCGGACCGCGACGACGCGCGACCCACCCCCTCCGCATCGGCGTCCTCCCGGACCGGCGCGGACGGAGTACCCCTCGCGGTGCTGATGTCGTCCTCGTGGAGTGAGGGGATCGGCTCCGACATCCCCGGCCAGACGTTCTGCCCGGACGTCCGCACCCGGAACAAGACCCCCGCCACCGAAGTGTCCTGCCGGTTCGTCGTCCCCCGCGGCACCGCCGTCAAGCTCACCGCGAAGGTGCGGGAGCGGCATCCGGCCCTGACGGTCTCCAACGAGGGGGTGCGGCTCACCCTCTGCCCCCACGGCGTCTGGTCCGAGGCGTCCCGCACCGTGACCTGCACGGTGACCGTGACGGAGGGCACGGCGCTGTGCCTCGACGACAACATGCCGCACCAGTCCGTCGTATGCGAGTGGGTGGCGCAGGGATACGCACGCCTGCCCGCCACCGCCCCGCCCGGCTTCCGCCCGGGACCGCACCAGGCGGCGCGTCCCGACGAACCGTTCAGCTGACGGGGCCGGGTGGTGGACGAGGACGAGGCGGGCGGCGGGCAGGACGAGACGCGCCGGCGGATGCTGGCCGGGATGAGCGGCAGGCTGCGCCGGTCCGCGGAAGCGTCCGTGCCGGGGGTGCGACGCTGGACCCCGCGCCTGCTGCTGGCCGCCTTGGCCGCCGGGGCGTTCGGCTCGCTGCTGGGCCCCGAGGGGGCCCTCGTGCCGACCAGCATCGGCGTGCTCAGCTCGGTCGGCGGGAACGTCCTCACCGACTTCGTCACCAAGGCCGTGGACCACCTGCGGCCCGACGCCTCGCGCGAGGAGGCGGAGGACGAACTCCAGCGGCGCATCGAGGAGGTGCTCGCCGAGAACGGCGACCGGGCGGCGGTGGTGCGCGCCACCGTCGCCTGGCTGCTGCGGGACAGCCGCGCCATCGGTGAACTCCTCGGCACGCAGTCGGACGACCGAAGGGGTGCGGGCGGCGCACTGATCGACGGCCTCCGCGAACTCGCCACGCACTTCCAGGAGCTCGCCGCAATCCATCCCGCCCTGGACGAGCTGCGCAGCAGCGCCGACCGGCACAGCGTGCAGCACGAGCGGATCTTCGACGCGGTGAGCCGGCAGACGGCCGTCACCGAACGCGTCCTGGAGGGCATGGCCGCGCTCGGCGGCCGCCCTGGGCGCACCCCGGCGCCGGCGCCCCGGCCCCTGTGGGTGGGAGACTGCCCGTACCGGGGCCTGGCGGCCTTCCGCGAGGGGGACGCCGCACTGTTCCACGGCCGGGCGCGGGCCGTCGAGCAACTGGTCACGCTCACCGCCCGCGTGCTCGCCGACGACCACACGGGCCCCGCCATGGTGATGGTCACCGGCGCCCCGGGCGTCGGCAAGTCCTCGCTGCTGCACGCCGGGCTGCTCCCCGCCCTGGCCGCAGGGTCCGGCGGACTGCCACCGCGGACGGCGCGGTGGCGCCGGATCGTCATGAGACCCAGGCAGTACGGCGACCCGCTGGCCACCCTCGCCCTCCACCTCGCGTCCACCCTCCGCGGCGGCGACCAGCACGTCCTGCGCGACCAGTTGACGGCCGATCCCGCGAGCACGGGCCGGTACGTCCGGCAGGCGCTGCTCTCCGACCGGCTCGACCGCCAGCGGGACGGCGCACCGGGCGACGGGCTGCGACTCGTCCTGGTTGTCGACCAGTTCGAGGAACTGTTCGGCGTGGGCACCCCCGACACCCGCCGGGCCGCGGCCTTCGTCACCGCCCTGCAGTCCGCCGCCACCCCGGCCGCGGGGCACGGCAGCCCGCCCGCGCTGGTGGTCATCGGCATGCGCGGGGACCAGCAGGACAACTGCTCCCGCTACGAGGTGCTGCGGCAGGCACTCCAGCACAACGAGTTCATCCTGGGCCCGATGGAGGAGCCGGATCTGCGCCGGGTGATCACCGACCAGGCGGCGGCCGCCGGCCTCCAGGTGGAGCCGCGGCTCGTCGAGAGGATCCTCACCGACCTGCGTTCCGGTGACCTCTCCCTCTCGGGTGGCGGGTTCGGCGGAGGCGCACTGCCGCTGCTGTCCCAGGCGATGCTGCTCACCTGGGAGCGCCGCGAGGGAACCTGGCTCACCGACCGTGCCTACGAACTGTCGGGCGGGGTGCGCGGCGCCGTCGCGACGAGCGCGGAGCAGGTGTACGCGGCCCTGACGCCGGGCGAGCGGGACGTCGCCGCGGGCGCCCTGCGCAGGCTCGCCCTCATCGGCCCGGACACGGCACCCGTCAGCCGCCGCGTCCCGCTGCGGGACCTGCCCGCGCAAGCGCCCGCAGTACTCCGCAAGTTCGACGAGCGGCGGCTGGTCGTGGTGACGGACGAGTACGCGGAGCCCGCCCATCAAACGCTGCTCGACGCATGGCCCCGGCTGCGCGAATGGCTCGGCACCGACACCGAGGAATGGCGACGGCACGGCCGCCTCGCCCAGGACGCCGAACGATGGGCGCACGACCAGCGGAACCCGGCCCACCTGTATCAGGGCCCGCTGCTGGAGGCGATGCGCGCGGCGGAACGGCGGTGGCTCGCCGATCCCGGCAGGTTCCCCAGCCCGGAGGGACGGCAGCGGGAGTTCCTCGACGCGTCCGCCGCCGCCGAGACCGCGCGGGCGCGCCGCCGCCGTACGCTCATCGCGGCGGCGGCGCTCGCGGTGGTGGCCGCACTGATCGCCGGCGTCCTCGTCGTCATGACGCGCGGCACACTCGACAGCGAACGCGACGCGGAACTCTCCCGGACCCTCGCCCGGAGCAGCGCCCAGCACGCCGACCCCGTCGAGGCGGCGCTGCTCGCGGCCGCGGCCTGGCGGGTGGCCCCGACCGACGAGGCCCGGCACAGTCTGCGCGCCGTCCTCGCGGGCCCGCTGCGCGGCACCCTCACCGGCCACGGCGCCGTGTCCGCGATCGCCCACAGCCCCGACGGCCGCACGATCGCCACCGGCGGCACGGACTCCCTGATCAGGCTCTGGGACGCGGCCTCCCACCGCCCGGTCGGCAAACCCCTCGCCGGGCCCACCGGCACCGTGACAGCGCTGGCGTTCAGCCCCGACGGCCGCACCCTGACCGGCGCGGGCGACGACCGCACCGTACGGCGCTGGGACCTGAGCGGGGACCGGTCGCGGCCCCGGCCCGGCGCGGTGATCGCCGCCCGGGACACCGGTCCGATCGTGCTCGGCCCGGGCGGCACCACGTTCTTCAGCGGGACGCGGCTGTGGGACACCGCCTCCGGCAAACCCCTCGGCGACCCGCTGGACACCCAGGTGAGCCACGCCGTCTTCAGTCCCGACGGACGGCTGCTCGCCACCGCCGACACCGAACGGCGCGTACGGCTGTGGGACACCGCCATACAGCGCCAGGCCGGCCCCACCCTCACCGGTGTCTCCGGCCCGCTCGCCTTCACGTCCGACGGCGCCCACCTCCTCGCCACGGGGACCTCGGGACGCCTCCGCCTCCGGGATCTGGCCGGCCGGCAGTGGATCGGCGACCGGCCCGGGTGCGGGGAGGACACCGCGCCGGACGCCCTCGCCGTCGCCCCGGCCGGCATGGCCGTCGCGACCGGCTGCCGGAACGGCACGGTCACCCTGCGGACCCTGTCAGGCCGCCGGCTGCTCGGCGGCCTGACAGCCGGCGGCCGGCCCACCGCCCTCTCCTTCAGCCCCGACGGCTCGATGCTGGCCACGGCCGGGGAAAGCGGCCCGGACGTACGGCTGTGGCACGTCGGAGATCCGCGGCTGACCTCGCTCGCCGACCGGGACGGGCCCGTCGCGGCCTCCGCGGACGGACGCTACGTCGCCGCGGGCGCCCCCGGCAACGGCGACTGGCGCATCAGGCTCTGGGACGTCACCACCGGCCGCGACACCGCACTCGGCGGGCTCGGCGACTGGACCGGCGCCCTCGCCTTCAGCCCCGACGGCCACACGGTGGCGGCCGCCACCGACGGCCGTGTCCGCACGTGGGACACCGTTAGCGGCCGGGGACTGACCACCCTGGCCGGCACCGGACCGGTGCAGGCACTCGCCTGGTCAGCCGACGGCCGGTCGCTGTGGACCGCGGCGAGCGAGGCGGGCTTCACCGTACGGCGCTGGGACGCGCGCAGCGGCCGCCTGCTGCGCACCCTCACACCCGACGTGCCCCCGGGGGACCCGCTGGCGTCCCTCGGCCACCTCACCTTCGCCCCCGACCTGCGCACCCTCGCGACGGTCTCGGAGGGGCGGTCCGTACGGCTGTGGGAACTGGACCACGGGCACGCCCTCGGCGAGCCCATGCGGGGGCACGACGAGCGGGTCGACGCCGTCGCGTTCAGCCCCGACGGCCGCCTCCTCGCCGTCACCGGAGCCGACGGCACCGTACGGCTGTGGGACACCGCCCGCCGACGGCCCGTCGGCCGTCCACTGGAGGGCCACACCGACGAAGTGTCCGCCGTCGCGTTCAGCGGCGACGGCGGCACCCTCGCCTCCGCCGGCCGCGACGGCACCGTGCGGCTGTGGGACACCGCGACCCGCACCCCGCTCGGCGTGCCGTTCACCGGCCCGTTCGAGACCGTCCGCGCCCTGACCTTCCTGCCCGGCCGGCAAGCCCTCGCCGCGATCACCGACGTCCGCACCCTGGAGGTGTGGCGGGTGGCCGAGCCGGACGACCTCCTCGCCGCGGTCTGCGCCGCGGCCGGACGCCCCATGACACGCGCGGAATGGGAACGGTACGCCCCGGGCGCCGCGTTCCGCCCGGTCTGCGACCGCCCCGAGGGCGCCGCGCGCGCCGCCCTCCCCTCCAGCGCGAGCATCCCGCCCCCCGGCCCCCTGCGGTCGGGCGCCCCCTCACAGCCGCCGGGCACCCCGGCGACCGCGGCCCGGTTCGCCGGCCGCTACACCCTCGTGCTGGACGAGGGCGCGACACGGGCGGCCTTTAGGCCGGAGGCGCCCGCGCAGACCCAGCCCTTGCAGCGGGACATCGACTTCCTGGCCGCCTTCTACCGCGGTGACCACCGGCTGACCCTGCGCTCAGCGTGCGCCGGCGGGGACTGCACGCTGCGCATGACCGGCTTCGCCGACATTCCCGCCGTCACCCTCCGCCGTACCGCGCGGGGCACCTTCCGCGGCACCTCCGGCACCCGCACCTGGACCCTCCGCGCCGACACCGTCACCGGTGACCGGGTCACCAGCCTCACCCTCGACTACGAGATCCGGGACGCCTCCCGCCGGTACAGCGGCGCCCAGACCTTCCACGGCGCAAGGCCGTGAACGAAGGCCACCGGGGGGCGGGGCGCCCTAGGGGTGAGACACCCCCTAGTCCTCGGGCACGTCCTTGCCGGGGCGGCCCTCGCCCGCCATGAACCGCCAGACCAGGGTGTGCCCCAGGACGATGAGGGCGATCAGCATGAGGGCTTCGGCCTGGATGGGGCGCAGCCCGGCCGGACGTACCAGTTCGGGGAAGGCGCCGACGACGGCGATCAGGGCGTAGAGCAGGGTGGCGGCGGCCTGCTGCCAGATGATGACGAAGTCGCCGCGGGTGCGGGCCAGCAGCCGCAGGGTGGACCCGCAGCCGACCACGGAGAGGGCGAAGAAGGCAGCCCGCCAGATCTGCGGCTGTTCCGTGCCGCCGACCTGGGCGAACAGACCCATCAGGGCGGGCAGCAGGAACGACAGGTAGACCCCGCCGACGACGCGGCGCAGGGCCGGTTCGCGCATCCAGTCGTCATGGCTCTGTACGACGTTCCACCACAGGCCCACCAGGGTGAAGCAGGTGGCGGAGAAGAGGGCGTAGAAGGCGCTGACATCCATGGACCACGAGGGTGTCAGCGCTTCCCGGCCCGGAGGGCGCCACACGCCCGGCACCTGTCCCCTCCCGCCGGTACGGACTACAGCCCCGCCCTCGCCGCAGGTCTCCGGCGGCAGTCGCGCGGAGCCCCGGGGGCGCCCCCGCGGTCGTTGCTCGCGTGCGTACGAGGACACGATCGATCCGGTTTGGTCAATATTTACTTTCCCGGAACGGCTCTGCATAGTGGCGCCTCGAAATGGCGAAGTGGGTTGAGCCGAGAGGGCCTTTCCTTGTCTCAGATCAACGATGTCGCCGCGCGCGAGGTGGAGCTCGAGCGAGCTCACGTCTCCGTCCTGGGCGATGTGCTCGACGAGCGGCTGGCCGGGGCGCGGGAGCAACTGGCGCGCGTACTCGCGTCGCCGTCCGACGGCGCGGGCGAGGCGTACGAGAGGGAGGTGGCGGCCGGGCGGCTGACGGGGGAGATCCGCCGACTGGAGGCAGCCGAGGAGGGACTGGTCTTCGGCCGGATCGACTCGACGGACGGGACCGTCCTGCGGATCGGGCGGATGGGACTGCACAGGGACGCCGACGAACTGCCGCTGCTGGTGGACTGGCGGGCCGAGGCCGCGCGCCCCTTCTACGAGGCGACGCCGGTCCATCCCATGGGGCTTCGGCGCCGCCGCCACCTGCGCCTGGCGGGCCGCACGGTGGTCGGGCTGAGCGATGAACTGCTCGACGGCTCCGCGCCCACCGGGCAGGACGTGCTCGGCGACGGTCCGCTGACGGCGGCGCTGCGGGAAAGGCGCACGGGGCGGATGGGTACGGCGGTGGCCACGCTCCAGGCCGAGCAGGACGCGATCGTGCGGTCCCCGCACCGAGGGGTGACCGTGGTGCAGGGCGGGCCGGGCACCGGCAAGACGGTGGTGGCCCTGCACCGCGCCGCGTACGTGCTGTACGCGTTCCCGAAGGCGGCCGAGCGCGGTGTGCTCGTACTGGGTCCCAACGCGCGCTTCCTCGACTACATCTGCCAGGTCCTGCCCTCGCTCGGGGAGAACGATGTCGTCCTGGCGACCTGTGAGGAACTGGCCGGCGTCGTCCCGGGCGCCGCGGACCCCTCCGAGATGGCGCGCCTGAAGGGGAGTGCCGCACTGGCCGGCGCGCTGGCCGCCGTTGTCCGCTCACGGCAGGCCCCGGGCGGGAACTTCGAAGTCCGGGTCGGGCAGGAATGGATCCGCCTGCACGACAGCCAGGTCGCCCAGGCGCGGGAGTCGGCGCGGACCAGCGGCCTCGCGCACAACAGGGCGCGGGGACTGTTCAAGGAGCTGCTCGTCGACGCCCTGGTCCGCGAGCTCGCCCGCAGCTCGGCCGAGGAGCTCGAACGCATCGACGCCCAGGTCGCGCAACTGACCGGCCTCGACCTCGACCGGGTCGCGGCAGCGGACCTGCGCCGCATGGGTGTCGACGACGCGCCCGGCACAGGAACGGACGACTTCGACGCCGACGCCATGCGCGCCGAACTCCTGGACGACGCCATGCTCGACCGGGCCGTCGAGGACCTGTGGCCCCGGCTCACCCCCGGCGACGTGGTCCGCGCCCTGCTGACGGACGCCGAAGCGCCGGCCGGGTACCTGGGCGAGTTCACCGACGAGCAGCGGGCCCTGCTCCGGCGTACGCCCGGATCGCCCTGGACGGACGCCGACGTGCCGCTCCTGGACGAGGCGGCGGGCCTGGTCGACGGCCCGCCCGAGCACACCTTCGGACACGTCGTCGTCGACGAGGCACAGGAGCTCACCGCCATGCAGTGGCGGATGATCGTACGGCGCTGCCCGGGCCGGTCGATGACACTGGTCGGCGACTTCGCCCAGGCGGGCCCGGCGACGACGGCCCGGGACTGGACGGAGGCACTCGGCCCGCACCTCGGACGGCGCTTCGACCTGCGCACCCTGACCGTCAGCTACCGGACCACACAGGAGATCCTCGCCGCCACGGAGGACCTGCTCGCCCGGATCGCCCCCGGCCGGCCACCTATCCGGTCGATCCGGCGCGGTGAGGCGCCCCGAACCCTCGCCGCGACCCCGGAGACGCTCGTCACCACCCTCGTGCGCGAGCTGCGGGAACAAGGGGCCGCGCACCCCGGCGAGTTGATCGGCGTGATCTGCGCCGACGACAGGACGGAGGACCTCACGGCCGCGGGGGTCGAGCGGTACGCCCGACTGGTGCCGGCCTCACAGGCGCGCGGCCTGGAGTTCGACGCCGCCGTGGTGGTCGACCCGGACGGCATCACCGCCGCCCGCCCCGCGGGCGAACGCGACCTGTACGTCGCCCTCACCCGGGCCACCAAGCGACTGAGCACCATCACCGCCCGCCTGCCGTGAAGGCGACGAGCCGCGGCCGGTCCCGGGAACCGGGCGCCGGCTGCCACCAGGCCCGCCATCCCGGCGGCGCCGCACGCCTGATGCGGCGCCCGCGGGGCCGCACCGGGGAGCGGAGCCGTCAGAGAGGGTTGAGGCGGGCCTTGAGCAGGCAGAACTCATTGCCCTCGGGATCGGCGAGCACGTGCCAGGACTCGTCGCCGCTCTGGCCGATGTCGGCCGGGCGCGCCCCGAGCTTCAGCAGGCGTTCGAGCTCGGCGTCCTGATCGCGGTCGGTGGCGTTGACGTCGATGTGCAGCCGGGACTTCCCCGGTTCCGGCTCGTCCCTGCGGCTGAGGAAGAGCGTCGGCTGCGCGCCGCCGAACCCCTCGCGCGGTCCGATCTCGATGCTGCCGTCTTCCTCGCGGCCCAGGACGACGAAGTCCAGGACCTCGCACCAGAACCGCGCCAGCACCTCGGGCTCGCGGCAACCGAGCACGAGCTCACCGATACGACATGCCATTGACGAACCCACTCCCCGTGTCGGAACTCCCGGGCCGGCCACACGCGGGCCTGCCGGACCACCCGCACGCGGCGACACGCCGAGACCGTACCGGGCGGTGCGGGCAGACGCGACGGGTTTTCGGCTCGCCCCGCCGGGCCGGACCGCCGGGTGGGGCGAGGCCTGCCGCGCTGTGGGGCGGACGGTCCGGGCGGGTGGTCAGGAGAGCGGGTGCGGGTGTCCGAGGTAGGGGAACCCGGGCAGCAGGTCGGTGTGCGGGCCGATGTGGTCGTCCGAGATCTTGCCGCCGGAGACCATGGCCAGTCGGGCTGAGGTGACGTCGTCGGTGAGGGTGCGGCCGTTGGGGTAGGCGGCCGGCTTGGTGCGGTCGTAGCGCAGCACGTCCGGCAGGACGGTCCGCAGCGTCTCCTCGGCGTCCTCGGGGGTGTAGCCGCCGGTGTGGGCGAGGACGGCGGTCCATGGCCGCAGATAGGTGTCCCAGTCATCGGCGGGCTCGCCCTCGTTGTACTTCTCCTTGGCTTCCTCCGCGTTGAAGTACGCCGTCAGGGAGGGATGGGCCCCACGGTCGACGGACACCAGCCGGTCGTCCTCCCACAGGCTGACGCGGGCCCACACGCCGATGGGACCTTCGCCGAGTTCCTCGTCGGGGACCTCCAGCACGATCCCGAAGACGTTCTTGTCGATCCCGAAGTCGTTGCCGGTCCACTGGAAGCCGTTGACGATGCCGTCCAGGTCGGCGAAGAAGGGATCGCTGCGCAGGCCGGCGGAGAAGCGGTAGCCGTCGCTCTCCACGACGAGGGGTTCCGCCCCGAAGGCCACCTCGGCGCCTGAGACGATGGCCTCGCCGCCGGGTGCGTGACTCCGCGCGTCCGCGCCGGCCGCCCGGTGGACCGTGGCCGTCTGGCGACCGTCCGAGGGGCTGGAGAAAGTGAAACTGTAGGCCAGATCGGCAACATCGTCCCCGTCGGTGTCGATGTTGATCCGGTACACGGCCTCCGGGTGGAACGCCTCACCCTGGGTCGGGGCGAACGGGTTCACGTTCATGATCAGAACGGTGCGCCCGCTGTCCGCCGCAGGGAAGACGAAGACGTCCGTCAGGTCCAGGCGGGCGTCTTCCTTCGGCGAGCGCAGGTCGGGTCCGCTGAGGTGATGCGACATGGTGGCCTCTCGGTGAGCGTGCGTCTCCCTGGCTCCGCGAGCAGCACCAGGAAAACACGGCACTCGCGCCCCGGCATCCGGGGCGCCGCCGGGGGCGCGACCGGGGCGGGGCGACGAGCGGCCCCGGCCGGTTCGCCGGGCCGGGCCGGTCGGTCCCCCGTCGTGCGATCGAGAGGGCGGGGTGGCCGCAGGCCTCATGAGGCGGGCAGCGCCCTTCCCGCTCCGTCGGTCAGGCCGTGTCGTCCTGCGCGCGCGGGGACAAGCGCCCGGTTGCCTGAAGCCGCGAGAGCCGCCTGTGCTCCCGGGCGGCCCAGCGCCGGACGCGGTCGGGCTCCAGCGGGGTGCCGTGTCCGACGTGGAGCCTGACGGGGTCGAGGGCGAGCATCCTCCGCAGGCTGGCGAGGTTGCCCAGCGGGTCGTCGTGGAAGGGCGGGTTGGCCGGTCTGCCCGGGACGAGGCCGAAGAGGGAGTTGGCGACCAGGTCGCCGGCGACGAGGTCTCCCCGGTTGGTGAGGACGGACACCGAGCCGGCCGTGTGTCCGGGGGTGGGCATGACGCGTGCCTCGATCCCGAAGTCGTCCAGGTCCGTCTCACCGCGCAGGAGCAGGTCGGGCTCGACGGGTTCGACCTTGAGGTGCAGGTTCTTGTTCCTGGCCATGAGACGGCCCATCAAGCCCGTGGGCCGGTACGGTTCGCGGGCGCGGCCGCTGCGGAACGGGCCGAGGTCGGCGACGTGCCCGGCCACCGGTGCGCCGGTGAGGCGGTGCAGTTCGGCGGCGGAGCCGAAGTGGTCGATGTGGCCGTGGGTGATGACGATCAGCGACACGTCGCCGGGGTCCACACCGTGTGCGGTGATCTGCTCGTGGATCTTCCGGCCACTGCCGGGCACGCCCGCGTCGACGATGACGGGCCGGCGGCCCAGCAGCAGGTAGGCGTTGATGTTGTGCCGGCCCATGACGGGGATGGGGACGACCTTGGTTCGGGACATCGTTTTCTCCGTGGTGTGTCGTGCGGTGCCCGGCTGTGGGCATGGCCGTGTTCCGCCCGGGTGGTGGTCCGCGGGCGGTCGGGGGCGGGGGACGGGCGGGCCGTCGGAGGAAGCGGCGCCGGCTGGGGCCGATGGGGGAGGGGGCGCGGCGCCGGTGTGCCGGGGGTGGGGGCGCGGCGCCGGTGTGCCGGGGGGATCAGAGGAAGCGGCGCCGGTATGCGGCCGGGGTGGTCCCCAGGCGGCGCCGGAAGGAGCGGTGCAGGCTCTCCACGGAGCCGAGGCCGCTCCTGGCGGCGACGTCCTGCAGGGCGAGGTCGCTGTTCTGGAGCAACTGGCGGGCGGCTTCGAGCCGGACGGACTCGACGTAGGCGGCCGGGGTGGTGGAGGTGCGCCGGCGGAACAGCCGGGAGAAGTGGCGCACGCTCAGGTGCAGCCGCTCGGCGAGCACGTCGGCGGACAGGTCCTCGGTGAGGTGCTCGCCGATCCACACCCGCAGCTCGTCGATGCGGTCGCCGGTGTCGGTCGGCACGGCGAGGGGGACGCTGAACTGGCTCTGGCCGCCCGCGCGTTTGACGTACATCACCATGGTGCGGGCGGTGGCCAGGGCGAGTTCACTGCCGTGGTCCTCGCCGACCATCGCCAGAGCCATGTCCATCCCGGAGGTGATACCGGCGCAGGTCCACAGCCGGCCGGCCCGGATGAAGATCGGGTCCGGATCGACGGTGACGCGGGGGTGGTCGGCGGCCAGCCGTGCGGCCGTGAGCCAGTGGGTCGTGGCGGTCAGGCCGTCCAGCAGGCCGGCCGCGGCCAGCAGGTGCGCGCCGGCGCAGATGGAGCCCGTGCGGTGGATTCCGGGTGCCGTGTCCCGCAGCCAGTCGATGATCGTTTTGTCGAGCACCGGCTGGACGCCGTGGCCGTCGACGTGGATGGCGCCCGACACCAGCAGGGTGTCCACGTTGCCGATCACCTCGTCCAGCGTCAGGTCGGCCGTCAGCTGGACACCGCTGGAGGTGGTCACCGGGCCACCGTCGGCGGTCGCGATGCGGACGGTGTATCCGGGCCGGCCGGTGCCGGTGCCGGTGCCGGTGCCGGTGCCGGTGCCGGTGCGGGCGCTGGTGCCGGTACGCGCATCCGTGCTGGTGCTGGTGCGAGTACCGATGCCGGCACCGGCGTCGGCGACGCGCGTGGCGACCGAGAACACCTCGGCCGGACCTGTGATGTCGAGCAGCTCGACGCCCTGGAAGGCGGCGATGACGACCCTGTGCGGTTGGAGCATGCGTCGATCATTTCGCCCTGACGCGGTGGCCGCAATGACCATGTTCTGTCAGATCCGGCCATCGGCCGCCTGCGCACGCCCACCGCGGGCCGCCGGCGCACGCCGGGCCGGCGGGCGCGCTCCTCGCACACCGGTAACGGGCACGAGCAAAGTAACGACCCGTTACTTGGTGACGCCTGCGAACGTTGCCCGGTTACCGGCACACGCGGTGCCGCGGGGGCGACGGGAGGAACGGTGTTGTCGACGGCGTTGTGGGGCCTGGCGGCGGCCGGCGGAACGGCGATGGCGGGAGCGGTGGCGGCAGACGTCTGGCGGTCGGCACGCGTGTGGTTCACGGGTCTGCTCGGCCCGGAAGGGGGGCCCGCGGGAGGGGCGGACCGGGAGGCCGCGCACCGGCCCGCGGCGCGGCGCACCTGCGTTCAGCACAACACCGCCCGCGAGGGCGGGACCCAGCACATCACCCTGAGCGGGGACGTCCACGTCGGCCGGGACGACCGGGGCCGGCGGTGAGCGGCGAGGTGAGGCACGGCAGTCCCGGAACGGCGCCGGTCCCGGGGCAGAGCAACGCGGCGCACGGCGGCGGCACCCAGTACATCACCGGCGGTGGTGACGTGAAGACCTTCAACGTGTTCGTCGTGCTGCCGGAGCGTCCGGAGGAGGGCGGCGACCCGGTGCCCGCACCCACACGCCGGGAACGGCAGCGCCGGCAGATGTCGCGAGACGTCCGCGCGGCGGCGCGGGAGGTCATCACCCGGCAGGGCGTGGAGGCGCTGACACTCGCCGGCATCGCCCGCCGGGTCGGGGTGACCCCGGCCGCCCTCTACCGGCACTTCCACGACCTCGGGGACATCGTGCGCCACACGGCCCGGGACATCGTCGCCGAGCTCACGGACCAGTTGCGGGCGGCGATCGAGGGGGAACGCGAAACGGACCACGCCGCCCGCCTGATCGCCCCGTCCCGGGTGTTCCGTCGCTGGGCCCTGTCACACCGCCAGGAGTTCCGTCTCCTCTTCGGCACGCCCACCGTGGCCGCCGGTGTGGCACACACCGACGTGACCGCCGAGTGGGTCCGGGAACTCGCCGCCATCTGGGGTGCCGAGCACGTGCGGCTGTGGGCGGCCCGGCCCTATCCGATCCTGGCCGACGAGCACCTCGACCCACGGGTGCGCCGGCAGATCGCCGACTACCGCGCCGCCACGGGCGTGGAGATACCGCTCGGTGCCCTGGTCGTCATGCTGACGTGCTGGCGCGCCCTGTACGGGCAGGTGGCCCTGGAGGTGTACGAGCACCTGACCCCGCTGATCACCGACCAGGAACCGATCTTCGAGCTGCTCCTGCTCGAACTGGTGACCCGGATGGGGCTAGGGGCGGACTACCGGCCGCCACAAGGCCTCAAGGTGTGGGGACACCCGCCGGGCTCCAGCACACCGGTGCACCCGGGCAGTCCCTGACAGGTCCGCCGCCTCCTCTCCCACGGGCCGCCGCACTCCCTCACAGGCGCTGCCCCAGCCGTGTCGTGCTCTCCACGAGCGACACGGTGAACGGATGGCCCGGCGAGGTGAGGACTCGCCGGGCCGGCCCCTGTTCGACGAGTCCGCCGGCGTCCAGGACCGCGATGCGGTGGGCCAGGGCGGCGGTGTCCAGGTCGTGGGTGATCAGGACCAGGGACAGGTCGTCGTGCTCCCGCAGCAGGGTGGTGAGGGTGCCGAGGATGCCCCGGCGGGTGATCGGGTCGAGGCCGGAGGTGATCTCGTCGCAGATGAGGACACGCGGCCGGGCGAGCAGGGCGCGGGCGAGGGCCGCGCGCTGCAGTTCGCCGCCGGAGAGCTGCCCGGGCCGTCCGGCGACCAGGTCCTCCGGGAGACCGAGGCCGGCCAGGGTGGCAAGGGCCTCCCGTGTCGCGGCGGAGGTCCGGGTGCCGCGCAGCCGTATCGCGGTGCGGGCGACCTGGTGCAGGACGGGACGGTGTTCGTCGAAGGCGGCGCGAGCGTCCTGGAAGACGTACTGCACGGCCGCCAGCTGCGCGCGGTCGCGGTCGCGCAGGCTGCGCGGCAGCGGTGTGCCGTCGAGGAGGATCTCCCCCTCGTGGTCGCGGTGGAGTCCGGCCAGACAGCGGCCGAGGGTGGTCTTGCCGCTGCCGGAGCGGCCGACGACGGCCAGGCTTTCGCCCCCGCGCAGGTCGAGCCGGGAAAGGTGCAGTACTTCGGCGGCGCCGCGTGTGTCGTTGCGGTGGCGGGCGGTCAGGCCGCGGATCCTCAGGACGGGCCCGCCGGTGCCGGCCACACCCTCCGGCTCCGTGAACTCCGGGGTTCCGGCCAGCAGTTGGCGGGTCCATGGGTGGCGGGGTGCGAGCAGCACGCGTTCGGCCGGGCCCGACTCCACGACGCGGCCCGCCCGCATGACGATCACCTCGTCGGCGAGGGACCGTACGACGTCCAGGTCGTGGCTGAGGAGGACGACGGCGACGCCACGTGCCGCCACGGCCGCCAGCTGGTCGACGACACGGCTCTTGGTCAGGGCGTCCTGACCGGTGGTGGGCTCGTCGGCGACGACGACCCGGGCCCCGAGCAGCAGCGCCTGGGCGAGGACGACGCGTTGCTGCTGACCGCCGGAGAGCTGGTGCGGATAGCGGCGCAGCAGGGTCTCGGCGTCCGGCACCTGGGCCTCGGCGAGGGCGTGCAGGACGCGTTCGCGGGCGGCCACCCGCCGTGCGCCTCGGGGCAGGTGGCGCACCTGGGCGCGGGCGATGTCGGTGAGGAGGGCGGTGATGCGGCGGGCGGGGTTGAGCACGGCCGCCGGATGCTGGGGTATGTAGCCGACCGGGCCGCCGGCCGCCAGGCGCACCTCGCCGGTGACCTGGGCACCGGGCGGGTACGCGCCGAGCAGGGCGAGGCCGGTGGTGGTCTTGCCGCTGCCGGATGCGCCGACCAGAGCGGTGACCGTGCCGGGGCGGGCCTGGAGGCTCACTCCGTCGACGATCGCCCTGCCGCCGACCTCGACGCGCAGGTCGCGGATCTCGGCCACGGGCACCCCGACCGTGTCACCGGCGTCGGCGGAGCTGCCGACCGCGTCTGTCGTGTCGTCCGCGTGGGTCACGGGCGTGCCTCGCTCCCTTTCCGGCCGCGGGTGGTCCTCGTCGCTCCCGGGAGCGCCACGTCCCGGGCGCGTCCGCCTCGTCGGCCGCCCGCGAGCGCGGCGTCGAAGAGGAGGTTGGTGCCCATCGTCAGGGCGACGATCAGCAGGGCGGGGACGACCACGGCCCACGGCTGGACGAACAGGCCGGTGCGGTTGCGGTCGACCATGACCGCCCAGTCGGCGGCGTCCGGGGCGACCCCGACGCCGAGGAACGCGGCCGTGGCGACCAGATACAGCACACCGGTCAGCCGGGTCCCGGCGTCGGCGGCCAGGGTCCGCAGCATGCTACGGCCGACGTAGCCGACGGCCGTGCGCCACCACGTCTCGCCCTGCATGCGCAGCGCCTCGACGGCGGGTCGGGCGGCGGCCTCCGTGGCGGCGGCGCGTACGAGCCGGGCCGCGTCGGGCACGTTGACCAGCGTCACCAGCAGCGTGAGACCGGCGGGGCCGGGGGAGAACACGGTGGCGGCCAGCAGGATCAGCAGCAGCGACGGGACGGCGAGCAGGACGTCCAGGGGGCGCATCAGCAGTTCTTCCAGCCGGCGGCGACGGGTGAGCGCGCCGGCCAGGCCGACCGGGAGCGCGACGAGGTACGACAGGGCGGTGGCGGCGAGCGCGGTCAGCACGACCGGCCGGCCGCCGTGCAGCACCTGCCGCCATACGTCCCGGCCCACGAAGTCGGTGCCGAGCCAGTGGCCCTCGCCGAGGGTGAAGGACGCCGTACGCCGACCCGGTTCGCCCGCGAACAGCGGACCGAGCAGGGCGAGCACGAGGGGTACGGCGACGACCGTCACGCCGAGGGCGAAGCGGCCGGTGCGCGGCTCCGTCACGCGGCCACCCCCGTCCGGGGTGCGAGACGGTGGGCGACGAGATCCGCGCCGAGATTCAGTACGACGGTCAACAGGCCGAACACCACGGCGAGACCCTGGACGACCGGCAGGTCCCGTTCGGCGACGGCGTTGATCAGGACGGTGCCGAGTCCCGGGATCACGTACAGCGCCTCCACGACGATGACGCCGCCCAGCAGCCAGTCGATGGTGCGGGCGAGTTGCTGGACGGCGGGGGCGAGGGCGTTCGGCAGGGCGTGCGTGTAGCGGATGCGGGTGCCCGGAACGCCGTAGCGCCGTGCCTGGGCCACGTAGGGGGAGGCGAGCGCGTCGATCATGCCGGCCCGCACGAGGCGGGACAGGGAGCAGACGGGCCGGGACAGCAGCACGAGGACGGGCAGGACGAGCGCGGACGGGTGGCCGAGCAGGTCGGTGCCGTAGCCGACGGCGGTCGGCGGCACCCAGCCCAGCCGGAGCGCGAGCACGGTCACCAGCAGCATGCCGAGGGCGAACTCGGGCACCGCGTACACGGCGAGCGTGACCGAGCTGATCAGCCGGTCGGCGAGGCGCCCCTCGCGGCGGGCGGCGAGCACGCCGAGGCCGAAGCCGGTCGGAACGAGCAGGGCCACGGTGAGCGTGGCCAGCAGCAGGGTCGGGCCGAAGCCGTCGGCGATGTACCGGCCGACCGGGCGGCCGGAGGTCAGGGAGGTGCCGAGGTCACCCCGGAGCAGGCCCACCGCCCAGTCCGCCAGCCGCTCGTGTGCGGGCCGGTCGAGGTGCATGGCCTCGCGGATGGCGGCGATCCGGGCGGGATCGGGCTGGTCGCCGGCGAGCGCGACGGCGGCGTCGCCCGGCAGCGCCTCGGTGAGCGCGAAGACCAGCAGCACCACGGCCACGGTCTGCGCGACGCCGAGGAGCAGCCGCCGGGCGACGAAGGAGCGCAGTCCGCTCACGCGAGCCAGACCTTGTCGAAGCGGGCCCAGTCGAGCGTGTTGGCAGGAGCGTCCGCCGCAACCCCCCTCACATGGCGGGCGGTTGCGAGGATCCAGTCGGCGAACCCCCAGACGAGGAACCCGCCCTCGGTGTACAGGCGGCGCTGCATCCGCTGGTAGACCGCGGCCCGTGCGGTCTTGTCGCGGGTGGACTGGGCCTGCCGGTAGAGGGCGTCGAAGTCCTTGTGCTTCCACTGGGTGGCGTTGGTGGCGGAGTCGGTGAGCAGGCGCTGGGAGATGTGGGCCTCGATGGGCATGGCGCCGGAGCGGTAACAGCACAAGGTGCCGTTGTCGAGGATGTCGGCCCAGTAGGAGTCCTTGCTGCCCATCTTCACGTCGACGGTGACGCCCGCCTTCCGGGCCTGGTCGCGGAAGATGCTCGCGGCCTCGGTGAAGCCGGCGGCGACGGCCGAGGTGTCGAGGGTGACCTCGAGTTTCTCGGCGCCGGCCTGCTTCAGCAGGGCGCGGGCGCGGTCCAGGTCCTGTTCGCGCTGGGGGAGGCCGTCGGCGTAGTACTCGTAGCCCTTGCCGAACAGGTCGTTGCCGATCACACCCGCCCCGGACAGGGCGCCGTCGACGAGTTCCCTGCGGTCGGCGATGAGGAAGAACGCCTCGCGTACCCGTCTGTCGTCGAAGGGAGGCCGGTCGGTCTTCATGCAGAACGCCTGCATGACGCTGCCCCGCAGCCGCACGATCTCGATCCGTCCCCCGCCCTCGTGGGCGCGGGCGGTGGCGGGGTTGAGCTCGTGGGCGTACTCGACCTGGCCGCCGAGGAGCGCGTTGACGCGGGCGGACTCCTCGTTGGCGACGACGATCTCGAGCTCGTCGAGGTGCGGGGCGCCCTCCCAGTAGTCGTCGTGGCGGCGGAAGACGGCGGAGCGGCCGGGGGCGAAGGAGACGAACCGGAAGGGGCCGGAGCCGACCGGCTTCGTGTCGAAGTCGGAGGCGTTCTCCGGGACGATGTAGGCGCCGAACGCGGCCAGGACGTTCGGGAATTCGGCGGTGGGCCGCTTGAGGACGAACTCGATGCTCCGCTCGCCGGTGGCGCGGCTGGCGTCCAGGTCGATGGGTTCGAGGGACGCCTTGGCGCGGAACGCCTGCTCGGGGTCGGCGATACGGCGGTAGCTGTGCAGGACGTCGGCGGCGGTGACCGGCTTCCCGTCGTGGAACGTCGCCTTGCGCAGGGTCACCTGCCAGCGGTCCAGGGTCTTGTTCGGCTCCCACTTCTCGGCGAGGCGGGGCTGTGCGGAGAGGTCGGCGCCGTAGTCCGCGAGCTTGTCGTACAGCGCCTTGGCGCGGGCGGCGTCGGCGAAGAGGTTGGCCAGGTGCGGGTCGAGGGTCTCGCCGGCGCCGCCGCCCGCGAACGCGGCGCGCAGCCGCCCGCCCCTCTTCGGAGTCCCCTCGCCCTTGGCGTCGGAGCCCTCGGTGCCGGAGCCACCGCATCCGGTGAGGGCGAGCGCGCTGAGCGAGGCGGCGCCCGTGGCGGCGAGGAAACCACGCCGGGGCAGGCCGGGGAAACGTTCGTCGTGCATGGGATCCCTTGGTGTGTGAAGAAGGCGGACGATCAGTGGGTGGTGAGGCGGGCGACGACGTGCAGCCGGTCCGCGTCCGTCGTGTCGCCGGGCGACCGGCCTTCCCGCCATGGCGGCTCGGTGCGCGGTCCGGGCCCGTCGTGGAGTTCGAGGACCTCGAAGCCGTGCGCGGCCAGCAGGTGGTGCAGCTCCTGCGGGAACAGCAGCCGCCAGGCGGAACGCTGCTCGACCGGCTCCGACCCGTCGTCCGCCGTCCACACGCGCACCCGGCGCAGGAGCTGGGCCGTACGGTCCACGGTGAGCGTGGTGGTGGACCGGTAGCCGGTGCCCCGCCACCTGAACTCGTCGACGGTGGGCGTCTCCAGCAGGTCGGTACGGCCGAGGAAGTAGGCGCCGTTGCGCATCTCCGCCACCAGGAGACCGCCGGGGGCGAGGGCGCGACGGCAGGAGGCGAGGAAGGCGTCGAGCTGGTCGTTGGTGTGGCAGTACAGCAGGGCGCTGTCCAGGCACACGACGGCGTCGAACACACCCTGTCCGAGGTCGAAGCCGTGCAGGTCGGCGTGGACGTACTCGGGGCCGGGGTGGTGGGCGCGGGCGTGGGTGATCATCGTCTCGGAGAGGTCGGCGCCCGTCACGCTGCGGCCGGCGCCGTGGAGGTGCGCTGCGTCGCGGCCGGTACCGCAGCCCATGTCGAGCACGCGGGGTCCCGCGCCGTGCCGTCGCAGGCAGTCCTCCGTCCAGCGCCCGGCCAGCCGTTCGGGGTCGGGGAAGCGTGCCTCGTACAGCTCGGGGTTGTCGGTGAGCAGGTTGCGCCGAACGGTCGTGGCGGTCATACCGTGTCCCTCCTCAGGCCGCGGCGGATACGACGGGCTTCGCCACCGACGGCTCCGGCAGCGACCCGAGCCGGTGCAGCCAGGCCACACCCAGCGCGGAGGCGGAGCCGAACAGGGCGCAGCACGCCCACGGCAGCCAGCCGGCCCCGCCCCGCTCCCCGGTGTCCATGGCCCAGCCGACGACGGTGTTTCCGACGGCGGCGGCGATGCCGGAGACCACGTAGAAGGTCCCGAAGTAGGTGCCGGTCAGCTCGGACCGGCCGAAGCCGGGGATCAGCTCCATCACGAACGGCTGGGCGACCATCACGCCGAGGTGGAGCAGCAGGGCGCCGGCCAGAACGGGCAGGGCGCGCAGCGCCGCGTCGGCCCAGCCGTCCGGACCGCCGGAGCCGGCCGCGGCCACGGCGGGCGGCAGGAACGCCACCGCCATGAGCCCCAGGCCGGTCGCGATCCAGTGGGCGCGCTTCCCCCGCTTCGTGAGGGCGCGGGTGATGCGCAGCTGGAACGCCAGGTTGGTGAGGGTGCCGACGAGGAAGACGAGACCGGCGGCGCCGTTCCAGCCGGTGGCCCGCCGCGCTCCGTCGGGCAGCAGCAGGTACAGCTGGTTCTCCAGGGTGAACATGCCGACCATGGCGAGCGCGAAGGCGAGGAAGGCCCGGTTGCCCAGGACCTCGCGCCACTCCCCGAGGACCGTGCCCCTGCCGGGCCCGACGCCCCGGGCCGGCAGCACGAGGGCCTGCGCGACGGTGAGGGCGGCGAAGATCGCGGAGGCGGTCAGCGCGGACGTGCGGAAGTCCACCAGCAGCAACGCACCGCCCAGCAGCGGGCCGATCAGGGCGCCGGTGGTGGCGAACACGTTGAACAGGGCGAACGCCTCGGCGCGGCGCTCGTCCGCCTCCTGGGCGACGTAGCTGCGTACGGCGGGGTTGAACAGGGCCCCGGCGAGCCCGCTGAGTACGGACGCGGCGAGCAGCACGGCCAGGCCGTCGCCGAGCGCGAACAGGGCGAACCCGGCGGTGCGCAGCGCGCAGCCGGCGATGATGACGCCGCGCGCGCCGAGCCGGTCGGACGCGGAGCCGCCGATGATGAACAGTCCCTGCTGGCTGAGGTTGCGCACGCCGAGCACGACGCCGACGACGGCCGCCGACATGCCCAGGTCGTCGGTGAGGTGGGTGGCGAGGTAGGGGATGAGGAGGTAGAAGCCGGTGTTGACGCCGAGCTGGTTGACCAGCAGGAGCTGGACCGCGAGCGGGAAGCGGCGCACCTCACGCAACGTCCTCATGTGCCCCCACCTCCCGCACTCCCAGGCCGGCGAGGCCGTTCGCACGTACGGTCCCGTCCTCGCCGCCGATTCCGGTCCACGGGTCGTGCGCGAGCAGCAGGTGTCCGTCGAGATCGGCCCAGCGGGCCCGGTCGGCGAGGTGGACGGCGGGTGCGAGGCCGAGGCTGCTGGCGGTCAGGCAGCCCAGCATCAGGTCCGTGCCACTGCCCTCGACCGCTTCGGCGATGCGCAGAGCGGCGTGCACACCACCGCACTTGGCGAGCTTGACGTTGACGCCCTGGACGCGCCCGGCCAGGCGGCGTACGTCCTCCAGGTCCACGGCGTCCTCGTCGGCGATGACCGGCAGCGGTGAGCGTTCGGCGAACGTGCCGAGCGCCTCCGGGTCGCCTGGCGCGAGGGGTTGCTCGACGGCCTCGACGCCGAGCTCGGCGAACCGGTGCAGCAGCGCCTCGGCCCGCGCCGCGGTCCAGGCCCCGTTGGGATCGAGGAGCAGCCGGGCCAGGGGCGCGGCGTCGCGGATGACACGGACGCGCTCCACGTCGTCCTCCGGGTCGGGACTGCCCGCCTTGACCTTGATGACGTCGAAGCCGCTCGCCGCGAGACGGCGGGCGTCGGCCGCCGCGTGGGCGAGGGAGGTGATGCCGATGGTGCGGGCCGTGGCCGCGACCGGAGGTGCGGCGGCACCGAGCAGCCGGTGCACGGGGCGTCCCGCCCGCTTGCCGACGAGGTCCAACAGCGCGGCCTCCACGGCGGCGGTCACCGCCGCCGGAGTGCCGACCCCGGCCGACCCGCCCGCCCGCAGGGCCGCCAGGGCGCTCTCGGGGTCGGAGAAGCGGGCGAGGTCCGCGCCGGCGCAGGTGAGCACCCGTTGCAGGGTGGCGGCGTCGAGCCCGTAGTAGACGCTGGTGACGGCCTCGCCGTGGCCGGTGACGCCGTCGTGTTCCACGGTCAGCCACACGGCATCGCGGGCTGTCATGACGGAGCGGGAGATGCGCAGCGGCTCTTGGAGTTCGAGGCGTACGGTGCGCAGGCTGGCCTTCACGGGGTCCTTTCCGGGTCGGGTACGGCCGTCAGGGGGTCGGTGACGCGGGTGCAGCGCACCCAGCCGGTGGCCTCGGCCGCGCGGGGGTGCGCGATCTGGACCGGGCGGGTGGCCGCCGTGGCCGGGTCGAGGCCGTGGGCCGCGGCGAAGTCGTCGTCGTAGACGGTGCCGAGGTAGCGGTGCGGGCCGTCGGGGAAGACGGTGGCGACGACCGCGCCGGGGTGGACGCGGGCGGCCCAGGCGGCGACCCGGGCGGCGGCGCCCGTGCTCCAGCCGCCGCTGACGAAGCTGTCGCGGGCCAGCCGGCGGCAGCTGTCCACGGCTTCGGCCGGGCCGACCCAGTGGACCTCGTCGAAGGCGTCGTAGGCGACGTTGCGCGGATGGATGCTGCTGCCCAGGCCACGCATCAGCCGGGGCCGGGCGGGCTGGCCGAAGATGGTGGAGCCGGTCGAGTCGACGCCGATCAGCCGCAGCGCGGGCCAGCGGCGGCGCAGCGGGCCGATGACGCCCGCGCTGTGGCCGCCGGTGCCGACGCTGCACACCAGGATGTCCAGGTGGTCCAAGTGATCGACGAGTTCGGCGGCGAGGGAGGCGTAACCGGCTCTGTTGTCGGGGTTGTTGTACTGGTCCGGCCAGTACGCGCCGGGCAGGACGGCGAGCAGCTCCCGCAGCCGGTCCAGGCGCGCGGCCTGCCAGCCGCCCCGGGCCGCCGGGCGGTCCACGATCTCCAGCCGCACCCCGTGGGCGCGCAGCAGCTGCCGCATGGACGGCTCCAGTTCACTGTCGCCGACCAACACGACGGGGTGGCCGAGGGCCTGTCCCGCGAACGCCAGCCCGATGCCGAGCGTCCCCGAGGTGGACTCCACCACCGGCGCGCCGGGCCGCAGTTCGCCGCGCTCACGGGCGCCCAGCAGCATCGACACGGCGGCCCGCGCCTTCATGCCGCCCGCCGCGAGCCCTTCGAGTTTGGCCCAGAACCCCGGGTGCGGGCCGGGCAGGTCGGACGTGATGCGGACCAGTGGCGTGCGGCCGAGCAGGGCGAGCAACTCCGGGCGGGCGAGCGGGCGTACGACCGTGGTGGTCATCGACCGCCCTCCGGACACGGGCCGCCGTAGCGGTGGACGGTGCCGGGACCGCCGTCGAGCCAGAAGAAGGGGTACGGCTCCGCGCACACCGCGCTCACCCCGTGGCCGAGGAAGCGCGGCAGCACGGCGCTGCCGGTCTGGGCGAACACCACCAGCTGTTTGCCGTGCCGCAGCGCGTGCCGCCGCAGCGGCTCGAAGGTGCCGTTGCCGAGGGTCATGCCGGAGACCAGCAGCGCGTCACAGGGCTCCGCGGCCGCGAGGGCGTCGGTGACGACCGTCTCGCCCCACTCGGTCAGCCCGCCCTTGAGATCGCAGGGCACGTAGTGCAGCCCGCGCGAACGCAGCGCTTCGAGCAGGGAGTTGACGACACCCACCACCAGTACGGTCGCGCTCGTCGGCAGGTCGAGCAGCTCGACGACGGCCTTCGCGCGGGCCCGGGACCTCTCCAGCGATGTCCCGGCGGGCAGCGGGAAGGGACGGGCGCCGTTGCCGGGCGTGTGCGGGGTGACGTGCATCAGATAGGCGTCGAGCGCGGCCACCCGCACCGGCAGCAGCGGATGCTCCAGCAGCCGGGCCACATCGGCGCCGACGCAGTCCTCGACCGCACGGTCGGGCAGTGCGCCGGGCTCGACCGCACACGAGCCGACGGCCCTGGCGAGACGCAGGCTGAGCACCTCGTTGCGGTAGCCGGAAGCGCGCCCGTCGTGCCGAACGCTCTGCCGCGTGGTGAAGGCCACGGCGATCCGCTGCGTGGCCGGATCCGGACCCAGCCCACCGGCGCGGACGTGCGCGACGAGCTCGTCGTACGACGCGTGGGTCGCGAACGCGGCCCGGCGGGCCGTGCCGGCCGGGGCGCTCATCGGATCACCAACGTGGAGCGCAGCTCGTCGAGCAGGGCCTCGACGTGGTCGCGGGCGCCCAGGCCCTCGGCGTCACCCGCCATGACGTGCCCGAGATACTCGTTGTTGCTGCCCGCCGCCGTCACCCGACCGCCGGGCTCGGCGAGCTGCACCTCCAGCAGACCCGGCGCGTCCGGCAGCCCGTGACCGCCGAGCGACTCGAGCGTGCCCGAGGTCTCCGGCACGAGGAAGCCGATGGCCGCGCTGCGCAGCCCCGTGTCCCTGCCCCGCAGGTCGGGCGCGCGGCCGAGGGACACCTCCACGAGGGCCGCCGCCAGGTCGATGCCGGTCACGTGGCGGACCAGTTCGGTGATGCGGTTCCCGGCGGGCCGCGGATTGACCTCGACCACGCGCGGACCGGCGGAGGTCAGCTTGACCTCGGTGTGCGCCACGACGCCTTCGGTCAGGCCGAGGGCCTTGAGCGCGGCGAGGGCGGTCTGCGCGGCGGCCTCGGCGTCGGCGGCCGGCAGAGCGGCCGGGAACATGTGGCCGGTCTCGATGAACGCGGGCGCTCCGCCGATGCTCTTGTCGGTCACGCCCACGACGTGGACCGCGCCCGCGTGCGACACCGTCTCGACGCTCACCTCGGGGCCGTCCAGCAGTTCTTCCAGCAGCACGGCGGGCTGTCGGCGCTGTCCGCGGGCGTTGACGGGGAAGCCGGCCAGGGCCCGTACGCACGCGGCGAGTTGTCCCTCGTCGTCCACGCGCCGTACGTACATGCCCGCGCACAGGTCGACCGGTTTGACGACCAGCGGGTAGCCGATCTCCCGTGCCGCCCGGGCGATGTCGGCCCACTCCTCGTGCACCGCGAAGCGCGGCCCGGCGACTGCCGCGCCGGCGAGGACACGTCGGGTGGCGTCCTTGCGGCAGGCGTCCCGCACCGCAGCCGGGGGCGAGCCCGGCAGCCCCAGCCGTTCGGCGATCCGGGCCACGGTCGGGAGGTAGTAGTCGCAGGAGGTGAGCACGCCGTCGAAGCGCAGTACCGCGTGCAGCCGCTCGATCTCCGGCAGCAGGGTGTCGGGATCGTTGGTGTCGGCGGTGATCAGGTTGCGGGCGCCGAGCAGCGGATGCGCCGTTCCGTCGGGGGCCGAGCGCAGGTAGTGGTGCAGGTCGCGGGTGAGGAACGTGAACTCGTGCCCGCCCTCCCGGATCGCCCGTGGCAGCAGTCTGCTCATCGACCCGACCCAGCTCTCGACCATCAGCAGATGAGCCACGACTCCCCTTTTCGTGCGGCGGTTCAGACGTCAGGGCAGCCCGGAGAACCCTCCGCGGGGAGGGACGGGGCCGCGCGCCCACACGCTAGCGATAATCATTTTCATTTACTAGTCCTTCACTGAAGTCGTCGCGATGCCCTGGCCGGTACGACCCTGAACCAACCCCGCCCAACCGGTCCGTTGGCGGCCACCGTGCGGGCCGGTCCCGGGGCCGGGGACTGCCGGGAGATCTCGGTGCGCTCGGCCGCACGGCTTCGGCTCGCGCACCGCGAGCCTCATCCCACCTGGTCCTGGAGGTATTCGGACAGCGCCCTGCCCGGTCGGAAAGCGGCCGTGCCGTCAGCGGTGTGGAAGCTGCCGAAGCTGCCCAGGTCGACCGTCTCGTCGGCCTTGAGCGCCTCGGCGATGGTCCCGGGGTGCTCCACGGTGCCGAAGAGGGTCTCCAGGACCCGGTCGATGTCCTCCGGGGCGAGCTGCCGGCCGCCGGGGAGCTCGGCGGCGCGGCGCGCCGTCATGCCGATGAGCTGCGCTTTGTTCATGGTCACACTCTCCGGGTCGGTCGCGACGGCGGTGACGCTTCCTGTCCACCCTCGCGGCAGCACGCGCCGTGCGCATCCCGGGGAGCACCGGGGGCGATCAGCGTGACGCGCGCGGGTGGGACGGCAGTGCGAACGTGGAGACGGAAGAGCGCCCGCATCCAGGACGGAGGACGGCCATGGCAGGCACCGGTGCAGAGGCCGGCGGTCGCGGGAGTCCGCTGCGCGGACGCGTCGCCGTGGTCACCGGGGCGGCCCGCGGGATCGGTGAGGCGCTCGCCGGCCGCCTCTCCCGCACCGGCATGCGGGTCGCCCTGCTGGGCCGTGAAGCGGAGACCCTGCACCGAGCGGCGGCCGCGCTGCCGTCCCCGACTGTCTGCGTCGAGGCAGACGTCACCGACCGCGCCGCGCTGGACCGTGCCGCCGAGCAGGTCGCCGAGCGATTCGGCCCCGCGAGCGTGGTCGTCGCCAACGCGGGCATCGCCGTCGGCGGGCCCTTCAGCCGGACGGCGGCCGACCTGTGGCAGCGGGTCATCGACGTCAACCTGGTCGGATCCGCCAACACGGCCAGGGCCTTCCTGCCGCAGCTGACCCGTACCGGTGGCTACTTCCTGCAGATCGCCTCCACCGCCGCGTTCGGCTCCGCGCCCATGATGAGTGCGTACTGCGCGTCCAAGGCGGGTGCGGAATCCTTCGCGCAGGCACTGCGCGGCGAGGTGGCCCCCGAGGGTGTCGGCGTCGGCATCGCCTACCTGCACTGGACCGGCACCGACATGATCAGCGGCATCGACGACCATCCCGTGCTGCGCGCACTGCGCCGGCACCAGCCGTGGTTCGCGCGCCGCGTGCACGCACCCGCGCAGGTGGCCGACTGGCTCACCACCGGGATCGTCCACCGGTCCCACTACATCTACGCGCCCCCGTGGCTGCGCTGGTGCCAGCCGCTGCGGCCGCTCTTCCCCGCGCTCGTCGGCCGGATCACGCGTCATGAGCTGATGGCCCGCTCCGGCACGCAACTCGGCGCGGACACGGGTGTGCTGGGGGCCGGCGGCCGCGCGGACTGGGACGCGTACACCGCGGCCGCGCGCCCGCCCGCACGACCACCCGAGTGAATCCCGTCAGTGGATTCCGTCCGCCGACTGCATCCCGTCGATGGATCCCGTCCGCCGACGCGACCGCCACCGCCCCGCTCGTGGCAGCTCCGCGGTCCCACCCGGGGCGGGGGCGGGATCAGCCGATGCCGAAGTGGACGTACTGCGGTTCCACGAATCTGCGCTCCCCGCCCCCTTGGAGCGTGTAACCGGAGGCCACCCACTCGGACTCCGCCGGGTGGTGCCGGTGGCAGGTGAGGTAGTCGCCCCAGGTGCCGGTGTCCGGACCCTGCGTGCTGTGACGGGTGAAGGCCAGACGCCATTCGGCGCCGTCACGGAAGCCGACGACGTGGCTCGGGTGCACGGGACCGCCGCCCAGGAACAGGCTCACACCGATGATCCCCTGGGCGTTGGGACATGCCGCCGGGTAGGCGTAGGCGGACTGCTGGTTCCAGATGTCCGGCTCCTCGACCAGGGCCTGCGTCGTGACGTCGACGACCGCGGCTTTGACGTACGGCACCGGGCGCCCGGCGCGTTCCGCGGCGGTCCACAGGAAGCCGGCGCGGGTCCCGCTCACCCAGGCGCCGGTGATCCTGGAATCGACGCGCTTGGCGAGCCAGTCCTTGCCGTCGGGCCCCCGAGAGCGGTAGGGCCCGGCACTCCAGGGGCTGACGGTGACGTCGAACCAACCGATGGTGTTCGAGCCGTCGGGCCAGCCGTGGACCCGTAGGACCGTGCCGCTGTTGTGGCCGGCGAAGAACATGCTGCCGCCCGCCCCCTGGGTGAGCCTCAGCGAACCGAGTTGCGTCGTGGACCACCACTGGTAGCCCAGGGAGTTCCCCGACCGGAGGGTGTCCAGGGGGAATTTGAAGACGAAGGCCCGCTGCCAGTCGTCGGCGGAATCGAAGGCGTTGAAGGTGAGGTAGAGGTGGTTCGCGCTGGTCGCCGCATCCGGGTAGTCGAACCACAGGTCCGTCCATGCGGGATCCAGTGAGACGGGGGCGATGTCCCACCAGTGGAAGGTGGCTGGATCGGTTCCCGGGGAGACCGCGACCCGGAAGACGTTGTTGCGGACGCCGGTGTGTGTGTCGTCGCGCACGATGTATTGCAGTATCCAGATCCAGATGTCGCGGCCGGCGTCGTGCAGGACGATCTGGTCGCAGCAGAACCCACCGGCTGCGGACGGGAGGACCGAGAAGGGGTCGACCAGTTCCCAGTCCTTGCCGGTGGTGGTACTGCGGCTGGCGAACCAGTTGCCGGTGACGAAGATTTCACCGCCGGCCGCCGCGGCGGTGGTCTCGTTGATGGTGCTGGTCTGGGTGCCCGTCGCACGGTCGTCCAGGCCGATGTTCTGAATGAGGCGAACTGATGCCATGGCTGCCGTCCTTCAGGGATGTCGCATCATCGCGGCGGGCCTACGGCTCGTCGGGTTCCGGCGTGGTACTGGGCTGTTCGTCGGGACTGACGTCTTCCGGAATGCTCTCGGGTGTCCCGCCTGGAGTGGGCCCCATGGGCTTGCGCCGCCCGGCGAACCTCTGTTCACGCTCGTCGAGCATCCGCTGCCGGTCCTCGGGCGGGACCGCGGACCGGGGTGCCCCCTCGAGGTCGGAGTGCGACTGCGCCGGACCGGCCTGGGTCAGGGCCGCGTCTTCGGCTTCGTATTCCCGGCTGCTGCGCGGTTCGTTCGGCATGGGGAGCCTCCTCGGTCGGGATGTCATGGTGTCCGGGACAGGCCGCGGACCCCGAGGATCCGCCGGAGTCGTTCATTCGGTCCGGGGCGCCCCGGCCCTGCGCCATTCGCTGCGTGCGAGCAGGGAGAAGCCGACCGTGGCAATCAGCGCGACCAGGACGATCGTCCATTCCAGCGCGCCGCTTCCCATGTCGGGATCGACGCCGAAAAGACGCTCGATCCAGTCACGCCAGAGAAGGGTGACGATGAATAGGATCCCGCTGACAGTAGCGGCGACGATTTCCATCCACGCTCGCGCGCGCACGTTTCGCATCATGATGGAGACCCCCGGTCATGACGTCCTATGTCATGTTGAACAATCCTTTACAGTAAACACCCGTGCGCGCTTTTATCACAACCCCCCGAGCTAGTCAACCATTTACTGCGACGTCTCCGGTATTTGCCCCGTCAACGACCGCTGGGTAAGTGTCGCCACCCAGCTGGTGAACCCTTTGGCGCGTGGCTGTTTCCCGTTCAAGGATTGCACGCGTAACACCATGGGGACGGCGCCCGCGCAGCACCGGACTGGCCGGCTACTCCAGGAATACGGGGCTGCCCCACTCCAGGAGTGTGGGGTCGCGGAAATCGTGCAGGGCTTCGGCGACCTCGGCACCGATACCGCGGTCCTGGAATCGGCGTGCCAGGTCGTGCCACCCCTCCTGCAAAGCGCACAGCGCCGCCGCGAAGGCTTCGCCGAAGCCGCTGCCGTCGGCCAGCTCGCAGGCCAGGAGCGCACCGAAGACCACGGCCGCGCCGCCGGGCACCGGCCACAGATGCCCGATGACGGCTTGCCCCGGTCCCGCGACCGAGCGGGCCAGGCCGAAGTCGTCGTACGGCCCCTGGGCGTTGGCCGCCGCACTGTCGCACGTGTTGAGGACGAGCAGGCGCCGCTCGGCCCTGACGGGAACGGACGCGGTCACGAGCTCGTCCAGCGGCACCTGCTCGGTGGGACCCAGCGCGATCGCGGAGTCGTCCGGGTCGAGCAGCGGGTGCCGCCCGTGCGCCGCCACCCAGATGACGTCGTGTTCGTCCTGCTGGTACGCGGCCAGGAAGTTCTTCCCGGTCACCTCGTCGGGGCCCACGACGTCGCACCGGATGCCCACGAAGGAGAAGACCTTCTCCAGCACGTCGGCCTCGGCACGCGTGAAGGGCGCCTCCCCGCACCACAGCTGAACGGATCCGACAGGCCGGTCCGGCAGCGGCGCGCGCAGGCTGACGGCGAGCGGCGGCACCGGACCCCGCCGACGCGCCAGCAGGGCCTGGACCGGTGTCAGAGCCGGCAGCAGGGAGACGAACGCCTTCGCGTGCTCGGCACGGGCGAACCGCTCCAGGTCGGCGGTGTCGAGGTAGGCCTCCAGCGCTGCTTCGAGCTCGGGAGCGTGCGCGCCGTCCAGGCGGCCGGTGGCGGGCACGGTCAGCGCGGCGTCGGTCAGTCCGTCCGATATGAGACTGCGGCCCAGGGCCGCGTTGAACGCTGCGGTCAGCCGCGCGAGCGGCACCTCGCCGTCACCCTCGGGAGCCGTCCGCGGCCGGTACCAGGCGCGGCTGCCCCCGGCGGCGAGAACGACGCACCGGTCGTGGCGCCGGTCGCCCGCCGCGACCCCGTGCCAGACGGACAGCCACTGCATCAGGCGTTCGTCATCACCCTCCCGCAGCAGCGCGTGCACCAGCGGCCCGGTCATGGAGAGCAACGTGCCCCGGTCCCGGGACAGCTGCGCCGCGACCTGCTCCTCCTCCACCAGACCGGCCACGGCCTCCAGCTGGGCGAGGACCTCGGGGAAGAACCGGGCCCGCTCCCCGGTGTCCATCCCTGCCGCCAGGATCGTCTTCAAGGACAGCGTGGTGAACGGGTTCACCCGCAAGCGGTCCAGCGCCCACCGGGCGATCGACACCGGCCGACGCCGGGTGATCGCAGGCCGCGCACCGGCGAGCAGGACCGCGAGCCCACCGGCGGAGGCACGGTCGGGATGCTCGTGCAGGCACGTCTCCAGCTGGTGGCCCAGTACGCGGGCCTCCCCGTGCCGCCGGTGCCGCAGCAGATAGGTCACCAGATGGGCCGCCGCCTCCACCCTCGGCTCGGGGCCCTCGGCGAGATCTTCCCGGCACACGGCGAACACGACCGGGCTGAGCCGTTCGGCCAGGTGATCCGCCGACCGAGCGTTGTTGTTCAGGTAGAACAGCACGGGTGCCAGCATGACCACGGCCGTGTGCGCCACCACCCCGAAACCCTCGTCCCGCAGGGCACGGTCCAGCGGTCGGAGATCGATCCCGGCGTCCACGGCGTCCGCGGGCACCGGAGGACCGAACGCACTGTGCAGCCACCGCCACATCACCAGCGGCTGCGCGTACTCGAACCCCCGCCGGGCCGGAACCCAGCACACCAGCATGGCCAGCACCACCCGCGCCGGCTCCGTGACCTTGTGCCCGGCTGTCTCCAGGCGCTCGATGTCGCCCAACAGCGCATGGGTGAACTGCTCCAGGTCGCGCGCCGACCTGCTCAGCCGCAACTGCACGCGGCGCAGCAGCATCGCGACGGCCACGACCGCCTGTGGCTCGGCCAGAGCATCCGCGTCCATCTGCGCTCCGGCCGGCAGGTGGACGCGCACAGAGGGGAACAGCTCGTCCAGCCGCACCGTACCCATCCCCACATCCCTCCCGGGCCCGACTCGCGGCCACTCCTCACCCGGCGGCCACGGCAGCACATCCTCGCACCCGTCGCACGGCTCGCCGTCGCCCGGTGGCGCGGCCCGGTGGGGGGCGGGGCGTCGGCGCGGAACGGACCGAGCCACGCGGGGTGGGGGGGGCCGGCCGGCCCGGCGGCGTCCCGCCCGGACCGCTTGCCCGCGCGTGAGGCCGTCGGTACGGCCGGGGCCGGTGTCGGGTGGTTGTCGGCGGCGGTCGGTGATCTGTCGGTGGTCTGTCGGCGCCGGCCGGGACATTGGAGGTGGCCGGAGCCGGCCGGCACCGGCCACCGGCATCACATCGTCCCGGCGTACCGCGACGGCACCCCGGCGTGAGCGCCGGGGCGGTCGGCGGTCCATGATCCGAAGGGAAGCCCTCATGCTCACCGACGTCACGATCCTCGGCGCCGGACTCGGCGGCCTCACGCTCGCCCGCGTCCTGCACGTCCACGGAATACCGGCCACGGTCCACGAGGCGGAGCCGTCCCCGGCTGCGCGCTCGCAGGGCGGGATGCTCGACATCCACGACTACAACGGGCAGCTCGCTCTGGAAGCGGCCGGCCTGACGGACGCGTTCCACGCCCTCGTCCTGGAGGGCCGCCAGGCGATGCGGGTCCTCGACACGGACGGGACCGTCCTGTTCGAGGAAGCCGACGACGGCACGGGCGGACGCCCCGAGGTGATGCGCGGCGAGCTGCGGCAGGTCCTGCTCGACTCACTCCCGGCCGGCACCGTCCGGTGGGGGCACAAGGCAAGGAGCACCCGCACCCTCGGCGAGGGCAGCCACGAAGTGACGTTCGCCGACGGCAGCACCGTCGTCACCAGCCTGCTGGTCGGCGCGGACGGCGCATGGTCACGGGTCCGGCCGCTGCTCACCACCGCCGTACCCGCGTACACCGGCAAGTCCGTCGTGGAGACGTACCTGTTCGACGCCGACACCCGGCATCCGGAAGCCGCCGAAACGGTCGGCGGCGGGTCGATGATGGCGCTCACACCGGGCAGGGAGCTCTTCGCCCACCGGGAAAAGGGCGACACGCTGCACGCCTACATCGGGCTGTCCGAGCCGCGGGACTGGTTCACCGCCATCGATTTCGCCGACGCCGCCGCGGCCACCGCGCGGATCGCGCAGGAGTTCGCGGGCTGGGCGCCGGAGCTCACCGCGCTGATCACCGACAGCGACGTCGCGCCGGTCCTGCGCCCCCTGTACGCCCTGCCGGCCGGGCACCGGTGGGAGCGGGTGCCGGGGGTGACCCTGATCGGCGACGCGGCCCACCTCGCGGCCCCGAACGGTGAAGGCGCCAACCTGGCCATGCTCGACGGCGCCGAACTCGGCCAGGCCCTCGCCGCGCACCCCGACGACGTCGAGGCCGCGCTCACCGCATACGAGCAGGGCATGTTCCCGCGCAGCGCCGAGGCCGCCGCCTCCCAGGCCGCCGACACGCACGGGACCGACTCCGCCGGCGACACGGTCCACCCCCTGGTGGCCGCCTTGACCCGGCACGAGCAGTCACGCTGAGGCGGTCGCCGGCGCTCGGTCCGGCTGCCGGCGAGGTCGGAGGATGCTCGTCGCCGGCTGGCCGGGGCCCTTTCGCGACCTTGACAACCGGTCACCGGAGCCTGGAGGCTACCGACCAGTCGGTATGAGAGGTGGGTCGTGACCGAGCTGAGCATTCCCACGGCCGCGGGCGTGTTCGACGCGCTGGTGGCCGGTCCGCCCGATGGCCGCCCCGTGCTGCTCCTGCACGGCTTCCCGCAGACGGGACTGGTGTGGCGACGGCAGATCGCGGCACTGGCCGCGCACGGCTGCCGGGTGGTCGCGCCCGACCAGCGCGGATACTCGCCTCGCGTCCGCCCCCAGCGGCCCGACGACTACCGCGTGAACCACCTCGTCGACGACGTCATCGCGATCACCGGGCAACTGGGCTGGGCGGCGTTCGACCTGGTCGGCCACGACTGGGGAGGCGCGGTGGCCTGGTGGACCGCGCATGCCCACCCCGGCCGCGTGCGCACCCTGACCGTGGTCTCGACCCCTCACCCCGGCGCCCTGGCCGCCACCCTGCGCACCGACCAGGACCAGCGCGCACGCTCGCGCTACATGATCGACTGGCGCGAGACACCCGCGACCGAAGAGCGCATGCTCGCCCACGACGCTCAGGAACTCCGCGCGTTCTACGCCGGCAAGGTCCCCCGGGACAGTGCCGAGGCCTACGTACGGCACCTGTCCCGGCCGGGCGCTCTCACCGCGGCGCTGAACTGGTACCGGGCCGGCCGCCCCGACGGTCCGATCGGCGTCGTCGACGTGCCCACGCTGTACGTGTGGAGCACGCAGGACAGCGCCTTCGGCCCGGCCGCCGCCCGGGATACCCGGCAGTGGGTCGACGGGCCGTACCGGTTCGAGATCCTCCAGGGCGTCAGCCACTGGGTCCCCGAAGAGGCACCCGAAACGCTGAGCGGTCTGCTGCTGGAACACCTGCGCACGCACGACGAGTTCGCGACCGCGGCGCACACACCGCTCGACGACCCCCCGAAGAGGTGACCCATGAAGACAGCGCGTGCGGCCTGGCGCCGCCTGGAGCCCGTCCACGCCATGATCTACTTCGCTCCCGAGGCGAAGCGACGGTACGCGGAGCTCGGACTCGGCGGACGCGCCGGGTACTTCGCCTCGCGTAGCGCCGCCTTCGGCGAAGCCTCCCCCGAGCTGGTCATCTCGACCTTCTACAACTTCAACCCCGACGTCGTACGCCGGTCGGTCGCCGGGACCTGGGACGTGACGACGCCGCAGCGGGTGCTGGACGCGCGGTACGCCGCGGCGGGCGAAGCCTTGCGGCGGGCGGGCATCCACGAACTGCCGCATCTGGACGACGTCCTGGCGTTGGCCCGCCGGGCGGCCGAGGCGGCCTGCGACCACGCGCAGGGCCGCCCGTTGTTCGCCGCGCACGCCGCGCTGCCGTGGCCGGAGGAGCCGGTGCTGCGGCTGTGGCACGCCCAGACGCTGCTCAGGGAGTTCCGTGGGGACGGCCATGTGGCGTGCCTGCTGAGCGAGGGTGTCGGGGGCCTGGAGGCCCTGGTCCTGCACGCCGCCACCGGTGAGGTCCCCGTCGACTTCCTCAAGGCGAGCCGCGCCTGGCCGGAGGACCGGTGGGCCGCGACCGTGGAGCGACTGCGCGAACGGAACCTGCTCGACGGCGACTTGCTCAGCGCGGAAGGCGTACGGCTGCGCGCGCACATCGAGGACCGCACCGACCGACTGGCCCTGCCCGCCTACACCGCCCTGGGCGACGCCGACTGTGACCGTCTGGCCGAACTCGCGAGCCCCTTCGGCCGCGCCGTCGTGGGAGCCGGCCTCCTCAACCCCGGCTGACCGCCGCCCCCGGTCGAGCAGACGAGCGGCGGCTGACCGCTGCCCCGGTCGAGCAGACGAGCGGGTCGAGGACACGGGGAGGCCCCCGGCCGTACGAGACGGCCGGGGGCCTCCCCGTGTGTGGACACGGCCCTATCCGGCCATTCCCCTACCGGCCGGTAGACACGGTCCGCCCTGAATGGAACGCTCCCTACAGACTGCGGGCGGTTCACGTGCCGTTCGCATCCCGCCGGGCCCGCCCCGGCCGGCCGCGCCGCTCGACCGTCCCACCGGACGCCGTCCGGCGCCGCCTCCCGCGCACGAGTCGCACCTCTGCACGCAGGAAGTCACCGGCGCCGGCCGAGTTCCGCCTCCCTTCCTCGCCGTAAGGAGCTCACTCATGTACGTCCGCACCAGCCCCGCGGCACTCACCGTCGTCGTCCTGGCCACGGCAGCGGCACTCGCCGCCCCCGGGGCCGAAGCCGTCGCCGAGGCGGCCGCCGAACCGGCGGAGTTCACCGTGGACACCACCTCCGACGCGGTCGATGCCGACCCGTCGGACGGCCTGTGCCGCACCACGACGGGCGCATGCAGCCTGCGCGCCGCCGTGATGGCGGCCAACGCCCGCCCGGGCAGCACCATCACGCTGCCCCCGGGCCACTACCGGCTGACCGTCCCGCCCGATCCCGACAAGGTCGTCGGAGAGCACCCCGACCCGGCCACGGGAGACCTGAACGTCAGCGCGCCCACCACGATCCGGGGCTCCGGCGCACGCACCACCGTCATCGACGCCAACCACCTGGACCGCGCCTTCCGCATGCAGGCGGACACCCGGCTGTCCGATCTGACGATCACCGGGGGAACGGCCAAGGAGCGCGAACTGCCCATCACCGACACCGGGGGCGGCGGCATCGCCAACGGACACCACATGACGCTGCGCCGGGTCGCCGTGACCGGGAACTCCGCGGGCTACGGCGGCGGCATCTTCAACGTCCCCGGCTCGCACCTGGACCTGATCGACAGCACCGTCAGCGGGAACGTCGCCGGAGAGGCCGGGGGCATCCGGTTCGACGACACCGGAACCGTCACCAACTCGACGGTCGCCGGCAACCGGGTGACGAACCCGGGCGACCGCCCCGGCAGCCTCGCCGGCTACGGCGGCGGGATCGACATCCGTGGCCGGGGCCCCGTGGAGATCCTCAACTCGACCGTCACCGGGAACAGTTCGAGTGACGGCGGAGGCGGCATCAACATCGCGCCCGCCTACCTCGACAGCCTGCCCTTCCCGCTCCCCGACGTCATCGATCTGCCGCTGGGCCGACTGACGTTGCGCAATTCCGTCGTCGCCGGCAACACCGTCGACGGCGAGGCCGCCGACTGCAAGAAGGCGTTCGCCACCATCGCCTCGCAGGGCCACAACATCGACGGTGACGGAAGCTGCCGGCTCACCGCCGCGGGCGACCTGCCCAGCCGTACGCCGCTGATCGGTCCGCTCGCCGACAACGGCGGCCCCACGGACACCGCCGCGCTGCTGCCGGGCAGCCCCGCCCTGGACGCGGCGGCCGACTGCCCGGCCACCGATCAGCGCGGGGTGGCCCGCCCGCAGGGCGCCGCCTGCGACATCGGCGCCTACGAGCACGCGTCATGACATTCCGGCTTCCCGCAGGCACTTCGCGGGGGAGACCTGCGAGGACGGTGCCGCACGACGCGAGCGCGGCCGGCCGGTCCGCCGAGCGCGCACGGGGATGCCCCGCCGAGTGCCGTACGTGTACGTCAGCTTGGACCGGCGCCCCCGCCCGGGGCCCCGTGGACCGGAACGCCGTGGTGAGCCGCGAGCGCCAGCAGGGCGACGTGCAGCGGACCGGTGTCCAGGACGGTGTCCGGCGCGAACCAGCGGGCGACGGCGGTGCCGCTCGCCATCCGAAGGGTGAAGCGCGCCAGTTCCTCCGCGACCTCCGGGCGGTCGGCCAGCCCGAAGACGGCGCTCAGTGACTCCTCGGCCCAGGCCACCAGCGCGTTGCGGTAGTGGTGTACCTCGGCCACGGCCGCCGCGCTGGCGTCCTGCTGCACCATGCCCAGCCCCAGCAGCAGCTTCAGACCGTGCGGGTGGCGCCGGAAGGCCCCCTCGACCTCCACGAGGAAGGCGTTCAGGCGCCGCCCCACGTCGGCACCCTGCGCCCCGGCCGGGGGCAGGGCCGCCAGCAGCGCCGTCCTGGCGCGCTCCAGCACCGCGACGTAGATCCCGTCCTTGCTGCCGAAGTGCCAGTAGAGGGAGCTGGCCGGCAGACCGCACGCGGTGGAGATCATGGAAATGGACGTGGCGGCATAGCCGTACCGCGACATCAGCTCGCCGGCGGTGTCGAGGATCGCGTCGCGGGACCGTGCGCCGCGGTCCCGGGCCGGTGCCTGCGTCATACAGCCGACTCTAGGCGAGAAGCCGCACGCGCGAACAGGGCGGCCCCGGGGGAGCGGCACCGCTTCCCGTCTCCCTGCCGCTCGAGCCCGCGGCTCCCTCCCGGTCCGGCGTCCGTCTCAGCGGGTGTCGCCGGTGTGGAGGGTCTCGGCCATGGGGGACGCGCCGTCGATCACGTAGGAGCGGATCGAACCGAGGTACGCTTCGCGGTCGATACGCCCGTCGCCGTCGGTGTCCAGCGCGTCGAACGCCTTCTCGGCGTGGTCGGCGCGGTTGCCGAGGGCCACACGCAGCCGGACGAACTCCGGTCGGCTCAAAGTGCCGTCGACTTCGGTGCCGGCGAGGTCGAACAGCGATCCCAGCGCCTGCCGGCAGACGTCGTCGAAAGCGCCGGCGCCCGCCCACGCCGCGTACTCGTCGAAGGTCACCTTGCCGTCGCCGTCCGCGTCCATGGACGTGTACACCCGCTCGTGAGCCGCGAGCGCGGCCAGCACCAGAGGATCGTCCCCGTTCCGTCCGAGCACCGCCGCCGCGCGTGCGGGACGAGCGAGGTACTCCTGCCGCGAGATCACACCGTCGCCGTCCACGTCCAGCATGGCGAAGATGTGGCCCTTGGCCGTGACGGCGGCAGTGGTGGTGCGCATGGGCATGAGATCGTCCGATCGCCGAGAGAAGCCGAGGTCAGCCGATGCCTGCCCGGACCCGCGGACCGTCAGTCGCCGCGTCATCCTGACGAGTGAACACGTCACGTCGTGCCGGTGAGACGCCGGCCATCGGGCTGGGCCGGAGCCCCGCCGGTCCTCGTGAGCCGGGTCGGAGCGGCGCCGGCGCCCTCACTTGTCGTTGGCCATGACCCTGACCACCTTGCCCTTGGTGTCCGTCTGGAGGTAGCCGGTCTCGCTGTAGGCGTTGCTGAGGTACACGGCCATTCCGTCGGGCGTACCGAAGTCGGGGTCCGCCAGTCGCAGAACGAGGTAGCGGGTGGTCACCTGATCGACGTTCAGCTTCTTCTCGGCGTCGCGCAGCAGCGCCGGCACCACGTCCCAGTCGAAGCCGTCGAGGGTGACGGGCTTGTCGCCCGGGAACAGCGTCGAGCTGATGATGCCCTTCTGGACGGCCTGCCCGGGACGGTAGGTGTAGGTGTCGTACTTGGTGTCGCTGCCCTTGACCATCAGGTCGGCGGAGACGTACTCCGGATAGACCGTGAGCCCTCCGAAGCGGTCCCTGCCGGTCTCCTTCTTCAGCGCCTGGACGGCGGTGCGGATACCCGCCGGTGTCAGCATGTCGGCGCCGCCGGTCCGTTCCTTCCCGGCCGGTGAGGCCGAGAAGGGGGACGACCCGCCGGACGGCGTCGCCCCAGCGGTGGCGCCGGCGGAACGCGAGGGGCCGGACGCGCCGGAGGCGGGGGATCCTCCGTCCGGCCGCAGCGTCCAGACGAGCGTGCCCGCGAGCGCCACTCCCGCGACGGGCAGGCCGACCCGTATCCAGCGCCGGTGGCTCCGGCGTACCGCCACGGTGGTGGACCCGGGCCGTGCGGTGCCCGGGCCGGTGCCGGGCGACACGGTCTGCCCCGGGCGCCTGTCGTAGGGTCCCTGAACCATCACGGGTGCCGGACCGAAACCCTCCGACCCGGTCGTGTCGCCGTGCGCAGGCACGCCGGGCACCGCCGGCCCGGTGCCCGGAGGCGGTGTCGCAGACGTCTGCGGCCCGGGGACGGAACGCTGTCCGCCGAGCGGGGGGAGCAGTGGGTACGACGTGGGCGTGACGGCCTCGCGGGACGCGGCGTCCAGCATCCGCTCCAGCTCCGCGGCGTCGGGGCGCGCCGCGGCGTCGCGGACGAGGACCAGGGTGAGGACGTCCGTCAGCGCGCCCGCCCGGACCGGTGGCGGAATCTCTTCGCTCAGGACGGCGGCGAGCGTCGCGAGCGTCGTGTTCCGGCGCAGCGGGTGATGACCCTCCACAGCGGTGTAGAGCATCATCGCCAGCGACCACAGGTCCGAGGAGGGGCCGCCTTCGTGGCCCGAGACGCGTTCCGGCGCCATGTAGTCGGGGGTGCCGATGATCGACCCGGTGGCCGTGAGGGCGGTCGACTCGCGGATCGCGGCGATACCGAAGTCGGTGAGCACGGGGCGGCCGTCGGGACGCAGGAGGACGTTGGCCGGTTTCACATCGCGGTGCTGGACGCCGACCTCGTGCGCCGCGCGCAGGGCGGCCAGTACCTCGCGCCCGAGAAGCGCGGCTTCCCGCGGGTCCATGGGCCCGCGGGCGAGACGATCGGCCAGGGAACCACCGGTGACCAGTTCCATGACGATCCAGGGGTAGGTCCCCGGGCCGCCGTCCACGATGTGGTGGATGGTCACCACGTTGGGGTGGTCGACCCGGGCCAGCGCCCGGGCCTCCCGCAGGACCCGCTCCCGCAGCATCCGCGCGGCTTCCGGGTCGTACTCGGCGAAATCCGGGTCGGGCGGACGGACCTCCTTGACGGCCACGCCCCGGTGCAGCACCAGGTCCCGGGCCAGCCAGACCGTTCCCATGCCCCCACCGCCGAGCCGTCTCTCCAGCTCGAACCGCCCGTCGACAACCCGTCTGCCGCTGTTGTCGCTGCCCGCATCGCTCATGGACGGGAGCATAGTTGCCGGCACGGGCGGCCTCGCCCCCGCCCACAGGTGATCGGGCGAGGCAGCCCCGCGCGTTCCGGGCCACCGGTCGACGGCCGTGGTTCTCGCAGGCGACGACCGGCTGGGGGCCCGCGAGAACGCGATACGGCCTACCGTCGGGCGGGGCTCGCCAGGCGGCGCGTCACGGGCGCAGGACGACCGAGTTGATGCTGGTGAGGTCGAGAGTCGAGTACGCGCCCTCGATCATGTACCAACGGCAGTCGTTGCCGTCGGACCCGATGCACAGGTCGACGACCCACCCGTCCGTCTGGTTGTTGAAGACCGTGTGGTTGCCGATCTGGTTGTCGAGGTTGTAGACGCCGGACCAGTAGACGTACGAGGGGCGGTCGTTGTTCCACCCGGCGTTCTGCGGGTAGATGCAGAATGCCCCGGACGGGCAACCGTGGACCGTTCCGGCGGTCGTCGACGCCTGCGCCGGCGTGCCGGTGAGGGCCAGCGCCCCTATGGCCATGGCCGTGGTGGCGGCGGCCCCGAGCCGTCCGGTGACAGCACGCAATCTCATAGCCCCTCCTGGAAGTTGACGTGCACGTGAGTGCGATCACGCACATCCTCGTGCGGCCGCCGCCGGTTGCCCAGGCATTTCGACGATCTTCGAAAGGGACGCGCTCCGCACCGCGTGTTCCGCTGCGGACGCCGGACGCCGGACGGCAGAGGCCAGACGGCAGACGGCAGAGGCCAGACGCCAGGCGTCCGGCGATCACCGGCGCGGTGCGCGCGGGAAAGGTGCCGTGAGCAGGTGTACGAGCGCGACTCCCCGTTCCGTGGGCAGCAGCCGCACCTCCCGGCCATGACGCTCACGCAGCAGCAGTCCGGCCGCTGCGAGGTGCTGACAGTGGTACGTCGTGGTGCTGACGCCGAGGTGCAGGTGGCGGGCCAGTTCGCTGACGGTCGGTGAGTGCGGTAATCGCTTGAGGATCTCCGCCCGGACCTCGCCCAGCACCGCGGTGAGCCCGTCGGGCGCTCCGGCCGGCGGCGCCGAACCCGGGCGGGAGCGACCCGCGATGTGGTCGAACCCGGGAACCGGATACCCGATCCAGAGCGCGTCCTCGCGGTCGGCGCCGTACATCCGTGCCCGGTGTCCGGAAGCCAGGGGCACCAGCACCAGGGGCCGTCCACCGAGACGGGTGAGGTGCCTGGGGCAGCCGTGGGGCAGCCGCAGGACACCTTCCTCGTAACGGACCTTGCTGTCGAGACCGGTCAGCAGTCCGTCGAGTCCGCCCGTCACGGCTGCGAAGCCGATCCGTTCCGCCTCCCGGCCCAAGTAGGGATCCGCGTGCCGCCACAACGGGGCGAACACTTCCCAGGCCGCCTCGACGACCAGCCGGTAGGCCCGGAGGAAGGCGACCGGATCGTCCATGAGCGGCCGCCAGCCGCTCGGGACCGCAGGGGAGTGGAACGCAGCCACCTCCTCGGCCAGTTGATGGGGATCCGTCTCGGCCAACCCTGTGAGGACCTCGGGCATGGCCGAGGCACCGAGATCGCCGATCAGCGCGAGTCGGTCGGGCAGCCACGCATCGCGCGAGGCGAGCACCGGGCCGACGACGGCGGCCGCGTGCGCGGGAACCGCCGCGCGCACCGCTTTCCGCCAGTGTTCCGGCACTCCGTGGAGCCGGTCGGCGAAGACGTCCTTCACGATGGAGAACAACGTCGCCCCGGGATGACGGCTCACCCGGACACTCACCCGCTCCATCGACTCGAGCCGCACTTCCCTGGAAAGCATTCGGCACTCCTTCCCCCAAGCAGCCCCGGACCAAGAAGGGTAGGCAAAGGCCACGGACTCGCGGAGGCGGCGCGACGACGCGAGCGGTCGCCCGTCTCGGCGTGCCCCGGGAGGGGCGGCCGGGGCCCCCGACAACCGCCGGACCGACCACGCCCTACGACCCCCATCCGGGTGAACCCTGAGGCCGTCGGCGTGTCGGGGTGGAAGGGCTGTAGTGCCGGAGGCACAGGCCTTCGGACGAGTCCACGTTCCGCTCAAGGGCCGGCCACTGCCGCAGTGGCCGGCCGGTCGATGCCCGGACCGGGCCAGGAGGATGCCGCCATGGCTGTTCCCGTCCAGATTGATCACCGTTCCACCGGCTACAGCCTCAAGCGGGCCTACTGGCTCGCGCTGGCCTCGGACCTGGCCTACAAGGACGAGCCCACCATCGAGGCGCAGGCCCGGCAGTGGGGGTTCGACACCGTCCGGCACCACCAGACACGGTTCACCCCGCCGTTCCCGCTGCAGGACACCCAGGCCTACACCATGGCCAGCGACGACATGATCGTCACGGCGTTCCGCGGCACGGAGCCGCAGCAGATCAAGGACTGGCTCTCCGACGCCACGACCCCGCCCCGGCATGGTCCGGCCGGCACCGGCTACGTCCACGACGGCTTCGGTGAGGCGCTGGAGTCCATCTGGCCCGACGTGAAGAACACCCACGACGAACTGCGCACCAACGGGCAGACCGTCTGGTTCACCGGGCACAGCCTGGGCGGAGCGCTCGCCATGCTCGCCGGCGCCCGCATGTACTTGGAGGAGCCGCGCCTGGCGGCCGACGGCGTCTACACCTACGGCCAGCCCCGCACCTGCGACGCCACCCTGGCCAAGGCCTACAACAAGGGCTTCAAGGGCCGGATGTACCGGTTCGTGAACAACAACGACATCGTCCCCCAGATGCCGCCCGAGCCCGCCTACACCCACGTGGACGCGCTGCGCTACATCGACTCCCACGGCAAGGTCCGCGATGCGATGCCGGTGGTCGGCGGGCTGCTCGACCGCGCGGCAGGACTGACCGCGGACCCGTTCGCGCCCGTCGGTGACGGTTTCCGCGACCACTTCATGCACAGCTACCTGACCGCACTGGAGAAGAACCTCACCTGACCCCCCGGCCACGCGGGCGACGCCGTCGGAACGCGCCGGCTGAGCCCCGGCCACGCAGGCCACGGCACCGACACACGCCGACCGAGCCCGGAAGGACCCCCTCCATGGCGAGCAGTGCAACGGTCAACATCTTCTTCAGCCTCCGCATCCCCTCCGACCTCGTCCAGGCCCTGGTCGATCTCCAGAAGGAACACCGCGACCTCATCGACCCCCAGGCCCGCGAACACCTCCACATCACGCTGGGCTTCATGCACCAGGCGGACGCCGGGCGCCTGGCGGACGCGGCGGCCGTCATCAGCTCACGCACCTGGCCCACACCCACCATCCGGCTGACCGGCGAGGTGCGGCACGGCAGCTGGCAGCTGCAGAAGAACCCGGACTACCACTACCGCGACGACCTCGTGCAACAAGGCGAACAGGTACGCCTCGGCGTCGACCACACCGCCGAGCTCCGTGAGATCCAGACCGACATCACCCAACGCCTGGACATCGCCGAAGACGGCTACTGGCCGCACCTCACCCTCGGCCTCGCCCGATCCGACTTCCCCCGCTCGGACGCCGAAGCCCTCCACCTGCCCACGCTCAGCGCACCGGCCCCGGGCCTGGACATGCAGCAGGAGATGAGCACCACCGACTTCCGAGTGCTCATCACCCGTCCGCTCACCTGATACCGCGATCAGCCTCCCCCCCCCCGCACCCGGCGATCGGCCCCGATCCGCCACCCCGGTCAGCGCGGCCCCGCATCCGGTCAGCTCGACAGGAGGGACCGCGCCAACGCTCGCGCCGGTCGCAGAGGGCCGGGCTCGGCCCGGCCGGGGTGCCGAGCCGCGCGCTCACCGGCCGGCTGCGCAGCGGATGCCTGCGGTGCGCCACGTCCCGCGGGGGGCCGCGGTCCTCAGCGCGCGCCGCTGGGGTCAGCTTTCCGGCCTGGTGAGCCGAGTGGCGAGGCGATAGGAGACGGTGACGTCGCGGTACTCCCGGCCGGGCACGATCGTGTCGGGAAGGCGGGTCCGGTCGCTGCGGCTCGTCGACTCCCGTTCTCCGGTGCCGGAGAAGCGGACGGCGGTCCTGGGTTCGTCCGTGAAACGGAGGCGCTCGGCGCGGACCGTCGACCGGAACGATATGTCCCACGCCTGGCTCTCCCTTGCCGCACCTGCCGTTCAGGGCGGCTCCTCCCGCTCCTCGGCGGTGCGGCGGCGGGGCCGGGGTGCGGGCTTCCCGTCCTCGGTGCGCACGCGGCGTCGGGCACGGGTGCCTTCCTGACTTCGGACAGGCCGGCGCCTGCCCGGGTCCCCGGCTTCGCGGACCGCGCCCCGTCCGGCCGGCTCGGGGCGGCGCGCGACGCCACCCGCCGAGTCCGGGACGTCCCCGACGGCCTGACGGCCGTCCCGCACCGCTTCGCCCGCCGCTTCGGTCACGCCGGGAGCCCTCTCGACCACCTGGCCGGCGGTGTCACCGACCTCCGCACCGGTCTCGCCGACCACCCGGACCGCCTCACCGCCGACGTCCTCGACCACGCGTCCGGCCCCGGCGCCCACGTCCTCCACCACGCGTCCGGCCCCGGCGCCGACGTCCCCCACCACACGTCCGGCCCCGGCGCCGACGTCCCCCACGGCACGTCCGGCCCCGGCGCCGACGTCCTCGACCACGCGTCCGGCCCCGGCGCCCACGTCCCGGACGGCGCTTCCGGCCCCGCGGCCGAGGTCCTCAGCCGCCGAGCCGACGCCGCGACCGACGTCCTGAACCGCGGCACGAGCGCCCAGGCCGACATCCTGGACGGCCCTTCCGGCCCCCGTACCCAGCTCCCCGACGGCCTGCCGGGCTCCGCCACCGATGTCCTGCACGGCGGACCCGACACCGCGCGCCAACTCGTGCAGGATCTCCGGATTGCGGTCGAGCGTGGTGAGCACGCGGTTGATGATCGAGGCGACGTTGTCGAGGCGCACCCTGAGCTGGGCCTGCGCCTCCACGCCCGAGATGCCCAGGTGCACGCGGCCCAGCGACACGTCGGCGCCCACGTTCAGCTTCACCAGGTCGAGCACCTCGGCCTGGAGCGAGACATGCGCGCGCAGATCCTCGACGTCCAAGTCGATCTCGTCGACCTTCAGCACCGGAACGTCGAGGAAGACGTCGGGGTCCGCAGCGGCCGTCGCAGGGACACCGGCTGTCCCACCGCCGGGCGCGACCGTGCCCTCGCGGTCCGTGGCGGGCCTGTCGTACGGCTCCGGCTCGTAGTCGTACGGCTCGGGTTCGGTGTACTCGGCGATGTCCTCGGCGTCGAGTTCCCCGTCGTACTCGTCAGGTTCCCGACCAGCCACCTCGTCGTCCCCGGCGTTGCTCCGCATCACCGCGCCTCCACGAGTTCGCCGTCCCTTACGTCCATCTTGTCCCAGGATGCCTGTCGGTGCGCTGCCAGCGCCGCGACCGCCCCCATGCGCCCGATGGGCTGGGGAGCCTCTCGGGCCCGGTGAGTGCAGCGCAGATCTCGCCGCCCATGTCACAGATCGACCGGCCCTCTTGTCTCAGGAGGTGAAGGCAGACGCTGACGACAGGAAGGTGACGGCCATGCGGGTGTCCGTGGCAGGCGGGGCGGGGGAGGAGCCGGCGTGACCAGGCAGACGGAGAGGGCCGAGGAGTTCGAGGAGCTGCGGCCGCTGCAGTTCTCGATCGCCTACCGGATCATCGGCCGTGTGACCGAGGCCGAGGACGCCGTCCGCCAGGAGGCGCTCACCCATGGCTGATCGGATCGGGGGGGGGGACAGCCCCCGCACGCCCCGATCGCAGCATGTCCCCTGAGGCAGCGGCCCGCTGCGCTGAAACGTCGTGCGTGGCCGTCGGCAACCGTGAAACGGTGCTGTGCGAGCTTCCTTCACGACCGTCCGCCAATCAGCCCGGAGGTGCCTGTGCCCATGGAGATGAACCTGGTAGCGATAACGCTCGACTGTCCTGATCCGCTGGCTCTGGCGGCGTTCTACCAACAGGCCACCGGCCTCGTCCCCCATCCCAGGTCGGACGCCGACTTCGCGGGCCTCAACCGGGAGGACGGGCTCTTCATGGGCTTCCAGAGAGTGGACGGCTACCGGGCACCGACCTGGCCCGACCAGACCGTTCCCCAGCAACTCCACCTGTGTTTCCAGGTCGATGACTTGGACGAGGCCGAGGCTCGCCTGCTGAAGCTGGGGGCGCGCAAGCCGGACCACCAGCCGAACGGGGACCAGAGCAGGGTGCTCACCGATCCGGCCGGGCACCCGTTCTGTCTGACATCGAGGTGATCGTGCTCGGTCAGGATGCCGACCCCATGACATCCCGCCGGCCGGGGGTGCTCAGGCCGCCGCTGCCCGGCGTCGTTCCAGGCCTCGTCCGGCGGATCACGGGCCGGACCGAGGCCAGGGCCGGACCGAGGCCAGGGCCGGACCGAGGCGAGGGCCGGACCGAGGCGAGGGCCGGCCAGTGCCTAAATCGTGTTGACCGCCGCCGGCAGGCAGTGCTGGAGTCGGCACGTGGACAGCATCCCCGCCAACCGGCGGCTCTGGAACCGGATCAGCAGCGCCTACCAGCACGAGCACGACCCACAAATTGGCGCCACACCCCGGCTGTGGGGCATGTACTCCATCCCCGACGCGCACCTGCACGCCCTGGGCGACGTCACCGGCAAGCGCGTCCTCGAACTCGGCTGCGGCGCCGGCCAGTGGTCCAGGGCGCTCGCCGCCGAGGGCGCCACCGTGATCGGGCTCGACCTGTCCGAAGCCCAACTCGCCGCAGCGACCGACGCAATGGGAGCGGCCCGCTACCCGCTGGTGCAAGGCGCCGCCGAACAACTCCCCTTCGCCGCCGACACCTTCGACCTGGTGTTCTGCGACTTCGGTGGGCTCAGCTGGGCGCCCCCGCACCTGGCCGTCCCGGAGGCCGCACGCGTCTTGGGCCGAGGCGGGCGCCTGGTGTTCAACGTCGCCAGCCCATGGTTCGAAGTCTGCTACGACGAAGCCGCCGGCCGGGTGACCACGACGCTGCAGAAGGACTACTTCGGGCTGACCGCCATCGCCGAAGACGACGGCGCGACCAGCTATCAGCTCACCTACGGCGACTGGGTCAAGATCCTGCGCGGCGCGGGTCTCATCATCGACGACCTCATCGAGCCGCGGCCCGAACTCGGAACGCCCAACGGCTACAACGAGACCGACCCACCCGACTGGGCACACCGCTGGCCGGCGGAACTGCTCTGGGTAACCCGCAAACCGTGAGTTCCGGCGCGCCGGGACGTGAGGCATCCTCTCGCCGGACAGGCATCAGTCGCTGGTCTTGATGGCCTTCATGGTCAGGTGGGACTCGATACGCCGGATGGCGGGCAGGCCGCTGAGTTTGCCGGTGAGGAAGGCCTCGTAGGCGGCGTGGTCGGCGACGGCTACGCGGATGAAGTAGTCGGGGCGCCCGTACATGCGGCGGAACTCGATGACCTCCTCGTAGGCGGCGACGGTGTCCTCGAACTCCTCGAAGCTCCTGCGGTCCTGGGCGTAGATCTCGACGTCGATCAGCACCTGCAGGCCGCGGCCGAGAGCCTCGGGATCGATGACGGCCCGGTACCCGGCGATCACGCCGGCCTCTTCCAGCCGCTTGACGCGCCGCAGGCAGGGCGGCGGGGTCAGACCGACCCGCTTGGCCAGCTCGACGTTGGTCAGCCGTCCATCCTGACGCAGTTGAAACAAAATTTCGTGATCTACGGCATCGAGGGTCGGTTCATTGCTCATCAGAGGAGTTTAGCGCCACAACTCGCAACCATATAATGCTAAGTCTTACCTAAAATTGCACGCATGGGAACACGATCCGCCGTTACCGGTGGTCGGCTTCAGTCCGTGCCGGCCGCCCCCGAATCCGAGCCGGCCGCCCCCGAACCCGTGTCGGCCGCCCCCGAATCCGTGCCGGCCGCCCCCGGACCCGCAACGCGGTCCGAGGCCCGCGCGGCGTTCAAGGACTCGCTCGGTGTGGGCCTGGCGTTCCTGCCGCTCGGGCTCGCCTTCGGCGCACTGGTGACGCAGTCGGAGCTGCCGTGGTGGTGGGCCGGGCTGTCCGCGGCGCTCGCCTTCGGCGGATCGTTCGAGTTCCTGCTCATCGGACTGGTCACCGCCGCCGCCCCGCTGGCGGCCATCGCCCTGTCCGCCTTCATGGTCAACGTCCGGCACGTCTTCTACGCGCTGTCCTTCCCCTTGCACCGCGTGAACGGCCGCGTGGGCAAGGCGTACAGCACGTACGCCCTGTGCGACGAGGCGTACGCCCTGACCACGGACGAGCAGGCCCGTTCCTGGCCCGGTCGGCGCATCCTGTGGCTCCAGTTCCTCCTGCACCTGTACTGGGCCGGCAGCTCCACCGCCGGCGCCCTGCTCGGCTCCCTCCTCCCGGACAGCGTCACCGGCCTGGACTTCGCGCTGACCGCCCTGTTCACCGTCCTCGCCCTCGACGCCGTACGGAATCTGCGCGGCGACCTGCCCACCCCGGCGCTGGCCCTGCTCAGCGCCCTGGCTGCCCGGCTGCTCTTCCCGGGCCAGATGCTCCTGGCCGCCTTCGCCCTCTTCACCGCCGGCCTCCTGGCCCGCCACGTCACCACCCACCGGGAGCCGGGCCATGCCTGACACGCCCTACGTCATCGCCGCCGTCCTCGTCGCCGCCGCCGTCACCTGGGGCTTGCGCGCCCTGCCCTTCGCCGCCCTCGTACCCTTGCGCAACAGCACGACCGTCCAGTACCTCAGCACCCGCATGCCCGCCGGCGTCATGCTGATCCTGGTCGTCTACTGCCTGCGCGACCTCCCCCTCACCCACACGCGCGCGGCGGCCCCGCTGATCGCCCTGGCCGTCAGCGTCGGCCTGCACCTGTGGCGCCGCAACGCGCTGCTGAGCATCCTCGGCGGCACCGCCGTCCACGTGGCCCTGGCCAGCACCGTCTTCGCCCGCTGAGCGTCCCGACCGGCACCCTGGCGCTGTCGCTCGTCGTGAAGGCGTGGCCGGCGCTCCCACCCCTGGCGCTCCGACGAAAACCTTGGGGTGCTGCCCCGACGCGGAGCACGCGGCCGGCGCCGGAGCATCGACCGCAGGCGCCCGACGGACTCCAGACACGCTCAGCACCATCCGACGCTTGGGGAATCACCATGGCCTCATCCGCGTACCCGGCCTCCCGCACAGCCTCGTGCCACCTCGCGGAAACCGAGGAGCTCATCCCGGTCCCACGGCCCGTATTCGTGGGACGCGACCGTGAACTCGGCACGGCCCTGCGCGTGCTCCGGTCCGCCGCCGGACCGGCCGGTGTCCTGGTCGCCGGGGCGCCCGGCGCCGGCAAGACCCGCCTAGGCGAGGAGATCGTGGCCGCCTTGTCCTCCGTGACCGGCGCGCCCGGACCGGGTTCCCGGGGCGAAGGCGGGGACGGCGGTGCGGTGCGGTCCGTGCAGCGGCTGTCCCCGCCCGCGGTGATCAGCGGCGTGCAGCGCCTGCTGCGGACCGGGACGTCCCGCCCGCGCGTTGTGTGGATCGACGACGCCCACCTGCTGTCCGCGGACGCCGCCGACAACCTGCGCGAGCTGACCCATCGGCGCGAGCACAAACTCCTCCTGGTGATGAACAGCGCCGAGGCACCCCCGTGGCTCCACTCGCTGTGGAAGGACCAGCGCCTGACGCGCGTCGAGATGGGCCCGCTGGACGTGCTCTCCACCCGGCGCCTGGCGAGCGCACTGCTCGGGGACCGGCTCGCCCAGGCCGGGGTGGTACGGCTGGCCGCCATGGCGGACGGCAACCCGCTGCTGCTGCGGGAACTGGTGCGGGCGGCGCTCGCGCGGGACCTGATCGTGCGGGACGGCCGTCTCTGGCGGCTGGGCGACGGAGTGCCCGTCTCGCACGCGCTGCGGGAACTGGTCGCGCGACAGCTCGCCGGCCTGCCGGACGAGGCCCGCCGGGCGCTGGAGCTGATCGCGCTCGCGGAGCCGGCGCGTCTGGACGTCCTGGAGGGCATCGTCCGCGCGGACACCCTGCTCGCTCTGGAGGACGCCGCGCTCGTCCGGGTCTCCGACCCGCGGGCCGAACCGGTGCCGCGGACCGCCCGTTCGGCCGCCGTCGCCCACCCGTATGTCGGTCACGTGCTGCGTCAGGACGTCGGCCCGCTGCGTCGCCGGCACTACCTGCGGACCTGGACGAGAGCGGTGCCGCGCGAGGATGCGTCACCCGCCGAGCGGGTACGCCTGGCCCTGTGGCACCTGGACTCCGGCGACCTCCCGGGCGAGGACCTGCTGTGGGACGGCGTACGGTGCGCCCTGCACGACCACGACGTCTCCGCGGCGATCCGGTTGTCCGCCGCCGCCTGGGACGGGCACCCCGGCCCCGAGGCGGCCGAACTCCACGCCCGCGCCCTGTTCGCCGCCGGCGCCTTCGCGGATCTGCGCGCCTTCGTCGAGAAGGCGTCGGCCGACCGCCCCGAGCACCTGCACCGGCTCGCCCCCGTCCAGGCCCGCGCCGCCCTCTTCGAGGGCCGGCCGGAGGAGGCGGACCGGGCCGCACGGAGCCTGACCGGCACCCAGCGCTCCGCCTTCGCGGCGCTCGCGGCCGCCTTCCACGGGCGTTTCACCGAAGCGCTGGACCATGCGCGCAGCGTCCTGCACGACCCCTCATCGCCCTGCCGCGCCGAGTCCGCCCTGGTCGCCATGGGGTCCCTGGGGCGGATGGGGCGGCCACACGACGCCCTCGACCTCTATGCGGACTTCCGCTCCGGCGCCGGCGCCCGCGGACCCGGCGAGGAACCCTGCTGCATCTTCGAGGCGGACGCCGTGGAGGAGGCGCACGCGCTCGCCCAGCTCTACGCCGGCCGCCTGGACGAGGCCGAGGGCATCCTCTCGCGTGAGTACCGGACGGCCCTGCGGTGCGACCGGGTCGGGGTGGACGCCCGGCGGGGCCTCACCCTCGGGGTCGTCCTCCTGGAACGCGGCCGGATCCGCGAGGCCCTCTCCTACCTCTCCTTCTCCCCGGCCTACCAGGCCGCCTGGCGGCCCTGGCACATCCGGGCCGCCATCCACACCACCATCGCGGTGCACTGCCTCGCCGCGGAGTGGCACGGCCGGGCGGACGGCCTGCCGGAGGGCCCGGGCGAGGGTCCGTACGGCGCGGAACTCGCCGCCGCCCGAGCGTGGCAGGCCCACCGGCGGGGCGAGCAGGAGCGGGCCCGGCTCCTGCTGCACACCGCCGTGGACGCGGCGCTCGAGGCCGGCAGCCACGGGGACGCCGTCCTCCTGCTGCACGAGATCGCCCGGCTCGGCCTGCCCGGGCACCCGGCCGCCGCCGAAGACCTGCCCGTGCAGGGCGCGTACCTGCGCAGCCGCCTGCACTACGCGCGGGCCGTCTCCTCGGGCGACGCCAAGCTCCTCGGCCGGGTCTGCCGGTCCCTGGCGGACGCCGGCGCGCATCTGTACGCCGCCGAGGGATACGCCGAACTCGCCCGGCTGCAGCGCCGGGCCGGCAGGGAACGCGCGGCCACCGCGTCGACCGTGACGGCCCGGGCGCTGCTGCGGCACTGCGGTGACGTGATCACACCGGCCCTGCACTTCCTGGGCGACCCGGCGGCGTTGTCGTCGCGGGAGCGGACGGTGGCGCGGCTGGCGGCGGAGGGGCTCACCGACAAGGAGATCGCCCAGCGGCTGGTGGTCTCGCCGCGCACCGTCAGCAACACCCTGTACCGCGTCTATCAGAAAGTCGGCGCCTCGGACCGCAGGGACCTGCGCCGGCTGTTGTCCGGATGAACCCGTCGAAGGAGCCGATGACCGTGTCCGACCTGGAGATCACCTACCGGGGAACCGTCTACCCGTGGCACTGCGACCACATGGGCCACATGAACGTCATGTGGTACGTGGGGAAGTTCGACGAGGCGACCTGGCAGCTGTTCGCGACGATCGGGCTGACCCCTGCCCACCTGCGGGAGCGGCAGCGCGGCATGGTCGCCGTGGACCAGCGGATCTCCTACCGGCGCGAGGTGCACGCGGGCGACGTCGTGGTGGTGCGCTCCGGCGTCATGTCCACCGGGACCACGTCCCTGCGGTTCTGCCATGTCATGGAGGACGCCGTCAGCGGTGAGGTGTGCGCGGTCACGGCGGTGACCGGGGTGCACATCGACACGGTGGCCCGGCAGGCGGTCCCGCTGCCCGCCGAACACCTGGCGGCAGCCCGCGAACGGCTCACCGCGTTCGATCCCGGACTGTGAGACGGATGCCGGCGCGGGCCGCGGCGCGCACAGCACCCGGCGCGCACAGCACCCGGCTCCTGCTGCACGGAGACCGGGCGCGGGCCGCAGCCTCCTGCCGGCGCCGCGGCACCGCGTCGGCGCGCTGGGCATGACCGTGCTCCGGGCCCACGTGCTCGGTCGGCCTGCTCGGTCCGCGCCGCTCGGTCCGCGTGCAGGGTTCGCGCCGACCGGTCCGCGTGCTCGGTTCGCGCCGCCCGTCCGCCTCCGGAGCAGGCACCGGAGCCGGTCCCGGCAGAGCACGAATTACTCATGTGCCACCCGCAGACCGATGAGAGCGTCGTGTACCAGCACTGGGAACGAGCGGAGAGCGGAAGAGCATGAGCGCGCACGGCGAAGTCGACATGGGCCACACGGTCGCGGGATGGACCGGCACCACCATCGCGATCCTGGGAAGTGCCGTCGCCGGCGCCGGCCTGTGCCTGGACTCGGTGGCGGCGCTGGGAGGCGGCGCGGGCATCGTCGTCCTCGCCGTCCTCGTGACCTGGGTCCTGCACCTGACGGGCTGGGGCAAGCCGAGCGGTCCGCGGCCCCGCGCCGAATGGGACTGGCGGGTCCGGGACTCGATGGCGGGGCACCACAGCTGTCTCGGCTGCGCTCTGGCGGGGCGCCGCCGGTCCGCGCCCGGAGCGCGGACCGACGCCCCGCCGGCCACGGCCACCCACGACGAGCCGGCCGTCGCCGAGGCCTGACCTTGCCGCTCGACCGGCCCACCCACCCCGCCACCCCGTCGTCAAGCCCTTCTCGGGCGGGGCGGCGGGGTCGCGGCGTGGTGGGGCCCCCTCCTCCGCCTGCATCGAGTCGAGCTCGAAGTCCTCTCGGCCGGCAGCCGACCCCCGAAGCCGGAGCGCCAAGTGGTACGACAGCTCGGCCACGGCTCACCACGGGTCCCGACCGTCTCACCGCTCCTGCACCGCGGTCAGGCACGTCGTCGACAATGATCAGATGGACGTCATCGAGCTGCTCGAATCGGCTTCCCTCCTGGTGCCGGAGGATGTCGCCACCGTGAACGACATCACGGTACGAGACGTCTGGGATTACCTGGCCCACGACGAATGGCAGATCGCCCTGAGCCTGTTGGAGGAACTCGGGGACGGGCAGACCCTGCCGTTGACCTTCTGGGAGCAGCTTGCCGAGGCGGCTGAACAGCTCCGCCTCGAACGGAGCGCGGCTTGGTGCCACTGGCGGTGTTCCGAGGTCCGCAACGGGATGGTCCGAGCGGACCTGACGCTCCGTGCGGCCGCAGAGGCGCGACGCAGGACGCCCGTTCCCGCCCACGGTGTTCTGCGGCCCATGTGGGACATCGGCAACGTCTCGGCCGGCGGCGAGGCTTCGGTGAACATCGCCAGGCTCTGGGTCGAAGACATGCCCTCTCTGGAGCCCGGGGGGCGGGCCACCGTCCGCCTCGTCCCTCTCACCCCGTCTCACTGGCGGCACGTCAAGCCCGGCCAACGGATCACCATGCACGAAGACCGGACCGTGGCCGGCACCGCAGTCGTGCTGGAAGTCCGACTCCCGGCCACTTCCGGACCCACGCGTTGACGCCGACTGCCCAGACCTCGTACGGGTGCAGGTGCTCCGTACGCGAACACGCCTGCGTCCCAGGCCCCCGTGGCTGAGGACGGCAGGGCAGACGGGTGTGCCCGCGTCCGGTCGGGACGCGGGCACAGGGCGGTCGGATCCGTCAGCCGACGGCGGTGAGGCGCTTCGCACCGCGGGCCCGGGCGTTGGCCACCCAGAGCAGGACGAGTCCGAGCGCGGCCCAGGTGAGCAGCACGGTCAGCGGACCGGCCGCACCGGCGCCGTCGAAGAAGCCGGCGGAGCGCAGCAGCGAGGCACCGGCGCCCGGAGGCAGCAACTGGCCGAGCGCACCCCACGGTTCGGGCAGCATCTCCGGTGCCGTCGACACCCCGGACAGCGGATTGCCCAACAGCAGGACGGTGATGACGCCCAGTCCGATGCCGCGGTGGCCCAGGGCCGAGCCCAGACCGGCCAGCGTGACCGTGAGGGCGAACACGATCAGTACGACCGCCGGAGCCTCGGCGAGGTAGTCGCCGTCCAGGGCGCCGATCCAGCCGTGCACGACGGCCGTGGTGCACAGCCCCGCCACCACGGCGAACGCGGTGGCCGCGACCAGCCGGTCGCGCAGGCCGGTGACCTTCAGCGCGATGAGGATGCCGCCGATCATGCCGGTGAGGACCAGCGGCAGCAGTGAGGAGGCGAAGGCCGCGCCGCGCGGGTCCTTCTCCGGGGCGGGCCGGACGTCCTCCACCGTGACCGGCTTGCCGCTCCGCTCCTCGATCTCGGCGGCGATCTGCGTGAACGCGGCGGTCACCGCCGCGCTCGCCGCCGACGAGACCAGCACCTTGGGCCCGGCCGGATCGGCCACGACCGCCGCGTAGGCGTCGCGGTCGAGGAGGGCCTCACGGGCCTCGTCCTCCCCCCTCACCGTGGTCGTGTCGAACGCGCCGGGCTTCGCCTTCGCCATGTGGTCCGCGACGGTCGCCGCTGCCTGGCTCCGACCGGCGATGACCACCGGCACATCGTGGGGCGCCGACCGGGCGTTGGGCCACGAGAAGGCTATTACGACGACCAGTTGGACGACGGCGAGCGCGGAGGCGATCACGACGGCCAGTCGCAGACCGGAGGGACCGTGACCGCGCCGGCCGCCTGCGCCGCCCATGGTGTTCCGGGTGGGGGGTGCGGGCCGGGGGCCGGGTGTGCCGACGCCGGTCGAAGAGGAGGAATGAGGGGACACGGTTCTCTCCAGGAGTGGGGCGGTGCCCGCGGTCTCCGAGGTGCGGAAGTGGCGGGGGGAGGGATGGGACGAGGGGAGGGGCGAATCGAGGGGACATGGGCAGGCGCGGCAAAGCCCGGACACAGTCCCCTTCTCGCGCGGCACCGCGGGGTGCAGCACACCGGGTGCACCACGCGCGGTGTGGGAAGGGGCAGCACTCTCCGGGGCGGTCGTTCTCGGTCGAGAACGCCCACGGCGGCCGGCCGTCGGGTCCAACGTAGGGGCGCCGGAACGGGCGCCGGCCAGCAACTCTTACTCAACCTTCCGCTCGAGCCGTGCCGAGCTCCCGCGCCCGCGACCCGCGTCCGGCCAACCTGGGTACGGCCCCCGGCCCCCGGCCCCCCGCTCAGGCCCGCCCCGGCCCCCGGCTCAGGCCCGCCCCGGCCCCCGGCTCCGGCCCGCCCCGGCCCCCGGCTCCGGCCCGCCCCGGCCCCCGGCTCCGGCCCGTCCCCTCCCGGCCCCGCCCCTGTCCCTGGCTCGCCGCCCCGACCCCGGCACCCGGGCCCCAGCCCTGCCTCCACCTCGGCCCCAGCCCATAATGGGCGCATGGCTGGTGTCCTGCTGGACCGGGACAAAGACCTTGCACTGCTGCGGCAAGGCGTCACCGACGCGCTGGCGGGAACACCCGGCTTCCTCGCGATCTCCGCGCCGGCCGGCATGGGCAAGACCCGACTGCTGCAGGAGGCCGAGCGTCTGGCCCGCGAGGCGGGTCTGCGCGTGCTGTCGGCCCGAGGGACGGAACTGGAACGCGACTACTCCCTCGGACTCGTACGGCAGCTCTACGAACCGCTGCTGCACTGCGGCTCCCCGGCCGAGCGCGAACGGTGGCTCGCGGGCGCGGCCGGACCGGCCGGGGCCGTCCTGAGTACGGCCGTGATGGACGGCGGAGCCGCGACCGACGGCGGAGCCGCGACCGACGGCGGCGAGGCCGGAACCGGCGAGGACGCGACCGACGGCGGTGAGGCCGGAACCGGCGAGGACGCAACAGAAGGCGGCGAGGCCGGAACCGGCGAACACGCAACAGAAGACGGCGAGGCCGGCAACGGCGCAGCCGGAAGCCGCGCGGCCGGTACCCGCGGCGCCGCACCCGGCGAGTTCGCCGTCCTGCACAGCCTCTTCTGGCTCACCTCCAACCTCTGCCAGGAGCGCCCGGTCGCCCTGATCCTGGACGACGCGCACTGGGGCGACGAGGCCTCGCTGCGGTTCCTCGCCTACCTGCTGCCGCGCCTGGCCGACCTGAGGCTCCTGGTCGTCACCGCGTTGCGGCCCGACGAACCCGGCGCCGCCCAGCACCTGATCGACCTGCTGCTGGCCGACCAGGAGTGCACGATCCTGCATCCCGGGCCGCTGAGCGCGGACGCCGCCGTCCGGGCACTGGAAGCCTGGTTCGGGCACGAACCGGACGCGGTCTTCGCCGGTGCCTGCCACGAGGCCACCGGAGGCAACCCGCTGCTCCTCGCCGAACTCTGCCGCGCCCTGGTCGCCGAGGGCCTGCCGCCCGCGGCGGACACCGTGCCGCACGTCGAGCGCCTGGGCTCCCGGGCGCTGGAACGCCGCGTGGCACGGGAACTCGGCCGTCTCCCGCCGGAGGCGGTGCGCCTCGCCCGGGCCGTCGCCGTGCTCGCCCCCCAGGCGCACCCGGCGCACGCGGCACGCCTCGCCGGCCTCGACCCCGTCCACCTGGGCCGCCACCTCCCCGACCTCCACACCGCCCACCTGCTGGCCGTGCCGTGCGAACCCACCGCGCCGCTCGACTTCGTACACCCCCTCGTCCGCGCCACGGTCCACCGCACCACCCCGCCCGCCCAGCTCGCCGACCTGCACGCGCGGGCGGCCGCCCTCCTCGACGCGGCCGGAGCCCGCGTCGAGCAGGTCGCCGAGCACCTGCTGCGCGTGCCTCCCGCCATGGACCCGGACACCGTCACCACCCTGCGCGCAGCCGCCCGGCAGGCGCTCGCCACCGGGTCCGCCGAAGCCGCCCTCGCCTATCTGCGCCGCGCCCTGGACGAGCCGCCGCCGCGAGCGGAGCGCTTCACCCTGCTCACCGATGCGGGCACCGCCGCCTTCCTGATCGACCTGCCCACAGCCAAGCGCTACCTGGACGAGGCCGCCGGACTCGCCGAGGATCCCCGGACGCGGGGGCGGCTGGCCACCATCCGCGAACTGGTCTACCTGGTGGGGATGTGGGACCCCGCCCACACCGTCGCAGGTGTCGAGGAGGCCCTGGAGAGCCTGCCCGCCGAGGACGACGACCTGCGCAGGACGCTGGAGGCGATCCTGCTGGCCGTGCCCCTGGTGACACCGGGCTGGACCGGACTGCTGGAGCGACTGCCCCGGCTACGGGCCCTGCCCCCGACGGGGACCCTGGGGTCCCTCGCCCTCGACTGCCTGATCGCGGTCTGCGACGCCTACGCGGGCGATCCCCGCTGTGTGGCGCACTCCCGCCGGATCCTCGCCGATCCACGGGTGCGCCAGGCAGCCGCGAGCGGCGCCTTCCTCTTCATGAACGCGGCCTTCCCCCTGGTCGTGCACGACCAGGACGAGGGACTGACCGTGTGCGACGCGCTCATCGCGGACGCCCGCGCCACGGGTTCGCTGCTGTCGCTGTCCGCCCTGCGGGGATTCAGGGGCTTCGCCTGGCTGCAGCGCGGCGACCTGGCGGAGGCCGCCGACGACCTGAACGCGGCCCTCGGTCTGGCCACCACCGCCCGCACCCCGGTGCACCAGTACGCAGTGATCCCCTGGCTCGCCGAGACCCTGCTCGAACAGGGCTCGACGTCGCGGGCCGAGGCCATCGTGGACGAGGCGCTCCGTCCCTTCCAGGATGGCGGGGCCGGCGAGAACAGCCGGAGCCGCGAGACCCAGGCGTACGGATTCCTCCTGTACGCCCACGCCGTCGTGCTGCACGCGGCAGGCGAGTACGAGGCGGCACTCCGGGCGGTCCTCGACGCCGGCGCGGACTTCACCGGCAGCGGCGGACAGAACCCGGCCGTCCTCCCGTGGCGCTCGCTCGCCGCGTCCTGCCTGCACGCGCTGGGCCGCACCGACGAGGGCCTGCGGTACGCACGGCTGGAACTCGACCGCGCCCGCCGGTGGGCCTCGTCCCGGGCCGAGGGCAGGGCCCTGCGCACGGTCGGCCTGCTCACCCCCGGAGCAGAGGGCATCGGGCTGCTGCGGGAGGCCGAAGAACTGCTGCGCCCGTCCTCGGCACGGCTGGAACACGCCAGGACGCTGGTGGCTCTCGGCGCGGCCGTCCGCCGGTCCAACCAGCGGTCCGAGGCCCGCGCCCTGCTCGGGGAGGGCATGGAGCTCGCCCACCGACTCGGTGCCCCGCCCCTGGCCGAACACGCCCGCACCGAACTGCGGGCGGCCGGCGGACGCCCCCGCACGCCCCGTCAGACCGGCCCGGAAGCGCTGACGCCCAGCGAGGCCAGGGTGGCGCGTCTGGCGGCCACCGGACTGACGAATCGCCAGGTCGCCCAGCAGCTGTTCGTTACGACGAAGACGGTGGAGGTGCACCTGTCGGCGGTGTACCGGAAGCTGGGGATCAAGCACCGCGGTCAGCTTGCCTCCGCCGGCCTGTCCGCCGGCGTCTGACGGGCCCGGCCCAGGTGGAGTACCGATGACTCAGGGAGGCCGACGAGCGGTCGCGAAGACTTCTGTACGACGGAAAGACAAGCGATGCGTCGGAGGAAGTGTTCATGACTGCACTACGTGGCCGGCTCGGCCGGCGTGGGCGACGCGCGATCATCGGTGTGGCGGTTGCCGCGCTGGTGACGGTGACGGTCCCGGCACTGACCCATGCGGCCGACGGGACCGGCCGGGACGCACCCGGCCGGTCCGGCGGGAAGGGCGCCGCGGGACCGGGCTGGATCGAGGAGTCCTTCTACGCCGAGGTCCCCGAGGACGGCGTCTTCGAGACGCACCGCGGTGACCTGCCGCTGGGCGTCTTCCCCGAGGGGATCGCCAAGTTCACCGAGCCGCGCCTGCAGAAGGCCTTCGCCCTGGGCGGCAAGATCCGCGACAAGCACGGCGAGGTCGTCGGCTTCGCGACGGAGATCGAGGAGGTGCTGCCCGAAACGGACTTCGAGACGGGCAAGCTGCTCACGCACACCGTGTGGACGCTGTTCTTCCCCGGCCGGGGAAGCCTCGTACTCGACCAGATCGAGAACTCCTCCGAAGTCGCCGCCAAGGTCTTCAAGCCCGCCTTCGACAGCGGCGAACCGTGGACCGGCTCCCTGGAGGCGGAGACCACGGCAGGACCGCGGAGCGACGGCAAGGGAGTCATCCTCGGCGGCACGGGCGAGTTCGCGGGGGTCCGCGGGACCGGAGTCGAGATCGCCTCCCTGCGGCGCTTCGACCCGGCGACCGGAACGCTGGAGGGCACCTTCGAACTCCGTTTCCGCTACCACCGCACCAGCCGCTGACACCGCGGCCGCGCGGGTGGGGACCGGCCGTCCCCACCCGCTTCGGTGTACCGCCGTGCGGCACCTGACCGGTCAGGAAGGCGTCTTCGTCACCCTCAGGTCGAAGGCGAACGCGTCGCCGCACGTCAAGGACACCGTCTCACCGAAGACTGCGACCGTGACCCTCGCGGCGAGCCGCTGGTTCGTCCCGGTCGAGACGACGTTCCAGCCCGGCTCGCGGTAGACGTCGTGGACGCGCACCGGGTCTCCGACGGCGGTGTAGGTCCCGCCGACCGACGCGGTGCCCACGGCGTCGCCGCCCTCTTCGCCGAGTCTTTCGAGCGGCACGTCGGCGGCGACCGTGCCGTCCCCGAACAGCGAAGCGGGGTTCGTGCCGCCCCCGTACTGCCCGTCGGGTCCCTCCACGGAGACCGAGACGACATTGCCGTAGAAGGAGTTGCCGTACAGCTCCACGGCGACGGACCGCTCGCCGCTCTGGCCGTGGCAGGCCAGGACGTGCCCGCTCTGCACCGTGTGCACGGCGCCGGGGTGTTCGCCGGCCGCCGCGTGCGCCGGCACGACCGCCGGCCCCGCGCCCGCCGCGACGCATACCGCCAGCGCGGCCGTCCGTGTCAGTTTCCTCAAGTTGTCTCCCAGTGCTTCGGCGCCACCACGTCAAAGGACGCGACTGCTGAGTGAGACACACCGGCTCCGCCCTGGGATGTAGGCGAGGACCATCTCCTCTCGGGCCAGCCGGCCCACCCGGCCCGTCCGCCGGTCTCACCGGCCCACCCGGCCCGTCCGCCGGTCTCACCGGCACACCCGGCCCGTCCGCCGGGTCTCACTCCGCTTCGCGCCAAGCCGGTCGGACCGGTCCCGGCGGTGGAGCGGACGGCTCGGACACGTCCGCCTTCGAGTAGCGCCTACTCAGCACCGCTGCGGGCGGCCCGGTGATGCTGTGAATGCGCCGCGGACGGCACGCACTGCCGACTGGCGCCGAACGACGGTGCCGGCCGGCTCGTACCGGGAGGCGCCGGTGAAGAACGTCTACGGAGGACGAACAGGCATGGCCGAGAAAACGGTGTCCGTCGGTGAACTGAAGCTGTGGACGGAGGACTTCGGGGACCCCACCGATCCAGCCCTCCTGCTGGTCACGGGGGCGTCCGCCCCGGTGATCCACTACGAGGAGTTCTTCTGCCGCGACCTGGCGGCGCGAGGTCACCACGTCATCCGCTTCGACCAGCGCGACATCGGGAAGTCCACCCCTGTCGACTGGGAGGAGTCCCCCTACGACTGCCGGGACCTGGCCAGGGACGCCACGGCGGTCCTGGACGCCTACGGCATCGAGTCCGCGCACGTCATGGGCGTGTCCATGGGCGGCCTGATAGTCCAGTTCCTCGCCCTGGACCACCGGGAGCGGGTGCGCTCCGCGACCATGATGTCGACGAGTTCCGCACTGGCCGGAGTCGTGCGGAGGCTGTCGGGCGAACCCTCGTTCTTCGACCCGCCGCCGTTCGCCTCCTTCATGGAGGGAACCGCCGCACTGGTCGAGGAACTGGCCGCCTGCCCCCCGACCACGCGGGAAGCGGTCATCGACGCCCAGTTCAGGACGTTCCTGCTGTGCACCGGGCCGGTCCGCGACGAGGCACGGCTGCGCGAGCTCGCCGCCGAGGGTTACGACCGGGCGGTCGCTCCCGGCCGCCCCGACCACCATCCGCTGGCGGTGGGAGCCTCGGGCGAGGACCTGGCGCCCCGCCTCGCCGGGCTCGACCTGCCGGTTCTCGTCGTCCACGGCAGTCACGACCCGATCGTTCCGGTCGAGCACGGCCGCCGCCTCGCCGCCACCATCCCGGGTGCCGAACTGCTCGTCCTGCAGGGCTACGGGCACATCGCGCCGACACGGAACATCTGGGCGCAGCTGTCCGAGGCCGTCGCCGCGCACACGGGCAGAGACTGAGGCATCGGTTCACCGGTAGCCCGAGGGCGGGCCGAGGACGCCCACGTAAGCGATACGCGAGTAACGCCTACTCCTTCTCCGCCCGGGCATGGCGCGGCTCAAGACCATCGTCTTCTTCGCCGCGGTGCTGCCCCAGTTCGTCGACCGCGACCGGGACGGCGTCATCGCGCAGATGCTGTTGCTCGGAGCGGTGTTCAACGTGATGGCCCTCGTCTTCGACAGCGTCTGGGGACTGGCCGCGGCGACCGCGCGGGAGTGGTTCGCCCGTTCTCCCAGGCGGCTCGCGGCCATCGGCGGCGTCGGAGGGTTCACGATGATGGGACTCGGCGTCACCGTGGCGGCGACCGGTCGCATGGACTGACTTCCGGCGACCGGCCGTACGGACCGACTTGCCGGCGACCGGCCGTACGGACCGACTTGCCGGCGACCGGCCGTACGGACTGGCCCGCCGGCGACCGGCCGTACGGACCGACTTGCCGGCACCGAGGTGGCGGTGCACGATCCGCGGATCACGGAAAGACGCGACCGGGTGGACGAGCGGCTGCCGGATCCGGCCGGGACGAGCCCGTGGCGGCCGTATCCGAGCCGGCGTCCGTGTCCCTCGGCCGGCATCCGCCGCCCGTTGTCCCCTGCCCGGCATCCGCCGCCCGTTGTCCCTCGACCGGCATCTCCGCCGCCCCTTCGCCACTCGGGTCACAGGCGCGGGGGAGTGGTGCCGGCGACCGCCGACCCGCCGAGGGAGAGCCCGTTACGGCTGTTCGGCAACCGTCATCTCGCCCAGGAGCGACCAGTCGTCCTGCGGGATGGTCGCGTTCACGATGCGGGGCGTCTCGACGAGGTAAGGCGGCAGCTCCTGCTGTGCGGCCTTGAAGTGCGCCGACTGCACGTGGGCGGCCCCTGCCTCGTCGTCGCGGAAGGCCTCGACCAGGACGTACTCGGTCGGGTCCGCCACACTGCGGGACCAGTCGAACCAGAGGCAGCCGGGCTCCCGGCGCGTTGCCTCGGTGAAGTCGGCGGTGATCGCCGGCCACCGGTCGGCGTGTTCGGGACGGATGCGGAACTTGGCGGTGATGAAGATCATCGGTTTTCCTCTCTCCATAAGTGCTTGCTGTGCATCAGTCGACTCCTCGGCACCGCCCGGGCCCCGACGCAGTCGGCCGTCACCGAGGACCACTTGATCCAATTCCATCACTACCACGTGCCCGACCACAGGCGGCGGGTCCCCCACCGCAGCGCAGCCCCGCATCCCGTCCTGCACATCATCACCAGGCTCCCCGTGAAGCGTTGACAGGACGTCAGACCACTTCCATCATGGGAGCGCTCCCACGCGCGGATTCGGCCACCACCCCGCGCGCGCACGACAGCACCGCATCCACGCTCCGCTTTCCGTGTCGCCGGCGGGGAACGGTCCGCTGCCGCGCCGGCGCTCCGCCTGCCCGGCGGCGCGGTCCTGCACTCTCAGGCCGCCCGTTCCGCCGGACTCCGAGGGAGGACCCCCATGCCACCACTGCACAGATCCGGCCGGTCGGCCCGTGCCGGCGCTCGCCCCCTCGCGCGCGGCGCGACCGTCCTGGCCGCCGCGCTGGCCCTGCTGTCCCCGCTGGCGGGGGTCGCACCCGCCGCACCCGCCGCAGCGCAGGAGACTGCCGTCGCGGACGCCGGTGTCCGGGTCAACACCCAGGCGGCGCTGGGCAGGCTGTCCGGCACCGCCCGCGGCGTCAACGCCGCCATCTGGGACTCGCACATGAACGATCCCGAGGTGGCGGGCCTGATGAAGGCGGCCGATGTCGGGGCGATGCGCTACCCAGGCGGCTCCTACGCCGACATCTACCACTGGAAGACGCACACGGCGCCCGGAGGATACGTCGCCCCGGGCACCGGCTTCGACGCCTTCATGGGCACCGTGCGAGCCACCGGCGCACAGCCGATTCTGATCGCCAACTACGGCTCGGGCACGCCCGAGGAGGCGGCCGACTGGGTCCGGTACGCGAACGTCACCAAGGACTACGACGCGAAGTACTGGGAGATCGGCAACGAGATCTACGGCAACGGTCACTACGGCAGCGGCTGGGAACACGACGAGCACGAGGACAAGAGCCCCCGGGAGTACGCCCGTCAGGTGCGCGCCTACGCCGCGGCCATGAAGGCCGTCGACCCGACGGTCAAGATCGGTGCGGTCCTCACCACTCCGGGCCAGTGGCCGGACGGCGTGGTCGCCGGGGGCGACGCCGGCGACTGGAACCACACGGTGCTCTCCGAAGTGACCGACGTCATCGACTTCGTGAGCGTCCACTGGTACGCGGGCGGGTCCGACACCACCGCCCACGACGCCATGGACAGGCTGGCCGGACTGCCCGGCGAACTGCGTGAAGTGCGCAGCCAGCTCGACCGGTACGCGGGCGCGGACTCACCGCGCATCGGCATCGCCCTCACCGAGATCAACACCAACACCGGTGGCGCCCGGCTCACCGCTCGCCCCAACGGCCTGTTCGCCGCCGACGCGATGATGACGGCCCTGGAGAACGGCGTCTTCACCGTCGACTGGTGGGACACCCACAACGGCGCCGGCCAGATCACCACCGTCGACGGCGAGACGGACTACGGCGACATGGGGATGCTCTCCAGCGGCACCTGCACCGGTGACGTCTGCGAGCCGGCGCCGAACACGCCGTTCCACCCCTACTACGGCATGAAGATGACCAGCGAACTGGGCAGCGCGGGCGACACCATGGTCGCCACCGAATCCTCCGCCCAAGACGTCTCCGCACACGCCGTGCTCCGCCGCGACGGACGTCTGAGCGTCCTGCTCGTCAACAAGAACCCGGACGCCGCTCGGACCGTGGACCTCGAGTACGCGGGCTTCACCCCGTCCGGCGCCGCACCCGTGGTCAGCCGCTACGCACGCGGCGACAGCGACATCACCGAAGTCACCGGCGAGGCAGCCTCCGCCTCCCAGGTCACCGTGCCGCCGTACGCGCTGCTGACCGTCACCCTCGAGCCCCGGCCCGGGACCGGTCCCGGGGCCTCGGCGGCCGGGACCCCGGGCACCCCGAGGCTGGAGGCGGTGACCGACACCACCGCACGCCTGTCCTGGGAGGGCGCGGCGGGCGCCGCCCGCTACCTGGTCCAGGAGCGCGACGGCGCGCACACCCGCCTGGTCGGCGAAACCACCACCGGTACGTCCGTGACCCTGCGGAACCTGCCACCGGGCAGCACGCACACGGTCAACGTACTGGCGGCGGACGCCTCCGGACGGCTCTCCGCCCCGTCCTTGCCGCTGACCTTCACCACCGGCACCCCTGCGGACGCCACCTGCGCGGTGACCTACCACCGTGACACCAGCTGGGGCAACGGCTTCGTGGCCACGGTGACCGTACGGAACCTCTCGGATACCCCGATCACGGGCTGGACCGTGGACTGGGACTGGCCGGCCGACCGCCAGTCGGTGTCCTCCGGCTGGAACGCCACCTTCCACCAGACCGGCCGGCACGTGCGGGTCACGGCCCCCGAGGGCGCGGGCCCGCTGGCCCCGGACGGTGGATCGACGGCCTCCTTCGGATTCGTCGGCGCCAACGACGGGCCCAACCCGGACCCGACGGCCTTCCGCCTCAACGGCACCGTCTGCTCCCGCGGCTGACGACAGCCACCGGGCACCGGCCTGTCCGGGAACGAGCCCGTCCGGGTTCAGGCCGGCGGGACCTCCCACCCGGCACCGGTCCGCCCGGGAGCGGGGCGCATGCGCGACCTGCTCCCGGGCGCTTACCGGCGGACCGCTCCGGCGCCGTCGAACTCGGCCCGGACCGCACGCGGTCGACCACATCCCCCGTGCCGCACACCTACCCCCCGAAGCCGCTGACCGACGCCACGCCGTCGACGTCGAGATCCGCGGCACCGAGGGGCCGGCGGCGGTACGCACGCACCTACCCGGCGTACGTCTCGAACTCGGCGACCTGCGGGGTGCCGCTCGCGCCGGTGATCTGGAAGGTGACCTTGGAAAGCGTCGTCCGGGGAAGGGAGATGACGCCCGCACCACTGCCGGAGGTGAGCACCGCCCCGGTGTCACCGTTGAGGACGCGCCAGGAGCCGATGCGGCCCGTGGCGCCGGACGACTCGCGGATGGCGATCGAGGAGACGGTGGTGGGGGAGCCCCACTTGATGGAGATGGAGCCGGTCGTGCCGACCGGCGACCAGTAGGTGCTCAGGTCACCGTCGCGCACGTTGCCGTAGCTCGTGCCGTCGGCCTTGCTGGAGCCGTCGGAGCCCGCTCCGATGCTGAGGTTGGTCCCGCCGGGCGGCGTCGGTGTCGGCGTGGGAGTCGGCGTGGGAGTCGGGGTGGGCGTCGGGGTCGGGGTCGGGGTCGGCGTCTGCGGTGTGCAGTTGCCGTCGGAGACGCGCAGCCCCTTGTCGGCGCCCGCGGTCTGGCTCACGATGGCCGGTACGCAACCGGCGGCGTCGAGCGTGTAGGCGTACGGAATGGCGACGGTGGTGTTGGACTGCGGGTTCGGGCCGGCCGGGTGGTTGTCGGTGCCGGGGCTGGTCCAGCTCACGTTGTCGTAGATGTTGCCGGCGACCTGCCAGTAGCCCAGCTCGTCGGTGTAGAAGGTGCCCAGGACGTCCTTGGAGTCCTCGAAGTAGTTGTTGTCCACCTTGGCGCGGGCGCCGGCCCGGGAGTTGATCCCGGACTTGTTCAGGCTCACGTAGTGGTTGTTGTACATGTGGGCCGTGCCGCCGCGCAGCAGGGGAGCGCGCGAGTCGATGTTCTGGTACAGGTTGTGGTGGAACGTGATGTAGCTGTTCGACAGGTCGCTCTCGCTCGACCCGATGAGACCGCCGCGCCCCGAGTTGCGCAGGATGCTGTACGACAGGGTGACGTACTGGGTGTTGTCCTTCATGTCGAAGAGCCCGTCGAAGCCCTCCGCCTCCCCGCCCGAGGCCTCCAGCGTCGCGTGATCGACCCAGACGTTGCGGACGTCGCTCTCCATGCCGATGGCGTCGCCGCCGTTGGACGTGGGGGAGCCGGACTTCTTGACGTTCTTCACCGTCACGTTCTGGATGACGATGTTGCTGGCCTCGCGGATGTGGATGCCCAGCTGGTCGAAGACGGCCCCGCTGCCGACGCCGACGAGGGTGACGTTGCTGATCTGCTTCAGCTCGATGACGCCGTCGGCGGTGTTGCAACTGCTGCCGGACACCTTGCTGGTGTTGGCGTGGTTGATGGTCCCCTCGACCTGGATGGTGAGGGGGGTGCTGCTGCTGGCCCGGGAGCACAGGGCCGCGTGGATCGCGGTGCCGGTGGTGGCCCGTACGGTCTGCCCGCCCGCGCCGCCGGTGGTTCCGCCGTTCTGCGTCGCGTAGCCCGTGGCGCCCGCGGTGGCGGCCGACGCCTCCTCGGGCACCGCCACGGCCATCCCGGCCGCGGCGGCCACTCCCAGCGTGGTCAGGGCCGCGTACAGTCGCATGGCGACTGGTCGTCTCATCGTCGTCTCCCACTCGGTCGTTCGCCGCCGAATGCGGCTCGAAGTCTGGGTCGTGCTCCTGGCGCTGTGATGCGGTGCTGACGTGCCCAGCAAGAGGGAAAGCGCTTTCTGCGTCGCGAGGATAGGCTGGCCGTTCGTTAACGGCAAGGTCTCGGACAGTTACGGAAGGAGTCACTCCGATCGGTGGCGGCTCCCGGCGGGGGACGATAGAAACCGCTTCTACGCACTCGGCGCCTGAGCACGACGTACTCGCGGGGCTCGGCGGCCGGACGGCGCGTCGGCAGACTCCGCCACACGTGTGATGGCCTGAGGTATCTGGTGGACTGTCAGACTCCGCCCCGGTCGACGCTCCGGCCAGTGCCGACGCGGGGGCCGTCATCCCAGCCGACGTCGCCTGCGGCCGCGTCAGGCGCCGGCGTCGGCCTGCACGCCGGCACCGCGTGCGCCTCGGCCTGTTCCCCGCCGGCACGCCGCGCTGCACGACCGGGTCGGCCCGCAGACCTGATCTTCAGCTCGGACTGCTCGCTCATGCCCCTTTGCGGAATCGCTCGCTGAGCAGCCTGCCCACGGCAGGCGTGACGTAGCCGAGGGGGAGTTCGACTCCCAGCGCACGGGCGAGATCGGCGGCGTACAAGTCCACCGCCGACTCCGTGAGATCCGCCAGAGTGCCGGCCGCGTCACGTCCATGGCTCCAGCTCATGAGCAGCAGGACGGCCCCCGCAGGTGCCGCCGGCCACCACTGGGTGCCCAGGCACAGGTAGAGCACACCCCAGCCCCCCGCCGTGGCAGCGTCGGTCATCGCCTGGCGTGCGGTGATCAGGTCGTTGCGACAGTCGGCAGGCAGCAGTGTCCACAGGCGGGGCCAAGTGGAAGAGAAGTCGAGCTGATACTGACCGTGGACGCGGACGCTCACGTCCCGCAGCCGGTCACCGATCCAGGTCCATCTGGCCGGCGGAGTGAGGGCGATCGCGTTGCGGGCCTCGACGAGGACCGCCAGGTCTGCCCCGGCACCCCCGGCCGCGACGGCGCGCGCCCGTTCCCACCGGTTCTGGCGCCGATGGACGAGCGGACTCGTCAGCCATCGCGGACCGGCCATGAGCCAGACCTTCTCGACCACCGAACCGAGCCCGCGCGCCAGTAACCCGACCAGTGACCCGACTGCCAGAGCCACCACCACCAGGACGGCGGCCGCAGCCGGACGGTGGTCGTAGCGCGCCGCGAAGCCTTCGGCGGCGCGACTCAGCCGGCGCAGGTCCAGTGCGTCGCGGTGTCCGAGCGCCAGGCCCGCAACAGTGAGTGCGGTGAACAGCGCGCCAGGCAGGACCAGCGAGGTCATCCAGCGTTCGGCGAGCTTTTTGCCCAGTTCTGACAGGAAGGAGCTCATCCGAAGGACATCGGCTCATCGAACGCGGCGCACTCGGGCAGGGGGGCGCCGGGCTTGCGGCGTTCCGAACGCGGGCATCGCCTGCCCGGGCAGGTGTACGAGCCGGGCGGCGGCGGTGCGGTCTGCTGTCCTGGGACAGGGGTGTACCCCCGCCTGCGCACCGGCACGGGCGAGTTGTCGCGGGCCCACTGCGCTACGGCCGCGACTGTCTGGGTGCCGTCGCGCAACCGTTCCAGGGCACGTTCCAGCTCCGCGTACCATCCTGTTTCCCGGGCCAGCGCACGCACGCGCGGCAGCTCCGTGCAGAACGACTCCCACTCGCGAGCTTCCGCGGTTCGATCCACCACCGGACCCCCCTTGCACCCTTTCGCGCCATAGTGGCAGTTCTGCCGAGAAAGAGAGATAGCTTCAGTCAAACAGGGAGCGACGGGTGTCGGGGGGCATCATGGAGATCGAGCGTCTCGCCTTCGCCATGGAGGATCTGATCGATGCGTACTCCTCCTCCGGTGATCCGGACGTTCTGCGGACACCGGAGGCGCAGCGGCTCGGCGACCGCCTGTTTCACGCGATCGACTGGCTGGCCCCCGCGCTGCGGTTGGCGGAGGTCGCGCAACGGTTCAACGTCGCTCTGCTGCTGGCGACCTTCCACTACCACCGGGCAGACCGCGAACGGTGCGAGGACACGAAGCGGGCCGGGTTCCTGTATCGCGTGGCGTACCAGGTCGTTCCGAGTTGTCTGCCTGAGGAACTGCATGGGATCAGCGCGGACATGCGCTCTGTGGCCTGCCGTGATCCGTCGCCGAGCGAACTTGCCGGATACACGGCCCATGCCGTCAACCTCCTCAAGAAAGCGGAGGTGACGGGAGACGTGAGCCTCCTGGGGGACGCCACGGAACTCTGTCTGCTGTCGGCGCGGGCCAACCCGCGGGACGACCTGGTCAAGGCGGAAGCGTTCACCGTTCTCGGCAACGTCCTCACCCGTGCCTACGAATTCACGGACGACGCCGATGCCCTTGAGCGGGCCCTGGTCGTCACCGTCAAGGCCGGGGGAATGGTCCCGAGAGACGATCCGTACTTCAGGGCCGTGTCCTCGGGGCTGGGGCACATCGCCATCCGCACGTTCCAGCGAACCGGCGATCGGTACATGATCGACATGGCGGTCCTGGCACTGCGCCAGGCAGCCTACGAGGCGCCGGACGACGACCCTCACCGTGCCGCCTACCTGACCAATCTCAGCACGGCCCTGACGCTCAGGGCTCAGTGCACCGGCCGCACGGACGAGGCTGACGAGGCGTTCGAGGCACAGTGCGAGGCGGTGCGCATCACTCCTCGCGGCCACCCCGACGCACCCAGTCGACTGATCAACCTGGCAGGTGCACTCCTGGGCGGTCACTCCGAGGACGTCCCTTCGGCCAAGGCACCGGAAACGGGTCCGGCAGATGGCCCGGCGAAGGACCGACTCGATCTTGCCGTCTCCACGCTCCACGGCGTCCTGACGCTCCTCCCCGAAGGGCATCCGGACCGAACCGGATGCCGGTACCTGCTGGTCCACGCGCTGCAAGTCCGCTACGAGAACAAAGCGGATCCGGCCGACCTGGCCCGAGCCGTCGAAGTGGGCCGATCAGCGGTCAGGGAATCCCTGGCCGGCGGATACCTGGAACCGGACCTGCTGCGGGCCTTGGCCCGGTCTCTCACCGCGTACGCCGGTGCCGCCTCCGCACCCGAAGCGCTGACCGAAGCCACACAGGTACTGCGACGGGTCACGGATCTGCTCGCCCAGGACCATCCTGATCGCACCGAAACCCTGATCATGCTCGGACTGGCGCTGCGGGACCGGTTCGAGATCGAACACGATCCCACGTACCGTGAGCAGGCCGCCGAAGCGTTGCGCGAGGCATGCCATGTACCGTCCGCGCCGGCCAGGGCCCGAACGCTGGCGGCCGCCACCGCCGGCCGTATGGCAGCGGACGCGCAGGACTTCGAGGCCGCCATGACGTTCTACGAACTCGCTTTGGAGCAACTCGAGCTGGTGGCCTGGCGCGGCCTGGAGCGCTCCGACCAGGAAAGCCTGATCTCCGCCTTCCCCGATGTGGTCACCGACGCTGCGGCCTGTGCCGTACGGGCCGGTGAGCACGAGCACGCCGTCGAACTCCTCGAACAGGGCCGCGGCATCCTGCTCGCACAGGCTTTGGAGACACGGGCCGACCAGCAAGCACTCCGTGCCGAGGCGCCCCACCTCGCCGACCGCCTGAGCCAGGTCCTCAAAGAGCTGGAAGAACTGCCCGACAGCCCCTACCAGACGGCCTCATGGACCCCGCAGGACCGTCGGCGTGCGAACGCACGACGGGCAGAGCTGGCCCACGAGCGTGAGGAGATCCTTTCCGCCATCCGCCGGCTGCCCGAACTGGCCGGCTTCCTGCGCTCGCCCTCGTACGCCTCCCTGCGCGAGGCGGCGGCGCGCGGTCCGGTGATCGTGCTCATCGCCAGTCGTCATGGGTGCTGCGCCCTCGTCCTGACCGAGACCGGAGTCCAGGCGGTGCCTCTGGAGGTCGAGCATGGACAAGTCGCCGCACGGGTGGTCACCTTCCTGCATGCCCTCGCTCCCGATCAGTCGCCGTTGCGAGCCCACGAGGTGGTCGTCGACACCCTGACCTGGTTGTGGCACGTCGTCGCGGTGCCAGTCCTGGAAGCATCGGGCCACAGCGAGCCGAAGAGCGGTGACGAGCAACCGCCGCGTCTGTGGTGGTGCCCCACCGGTCTCTTCACGGTCTTCCCTTTGCACGCGGCGGGACACCACCTCCCCAGCGGCGGCCGTGACAGCGTTCCCGACCGAGTGATCTCCTCCTACACACCCACCCTGCGGGCACTGGTCCACGCCCGCAAGCGCCCGCATGGACCCAGCAGGCCGGACACGCACCGTCTCGCCGTCTCTCTGCCGTGCACGCCGCACTGGCCGGACCTCCCGGCCGCCGAGGAGGAAACACGCGCGCTGCGCCGACGGCATCCGGACACCAGGCTCCTCACCGGCTCCGCCGCCACCATCCGGACGGTTCTGGAAGCTCTCGACCGATGTTCCTGGGCCCACTTCGCGTGCCATGGCACACAGGACCCGGCGCAACCGTCCCGGGGCGCGCTCATCCTGCACGATGGTCCGCTGACCCTGTCGGACATCGCCCGCCTGCGCGTTCCGCACGCCGAATTCGCGTTCCTGTCCGCCTGCGAGACGTCACGCGGCGGCTTGGTCCTGGCCGACGAAGCGCTCAGCCTCGCCGCGACCCTCCAAGTCGCCGGGTTCCGTGATGTCATCGGCACCCTGTGGTCCATCGACGATGCCTTCGCCCCTGCCGTGTCGGACCTCGTGTACGAGCACTTGGCCCACCAGGAAACCCGAGACCCCGCGGCGGCCCTCCACGCCGCGATCGCCGCGGTACGGGCGCAACGCCCGGAAGCCGTGCTGCTCTGGGCGCCGTACGTCCACGTGGGCCCCTGATCACTGCACAGTGGGGGAGCCGACCGACGCAGACGTCGTTGCTCCGGCAGCCACAACCACCCACCAACGGACGACGAATTGTGCGGGTACGGCGCCCGAGGCCGCGACGCTTCCCGGTCGTTGCAACCGGTCGGCTGGTCAAGCGGTCAGTGCTTCCTCCGAGCCGGCCGCGGTCACGGTGTCGGCCGCGAACAGCTCGTAGGCGCCCGTCAGCTTCAGCAGCTGTGCGGGCTGGGGCTGGAGCCCGGTGATGGCGAGGAGGCCGCCTTCGGCGTGAAGGCGGCGGCGCAGCAGGACGAGCAGGTTCAGTCCGCTGGAATCCATGAAGGGGACGTCTGACAGATCGAGGTACAGCGTTTTGCCGTTCAACGGGATGACCGTCGAGGCCTGCGCCAGCTGAGGGCAGGTCAGCAGGTCCATCTCGCCGCTGACGGTGATCACGGTGCGGTCGGCGTACTGCCGGGTGATGACGGTGAAGTCGCTCACTGGTTCGCCCCTCGATTCAGGGGTCGAGCCCATCACGCCCCTCCGCAGAGGGAAGGGCATCAAGCACGCGGCATGGGGCCGCGTACAGCCGAGCGAGACAACCCGTACCGCGCCCCGGTCACCCACCGGTGACCTTCGAGGCTGGCGCGGGGCCTCTCACCAGACCAGGCTGGTCGTCCTGCGAGCGTCGCACAGGCAAGCGGGCCTTTTCCAGCCCCTTTAGTGTGAACTGGGTCAACCCCCTCAGTGTGAACCGGGGAAACCACGCCCGTGATTCAGGTGGGCCGTGGACGGCGTCTTCCTCGCCCGCAAGCGCGGCCAGGTCCCGGCGATCGCCGGTGCGAACGGCTCGGGAAGTCCACGCTGACCCGGCTGCTCACCGGGATCACCAGGGCCGCCCCCTCCCTCCAGCTTTGCGCCGATCGCGTGCCCTGATCCGGTCCGTTCGGGGTACCCGCGCCCTCACCACGGAGACGTGCTGCAACGCGGCCCGTCGCACGGAACCAGAAACGGACGGGAGTGATCGTCGTGTCGACCATGCAGCCACCCCCTGCCGGCCCCGACCGCAGTACGCACACCACCGGCACCGAGCCGATGAGTGAACTGGTGCAGCGGGCGTCGCAGCAGCTGACGGAGCTGGTGCGCGGCGAGCTGAGGCTGGCACAGGCGGAGATGAAGGAGAAGGGCAAGCGCTACGGCAAAGGCGGCGGACTGTTCGGCGGCGCCGGGGTGGTCGGCTTCCTGATGCTCCAGGCGCTGGTGGCCACCGCGATCGCCGCGCTGGCGGTACCGCTGCCGGTGTGGGCGGCGGCGCTGATCGTCACCGCGGTGCTGGGTGTGATCGCCGCGGTAATGGCCATGAGTGGAAAGAAGCAGGTCGACCAGGCCGCGCCGCCCACGCCCGAGCGGACGGTCGACAGTGTCAAGGCCGACGTGGCCGAGATCAAGGAGAGTGCACAGCGATGACCCAGCCGCCCCACGACGAGCCCACCGCCTCCAGCCCCGACGAACTGCGCGAGCAGGTGGAACAGACCCGCGAAGAGCTTGGGCAGACGGTCGAAGCGCTGGCGGCCAAGGCCGACGTCAAGGCGCGCGCCCAGGAGAAGGCCGCGGAGGTCAAGGAGCAGGCCGGCGCCAAGGCCGGGGAGCTGAAGGAGCAGGCCGCGGTCAAGGCCGGGGAGCTGAAGGAGCAGGCCGCGGCCAAGGCCGAGGAGCTGAAGGAGCAGGCCGCGGTCAAGGCCGAGGAGCTGAAGGCGAGGGCAACCGGCCTGGCCCACCAGGCGCAGGAGAGGCTGCCCGACCCGGTCAAGGAGAAGGCCGAGCAGGCTCTGGCGAAGGCCGCCCAAGCCGGTCAGATGTGGCAGGAGAAGGCGCCCGAGCCGGTACGGCAGAAGACGGCCCAGGGGGCCCAGCTGGCGCGGGACAACCGGAACCTGCTGCTGACGGCGGCCGGTGTGGCCGTCCTGGTGTGGCTGGCCCGCCGCCGCACGAAGGCATGACTTCCCGACGTCGAAGATCGCCTACAAACCGGTCGGACTCGCTCTGGGAGCCGTCACCGGCATGCTCGCCGGCGCCCTGTTCAAGCAGGCGTGGAAAGTGCTCGGCCATGACGAGGACGCACCGGACGCCACCGACGAGGAGCGCGGCCGGACAGAGGTGCTGCTCCCCGCCATCCTGCAAGGCGCGATCTTCGCCGGGGTCAAAGCCGCCGTCGACCGGGCCGGCGCCACCGCGACACGTCGCCTGACCGGCACCTGGCCCGGCTGACGACGGATGCGAAGGGGGTGCCGGTGCGTCGTGGACACCGGCACCCCCGCTGGCGTGCCGGAGGGAGCGCACCCGGCCGGAGAATCCAGGGCGAGAATTCAGCGCGTGAGGATGTCTGCGTACCCCTGCTGACGGGTGCGCAGGGCAGGGGATCCCCTGGGCTTCGGCGACGCGCTCCCCGCCGACCTGGTAGGAGCGGTGCCACCTGACCCCTTGTCAGCGACTGGAGCCCTCCTTACCTTTGTTAAGCGAGTGTCCGGCCCAGCGGGCCCACCGGCCCGCGTCGGCCATTGCCTGCTCCTCAGCGCACGACAAACGATGGAGGCGTCACATGCCCGTAGCCGTGCCGGATCTTCTGACAGCCGACGGAATCCGCGACGCGGGTCCGCTGGAGATCGACGACGAGGCGATCGCGTTCGAGGACGACGACCGCGGCGACCGCGAGCACACGGCGTGCCTCGCCGACCCCTGGGTGACCGCCACCACCCGCTTCGCCTGTGACCTGAACTCCTGACAGTGGCCGTTTCCATGGCCGGCCGCAGCGGTTGGTCCGACGACACGTGGTCGTACCTGAACGATCCGCGGATGCCGGCTATGGAACACGGCTGGAAACTGCACGTCTCGGCGCGTCCCGATGACCTCGACGCCGTGACCCGGCTCGTCCTGCCGGTGCTCTCCCGGCACGTCTGCCACGCGAAGTTCGCCCGCGACCCGGAGACGCTGCGCCGCCTCAACTCCGGGACGGTGAGCGCCGCGGCCGTCGGCAAGGCGATCACCGTGTACCCCACGGCCGATGCCGTGGTGGAGGTCGCCCGGGAGCTCGTCGCCGTACTGCGTGACCGGGAGGGCCCGCGGGTCGTCAGCGACCGGCGGGTCGATCCGCGGGCCCCGGTCTACTACCGTTACGGCCCCTTCACGGGCGACTACCGCACCGGCCGGAGCGGGCGGCTCGAATCCGTGATGACCGGGCCGGACGGCCGGATCTTCGACGGCCTGGCCGTCGGCCGCTACCGGTGCCCACCCTGGGCCGAGGACCCCTTCGCGGCCGGCACCCGACACGGTGACGAGCCGTCCGCGCCCGGCGTCGGCGGCGGACGCTACACCGTCACCGCCGGCATCGCGCGCTCACCCCGGGGCAACGTCTACCGCGCGGTCGACCGCACTCTCGGGCGGCCGGTGGTGGTCAAACAGGCGAGGGCCTTCGTGGGCGAGGACGAATCCGGCAGGGACGCCCGCCACCGGCTGCGCAACGAGCGCACGGTCCTCACCGCGCTCGACGGCGTCAGCGGCGTGCCCCGCGTGCTGGACTACTTCGCTCACCAGTCGGACGAGTACCTGGTGATGAGCAGCTGCGGCGACCGTGACCTGCGCAGGGAAGTCCTGCGCAGCGGCCCCTACCGGGACGACGGCACCCGGCCGGCCCGCGCCCTGTCCGACCTCGCCTCCCGGCTCCTGCGCGTCCTGGACGCGATCCACGGCCGCAACGTGGTCGTCCGCGACCTCAAGCCCGACAACGTCGTGCTCGACGACCTGGGCCCCGGCCACTGCCACGTGATCGACTTCGGGATCAGCGAGCGGGACGGCGCCGGGCCGGGAGGGGCGACCCCCGGATACAGCGAGCCGGTTCTGCACGCGAGCGGACCGGCCGTCCCCGCCGACGACTACTACGCCCTCGGCACGACCCTCTTCTTCGCCGCCACCGGCATGGACCCCGTGATCGTCGACACCGACCACGGAGTCAACCGGGACCGGACCCTGGCCTGCCTGGCATGGGCACTGCCCGGGCGCGCCCACCGGGAGATCCGGTCGTCGATCACCGGCCTCCTGAGTTTCGACCCCGCCGTACGGACCGCCGCCGCCGACCGCCTGCGCACCGGCACGGCCGGAACCGCACGCCGGCCCGCGCGCCCCCGCATCGACAGCGACCTGCTGGACGAGATCATCGAGCACACGACCGCGTTCTGCGTCGGGGAGGCGCGGGCGATCGTGGATCCGGTACGGGCCGCACAGCGGAACGTCCCCACCTCGATCGACGTCTACGGTGGGAGTTCGGGACTCGGCCTGGAACTCCTCCACCATGCGCACCGGCCCGACGTGCGTCCGACCGTCACCGCGTTGGCACAGTGGACGGCGGAACAGTCCAGGAACCTGCCACCCGGCTTCTACACGGGGCGCACCGGCGTCGAACTCTTCCTCGCGCAGGCGGGAGTGGAGGCCGGGTGGGGGACGGAAGCGGAGGCCGGGTACGCCGTCCTGCCGGACCGCGCACCGGACGGCGGACCGCCGGAGGCGGACCTGATCGCGGGCGCCGCCGGAATCGGCCTCGGCCGGCTGCTGCTCGCCCGACACGCCCTCGGGTCCGGTCACCGGCAGACCGCGGACCGGCACCTCGCCGTCGCCGCCGACTGCGACCGGATGCTGGCGTCCGGCACCGCCCGACTGACCCCGGCCGGTCAGGACACGGCCGGGAGCGCCGCCCTGCGCGAGGGCATCGCGCACGGCGAGGCGGGCGTCGCCTGCTTCCTGCTCGAGTACGGCGATGCGACCGGGGACCCGGACGCGATCAGCCGCTCCGCGAAGGCCGCCGCGCACCTGGCCGCCGTCACACCGGACATCATCGCGGCGGCCGCCGAGCCGGGGGCGACACGCCGCTACGGCTCGTGGTGCCGGGGCCTGGCCGGCATCGGGACCGTACTCGTCCGGGCCGCCGGACTCCTCGACGAGCCCGGATACCTCGACCTCGCCCGGCGGGCCGCGCGCGCCTGCGCCGCACTGGCACCGCGGATGCCGCTGGTCACGCAGTGCTGCGGACTGGCCGGAGTGGGCGACCTGATGCTGGACGTCGCGGAAGCGTCCGCGTCCGAGGAGTTCCGGGACGCGGCGCAGACCATCGCCCTGCTCATCCTGAGCCGCAGCGGCGGCACCTGGTCCCGGCCCGTGTTCCCGGACACCGGTCTCACCCGGCCGAGTGCCACCTGGGCCGGCGGCTCCGCGGGCGTGCTGGCCTTCTTCAGACGACTGCACGACCGGGGCGGTCCGCGGCTCGGCCTCGTCGCCTGACCGCTGCCACCGGCGCCGCGGGCGTCTTCCGCCGCCACGTCGGCCGGCACCCCTCGCGAACTCCCCGTCGGCCGGCGGGCGTGGTGCGGCGGAGGGCCGTGCACCGTCACCGTCGCGTACCACCGTCCGGTCGTACGGCGCCGCCGTCGCGGCGCGGGTGCGCCGCTACCAGCGCACCGGCAGGCTTCTCAGGCCACGCATGAGCAGGCCCGGCAGCCACTCTTTCGGCTCGCCGTCCAAGGCGAGGCCGGGAGCGCGCTCCAGGAGCGTACCGATCGCGATCCCGCCCTCCAGACGGGCCAGAGGTGCGCCCAGGCAGTAGTGGATGCCGTGGCCGAAGGCGAGGTGACCACGGGTGTCGCGGCGGATGTCGAAGCGGTCGGGATCGGCGTACCGGGCGGCGTCGCGGTGGGCGGCGGTGAGGCCGACCAGCAGGCCCTCGCCCTGGCCGATCCGAGCGCCCGCGATCTCCAGCGGTTCGGTGGCGTACCGGTAGGTGGCGTTGTGCACGGGGCCTTCCCAGCGCAGCGTTTCCTCCACCGCCGCGTCGAGGAGGGTGGTGTCGGCGCGCAGGGCCGCCAGTTGGGCGGGGTGGGAGAGCAGGGCGAGGACGGCGTTGCCGATGAGGTTGACCGTGGTCTCGTGGCCGGCGATGAGCAGCAGGTAGGCCATGCCCCGCAGTTCCTCCGCGGAGAGCCGGTCGCCGTCCTCCGCGGTGGTGCGGATCAGGTCGCTCAGCAGATCGCCCGTGCGCCCGGCGCGGCGCTTGTCCTCGATCAGCTCGGTGAGGTAGTCGGCGAGCCGGACGATCGCCGCGCGCTCGCTGTCCTCGCCACTCGGCGCGACCACCTCGGTGGAGATCTCGCGGAACTCGGTGCGGTCCATCTCGGGCACGCCGAGCAACTCGCAAATGACCGTGATCGGCAGCGGGTAGGCGAAGGAGCCGATCAGGTCGGCGCGGCCGCGGGGCAGCATGTCGTCGAGCAGCTCGTCGGTGATCCGCTGGATCCGCGGGCGCAGTTCCTCCACCCGGCGCATGGTGAAGGCGCGCGTGACGAGGCTGCGCAGGCGTGTGTGCTGTGGCGGGTCGGCGGTCAGCAGATACTTGCCGATCAGCTGCTCGTCCAGCGGGATCTCGCCGATCTTGGCGGTGTCCTTGGCCAGCCGGGGGTCGGCGAGGGCGGCGCGCGCCTCCTCGTACCCCACCACCAGCCAGGTCTCCCAGGCCCCGGTCGGCGTGGCGAGCCGGACCCGGTGGACGGGTCCCTGTCCGCGCAGCCGTGCGTAGACCGGGTGCGGGTCCCGGCGCAGCGCGTCGCCGTACTCCGTCAGGTCGACCACTTCACGCATGTGACTCCCCTTTACCGACTCCAACGAGGCACCGGACGACGCCGGTACCCGATCAACGCGCACGCCACCCGGAAAGTGCCCGCCGCAGGGGTGCTCCACCACGGGCGGCGGTCCGCCTCCGGGCCTAAGGCTTGCGGCCCATGCGCACCGTGAACCTGCTGGCTAAGGTCGACACCCATGCAAGCTGAGGAGATCATTCGCCGCGACACGGCGGAGCGCAGGCGGGACACCGTGGAACGGCTCTGCTCCGAGCGCGACATATGGGTGTCGACGTCCCACCCCGACCACGGCCCGCATCAGGTGCCACTGTGGTTCCTGTGGGACGGACAGGCCGTGTGGATGTGCACCGGCGTCAACTCCGCGACGGCGCGCAACGTACGCGAGGAACCGCGCGTACGCCTGGCACTGCCGGATACCGTCGACGTCGTGCTGCTGCAAGGAGAGGCGACGTGCTGTTCCACGCGGGAAGTGCCCAAAGATGCCGCGGATGCGTTCGCGGGCAAGTTCGGCTGGGATCCGCGTAGGGAGGAGACTCCCCATCTGTACCTGCGGATAGCGCCGCAGACAGTGCGCGCCTGGCGCGGAGTACCGGAACTGCGGGGCCGGGTCGTGATGCGTGACGGTGCGTGGCTGGGGTAGCGAGACCCACTCTTCGTCCACGCCCTATGGCCTGTCAGCGGTCCGCTCGCGGCTGCCGTACATGCCTCGCCCGGCCTGATGGAGAAGTGATGATCACAGTCGAATTGCTGCTGGACCCCGGCACGGAGGACGGAGTCCTGCACGTCTGGGACCATCTGGCCGCGCGAGGAGAGCCCAGTCAGAGGCATCACGGTCATCCGACCAACCGGCCCCATCTGACACTCGCAGCGGCCGAGGGACCTGACCGCGGCAGCGCATCGGGAGCTGTGCGGGGTGCTGGAGGGCCTCGACTGTCCCGCCGTCCTCGACGGGCTCGTCCGCTTCTCCGGTCGTACGAACGTGCTGGCCTGGCGTGTCCGGCGGGAGCCCGAACTCCTCGCCGTCCACGCCGCGGTCCACGACGTGCTCGCCGCCGCGCACTGTGCGGGCGACCACCCCCTGCTCCTGCCGCACACCTGGCAGCCGCACATCACCCTCGGCCGCAGCCGCCGACCGGCGTGGAACGTACCGGACGACCAGCTGCTCCCTCCCGGCCTGCACGAGCCCGTGAGCGGCCGCTTCGTCGCCGCACGCCTGTACGACTCGCACACCCGCGCCCTCACCTCGATCCCGGGGGAGTGACAAGGTGAGGGCACGGGCTCTTTCCGAGTGCGGTCGTGACGTGCACGCAGGTGGCGAGGGCGTCAGGTCCTGACGCCCTCGCGCTGTGCGATCGTCTCCGGCATCGCGTGGCACACGGCCTCGACCAGGACCTGCGTGACGGACCCGCGCCGGCGCGCGTCGCACAGCACGACCGGCACGTCAAGACCGACGTCGAGGGCCTGGCGGACGTCCTCGGCGGTGTGGCGGGCCGCTCCCTCGAAGCAGTTGACGCCGATCACGAACGGGAGGGAACGCTGCTCGAAGTAGTCGACGGCCGCGAAGCACAGCTCCAGACGACGGGTGTCGGCGAGCACGATCGCACCCAGGGCACCCGTGGCGAGGTCGTCCCACACCCACCCGAAGCGGTCCTGCCCGGGTGTGCCGAAGAGATACACGACCAAGTCATCGAGCGTGACGCGCCCGAAATCCATGACCACCGTGGTGGTGGTCTTTCCATCGACAACGGTTCTGTCGTCCATGCCCAGGTGCGTCGGGGTGAGCACCTCGTCGGTGGACAACGGCTCGGTCTCGCTGACCGCCCCGACGAAGGTGGTCTTGCCCACGCCGAAACCGCCGGCCACCAGAATCTTCAGCGCAACGGGCTGGTCCGGGGACGCGTCATACGCTGAGAAGGAAGCGTCATGGCCTGAGCGTCGATCCCGAACGAGCGTTTCGGTGCCGGGATGGCGCGACGCCTCAGGCCGGTCGGCCGGACCGTCTGGGGCCTCCTCCGCCTCCAGCCCGGCCCGGACCACCGGCTGCGACGGGCTGGGCCGCTGCGCCACCTGGCGGATCCGCTGCTTGATCTGTTCGAGGCCGGCGCGGGAGTCGAAGACGGCACCCAGGGCCTGCCCCACGGCGGCCTCGGTGTCTTCGAGAGCACGGTCGAGAGCGTGGTCCTGCGGCGTGGTGGCGTCGTCAGTCATGGTTCGCCTCCCCGATCGCGGACTTCAGCCGAGCCCGGGCCTGGTGGATGAGGTTTCGTACGGTGCTGGGGGACACCCCCATGTCGGCGGCCGCCTCGGCGGTCGAGCAATCGGCGATGTGGACCAGGACCATCGCCTGGCGCTGTCGTTCGCTGAGGCGCCCGATCGCCCCCAGGATGTCCTGGTAGGTCTCTTTGACTACCACGTGGTCCTCCAGCAGAACCTGGCTGTCCACAGGGTCGGTGTCGTGCAGCGGCAGCTGGCGGGCATGGCGACGGCGATGGAACACCACATGCCGCACGGCCGTCTTCACCAACCAGCCCCGCCAGTTGCCGATGTCGTCCCGCCGGAGGTGCTGCCACGCTTGGACGAAGGCGTGCTGGGTGGCGTCCCAGGCGTCAGCGGTGCACCCTGCGGCAGCGGTCGTGGCCTTGCGCAGCACTTCCTCGTGGAAGGCGGCGTACAGATCCTCGATCTGCCTCTCTCGTGCTGCACCGTCCGACCCCGGCAGCGGTTCGTCACCGGCCGGGCTCATCGTCGCTCCCCACCGTTGACGGGAGGGTGATCTCCCATTCCGTGGTCGCTCCGCCACGGCCGTCGACCGCTTTGAAACGCACCCGCGTCCCGCGACGCCCCTGCTTGAGCACAGCCGTCACAGCGGTCCAGCGGGCCCGCTCCCGTAACCGGTACGCGATAGCGCCCGACACCGCGCCCAACACGGGCAACCCCATGAAGACCACAAGCCACGTGTGCTCACCCATTCCGACCGCCGTTCTCCCCGTACGTAGTCCACACACCCGTCAGAGCGCCGGGGGACCGTCACCGTCTAGGGTCCCCGCCGGGACCGTGCACCCGACCGTTGTCGCGGAAGAGGCCGGCGGCGACGCCGGCGAGAGGCATGCGGCGGTCGCTGAAGCGCCGGCCCCCAAGCCCGTACCGGTGAACTATCGCCCCGACGGATTGCCCGCGGCACCGGAAGGCCAAGTTCACTGCACAGACGTCTTGGGCCGGGCGTCGGGGAAGGAGTCTGCCGTGAAAGGGCTGGTCGGTGTCGCCGGGGCGAGCGCGGTAGTGGTCGCCATCGGTGTCGTCACGGTGGCGGGTATCGCTGAGAAGGACGGGGAAGGCACCCCTGAGGTGCACGCCGAGAAGTTGCCTCCGGGAGAAAACACCGAAGCCGAGAGCCGCGGGGTCCAGGAAGTCGCCGCACGAGCGGCGAAGGCGGGCATCGACTGGCGGGCGTGCCCGTCCGAGTGGGGCCTGTACACGGACTTCCGCTGCGGATCGGTGACGGTTCCCATCGATTACGCGAAGCCGGACGGCCCGACCATCAAGCTGTGGCTCGACCGGCTCCCCAGCCCCGGTAAAGCACAAGAACGTCAGGGCACGCTCGTGCTCAACCCGGGCGGGCCCGGCAGCTCGGGCGTGACGGCACTCAAGGGGCTGAACCCCAGGGTGTGGGCGAACGTCGCAGGCGCCTATGACCTGGTCGGTTTCGACCCGCGCGGGGTGGGCCACTCGGCACCGGTCTCCTGTGCCGACCCGCAGGAATTCGCCAAGGGCCCCAAACCCGACCCCGTCCCCCACAGCGCCGACGACAAGAAGCGCATGCGAGACGACGCGCAGGCGTACGCCCAGGGCTGCCGGAAGCGCAGCGGTGCGCTTCTGCCGCACCTGACCACACCGGACACCGCGCGCGACATGGAAGTGATCCGAGCGGCCCTGGGCGAACCGAAGCTGAACTACCTGGGCGTCTCCTACGGCACCTACCTCGGGGCGGTCTACGGCACTCTCTTCCCCGACCGAGTGCGGCGCATGGTGCTCGACTCGGTCGTCAATCCCGCGCCGGCCAAGGTCTGGTACGGCATGCACCAGGACCAGATTCCCGGATTCGAACGACGCTTCAGCGACTGGACCGCCTGGGTCGCCCAACACGACGCGGACTACCACCTCGGCGAGACGCAGGCGGAGGTCAGAGACCGGTGGGAGAAGCTGCTCGACACAGCCGAGCAGCACCCGATCGGTGGGACCATCGGCCCCAGCGAGCTGATCGACTCGTTCCAGGCAGTCGTGTATTTCGACGAGATGTGGGCTCCGAGGGCCGAGGCGTGGAGCGCGTACGAGGCAGGGAACCCGAAGAAGCTCGTCGACGACGCCGGGACGAAACTCTCCGACACCAAGGGCAACATCACCAAAGAGAACTCCGTAGCCGCCTACACCGCCGTCAACTGCGCCGACGCCCAGTGGCCCACCGACTGGAACCGCTGGGACGAGGATGCCAGCCGCCTGAACGCCAAGGACCCGTTCATGGCCTGGTACAGCACGCGGCAGAATCTGCCCTGCGCGACGTGGCCCAGCGCCCAGCACACTCCGATCGAGGTCAAGGGCACCAAGCAGCTTGCACCCGTCCTGCTCGTACAGAACGCCGGGGACGCGGCAACCCCCTACGCGGGAGCCGCCGAACTCCACCGGCGTTTCCAGAGCTCGGGCCTGCTCACGGTCGAAGACTCCGGGGCGCACAGCGTCACCACCCAACGCAACCCGTGCGTCAATGACCGGGTCGACGCCTACCTGCTGCACGGCACCCTCGACAAGAACACGACCTGCCACCGAGCGGCCGCCTCCGAGGAGACGCGCTAGACGTTCGGCCCGCAGTGCTGCGTCCCACCGAGGAGCGCCTCAGCCGCAGGAGGCCCGGTGGGACAAGTGGGGGAACAGGGTGTTCCACTGGCTCTCGGGGACGCTCAGTGGATGAGTGCGGCACAGCTTCTCGTAGACGCGCTCGCTGTCGAGGTCCAGCAGGAACGTCCATGGTTCGTTGTCGAGTTCGGCCACGACCGCCATCTGTGACGCCTTGCCCGGGAGAACCTGCATGTCGGACACGCCCGCCAGGCTGGTCTGGGCGGGGCTGCGCCACCGTCCGTCCGGTTCGGTGTCCCAGATGCGGTACTCCTCGGGCGTGTCGAGCAACTGGCCGCCGAGAGCCATGCGGGTCACGACGTGCCGTCCGTCCGGGGTGACCTTGATGGATTTCACGGTGTGGTCGAGCCGGAGGGTCTCCTGGCGCTCGGGACGGTCGACGTCACCGATGTCCCAGAAGCGCACGGATCCGTCCTGCAGCAGGGTCGCCAGGCGTCCGCCGGTGACCGGGTAGTACCCCTGCGAAGTGCCGCGCAGTACGCCCCCCTCCGCAGGCCGGTCCGGATCACTCATGTCCCACAGCCGCAGGCTTTCCGCACCCCCCTCCACGATCAGCGTGTGCGACTCGCCCAGGTAGGCCAGGCCCGCTCCGTCCGCACCGCCCCGGACCGTGGCTCCCTTGCGCGGGTTGCCGGGGTCGGCGAGGTCCCACAGGCGGAGGTCCCAGGAAGCCCCCCTGTGCTCCGTGGTGACGAGGAACCGGTTGTCGAGGAACCACGGCTGGCCGCGGCTGCGATCGGTCCGCGCGTCGATCACGGAACGCCTGACCGGTCTGCGCACGTCGCTCAGGTCCCACACCTCAAGGCGGCGGGTGTCCTCCGCACCGATGGCGAACAGTGTGCCGTCGGAACTTACGGCCGTCACCACGTCGTCCGTGGCCAGCGGGATGTCCGTACCGTGCCGGGGGCGACCGCCGGTGCTGTCGAAGCTCCAGAATCGGAATGTGTGCTTCTTGGTTCCGCTCTCGAACGAGTGGGACACCAGTACCGGGGGCTTCTTCCTGCCGGGCAGGAAGTACCGCGCGTGCCACGGTCCGGGCACCGTGAAGGCCGGGCTGGGCCGCGTCGCCGAGCCGACGTTCCACACGCGGCTCGTGACCGTGTAGTCCTCCCCGTACTCCTGGCTGAGGAGGTAGCGGCCGTCGGGGCTGATCGCCTCGGTGCCGGGGTCGGTGTCCGCGAGATCACCGGGGAACGCCGGCGCCGGGGGATGTTCCGGCCACATCCGCACCGAGCCGCCCATGTCCCCGGCCGCGATGTACGCGCCGTCAGGACTGTAGGCGACGGACTGGACGGGTTCGCCCGCCGGCCGCTCGCCGAACTCCGACCGGGTGTCGTAGAGGGAGTCTTCCGCCCCGACCTTGCGCAGCAGCATCTTCGGCTCGTCGGCCTCGTTGTCGGCACCGGCGAGGACCTCGCCGTCCTTCCGGAAGGCGAGCGACGGTATGCCGCTTTCGATACCGACCCCGCCCCAGCCGGCCGGGAAGGAGCTCTCCTCCTCCGGTTCGACGAGGCGCAGTCGTCTGCCGTCCTCGATCCGCCACCAGGAGATCGTGCCGTTCGCCCCGGTGGCCACCGCCAGGTCCCTGCGCGGGTGCGCGGCCACGGCCATGACGGTGTCGGCCGCGGCGGTGTCGCGCAGCACCGGGCGGTCCGGATCGCGCACGTCCCACAGCCTGACCGCGGCGTGGCCCGACGTCTCGTTCTCCGGCTTGCCGTTGCCGCTCAGCAGATGCCGCCCGTCGCGGGTGAACGCCACCGAGATGAGCTGGAGGTCCTTTCCGACCGACGTCTCGTGGCGCAGCCGGGGCCGGTCGGCCCTGGTCATGTCCCACAGCCGCAGTCGGCCCTCGTCCGAGCCGGTCGCCAGGGTGCCGCCGTCGGGGCTGAAGGCGATGGAGTACGTCGTTCCCCGGGTCGTGCGGCGCTCCGCCTTCTTCCGGGGGTGCCGGGGGTCGGTGGTGTCCCACACCAGCAGGCGGTCCTGTGTCTGGACGGCGAGCAGGCGGCTGCCCGGCTGGAAGGCGAGGACGGCGGTGGTGCCCGGGGTGACGCCCGCACCCTTGCGGGGAGTGGCGGGGCGTGTGATGTCCCACAGCTGGACTCGCCCGCCGCGCTGGCTGGTGGCCAGGACGTCACCGTCGGACCGGTAGGCGACGTTGAGCACGGGCTGCTCGACACCGTTTCGGAGGTCGACGGGCGCGGTCGAGATGTACGCGGAGTAGAGGGCGGACCTGGTGACGGGGGTCTGCGCGGTGCGGTACGCGGCCAGGCTCAGCCGCAGCGCCGTCTGCGGGTCCTGCTTCCGCATCGCGTCGGCCTGTCTCGCCACCTGCTCCGCGATCAGCCGGGTCTCCCGCGCCTCGGCGTCGCCCTGGGCCCTGCGCGCGAGCACGGCCAGGGCCGTCGCCAGCAGGGCCAGGGCCAGGACGACGGCGAGTCCCGTCCGGGTCAGCCTCCTGCGGCGGCGCTCGGCGCGCTCGCCGGCCGCGATGAAATCCCGTTCCACCGGGCGCAGCCCGAGCGTGTGACCGTCGTCCTCCAGTACCGCCCGCGCACCGGCGAGGTGGCTCCCCGCGTACAGGCCGCTCGCCGGCCGGCCCGCTTCGGCCCAGGCCTCGGCGGCCTGGGCGAGCCTGCGGCGCACCAGCAGGGCGTCGAGGTCCGCGTTGATCCAGTTCCGCAGCCGGGGCCAGCCGTGGAGAAGGGAGTCGTGGCAGAGCTGGGCCACACCGTCGTCCACGACGACGAGCCGGGCGTCGGCCAGCCGGCCGAGCAGGTCATCGGCGCCGTGCAGATCCTCCAGGGGTACGCGGCGCCGTACCGCTCTGCCCTCTGCGTCGACCAGGTGCACCATCCGCAGCAGGAGTTCACGCAGGCGCTCGCGGCCGTCGGCGTCGAGCGCGTCGTGGATGTCCTCGGCGGTTCGCGCCACGGAGGTGCGGATGCCTCCGGACGCCTGGTAGCCGGCGAAGGTGAGTTCGGCGCCGCGCCGCCGGTGCCAGGTCTCCTGGAGGGCGTGGGCGAGGAACGGCAGGGCGATGGCGTCACCGGTGCCGACGCGCTCCTGTGCCAGTTCCCGCAGCAACAGGTCCGGCAGTCCGTCCTCCCAGCGCAGTCCCGCGCTCCGGGCGGGCTCCTCGATGGCGGCGCGCAGCTCGTCGTCGTTCATCACCGGTACGGCGAACTGGCCGGCGCTGACGGCCTGGGCGAGCCGGGGATCGCGCAGGCACTGGCCGAGGTAGTCGGCACGCAGGCCCAGGACCACCCGCGGGCCCGTGCCGTCCCCCGTGCCCGTCAGGGCGCGGGTGAACAGCCGGTGTTCCTCGGTGTCCCGGCAGTGGGTGAAGATCTCCTCCAGCTGGTCGATCACCAGGACGCGCGGTGCCGCGCGGCGGTCGGCCGGTGCGGTGAACCGTCCGGCGCCGAGGTCGCGCTCCACCTCGCCGAACGGCCGGCCGACAGCTCGTGCCCAGGCCGCCGCCAGCGTCCGGAAGGGCAGCGCCCCCGGGGCGGGCACCAGGAGCACCGGCTTGAGGTCCGTGCCTTCGAGCGCGGCACCGAGGCCGGCCCGCAGCAGCGACGACTTGCCCACACCGGAGGGCCCGACCAGGACGACGGGGTCGCCCGGGTCCGTCGCGGCGACCCGGTCCAGCAGACGCCGGGTCAGTTCCTCGCGGCCGTGGAACAGATGGCGCTGCTCCGGCAGGAACGGCCGCATGCCGGGATAGGGGCAGGGCCCGTCGCTCGGCTGCGGGGCCGGGCCCGTGTCCGGGGCGGCGGGCAGGATGTAACGCGGGTTGGCGGCGAGGACCAGGTCGCCGAGTCGTCCGACGCTGCCGGCGTGGGGCCGGGCGGGTGAGTCCTCGAAACGGCGGTCGAGGTGGCGGTGGACGTCGGACAGGGTGAACCAGCGTGGACCTCCGCTCTCGCCGTCCCGCAGCAGCCGCAGCAGTTCGCCGCCGAAGAGGGTGTACCGCTCGCCCTCGGGGGCGAAGGAGGCCGCGTAGTGGGTGGCCGAGGCAAGCAGGAAGCTGCCGTGTGGCCGTACGGAGAGGAAGGGGTCCTCGCGTCGCCCGCTACCGGCGGCCTCGGCCAGTCCGGAGAAGCAGCAGTCGAGGATCACGACCGGGCGCACCGGGGCGTCGGCGAGGCGGTTCTCGATCTCGGCGTAGGGCACGGCGTGCACGGTGTTGTCGTGGGAGGGGGTCGTGCTCGTGGCCAGATACAGCTTCCCTCCCGGGCCCAGGAGTCCGTGGCCGACGAAGCAGAAGACGAGGACTCCGCCTCGCGCCTCGGCGATGGCCTGCTCCAGCGGGCCGAGGACGTCGGCGGCCGATGGCGGATCGGTGACCAGACGCACCTGGCCGGCGGCCATCCCGCAGGCCGACGTGAGGGTGTCCGCCAGAGCCCGGGCCGTCCGCAGCGCGCTCGGCAGGCCGACGAGGAGCGCCCCGTCGACGTGCTCGCCCGTGCCCACCACCAGGGCCCGGCAGTCGTCGCCCAGCAGGCCGCGTGCGTCCGCCCCGTTCGTCCCCGCCATGGTTCAGGCTCTGTCCGTGCGGTCTCCCGCCGGTTGCGCCGGCCGGGGCGAGTCCCCCTCCTCGGAAGCCGCCCCGTCTCCCGGCGCACCGCGTTCGGTGTCACCCTCCGGGCTCGTCCCGGACCGGTCGATCGCCGCCGCGACGCGCTGGGCCAGGTCACCGGTGGCCTGCGCGGTCAGGCCGCGCACCTTCGTGGAGGAGACCGTGACCTGCGTCTGGTCGGGCAGGGTGATGGTGACGACCTGGTCGCCGCGCCGGTTCTGCAGCCAGGCCACGACGGCCGCCGCCAAGGCGGCGGTGAGACCGCCGGGTGCCAGTAGCAGGGTCACCAGTTCTCCGGACGCGCCCATGGTCCCGGGAGGAGGTGCGGTCGCCGACTGCCGTACGAGGCGGCCGCGCAACTCCGGCTGACGCTGCAACCACCGGTGCAGCTCGCTGGTGGCCGCGACTCGCCCACCGTCCGGATCGCTCGCGGAAAGAGTGATCTCCACTTCGCCTCCGTGACGGGAGCGGTTCCTGAGCCAGACGACCCTATCAGCATCAACTGGTCTGTCCCAGACGGGAGTTCCGCCAGACTTACCCGGGCGCGGCGATGCCCCGGTGCCCGGCTGCACAGGTGCGCCGACCCCGCCCGGCATACGGCCACGGGCGACCGCGAGCGGTGCGAGGACCGCCGGGTGTGGTGAGCAGGACCTCGTGGCTCAGGGGCGGGTGGCGGTGTCGCTGTCGGGGTGGAGGGTGAAGACCTGGTCGAGGCCGACGATGCGCAGGATGCGCAGGGTGTTGGGGGGCACGGCGGCGAGGGCGATGTCCGCCCGGGCGGCATGGGCGTGGTTGCGGGCGGCGATCAGAGCGGTGATGCCGCTGGAGTCGCAGAAGTCCATGTCGGCCAGGTCCAGAACCAGGCGCTGGCCGGGTTGGAGGGCGAGAGTGGTTATCCGTTCGCGCAGTTCGGGGGCGCTGGCGTAGTCGAGTTCGCCTGCGATGCCCAGGACGGGACCGGTGGCGGCTTCTCGGGCGGTGATCTTCAGCGGGCTCATGGTGTGGTCTGGGGTAGGGCGGCGGGGACGCCGAGGGCGAGCAGGGCGGTGTCGTCGTCGAGGCCGTCTCCGAAGCTGTCGAGCAGGCGTGTCAGGGCCTGGATGACCGCGTGCGGGGACCGGCCGGCGTGGTCGGTGGCGAAAGCGAGGAGGGCTTCGTCTCCGTACAGGGTGGTGCGGTCTTCGCCGATGCGTGCTTCGGTGAGGCCGTCGGTGTACAGCAGGAGGGTGTCGCCGGCGGCGAGGGTGGTGGTGGCTGCGGTGAATCTCGCGGTGGGCAGGATGCCGACGAGGAGGCCGCCGGGGGTGCGCAGGAAGTCGGCGGTCCCGTCGGCCCGCAGGATCAGGGCCGGGGGGTGACCGCCCGAGGCGAGGTGGACGGCGACGTGTCCGGTGGCGGGGTCGGGTTCGAGCGTGCCGAAGACGGCGGTGCAGTAGCGGGGGTCCCCGCCGGTGTACCGCTGGTGGAGGACCTGGTTGAGGGTGGTCAGGGCGGAGACGGGGTCGGGGTCGTGCAGAGCGGCGGCGCGCAGGGTGTAGCGGGTCAGCGAGGTGACGGCGGCGGCCTGGGGGCCTTTGCCGCACACGTCGCCGAGGAAGAACCCGAAGCGCCTGCCGTCGATGGGGAAGACGTCGTAGAAGTCGCCGCCGAGCTGGTCGGGGGAGGCGGTGTGGTAGTGGGCGGCCGTCTCCATCCCCGGTACCGGCGGCAGGGTGTCGGGCAGCAAGGACCGCTGGAGCACGGCGAGGGCGTCCTGCAGCCGCGCGCGGTCGGCCTCCGCCTGCCTGCGTGCCTCCTCGGCGGCTTTCCTGCCGCGCAGGAGTTCCTCCTCGTAGGCGCGGCGGTCCCTGGCGTCGAAGAGGGTGGTGCGGATTATCAGGGGCTCACCGGTGGTGCCGTGCTTGATCACGGAGGAGACCAGCACCGGCATACGGCCGCCGTCGGCCCGTTTGAGCTCCAGGGCTATTCCGCCGATCTCGCCTTGCATCCGCAGCAGCGGCGCGAAGTGCGTCTCGTGGTAGAGCTTGCCGCCCACGGTGAGCAGGTCGGGGAACCGCAGACGCCCCACCACCGCTCGCCGGTCCAGACCGAGCCAGTCCAGCAGCGTGCGGTTGATCTTGGCTATGGTGCCGTCCATCAGAGTGGACAGATAGCCGCACGGCGCGCTCTCGTACAGGTCCTCGGCGCTGTCTTCGAGCAGCGCCGCGAACGCCGCGTCCGAAGCCACGCCCTCGTCGGCGTCGCCCGAGTCGTGGGGATCGGACTCCTGGCCGGTGCGGCACATCACCGCAGGCCCGCCAGGAAGTCGCTGATGGCTCTGCTGGTGGCCTCGGGCGCCGACAGGTGCGGGCAGTGCCCGGTCGTGTCGAGCGTCACCAGAGTGGAGCCGGCGATCGCCTGGTGGACGAAGGCGCCGACCTCCCGCGGGGCGATGACGTCGTGCGCGCACTCCAGCACCAGCGTCGGCACCGTGACACTCTTCAGGTCGTCCCGCGCGTCGGACAGGAAGGTCGTCCGGGCGAAGACGCGAGCCATGTCCGGATCGGTGGCGCAGAAGCTGTTCTTCAGCTCCTCGCCGAGCTCCGGCCGGTCCGCGTTTCCCATGATCACCGGGGCCATCGTGGCCGACCAGCCCAGGTAATTGAACTCCATGGATTCCAGCAGTTCGTCGATGTCCTGTGCGCTGAACCCGCCCCGGTAGCCCTCGTCATCGATGTACCGCGGCGACGGAGCCACCATCACCAGCGCACCGATCCGCTCCGGAGCCGTACGAGCCGCCAGCACTCCGATCATCGCGCTGACCGAGTGCCCCACGAACACGGCATCGCGCAGGTCGAGCGCCTCGCACACTTCCACCGCGTCCCGGGCGTAGCCTTCCAGGGAGCCGTAACGGCTCTCCGAGAAGGCGGAGGGGTCCGAGCGGCCCGAACCCACGTAGTCGAACAGCACCACCCGGTAGTCGTCGACCAGGGCGGGCAGCGTCAGTCGCCACATGTTCTGATCGCAGCCGAACCCGTGAGCCAGCACCACCGTCCGCCCCTGCGGATTTCCGGTGACGTTGACATTGTTCCTGCGCGCGACATCCATGCCCGCCATTCTCACAGCCCCGCGCGCCCGTCCTGACACGGCCCCGAATCCCTCCACGTCCCGCCTGGCCGGCCCCACCAGCCCGGCGTGCCGAGGGTCAGGGTGTGGGGGAGGCCTCGGTGAGTGCCATCCAGTCGCGGAGCGTCTGCTGGTGCGAACCGCTCGCCGTGCTCGCGGACACCGCTTCGGCGTCCTCGACGGAGCACGGCGTCCCTGCCCGGGTGAGCAGGACCAGCGGCCACGCGGGGCCCGCACCGGCCGGCTCTCCATCGAAGGCGGTCCAGTTCCAGGGGCCGTCGAACCGCCATGCCCGGCCGGCGTGGTCGGCGACCTCGTCGCCCACCTGGAGTGCCGCGTATGGACGCATCAGCAGTTCGAACGTGAAGGGGATCCCGTCGCCCGGATGGATGGTGTACCCCGTGCCGTCGAGATGGCTCTCGTCCGGGAACTCGCGGTAGGACAGGCCTCGGCGCAGCACGGTCACGGTCTGGGTGGGCCGCGGCAGCCAGGCGGTTTCGAGCGGGGGATCGTGGTGGTCGACGGCCGTCACGTGCACCACGGTGGGTGGCACGCCGACCCGGCACACGTCTCCGGCCTTCAGTTGTTCGGGCGGAGGGTCCGTCCGGAACAGCTCGGCGGTCACCTCGGGTGCGGCGCTTCCGCCGCCGGCCACGCCCAGCGCGACGATCCCGTTCCACTGCGCGAACTCGCAGTCGGTGTCTATCTCCCACCACGGCCATCGCACCGACACGTGGTCCCACGTGACACCCTGCTCGACCCTGGTAACCGTGAAGGGGCACGCGATGGACAGCACGTCACCGACCCCCAAGTCCCCGGCATCAATCATCCGGCCCGCGACGTGGTGGGCGGCGTCGGTACGAAGACACATAGGCACCCGGTCGTCGGCGAGCTCACCCTCGACTGGGACGCCCTCGCCACCACCACCGACACCGACCAGCAGCTCGTGGTCTGGTCCGCCGAACCCGGCTCCCCCTCCCACGACGCTCTACGCATCCTCGCCTCCTGGGCCAACGCCCCGACCTCGGCCCCCACCGCCACCAGCACCGATGCCGACGGCCCGCTGCCCGGCTGATCCCTCTTGCGAAGAGACCGCTGCCACACCGGAACCACGGGCAGCGTCCCGCGTCGCTCGCACAGGTCGTCGGGGAACGCCTCCGCGAACTCGTCGGCGTGCGAGGCTGAGAAGCTCCAGAACGCCTCCGCTCCCTCCTGCAGCGCCGGGTGGCGCGCAGTGTCGGCGGCGGCCGCCTCGCGCACGAGCGCCTTCGTTGACGTGCCGCGCTCCCTGGCGATCTGCCGCAGGCCCTCCAGCTCGCGATCGCTGAACTCCACAGTGAGGGCTGGCATGTCCTTCGCGGTACCGCTCGGGTACTGGCCCGTAGATGTCCCAGGTCAGTGCGGTACCGAGCGGTACCTCAGGCGTGCCGGGCGGTCACCCCTGATCGGCCGCGAAGGAGGCCATGCGGGCGAGGGCCGCGTTCCAGTTGATCGCGGTCTCGTTGGTCGACCAGGACTGGATGTCGTCGATGTAGCAGAACTGGCCGACGCAGCCCGTGAGCTTGGACTGGGCGTACGGGTCCTGGATGCTCGAGTTGGGACCGCCGGCGAGGGTGCCGGACGGCGGGTTCGGCAGGGTGGGGTCAAGCTCGTGGGCGTACCAGCGGCTGTGCTGGTTGTGGGAGCTGACCTCGCCGTAGCCGGTGACGTAGGACATGTTCAGGGCATTGCGCCCGAGGATGTAGTCCATGCCCTGCAGCGCCCCGTCGCGGTACTTGGCGGCGCCGGTGAGGTCGTAGGCGCTGGCGAGAACCACGCCGTTGTTGAGGACCTGATGGCTGGAACCCCAGTCGTAGCGGTTGCCGGCGGGGGCGTACGGCATGCCGTAGGGGTGGGCGGTCAGCGTGGCGAGGTAGGTGTCGGCGGCCTTGATCACCGAGCGGCGCACCTGGTCGCGGCCGGGCAGCCGGCTGGGTACGAGGGCGAGGTCGAGCCGGCCGGCGGCGGCCGTGTGGCCCCAGTCGAAGCCGGTCGGGCCGAAGATGTCGGCGGTGTGCACCGGGGAGTCGAGCACGTGGTCGGCGAACTGCCGCTCCCCCGTGGTCAGGTAGAGCTCGGCCGCGGCCCAGTAGAACTCGTCGGTGACGTCGTCGTCGTTGTAGGCGCCGCCTCCGGTGCCGTCATCGGGGTCGGCGAGGAGGTCGGGGTGGGCGAGGGCGGCCTGCCAGGCCGTGCGGGCGGCCGTCAGCGCTCGCGCGGCGAACACCTTGTCGAAGGGCCGGTACAGCCGGGCGGCCTGGGCGGCCGTCGCGGCCAGGTTGAGGGTCGCCGCGGTGGTCGGCGGGTGCAGCTCCCGCTTCTGCGGGTCCTGGTCGGGCAGCAGGGGCAGACCGGTCCACTGCTCGTCGTGGAGCTTGTGGTGGGCCATCCCGGCCAGCGGCTGCCCGGCGGGCACCTGCATCTTCAGCAGGAACTCCAGCTCCCAGCGGGCCTCGTCGAGGACGTCCGGCACCTTGTTGCCACTCTCGGGCAGCGCGAGGGTGCCGTCGCCGAGGGCGGCCGGGTGGCCGGTGCGGGCCAGCAGCGACCGCTCGTAGGTGCTCAGCAGCTCCCAGGTGGCGATGCCGCCGTTCACGACGTACTTGCCGTGGTCGCCGGCGTCGTACCAGCCGCCGGTGACGTCGAGGGTGTAGTCGCACCCGCCCGGCTGGCAGGGGACGTTCGCGTCGCCCTGGTTGGGGACGACGTTCAGGTGGCCGGCCGCGCGGCCGTAGCCGGGCCGCAGGTCGTCGCGGATCGCGATGCCGCTGCGCTGCGTGTAGTAGTACTTCACGGAGTCCAGCCGCAGGCGGCGGTAGGCCGCCGCGTCGATGTCGAACGGGTGGCTGGCCTCGCCGTCGGCGACGAGGGTGTAGCCGGTGCCATGCCCGCCGTAGGAGCCGAAGTCGATCGAGTGGACGTTCTGCCCGGAGGAGGCATCCACGCCGCGCGGCACGGTGAGGCCTCGGGCGACCGTCGTGCCCTGGGCGTTCCTCAGCTGCCAAGGCAGCCGGGCGGTGGCGTCGGTGACGAGGGTGGCGTTCTTCGGCCCGGCGGGCAGGTAGGCGACCTGGTTGACGCGCACCCGGGGTCCGGTGTCCGGCTCGTACACCTCCGGGGGCACCCCGCCGAGCAGGGACACGTCGTCCACGCAGAACCGCCAGGCGTCGGTGCTGCCGCCGACCTGGAAGGCGACCTGGCCCTGGGTGGTGTCGACGGGCGCGGTGAAGGTGTAGGAGTACGAACCGTCGGCCTCGGTGAGCACCGGGCTCGCCTCCTGCCAGGTGTCGTACGGCGACACGGCCAAGCCCACGACCGCCCGCACGACGTGCCCCTCGGGAATGCCGGAGGCGTGGAAGGAGAACCGGTACGTCTCCCCCTTCACCAGCGTGATGTCGTTCTGCCCGATCGCGGAGTCCCAGCGGTTGGTGGTGCCGCCGGGCACGTCCGCGCACAGCCGGCCGTCGCTCAGGCCCGCGGTGACGTTGCTGGTCCACCACGGGTCGCTGGTGGTGTCGAAGGTGCCGTTCCTGACCTGCTCGACCTCCTCGGCACCGGCCTGCTGCACGGGCAGCGCGGTCAGCGCCGTCCCCAGCAGGGCGGTGAGGGTCAGCACGGCGGTTGAGTGTCGTTTCACTTCTGGGCTCCTCGGGACGTGCGGGTGCGCCTGGAGCGTGGGAGCGCTCCCAAGATTCGGACGCGAGACATGCTTGCCCGCGCATGACACCCCGTCAACGGTCCGGACGCGACGGATTTGTGCCCGGTGAAGCCTTCCGGGATCGTCGCAGGCGGTTCCCCCTCCAGCCGGCCTCTGTGGGCCGGCTGTCGCGCTCAGGTGCCGCTGGCGTACTCAAGGGGCAACTGTCGCGATCAGTCACACGCGGATGACCGTGTTCTCCGTGTCCTGCGTTCACAGTCGCGTGTTCGATTATTCGTTCGATAACGTAGGGGTGGGAGGTGAGGACGGTGGATGACGCAACACCGCAGGTCCGGCGAGCGACGGTGATGCATGTGCGCTGCCCGGACCGGCTGCCGGAAGCCGTATACCGGGAGGTGCTGGAGCTGCTGGCCGGTCTGTCCCCGGTGGTCCAGGCCCTCCCTCCCCACTGCGCTCTGGTCGAGCTGAAGGGCGCCCTCCGCTATCACGGCACCGAACCGGCACACCTGGGTGAGCTTCTCCGTATCAGGTCCGTCTCACGGCTGGGCGTCGATGTCCGGGTGGGCATAGGCCCGACGATCACGGTTGCCGCGACCGCCTCCGCCCGGATCGACGGTCCCGGAGGTGTGCTGGCCATTGCCCCCGAGCAGGCAGCCGACTGGCTCGCACCCCTGCCGGTGGAGGCCCTGCACGGCATCGGCCCCCGTCACGCAGCCGTGCTGCGCGACTACGGCATCCACACGATCGGCCTGCTCGCCGCGGTTTCCCCAGCGACCGTACAGCGCCTGCTGGGCAAGAAGGCCGGCCGTCTCGCCGCCGACCGCGCCCGCGGGACCGACCCCCGGCCCGTCGTACCCACATCGCTGCCCGCCTCCGCCGCCGTACGCCACCGCTTCGCCCACCACGCCCTGGAGGGCGCCACGGTCCGGGCCGCGCTGCTCGACCTGGTCGTCCAGCTCGGACCGCTCCTGCGCCGCCGCGGCCAGGCCGCCCGGGCCCTGACCCTGACGCTGACGTTCGCGGGCGGTACGAGCTGGGAGAAGACCCGTCGCCTGCCGGAACCCTCGGCCCACGACGAGGACCTGCGCATCGCGGCCTACCGGCTGATGGACGCCGCCGGCCTGCAGCGCGCCAGGCTGACCGGGATGGTGCTGCGGGCCGAGGACCTCGTCGACGGTGATCGGGTCGCCCAGCAGATCAGCCTGGACGGCACACGCGAGTCCCGCCTCGTCGCGGAACAGGTCACGGACCGTATCCGTGACAAGTTCGGCCCCGGCTCCATCGGCCCGGCCGCCGTCCTGCCCCTGCGCCGGGCCTCGTGAACCGGCGTCCGGCGCGGCCCCGTTCCGGCGCACCCAACCGCGGCCGTCCGTGCCACCGGGCCGGCCGGAACGGACCGCAACGCATGAGCGCCCCGGCCGGTACGACCTGCTGCTCAGTGCCGGCGGCCGGCCGGTCCAGACCGAGCCGTGTCCTGGGCCGCGTATCGGAACTCGCCCCGCACCGCTACCTGCGCTGGCGCAATGACAACGCCCGCCACCCCGACGTGCTCGCCGCCCAGCGCAAGGAACGTGCCCGCATCCGCGGTGAGAAGGGCATCCGCTGGGGCGGACGCCCCCTCACGGCCGCGGCCTGAACTCGAGCGGGCCCTGGCGTCACCTTCGCCAGAACAGGTGGTGCGTCACGCCGCTCGCGCTGGGCACGACCTCCAGATGGAACCGGTCGAGCAGCTCATCGGGGGAATCCCACAGTCGCAGTCCGGACCCGAGCTGCACCGGCGAGACCGCCACATGCATGGTGTCGACGAGGCCGGCATCAAGGAACTGCCGGACGGTGGTGACCCCGCCGCCGAGCCGGACATCCTTGCCCTGCGCCGCCTCCCGCGCCCGTTCGAGAACCGTGGCCGGGTCGCCGTCGACGAAGTGGAACGTGGTGTCGGAGAGGGTGAACGACGGACGCTTGTGGTGGGTCATGACGAACACCGGGGTGCGGAACGGGGGTTCCTCCCCCCACCAGCCGCGCCACTCATGATCGTTCCAGGGCCCGCGCTGGGGCCCGAACTTGTTGCGGCCCATGATCTCGGCGCCGATGTTGCGTGCGAAGTCTCGCGTGAAGTAGTCGTCGAGGCCCCGGTTCCCCCCGGGGTCCGTGCGCATGGGCCAGCTCGCTGTGGCTCCGGCCCAGGCGAACAGCTTCTCGGGATGGTCGTGGCCGAACGGCCGCTCGAGACTCTGGTGCTCACCGGCACCGATTCCGTCACTCGAGACGTTGAAGTTCATGACTCTCAGCAGTTGATCCATGTTTCCTCGGTCCTGTCGCGTCATCGTGGGGCGAGGCGCCGCACATCATGACGTCGAACGGGACGTGGCCAGATCGACAGCGACCCACAACTTTTTCCAAGACGAGTCAGCAAGCCGCCCTGTTGGCGGTGTGGCCGCCGCGACCACTCACATGCACCGCAACGGACATCACCGCCCATCCAGCCGTTCCAACCGCCGACCCGTCGAACCATTACGGTCAGAGCACTAAACGTCCCCGAACCAGGAGTGGCCCTCCGCCCAGTGGGTCACCCACCCGGTGAAGCCGGGTTCGCCGGGCATCAGGGCGTCGGGGGAGTGGGTGCCGAAGGGTATGGCGCCCTCGCCGGCGATCTGCCAGACGTTGCCGCGCTGCGGGCCGGTGATGATCAGGTGCCAGTACATTCCGCAGCCGTCGGTGCCCAGCAGCAGCGAGCCGTGGTCGAACACGGCGTTCGTCCGGGCCGAGAACTCCTGCTCCGGCAGTTCGGTCTCGTCGTCCTCCCAGAGCCACGCCTCGGTGAGCGGGAAGGGTTCGGCGAGCAGGCGATCGGGACGGTCCTGACCCCAGTCCGGGGGTGTCTGCGCGAGCGGCAGCAGGCCGTAGTACGGCGGTCCGGCACGCAGTCCGTCACAGATCTCCGCCACGAACGTGCGGTAGGGCTCGGGGAGCACGATGCCGTGTTCCGCCTCGAAGGATCGCACTGCCTCCCAGCCTGCCGGCGGTGCCGCTTCGGCGTGTGACGCGATGATCTCGCGGAGGGCGGCCAACTCGACCGGGTCCCATGTTTCCGTGTTCATGCCGGACATCATCCAAGATCCCAGCCGGCCGCCGACGGCACAGCCCGGGCGTGGGACGCGGTAGCCGGCGTACCGGATCGTGTCGGCTGCGGTCGATCGTGTCCGTGACGCTTGCGGCCCGGCGCCTCCTCGGCGCTGCCAGGGGCTACCGCCGCGCGGCGGCCCCATGACCGGCAGCACAGATACCAGGCAATCGCATTAACCCGCGCTTGCCTTTAACCCGCGTATGCAAGTAACGTCATCGTCCGAAAGGTCCGCTTGCACACAGCTGCGGCGTTCACACGGCGGAGGTACCCGCCCTTCCGCCCCCCATTCGCAAAGGCATTCGCATGTCCCTCAAGCACATCCTTCCCGGCCACCTCGGCTTCGGCACCGCGCCGCTCGGCAACATGTTCCGTGCGATCCCCGACGACGAGGCCCGCGCCACCGTCGAGGCCGCCTGGGACCAGGGCATCCGCTTCTTCGACACCGCCCCCTTCTACGGCGCCGGCCTCGCCGAGGAGCGGCTGGGCCAGGTCCTGTCGGCCAAGCCGCGTGACGCGTACGTGCTGTCCACCAAGGTCGGCCGTGTCATCCTCGACGAGCACGAGACGGACGTGCCCGACTTCGGCGAGAAGGGCGGCTTGTTCGAGCACGGAAACCCGAACAAGATCCTGCACGAGTGGACCGCCGAGGCCACCGAGCGTTCCATCGAGGGCAGCCTGAAGCGCCTGGGAACCGACCGGCTCGACATCGTCTGGGTGCACGACATCGCCCAGGACTTCCACGGCGACGCTTGGCTGGGCAAGTTCGAGGAGGCCCGCACGGGCGCCTTCCGGGTGCTGTCCCGGCTGCGCGACGAGGGCGTCATCAAGGCATGGGGCCTGGGTGTCAACAAGACCGAGCCCATCGAGCTGACCCTCGCCCTCGACGAGCCGAAGCCCGACGGCTTCCTCCTCGCCGGCCGCTACACCCTCCTCGACCACGAGCACGCCCTCACCCGCCTGCTCCCCATGGCGCAGGAGCAGGGCGTCGACATGGTCGTCGGCGGGCCGTACAGCTCCGGCGTCCTCGCCGGCGGCACCCACTTCGAGTACCAGCAGGCCCCTGCCGAGATCATCGAGCGCGTCGGCAGGCTGAAGGCCCTGGCCGAGAAGCATGGCGTCGGCATCAAGGCCGCGGCCCTGCAGTTCTCCCTCGCCCACCCCGCCTCCGCCGCCGTCATCCCCGGCGCCACCCGGCCCAGCCGCATCGCCGAGGACACCGCCGCCCTGAGGGAGACGATCCCCGCGGCGTTCTGGGCCGAGCTTCGCGCCGCCGGACTGGTCAGCCCGGCCGCCCCGCTCCCCACCGACGCCTGAGCCCCACGCCCCGGCTCCCTTCTCCTCTCCACGCACAGCAACAGGAGCACGACCATGGCTTCCACGTCCGTCTCCCGCATCGTCCCCGCCTCTCCCCAGCAGGTCTGGAACCTCATCGGCGGCTTCGACAGCCTCCCGGACTGGCTTCCCTACATCGCTGAGAGCACCTCCCTCGAAGGCGGCCGGGTCCGCCGTCTGGCCAACCCCGACGGCGACGTCATCATCGAGCGCCTCGTCGGCTTCGACGAGGCCGAGCGTCACTACAGCTACGTCATCCTCGAGGCGCCGTTCCCCGTCGACGGCTACGTCGCCACCCTCCGGATCCACACGGTCCCGGGCCGGGACGACGTGGCCGAGGTCCAGTGGTCCGGCCGTTTCAACCCCCGGGGCGCCACCGAGCAGGAGGTCGTCGACCTCTTCACCGGCATCTACGCGGACGGCCTCGAAGCTCTCCACCAGGCACTCGCCGCCTGACATCCGCAGCCTCGCACGGCCCGGACACGCCTCGCGCGTGCCCGGGCCGCGGCCGTCGGTGCCTGGCGGGCGAAGCCGCCCTCGGGTTGCGGCCACGGGTGCGGCAGTCACCCCGCTGCAACAGCGCCGACGCGGCTTGCGGCGCCCAGGCCGGACTCGCGCCGCCGCACCTCCTGTCGAAAGGACCGAGAACTCCTCGGCGCCCGGCGGCAATCCGCGGGCGCTCGGCACCGCCCGGGTGAGCAGGGGCCGCCGGCATCGCCCCACAGTTCCCCTGGCGCATGCCTGTACGAGAGTCGATGCGACGGTGTACGGTCTCGGGCCGACGGACTTTGGGAGCGCTCCCAAATGGCTTCCGCTTCGCTGAGGAGAGATGCTGTGAAACGCATACTGGCGTTACTGGCCACCTGTGCGACGGCCCTGGGTCTCATGGCCGTGGCCGGTCCCCAGGCGGTGGCCGCCACCGGCTGCAAGGTGGACTACACCGTCACCAGCCAGTGGACGGGCGGCTTCCAGGCCGGGGTGAAGATCACCAACCTGGGCGACCCCGTCAGTGGCTGGACGCTCAAGTTCACACTGCCGGACGCGGGACAGAAACTGGCCCAGGGCTGGAACGCCACCTGGTCGCAGTCCGGCACGACGCTCACCGCCACCAATGTCGACTGGAACCGCTCGCTGGGCACCGGCGCGTCGACCGACCTGGGATTCACGGGCACCTTCTCGGGTGCCAACCCCACGCCCACGGCCTTCACGCTCAACGGCGTGGCCTGCACCGGGTCCGTCGGGGGAGAGGAGCCCGGGCCGACCGACCCCGCACCGGGCGGCACCACCCCCGTCGGCGTCAACGGACAGCTCCACGTCTGCGGCGTGAACCTGTGCAACCAGTACAACCGCCCCATCCAGCTCCGGGGCATGAGCACGCACGGCATCCAGTGGTTCAGCAAGTGCTACAACAACGCGTCCCTGGACGCGCTGGCGAAGGACTGGAAGTCGGACCTGCTGCGCATCGCCATGTACGTGCAGGAGAGCGGCTACGAGACCGACCCGGCCGGCTTCACCAGCCGCGTGAACAGCTACGTCGACATGGCCGAGGCGCGCGGCATGTACGCACTGATCGACTTCCACACCCTGACGCCGGGTGACCCGAACTACAACCTCGACCGCGCCAAGACGTTCTTCGCCTCGGTCGCCGCCCGCAACGCCGGCAAGAAGAACGTGATCTACGAGATCGCCAACGAGCCCAACGGGGTGAGCTGGACGGCCATCAAGAACTACGCCGAGCAGGTCATCCCGGTGATCAGGGCCGCCGACCCGGACGCCGTCGTCATCGTCGGCACCCGCGGCTGGTCCTCGCTGGGTGTCTCGGACGGCTCCAACGAGACCGAGGTCGTCAACAACCCGGTCAACGCGACCAACATCATGTACGCGTTCCACTTCTACGCGGCGAGCCACAAGGACAACTACCGTGCCACGGTGAGCCGGGCGGCCACGAAACTCCCGCTGTTCGTCACCGAGTTCGGCACGGTGAGCGCCACCGGCGGCGGAGCGATGGACCGGGCGAGCACCACGGCCTGGCTGGACCTGCTCGACCAACTGAAGATCAGCTACGCGAACTGGACCTACTCCGACGCCAACGAGAGCAGCGCGGCCTTCAAGTCCGGCACCTGCAACGGATCCGACTACAGCAGCAGCGGTGTGCTGACCGAGTCCGGGGCGCTGATCAAGAGCCGCATCAGTACCTCTGACGCCTTCCCCACCAGCTGAAGGCCCGACCCGTCAATTGGGAGCGCTCCCAAAGAGGGAGCGCTCCCGTCTGGGCGCAGGCGGTGCACTGATCGATGCAGCGGGTGAGCTTGTCGGGGTCGAGGACCAGGTCGGCCGCCTTACGAGCCCCCGGTGTGCCTCCGGCCAACCCCCTGGGACGCGAACGTGCCCGGCACACCGCACGGTGTGCCGGGCACGTTCGCGTGAGTGGTCAGTGGTAGGCGTGGACGACGGCGTGGCCCTTGCCTCGGCCGATCATCCACTTGTTCACGGGCGTGGTGATCACGAAGGCGACCGCGAAACCGCCCAGCAGTGACGACCAGAACAGCCCGTCCGACAGGTGGGCGTCCATCGCGCCGGGCACGAGGGCGATGATGCCGTTGTCGACGAGCTCCATCACCGTGATCGAGACGGTGTCGGCGGCGAGCGCGACCTTGATCGCGGTCTTGAAGTCCAGGCCCGCCCGGCGGACTGCGAACAGGGTGAACGAATAGCCGAAGACGAACGCGAGCGCGATGGCCAGGACCATGGTCGGCACGTTGCCCCACAGGAGGGCGGTGCCGATGACCATGCCGAGGATCTCGCCGATGGCGCACCCGGTCAGGCAGTGCAGCGTCGCCCTCGCCGCAGTCGGCCAGGACGCCCCGGCCCCGTGACCGCCGTGGGCGTGACGGTGGTGGCCCTCGTGGGCGGCGTGGTCCTGCGCGCTCGTGGTGTGGTGAGCGGTGTGATCCATGACGTTCATCCCCATTCCCGTCCAGTGTGACCCGTTCCCGGATCCCACACCTGGAACCATATACCCCCTGGGGGTATTCCCCAAGGGGGCTTCCACGGCGGGCACGCCGACCTCTCGTCCCCGCAGAGAGCGGGCGCCGGCCCGGTGCCGACTTCTCGTCCCCGCAGAGAGTGGGCGCCGGCCCGGTGCCGACTTCTCGTCCCCGCAGAGAGTGGGCGCCGACCCGGTGCCGACTTCTCGTCCCCGCCGAGCGCGGGTGCTGACCCGGCGCCGGCCTGCGCGGCGGTCCGCCGGGTCGGGGTGGCCGGACAGCGTGCGGCGAGGCGGACACGGCGACCGGGGCCGGCCTCCCCGGGCCGTGGGAGGAGTGCGAGGCACGCGGCTGCCCGGATGGCTACGGCAACGTTTGCGCCTACGCCAGTCGGAACCCGTGGGGCTCGCCACAGCCGGTCGGCCCGAAATCCTTGGCAGATCGCGCGAACCACGCTCACAATCGGCGCCGGCGGCGACCACAACTCCTTCATTTTCCACTTCACTGCGTGGTCATCTGTAAGCGCAGTGCAATCGACGTGACGCGAAGTCGCCTTGAGTCGGCCTGTCGGCGGCAAAAGACTGCTGCGGTAGCGAGGCCGCGTTGACACTCCAGGGTCCGCGGCACAACAGTCACGATCGCAATGCGAGGAGAACATCGATGCCCGACGCCGGCCGACGAGACGCCGCATACTCGATCACGCTGACGGACGGCACCGCCACCCGGACCCGGGAGGCGGCCCCCGTCGACCTCGTACCCGTCCAGGAAATGCACCGCCGTTGCTCGCCGGTCACCCGAGCCCTGCGATACCACGCAGGCAAGTCCGGACTCACCGCCGCCGAATGGCGTCACCTGTCCAGCCCGGAGCGCGGCACCACCCTGGTGACCACCCCGGCCGGACGTACCGACCACATCATCGCCATGACCAACGTCATGCACACCGATCAGCAAGGAGTAGGGGAACTCGCGATCCTGGTCGAGGACGCGTGGCAGACCAATGGACTGGGCACCGCGCTGGCCGAACACGCGGCGACCGTCGCCCGCCGCGTGGGACACCACGCACTGGCCGCCACGGTGGCGGCCGGCAACATGCCGATGCTCCATGTCCTGGAGAAACTCGACGCCACACCGGTCGAAAGCACGGGACCCGTCCTCGACCTGGTCATCGTGCTCCAGAGCGATCCTTCCCAACCGTCACGCTGCGGTGAGATGCCGGTGCACTAGAGCGACACCGGGCCGGCCATGGGGTTGGCGCAGTGGGCGAGCGGCTCACCGCGAAGGAATCGTCCGGCCTCCGCGGCGACGATCCGGGCCGCCTTGTGCGCGACCTCGCGGCTGGCGCCGGCGATGTGAGGAGTGAGGATCACGCCCGGGGTGGACAGCAGACGGGAGCCGGCCGGTACGGGCTCCACGGGGAACACGTCGAAGCCGGCGGCAGCCAGATGCCCCGAGTCCAGGGCGTCGCACACCGCGTCGTAGTCGACCAGGGCGCCGCGGGCGCAATTGACGAGGACGGAGCCCTGCGGCATGGCCTCGATCTGGGCCTGTCCGATCATGCCTCGGGTCTCGTCCGTGACACGGGCGTGCAGGGAGACGATGCGGGAGCGGCTGAGCAACTCGTCCAGCGACACGAGCCGTGCCACGCCGGCGACCGACTCCGGCCGGACGTACGGATCGTGGACGAGCACCGTCGCGCCCATCGCGGCGAGGACGCGTGCCACGCGCGATCCGATCGCTCCGAAGCCGACCAGGCCCACGACCGAGCCCTCGATCTCGACGCCGCAGCGGGTGTAGTCGTAGTAGTCCCCGCGCCACGTCCCGTTCCTCAGGTCGGTGTGGACGTCGCCGATCCCGCGCGCGGCGGCGAGGATGAGCGCCAGTGTGTGTTCGGCTGTGGCGACGGCGTTCCGGCCGGGCGCGTAGCAGACGGCGACGCCGTGGCGGGTGGCGGCCTCCAGGTTGGTGTTGACCGGTCCGCCCCGGCTGACACAGAAGAGTTCCAGGTCGGGGCAGGCGGCCAGCACGCGTTCGGTGAGGGGCGCCATCTGGGTGACGCAGATCCGTACGCCGCGCAGCGCCTCGATCATCTCCTCTTCGGTCCCGGACGCCTCATCGACCTCGGCGACCTTGCCGAACGGGGTGTGCGGCCACGGCAGCCGAAGCTGCCGGATGTCGAGTTCGACGTCGTCGCGGGCGGCGGCGCGCAGTTCCTGTTCGAGCAGCCGGGGCAGGACGAAGTGGTCGCCGGCGGCGAGGACGGTGGTGGGCACGGTGGTTCTCCCGGAGGGCGAAGGATCAGTGAACAGGTGCGTTGAAGCGGAGCAGGGACGCCTGGCCGTCGCGCAGCCGCAGTTCGGTGAGTGCGCCGTTGTGCAGACGGGGGAAGACCCGGCGGTAGCGGGCCAGGGGGATGCCGAGGAACCGGCACAGCACCAGGCGCAGCAGAGTGGAGTGGGCCACCACGAGGACGCGCCCGTCGGGGAGCTTGAGCGCGGTCTCCTCCAGGCAGGCGACCGCCCGCTCGGCCGCCGCCGCCGGATCCTCTCCCCCCGGCAGATGGTGGGTGACGGGGTCGTCGAGGAAGGCGGCCAGCGCGTCGGGGAACACCTCGGCCATCTCTGCGCGGGTGAGCCCGTCGCCCCGCCCGAAGTCCACCTCGTACAGGCGCTCATCGACCCAGAGGGGCATGCCGAGCGCGTTCGCGGCGGGTTCGGCGGTCAGCCGGGACCTGGACAGGGGTGAGCACAGCACGGCGTCCAGGTGCTGCCCGGCGGCCCACTCTCCCAGTTCGGCGGCCTGCCGCCGGCCGAGGGCGGTCAGCGGCACGTCGGTGCGGCCGGCGTAACGGTTGTCCGCGTGCCACACGGTCTCCCCATGGCGTACGAGAACGAAGTCGGTCACTGGGCGGCCTTTCCGTGCGCGTGGTCGGCCGCGGACTGTTCCAGCCAACCGCGGCGGACGAGTTCGTCGACGAAGTCCAGGTAGACCGGCAGCAGTCGGGCGGTGCGGGCGAGGTCCGGCCGGAGGTCCTCCCGCAGGCGCACCATCGCGGTCGCGGCCTCGTCCAGTGTGGCGCCCGAGGCGGTGGCGGCGAGTACGGCCATGCCGACGGCGCTCTCCGCCTGCTCCGGGATACCGACAGGGCGGCCCAGGACGTCGGCGCGCAGCTGCGACCAGTACCGGTTGCGGGCGCCGCCCCCGGTGAAGGTCAGCGGACCGCCGACAGGGGCGCCGAGGTGGTCGAGGTAGTCGAAGCAGAGCCGTTCGACGAAGGCCACCCCGAGCAGGCAGGCGTGGAACTCCTCCGCTTCGCCACAGGCCGCACCGAGGGTGAACGGCACGGCATCCGGGGCGCGGAAGGGGAAGCGTTCGCCACCGGCTCCCGCCAACGGGTAGACGACGGCGGTGCCTCCGGTCGCGGCGGCCCGCGCGGTCAGCGTATCGAGGTCGGAGCCGGGGAAACGGCGGGCGATCACGCCCGCCCCGCTGCTGGAGGCGCCGCCGGGCAGCCAGGTGCCGCCGGGGCCGCGGTGGCAGTAGACCACGCCGCCGGGATCGCGGACGAGGTGGGAACTCGCGCCCTTGAACACCAGCGTGGTGCCCAGCACCGAGTTCCACGCTCCGGGGCTCAGCGCCCCGGCGCCGATCTGCGCCGCGCAGCCGTCGGTCATGCCGGCCGTGATGGGGACGCCCGCCGGAATGCCGGTCGCCTCGGCGGCCCGCGCGCACACGGTACCGATGACCGTTCCCGGTCGTACGACATCGGGGAGCAGTTCGCCCGGAACGCCGAGCGCATCGAGTTCGGCCTCGGGCCACCGCTCGTCGATCAGGTCGTAGCCGGTCTTCAGGGCGTGGCTGGCGTCGCTCGCGAGCTGGTGTCCGGCCAGCCGCCAGGTGACGAGATCCGCCTGGTGCAGCAGGCGGGTGCCGCTGGGCAGTCCCGCGGCGCCGGGCCGGGCCAGGTCGTCCAGCAGCCACAGCAGTTTCGGCAGGGCCCAGGAGGGCTGCATGGTCCGGTAGCCGAGCTTCTCCCACACGCCCGCGCCGGACGCGTTGACGCGGTCGGCGTACGTGTCGGCGCGGCGGTCGTCGTACATCAGCCCCGGGGTGATCGGGGCGCCCCCGGCGTCGGCCAGGAGCACGGTCCCGGAGGTGGCGTCGACGGCCAGGCCGCGGATGCGCTGCGGGGCGATGCCCGTCAGGGCCTCGCGGCAGGCGGCGGCGAGCGAGGACCACCACTGCTCGGGCTCCTGCTCATGGCGGACGCCGTCACGGCGGCTGTTCAGCGGGCGGGAGGCGGCGCTCAGCAGCCGGCCGGTACCGTCGACGGCGACCGCCCGGGCGCTTTGGGTACCGAGGTCGAGTCCGATGTGGACGGCGTCGGGAGACAGGGCGTCAGACATGCGGGGTCTCCGGGGTGTGCGTGGCGGGTACGACCGGGGCGGGGAGGGAGGCGTCCTCGGCCGCGGGTGCCGGAGCGAAGGCGGGCGACGGTGTCCAGCCCAGGGAGCGGGCGGCGTCGCGCCAGGTGAGGTAGGCGTGGTAGAAGCCGTCGTAGAACGCGGCCGTCTGGACGTCCGGCTCCCAACTGGTCTGCATCCGCACGTACTTGGCGGCGGCACTGTGCATGCTGCTCTCCGCCCCGGTGAGGACCAGACCGGTGAGGAACGCGCCCTTGGCACCGAGCTCGGTGTCGGCGCTGCGCGCCGTCGGTACTCCGGTCACGTTCGCGATGAGCCGGCACCAGGCGTCGCTCGCGGATCCGCCGCCGCACAGCCGCAGCTCGTGGACGTCCGTCCCGGACGCCGCCAGACAGTCGCGGACGACGACGGACAGGCCCTCGAACACGGCTCGGGCGACATGAGCGGGGGTGTGGTCGAGGGAGAGACCCCAGAAGGCGCCGCGGGCACGCGGGTCGAGGAACGGGGCGCGCTCTCCGGCCGGCGAGAGGTACGGCATGAACGCGAGCCCTCCCGCGCCCGCCTCGGCCCCGAAGGCGAGCCTGCCGAGGGCGGCGGGATCCTCCACTCCCAGGGTGCGGCAGGCCCAGTCGAGCACCTCGGTGCCCGAGAGGGTGGGGAACGCGCGGAGGACACGTTCCCGGCCGCGGTAGGCGATGTTGATGCCGCAGGGCTCCCCGGTGGTGTCCGGCTCGCGGGCGACGATCTCGGTGCACAGGGTGGTGCCGAGAATGGCGCACGCCTGACCTGGATCGACGGCTCCGGCGCCGCGAGCGGTGGCGGCGATGTCGTAGGGGGCCATGACGACGGGCAGCCCGGCGGGCAGGCCCAGTTCGGCGGCGGTGCGGTGGGTGATCTCGGCGATGCGCTCGTGCTCTCCGAGGATCCGCGGCAGCAGCGGCTCGGCCCACTCCATCCCGAACAGGTCGAGGATCACCGGGTCGTACGCGCCGGTGCCGTGGTCGAGGAAGGGCGCCGAGGCGTCGGACTCGTCGACGGCGGTGACGCCGGTGAGCTTCAGGAACAGCCATCCGGCCGCCGTCAGCGCGGTGCGGGAGCGCCGCAGTCGCTCCGGGTCGTGCTCGGCCAGCCAGCTGAGCACCGCGTTCGGCATGCCGCTGCAGGTGAGCGAGCCGTTGCGGCGGAACGCCTGCTCCAGGACGCCGTCCGCCTGCCAGCCGGTGAGCAGGTCGCCGGCGCGCCCGTCGGACCACAGGATCGCCGAGCCGGTGGGACGTCCGTCCCCGTCCACGAGCCAGCAGCCGTCGCCCTGCGCCGTGAAGCTCACCAGCCACACGGGTTCCTCGGCGGGACCGAGCCGGGACAGGGCGCTGCGCACGGTGAAGACGACCCCGTTCCAGACCGCGTCCATGTCCTGCTCCGCCCAGCCGGGACGGGGCCGCAGGACCTCGGTGCCGATGCGGGACACCGCCATTTCCTGGCCCTGGTCGTCGAACACGACTGATTTGATGACCGAGGTCCCGACGTCGATGGTGAGAACCGCCATGACTGCAATACCTGCCCCTTCACAAAGGCCGCGCCTGGGGGCCCGGACGGCGCCAGGCCGCTTACGGCTCGCGGCAATCAGGGAAACGCCCACCGGGAGGTGACGTCAATCAGCACGGTGATTATCCCGCAGTCACCCCGGCGAGAGGTGTGAGATACCGGCCCGGATCCGTGCGCCCCTTCGTACGACCACGGCCCGACCGGCACGACTCTGGCGGTGAACCGCTCCCGGCGTGTTATGTTCGTGTGAGCTTCACACCCACTCTTTCTGACTCGTCCCCTCCGGTTCGGCCGGGGAGCCCGCCCACTCCCGGAAGGAGCGGCCGTCATGGCTGGTCTGGACGCCCGGACGGACGCCCAGGAGGCGCGCCGGGACCGGCTGCGGGACCTCGTCACGAGCAAGGGGTTCGTGCGCACCGCCGACCTCGCGACCGAGTTCGGCGTGAGCGTCATGACCATCCACCGTGACCTCGACGCCCTCCAGGCCCAGGGATGGCTGCGCAAGGTCCGCGGTGGGGCCAGTTGTCTGCCCTCGACCCAGTTCCACGGCAGCACCAGTGAACGTCTGACGACGATGGTGCAGACCAAGCAGCTGCTCGTGCGTGCCGCCGCCGCCGAGCTCGCACCCGGACAGGTCGTCATGATCGACGACTCGACGACCTGCTTGAACCTGGTACGGCACGTACCGGACCACACGCCCATCACAGTGATCAGCAACTCGCTGCCGGCCATCTCGGCACTGGCCCGTGAACCCGGTGTGGCACTGGTGGCCCTGGGCGGCACCTACTTCCCGGCGTACGACGCCTTCATGGGAGTGCACACGGCGCAGAGCGTGCAGTCGTACCGCGCGGACGTGCTGTTCATGTCCACCACTGCGGTCACAGGGGGACGGTGTTACCACATGTCACCCGAGACGGTGCAGGTGAAACGGGCCATGATGGCGGCCGCCACCCGCCGGGTACTGATCATCGACCACACCAAGTTCGCCAATCAGGGCCTGTACGCACTCGCTCCGCTCACCGACTTCGACCTGGTCGTCGTCGATGACGCGGCCCCGGCGGCCGAGGTACGCCGACTGCGCGACAACGGCGTCGAAGTCCGCGCGATCGCCGGGCCGTGAGCAGCACACCGGCACCCGACGCCACGTGAACGTCACACGGTTGTCACTCGGCTCGCAACGCCCTCAGGCATCCCGACGTACTGCCTGAGCTGCGGCTATCGCTCCGCGGCCGGATCAGTCACGGCTTCGGGGAACGGCGATTTCACGCCACTGCGTACGAGCATCGCGTGGTCTTCTCCCACACGGATTGACCCCGCCCGAGAGCGGTCTTTTCATCTTTCCCACGCCTTACGGCACTCCGCTCTCCTCATATACGCAAGAAGGTGGCCGCCGTGTCCGTCCCCCTGAATTCCACTCCACCGTCCGACAGAACAAAGCCGCGGAATCTGCTGGATCGTGCCGGTATTCCGAAGGCCCTTTGCTGGGGTTTCCTCGGCGTCCTGATCTTCATGATCGGTGACGGTGTCGAATCGGGATTCCTCTCTCCCTACCTGCTCGACGAAGGAGTCTCCAAGGAACGCGTGGCGCTGCTGTTCACCGTGTACGGCGTGGCGGCGAGCGTCTCCGCCTGGTTCTCCGGGGCGCTGTCCGACCTGTGGGGCCCGCGCCGCGTGATGATGCTGGGCCTCGGTATCTGGACCGCACTGCAGATCGTCTTCCTCGGCCTCGCCGTACCGGCACACCACTACTGGCTGCTGCTGATCAGCTACGGCGCACGCGGCTTCGGCTATCCACTCTTCGCCTACGGCTTCCTGGTCTGGGTGACGGCGGTGACGCCCCGGCACCGGCTCGGCTCGGCCGTGGGCTGGTTCTGGTTCGCCTTCACCGGCGGGCTTCCCACCCTGGGCTCTCTGGTCGCCAGCTTCACCGTGCCGTGGTGGGGCACCTACCGCACCCTGTGGTTCTCACTGGCCCTGGTGGTGGCCGGCGGTGTGATCGCTCTGCTCCTGGTACGCGAGCCCACGGGCCGCAAGCGCCTCGCGCCCGCCGGCGAACGCCCGGTGGCCACACTGCTCGGCTCGCTCTCCATCGTCTGGCGCAACCCCCGCATCGGCACCGGCGCGGTGGTCCGCACCGTCAACACCGCGGCGCAGTTCGGCTTCCTCGTCTTCCTCCCCGTCTTCTTCACCGACACGCTGGGCTTCTCACTCACCGAGTGGCTCCAGCTCCTGTCGGCGATGTTCGCCACCAACATCTTCTTCAACCTGATCTTCGGCCTCGTCGGCGACCACCTCGGCTGGCAGCGGACCGTCGCCTGGTTCGGCGGAGTCGGCTGTGCCGTCACCACGCTGCTGCTCTACTACGGGACGGTGGCCGCGGGCGACAACTTCCTCCTGGCGATGGTGCTGGTGAGTCTCTTCGGTGCCACCCTCGCCGGTTACGTACCGCTCTCCGCGCTCATGCCCTCCCTGGCACCGGAACACAAGGGCCAGGCCATGTCGGCGCTCAACCTCGGGGCCGGGGCCAGCACGTTCGTAGGCCCCGCCGTGGTCGGCGTCTTCCTCGGACCGGTCGGCGTCCAGGGCGTGATGTGGATCTTCGCCGGGCTCTACCTGGCGAGCGCCTTCCTGACTCTCTTCCTCACCCTGCCCGAGCCGGCCCCCACCCCCGACGGCCCCGCGTCGACGCCTGTCGAGGCGAGCGCGGAAACGGTGTAACCGCCACGTCCCACACCGCCCCCGGGCTCTCCGCGCGCTTTGCCGTTGCGCGACCGGAACACGCGGCCCAACGCTGTCTGTTCATTCGCGAGCCGAGGTCGTGTGACCGGTGAAAGCGAGGCCAGCGCTCACCTGCCGGGGCCGGTCAAAAGCCGTATGTGTACGAACGAACTCGCCGGAATTCGACGCTTCGGACAGTGAAAGCGGCCGGCTTGGCCATACCGCCACGTGCCGGCGCTCCCGAGCACGCGGGGCCCGCCCCCCGGGCCCCCCGGTCCGGACACGCGGACGGCTCCCGACCTGGGAACCAGGGGGGAGCCGTCCGGGAAGGACTGGACGCGTATGGCGTCCAGCGGGTCACGCGTGACGGTGCGTGTGCCGGTTTCCGGTGATGAGGCGGTAGAGGGCGAGCAGGATGAGGGAGCCGACTATCGCGGCGATCCAGGTGGAAATTTCGAAGAACCCGTCGACGGAGTCGACGCCGAAGATCACCTTGCCGAGCCAGCCGCCGAGCAGGCCGCCGGCGACGCCGATGAGCATGGTGATGATGATGCCGCCCGGGTCCTTGCCCGGCATGATGGCCTTGGCGATGGCGCCGGCGAGCAGACCGATGATGATCCACGCGATGATGCCCATAGTGTCTCTCCATCCCGTCGCATAAAGGCTGTGTTAGTTCACCGTCTATACCGATTGCCGCGGAACAAACGTCTTCTTTGGATGAACCCTCGTCACCGGCGAGAGCGGCGCGCGGCGACCCCGCGCCTGCTACGGCGCCGGCGGGCTGGAGCTGTGCTCGGTGACCAGCAGGGCGATGTCGTCGGCCCGGTACGCGGAGCCGCGCGCGTGGTGCAGGAGCCGGTCGGCGAGTTCGTCCAGTGAGTCCGCGAGGGCGTGGGCCAGTGACACGCGCAGGCGGTCGATCCCCACGCCGATGTCGGTTCCGGGTTTCTCCACCAGGCCGTCGGTGTAGAGGACGAGGACGGCTCCCGGCGGGAAAGCGATACGGGTGGGGACGTAGACGCTCGCGTGGTCCACGCCGAGAACCGTTCCGACGTCAAGGCCGAGGGCGGTCGTCGTACCGTCGGGGAGGCGGAGCAGGGGAGCGGGGTGGCCGGCGGTGACCGCGCAGCCGTACTCGCGGTGGGCTTCGAGCTGGATGTAGCAGCAACTGGCCAGCAGGTCGCTGTCGAGGTCGATGAGGGTGCGGTTGACGCCCGACATCACGTCGCCGGGTGCGTGGTCGGCGGCCGCGAAGGCGCGTACCGCACTGCGCAACTGCGCCATGGTGGCTGCTGCGGCGATGCTGTGCCCCTCCACGTCACCGATCACGAGACGGACCCCGCTGCCGGTGGGGATGACGTCGTACCAGTCCCCGCCGATGTCCATACCGCTGGTGGCGGGCAGGTACCGTGCGACGGTCCGGATGCCCGGAACTCTTGGCAGGCGGTGCGGCAGGAGCGCCTGCTGCAGGCCGTGCGCGACGGCGAACTCCGAGTCGTACAGCCGTGCTCGTTCCAGTGCCTGGGCGATCAGCCCGGCGAGTGCGGTCAGGATGCCGCGGTCCTTTTCCGTGAAGTGATGAGGCGCGTCGAAGCCGAGGACGCAGGTGCCGACCGGGCGGCCGGAGGCGATCAGGGGCAGGTACACCCAGGAGTTCACCTCTCCTGTGGGGATGCCTGGGTAGCCCCTGACGAGATCCCTCTGGGATTCGATGAAGAGAGGAGCGCCGGAGGTGAGGGTCTCCGTCCCGGGCATACGGGCATGCAGGGGGAAACCCTCGAGCCAGTCGAGGAACGTCTCGTGGTGGCCGGTGTGGTGCAGAAGGTGCATCGCGTTGTTGCGGACCACATAGATCGCCATCTGCTGGCCCCCGAAAGCGGGCAGGAGCTGGTCGGAGACGACTTCGCAGACCTGGTGTGTGGTGACCGCCTCGGTCAGTGCGCTGCTGAGCTGGAGCACGTGGTACATCGCCCCCAGGCGCGCCGGAGCGGTGGCGGGCGCGGACGCCGGCGGGAGCGCGGGGGCCGTCCCGGCCGAGGGGGGAGGGGCGGTGGGAACCACCCGGCCGGTCACCCCGTCAGGCTGCGGGTGCAGGAAGAACGCGAGCCACTGGTCTGGCGGCCGGCCCATCAGGAACGAGGACGGCGCCTGCGAAATCATCGCGGAGCGGTGCCGGTACTCGACGCTGGGGTCGGACAGCCACGGCAGTACGTCCCACAGGCAGTGGCCGATCACCTCGTCGGCGGAAACGTCCAGCAGCCGCAGCGCACGGCGGTTGACGTAGGTGACACGCCCGTCGGGGGCGAGGGAGAACAGTCCGTCCCGCAGCCGTTCGACTGCCGCCACGGCCGCGACCCCCGCTCCGGCATCCACGACCGCGCCCACCAGATGAGCGGCCGCGCCTACGCCGTCCCCTTCCGGCACACGGCCCCACAACTCGACCGGGCGGTACCTGTCGCCGCCGTCGCCGCCCTTCCGTACGCGCAGGCGCCGCGCGGTGATCCCACCCCCGCCCGCCTCGCGCGCACAGGCCCGGAAGGCGGCACGATCACCAGGGTGCAGGCACGAGGCGAGTGTCTCGGGGCGTCCGTCGAAAGCGCCGGGATCCAGACCGAAAATCGCGCAGAACGCGTCGTCCACGTCGAGGATGCCGGAGCCGAGGTTCCAGTCGAACAGGCCCACGCGCACGGCCGCCGCCGAGTGAGGGGGAACCTCGACGGCCGGCGTCCCCGGTTCACACTCGACCGGAACACCGGTACGGGTGCTGTGCTCGGCCAGGAAAGCACCGAGTCGGCAGGCGACGTTCCGCAGCTGGCGACGCTGCGCCTTGGACAGTCCCTCGCTGCCCGGTGAAGCGGGCCACACGATCGCCAGCGAGCCGAAGAGCTCCCCGCCACCCGCCCGCACCGGCACCGAGCAGGAGCCGAAGGCGTACGGCAGGGCCACAGCGAGCTGCGGATAGCGCCGCACCGTCTCCTCGGCGTTCGCCAGGTGGACCGTGCGCCCGGACGCGTAGGCCACGGCGACCGGGATGGGACTGCTCGCCGCGATGAGGCGCCAGCCACCCAGCAACGAGGGCGGCACGCCGAACGTCGCGGCGAGCACGATCGACCGGCGGTCGCGGGAACGCAGGAAGATGCTTCCCGCGTACGCGCTCGTGCCCTGGACGGCCTCCACCACGGCGGCCGCGAGCACGTCCTCACGCTCCGCCACCCCGTCTGCGGGCAACCCGCGCATACCTCCAGTGTGCGCAGGTCAGAGCACGGATGCCCAGCTCGGCGCGGTGATCTGAAGCGGATCCATCCTTGAGAAGGGCATCAGCGGAGAAGAGCGACGGCGGCGGTGTCACCCGACCGGGTGGTGGCCGTTGCGGGCGCCGTTTCCAGCTGACCGCCGACTGGCGTGAGACGGCATCGGAACGCGGACAGTCGGCCCGCCACGACATCCGGCGCAACGGCCTCCCCGGCCGACACGCTCGTACCACTCACCACCCGATCACCCCCACCGCGATCGACCGCCCCGGCGGCTCACCCAGCGTCATGGCGCTGCCGACGTCAGCTCCGCACACGCGACACCTCCGCAGGCGAGCCCACCGGCGGGGTCGCCGGTGCCTTGCCCGGGACGACGCTGATGTCGATGGAGCCCGGATCGCCGTGATCGTTGCCAGGGACCTGTGCGTGGGCATAGTGCCCGGGCTTGGACTGCCAGACCGTGCGGGACCGGGGCGACTGTCCGGAGGGGTAGGCGGGCGGCTTCCCGGCCGGCCAGCTGTCGGGGACACCCCAGGCGCGGCCCGCGGCCAGCACCTTCCGGAAGTTGGGCTTCTTCGAAGCGTCGAACCCCTTCGTCCACGGGCTGGCCGCGCGCCCGAGGACCTCCACCTGGATGTTGACCTTGCCCTCACGGTTCGTGCGGCGGCCGCCGTCGTTCCTCAGCGCTCGGGCGGACCTGTTCAGCGGGCCGAACTGGCCGATCCTGTCGGTTTTCGGGTCGTAGATGACCTGCGGCTCGGATGCGACGCGGATCAGGTACAGGGCGACCGAGCTGAAGTACGAGGCGCCGGCCGGGGACTCGGTGGTGTGCCAGGTGATCCGCGGCCCGGACTCCGGATGGTCCATGGCGCCCCCGATGGACTGCGAGCCGAACTTCACGGCACCCGATATGTAGGCCGGTCCGGCGGCACCGCGCGGCATGCTCTCGGGATCGCCGGTGTCCGCGCCCGGGCCGGGCTCGTCGATACGGAACTCGGGCGCGTCGGTCGGCACGAACACGTCCAGATCGCCGTCGTCGCGGAGGACGACGAAGGCGCCGGCCTGGCGCGGGTGGTCCTTGACCCAGCGGCCGGTGTCCGGCAGGAGGGCGATGGCGCGGACCTCGTCGGCGCGCTCCTGTGTGCAGGTGCCGAGGTAGGTGGTGGTGACCTCGCAGGTGTCGGGGTCCAGATGGTCTGTGGCGACGTGGTACTCGGTCATCGCGAGGAGTCCAATCGGGGCTGTACGAGCTCGATCTGCTGGGGCCGGCCACCGACGCCGTCTCCCCGCCGGGAGACCAGCCGGCAGACCAGCCGGGAGAAGTGAGCAGCCGGGCATGCACAAGAGAACGTGCGGCAACGCCGAGACCAGGACGCGCAGTCGTGGCCGGCCAGGGCTGGTCGTGCCGCTGGTCGCGGCAAGTCGCGTCGCCGCAGAGGCCGATGACTTCTCGTCGGCGGCGACAGGGCCGGGTGACATCCGGGCCGGCGGCGGCAACGTCCTCAGCGGTGTGCGGGATGGAGATCGACACGATGGCCGAGTCGACGGTGCAGGAGCCGAGCGCATCGACGTCGACGACGCCCTCGAACAGCTGACTGATGCGGAAGTCCTGGGCGGTGAGGTCCTGCCGGCCGAGGACGGGCACCTTCAGAACCCATTCTACCGGCCGGATCGGTTCGCCGTAGTAGTGGCGACGGTAGGCGAGGTGCGACTCGTCCGGCACCACGTGCCGGCCTGGTGCGCCGGTGACGGCGTACCGCGTGACGCCGAGGCCGGGACCCCGCCCCGGCCCCTGTACCTCTGCGCGCATCGACCGGCCCGCAGGGGCGGGCCGAGGCGCCGCTCGGCGTTCCGGCCTGTTCGACGAGACGGCTGCTGGGGAAGTGTGCGCATTCCGGCATCGCGAGGGGCTGGAGTGTGACAACTTGTATCCATGGCAAGTCGCATACTTCCGACTCGCGTTGGTGACGTCGAACTCTTCGTGGAGACGATCCCGGTGGCCGGATCCGAGTCCACGTCCCGACTGTCCGACGCGGGGGACCGAGTCGTCAACGCCTTCGATCGAGCCCGCGACGCGCTCGTCGAGATCGCGGCGTCCGCCGCCGACGCCGTCCACCGCCTGGGGCAGCGCGCGGCGCGGCCCGAGTCGCTGGAGATCGAGTTCGGCCTGAAGTTCTCGGCACAGGGCAACGTCGTGGTGGCCGGGGCGGCGAGCGAGGCGTCCTTGCTGGTCCGGGTGGTGTATGACGCCTCGCGAACGCCCACGCAGGCGCCCGAGGGAGAGGCCCGGTAACGGGGGACCGATGGGGGATGCACGCATCGCGCGGCACCTGGGGAGGGTGCTGAGCGCATGGGGTGAGGCCGCCGGCACGTGCTTCCAGATCGCGCCGGGTTATGTGGTCACGGCCTGCCACATCCTGGAGAAGCTGGGCTGCGACCGGCCCGGGGACCTTGTGAGCACCGACGCGCTGAACGGCTCGGTCACAGCCTGCGCCACGGAGGTGCTGGCCGTCGACGAGGCGCACGACCTGGCCGTACTGCGCCGCGACGAGCCGCTGCCCGGGCCGGTGCCGAGGCTCGTGCCCACGGACACCTTCGCCCTCCTGACCGACGTGGTGGTCACCGGGGTGTCGGAGGTGGAGGACGAGGAGGGCCACGAGTACCGGCACCTGGACGCCACCGGCGTCTGGCAGGGAGGAACGGTCCGCGGGAGCGGGGTGGCACTGGGCCGGCTGACGTCGACGTCGCTGATGCCCGGCATGAGCGGTGCGCCGGTACTGCGCCTGTCGGACGGCGCCGTGGCCGGAGTCGTGTCGGGCCGCTACAACAGCACCGACGGCTGGCTGCGCGACTCGGTGTGGGTGGCCCGCACCGAGGACCTGGCCGACCTGCTGCGGACCGTCGGCGGACTCGCCCTCGTCCGCCGGATCGTCCTGGTCGCCGGCGAGCCGGAGACCGTCCTGTGGGCGGCCCCCTCCGGAGAAACGGCCCCTTCCGGTCAAGCGGCCGTCTCCGGTGCCGTGACCCCTTCCGGTGCAGCGGTCCCTTCCGGTCAAGTGGCTCCTTCGGGTGCAGCGGTCCCTTCCGGTCAAGTGGCTCCTTCGGGTGCAGCGGTCCCTTCCGGTCAAGTGGCTCTTTCCGGTGCAGAGGTACCTTCCGGTCGAGCGGCCGTCTCCGGTGAAGACCCCCCGAGCCTCCCGCCCGGTCCGGTGTACGGCCGCCCGCTGCTGTCCGCGCCCGGACCCCCGCCACCGGGAACCCAGGGGAACGGGGGCGGTCCGCGCGAGGCGGCCTTGGAGGCCGCCCGGGTCCTGACCGCCCTCGACGACGCCTGCCGCGGGGCCGGACGACTCGGACCGCTGGTGGAAGACCTGATCAGGAAGGCCGGCGCAGACGATCCGGACGGTGTCCCGGTACGCGACTTCCGGGCCCGGCTGCATGCTCGCGGACTCGACCCCCGGGTACTGCTGCGCTCCACCACGGGGCACCAGGAGGCTCTCCGCCGGTGGGCCGGACCGCTCGGCGGAGCCGCCGACGAGGCGGAGGAGTCCGCGTCCGGGCAACTCCTGGCGTCCTTCCGGCGGGTCCTGGCGGACGAGGTGCGCGGACCGCTCTTCGCCGAACTCGCCGACACGGGCCGTCGCAACCTGGCGGCCGCCCTCACCGACGGGCACACCCTGCCCCTCTCGGCCTTCCTGCGTGCCCTGGAGGCACAACTCCCGCCGCTGCGCTCGACCTCCACCGAGGCGGTCCTGGCCCGCACCCTCACCGGCGACGACAGCTCGGGAAACCGACCGCAGGAGGGCGCCGGACCGTCGTCGGGGGCGAGCGGAACCACCGGACCATCGGCTTCGTCGATCCCGCCGCGCGCCGCGACGGCGTCGTACTACCACCGGGCCGAGTTGTCGGCACTGGCCGCGCAGATGACCCGGCTGCCCGACCCCGACCCGTACGTCGCAGGCCGCGACCGCCTGGTCGCCGAAGTCGTCCGCAAGGTCGACCGGCGCATGGGCCGCCGTGCGAAGGCGACGGCCTTCCTGTCCGGCCAGCCCGGCGTCGGCACCTCCACGGTCGCCGTCGAGGCGGCCCGCGCACTCGCTCCCGCCTTCCCCGGCGGAGTCTGCTACGTCGACCTGGCCGGGCTGGTCCCCGAGGCTCGCAAGCACCCCCGGGACGTGGTCAGGAGGGTGAGCGAAGCGCTCGGGCTCGACCTCGGTGGCGGTACCCGTGGCGACGCCCATCTGTTCGAGGCGTTCACCGCCGCGCTGCGGGACCGCGGCGTCCTGCTCGTCCTCGACAACGCCCTCGACGCCGAGCACGTCGCGCCGCTGGTGAAGGTCCCTGCCACCTGCGGCGCCATCGTCACCTCCCGCGACAGCGTGCAGGGGTACGCCGACCCCGGACTGGTGTTCCGGGTCGCTCCGCTGGACCGCGCGGCCTCCATCGAGGTGCTGACCGGGTGGGACGAGGACCGCGACCCGGGGACGACCGGCGCCGAGCACGAGACCCTGGACCGGATCGCCGACTTGTGCGCGGACGTGCCGATGGCGCTGCGCATGGTCGCCGCCCGCATGGCCGGCCGGCCCGACCTGTCTCCCGACCACCTCCTGCAACTGCTGGAACGGGAGACCACGCGCTTGGACTACCTCGACGCCGGCGACCGCGCGGTCCGTGCTGCGATCGGACTCAGCTACGACATCCTGGGACCCGACGTCGCCCGTACGTTCCGGTTCATCGCGGCCGCCCCCGGGTTCGCGCTCACCGGGCCCGAGGCAGGGCACTGCCTGGACACTCCCGCCTACGACCAGGAGAAGCTGCTGAACCGGCTGGTCGACCGCAGCCTCGCCGGACAGCGAGCGGTCCGCTCCTTCGACGGCCGGCTGCTCGCCACGTTCAGCCTCTTCGACCTGGTGCTGCTCTTCGCCAAGGAACGGCTCGCCCAGGAGGAACCGGAAGAAGACGTACACGACTTCCAGCACCGCTCGGTGACCTACCTGCGTGACCGCCTGACCGAGGTCAACGACCAGCGCCGGGACGCCGACCTGTCGGGGGAACTCGACCCGACCCGCTTCCACTCCGCGCTGCACCTCGCCGAGCACCACCGATGGCTGGACCTGGCGACCGATCTGGCCGTCGGGCTGCACGTGCTGTACTCCGCCCGGGGCGAACTCGACGCGGTCCTCGACGTCAACGGCACACGGGTCGACCTCCACCTGCGCCACGGCCAGCCCGAGGAAGCCGTCAAAGCCTGCCTCCTCAACGCCGACACCCTCGCGGAAAGCGCTGCCGAAGCGGCACTGGAGTCCGCCCGGCGCGCCGGGGAGATCGCCCGCGAGCACGCCCTCACCGCCTGGGCGGCGGAAGCCGACTTCAAGGTGAGTCTGCTGCTGTGGGAGGGGGAGGACCTTCCCGCGGCCCTGGTGGCCGCGGAACGTGCCGCCGACGTCCTGATCGCCATGGGCCGCGAGGCACGGGCCGTCCCCGTCGCGATCAACGCCTGCCTACTGGCCCGGGAGACGGGTGACACCGCGCGTGCCCTGCGATGGGGACGCACCGCGACCGATCTGGCCGAGCGCTGGGCCGACACCGAAACCCGCGCGTCCGCCTTCTTCGAACGCGCCCGCGCGGAGTTCGCCGCCTCCAGGATGTTCGACGCCATCGCCTCCAATCGCCGTGCCGAAGACCTGTACAAGGCCGTCGAGGACTGGACGAACGCGGCAGTCTCCTGCCGGAACGCCGCCTGGGCGGCCTCGTCCGTCAACGACTCGGCCACCGCGGTGGAAATGCTCGGACGCGCCGCGGACCACTGGGAGCGCCACGGCAGTGCCCCTCACGTCATGGAGACGCTCGTCGACCTCGCGGCCCTGCAGATGACGAACGACACCCTCGAACAGGCCGGACACGCCCTCGCCCGTGCCCGGCGGGCCGCCGAGTCCGCCTCGGTCCCGGCCGAGGCGGCACTGCTGCACGCCGAAGTCCTGCTGCGTGACGCCGCGATGCTCCTGTTCCTCCCGGACACCGCTCAGGCCGAGCGTGCCGTGTTACGGCTGCCCACCCTGCCCTCGCCCGGCGGTGCGGGTGGCACCGACCCCACGGCCGACGATGCGGAACTGCGGCGCGTACGCGACGTGTTGCGGCGCCACCACGACGGCGCACTGTCCGCCGCCGAGGCACGCCGGCAAACCCGGAGCTTCCTCTCCCGCCGCACCCGCAACGGCCCTCCGCCCTTCAAACTGTGGCTGCACAAGGAGTTCGGCGCAGAACACCCCGCCCGCGCCTCCCTCGGCCCCGGCTGACCGCCGACGTAGCGGGCTGGGCTTGTGTGCCGACGCGATGAGCACGGAGCCAGCCACCTCTGCACGACGACATGGGGCCACCTGAAACCGGCGACCACGACGACGCCGTTCTGAGCCCTGCCACCCGGGTGTGCGCTGGATCCTGACCACGGCGGGGGAGCGCTGCCCTCGCCCAGAGGTGACCTGCGGTGACCCGTTGACCCCACCACGCGTGGTCCGCCCGCCCGAGGATCACCCGACCAGGGACTCACGTCAGCCGACGACGTTCTTGAGTACGTCGGTGAGGGCGCCGGCCTCGTCCGAGGTCAGTACGAGTACGAGCCGACCACCGCCCTCAAGCGGGATACGCGTGACGATGCGCTGCCCCTCCTCGGTGACCTCAAGCGGGCCGTCACCCGTCCGCGGCCTCAGACTGGCCCCGACGCACGGAGTGGATTCACCGTCGTTGACGATGCCCTCGAGCGCGTCGGTGATGGCCTCGGCCTCGTCCGGCGTCAGTTCGACCACGAGCCGACCACCGACTTCGAGCGGGATACGCATGACGATGCGCTGCCCCTCCTCGGTGGCCTCAAGCGGGCCGTCACCCGTCCGCGGCTTGATACCGGCGCGCGGCTGCACGAATTCACCCCCGCCAAGGCGGAATTGCCGCGTCCCGTCGCCCGGGTTCCTGACCGCGCACCTCCCCGCACCGGGTGTCGACCGGACGTCCACGTGATCCGGCCTGGCGGCCGCCCCCGGGGGACTGGTCGATCAGGTGCCGAGCAAGACGTGTGCACCGGCCAGGGTGACGGCGGCGAGGTAGCGGCAGGGCTGTTGCCCGCAGCGGCTGGCTGGCGGCAGGGCTGTTGCCCACGGCGGTTGGCGATGCCGCGCCATGTGCCGGCTCTCCGACAGCAAGGCGGGTCCCGGGTCGGCCGCCCGGTCAGCCGTCGAGCGCGGCGGAAGGTGCGTCCCCGTCCTGGGCCTGGCGGGCCCGTTCGGCGAGCACGGTGGCCAGCTCCCGGACTTGGTCCTCGTCGATGCCGCCCTTTTCCGGGGAAGCCGCCTCGATCCACAGCAGCGTCGTCCCGACCCGGGTCTGGGTGACGGCGCCGGGCTCACCGCGGTAGCCGGAGGAACCGAAACGGGCGTCGCGCTCGTCACCGATCGGGCCGATCCCGAACGTCCTGGCCTTCTGTCCCGCCCGCTTGCCGTAGTAGCCGTCCCAGAGCACGTCGTACGCCTCCCGGGCGGCCTGTTCGCTGTCGTAGGCGATGACCAGGAAGGTGACGATGGCGGCGCTGTCGTCGTGCCGGAAGGTCGAGGCGCCGAAGAAACGGGAGTTCTCACAGCCCGCGTTGTCCTTGATGGGGCAGGCCTGCGAACGGTAGAGCTTGTCCATCTCGACGGCCGTGGGCCGAGCGGACTCCTTCCAGCCCGGCATGGCCTCGCCGTCCGGCAACGTCTGCCGTACCTGTTCCTTGGTGAGCGCCACCGCCTTGCCGTTCCCGCTGTCGCTCTCCGCGCCACCGCCGCAGCCGGCCGCCATCAGTGCCGCCGCGACAGCCACGCACCACCGGTAGTGCCTCATGGTCATGCCACCACCCCTCGGCCGGTGATCCTACGCGGTGAGCTGCCCGAGGTACGGCCGGACCGGCGCCTGCCGGCGAGTGAAGGCCGGCCTGCGGCTGCCGGCGAGTGAAGGCCGGCCTGCGGCTGCGGATCGCCGCCCGCCTGGCCGAGGCCGGGGCCCGTAGCGGTTCTCGCCATGCCCTCACCGTCCGGGACGCATTCCGGACAACGCTCTGACCAGCCCGGACAGCCCGCGTCCGTCCGGGACAGCCCGTTGCCGTTGTTGTGGGCGGCAGGCGGTCAGCAGTCTCTGAGGTGCCCGGTCGGCCGAACCGTCGCCACGGCATACCGAGACGGCACCGCTGATCGTGTTCCTGCAACTGCCTTGCTGGCTCGGCTGTACGAGCCCAGCTCACCGCCTTCACCCGGACAAGGAGATGCTCATGCGTGTACGTCACGTTCTCGCAGCCACCGTCGCCGGAGCCGCCCTCACACTCGGGGCCTCCATCCCCGTCCAGGCGGTCCAGTCCACACCGCAGAGCACGGCGAGCATTCCCTCATGGTGCATCGGCGGTGCGGAATGGGCTGACCGTAACTCCTACGGAGTTGCCTGTGACGTGGCCTTCGCGTACTACGCGAAGGTGAAATGCTCGAACGGAAACTCGACGAAGACGGCCAGGGGCGTGGTTACCAACAACAACCACTGGTCCTACGCCTACTGCTCCGCCTTCGGATCCAGCTGGCGCGCGGTACCCGGTACAGGCGGCCCCGTGAGGGCCTGACGCCGAGTCGCGTCCCTGCGCCGTCATGATCACACCTGCGGGAGATCATGACGGCGCTCCCCGCCGCCACGGAAGCGACTCGGGTCGCATCGGCGACATCGTCCCCGTGCCGTGCTCTGAGCCGGCCCGAGGTGTGCAGGTGCGAGGCGGGAACCCCGTCAAGCTCGCACGGCGGGCGGGGTTCGAGCCTGCCGTCTGCCACCTGCCGAGCGCGCGCGGCCTGGTGGCCGGCTTCGGCAGCCGCCGCGTCGCTCCCGGGTGCCCCGGGCAGCCGAGCACCTCGCGCGTGCCGGAGGGACACTCCGCGAGGCGAGGGTGGTGGTCGTCAGGGCCGTCGGCCCTCGGCGTGGCCTTCGTGTGCCTCGTGCCCGTGCCTTAGATGTGCAGGGCGGTGTCAGGAGCTCTGGAGCCGGGCGTGTTGTGCGGTCCGCTCGGGTGGGGTGCGGGCAGTGGGGGCAGTACGTGAGCGAGGTCGCGGTGTATACGTTCGGCTTCGTGGCGCACCTGGATGGGGATGTCACCGCGTTCGGCAACAAGGCGGCTGTAGATGGGAGTTTCCTGGAACACGCGGGTTCTGCTCTCTGTGAGGTGGCTGGCCGGGCGGCGGCGCCGGTGGCCATGTAATGATGGCAGCCGGTCGTCACGGAGGGACTGGCTGCGCCATGACTGGCGACCAGGAGCCGTGCCGACGGGATCCGGAGGCCGCCGGTCGGACATCATGAGGCTTCGGCCGTCCCTTCATGCGTGCAGCGAAGTGGTCTGCTCGGGATCACGCTACTGGGGCCTGCCCGCCCGTATGCCGGGCAGGTACACAGGCCGAGTTCACGTCTCGTAAGACGGCGGCAGTCCACCGAGCCGACGCCTCGGACCGGTCTGTGTGCGGCACCATCAGGTCCCGCTAGTTCGATCGCTCGGGCTCCTGGGGGGCCGTACTCGGCGCGGTCGGTCCGGTCTTGGCGGCCGGGGGAGCGGCCGGCCGGGGCGGTGTGAGGATCATGTCCACCAGGTGGTCGAGCGCCACTGAGGAACCGGGTTCGTTGGGTTGGGTCTCGGGTGCGAGGGAGGCTGCGGTGCGTCGCAGTTCGAGCCAGCCGAGGTAGGCGGCGTAAGCGGCGAGTGCTCGGTGGCGGGCGTCCTGCGCGCTGAAGCCCAGGTCGGTGAAGATTTCGGTCAGGAAGGCCAGTCGGGCCTCGGTGACACGGGCGACCACCTCGGCGATGGCCGGGTGGCTGGTCTGCGCGGCGAGGGCGGGCTCGAGACCCGCGATCTTCTCGCTGCCCAGGGCCTCCGCGAACAGGGCGCGGGCCCGGGCCCAGGCGTCGTCCAGGGCTCGGACGGTTGAGACGACGTCGGTGGTGGCACGCAGTTCCCAGGTTTCCAGGGCTGCCACGAGCAGGGCCTCTCGGTCGGCGAAGTGCCAGTAGAAGCTGCCGCGCGTGACTCCCAGCTCGCGTGCCAGCCGGTCCACCGCCACCCCGGCGACCCCGCCGCGGGCCAGCGCCCGCAGCGCGGCCATCGTCCAGTCTTCCCTGCTGACTTTGCCCTTTCCCATGTTCCGTACACTACTGTACGGAACATCCGTACAGTAGTGTACGGAACTGTCTGGGAAGGGGTTGCGGGATGAAGTTGGTGGCATGGGCGCTCGGACCGGCGGTGCGTGCGGAGGGACCACGACGACCGGACGCTGCATCAACGGCACCTACCGGCCTCGGGGTTCGGGTCGCGGCTGCCGTGGCCGGTGCGGCGCTGCTTGCGGCTGGGGCCCTGCATGTGGTGTGGACGTTCTCCGCCTGGCCGCTGGACTCGCCGGACGAGTTCGCGTCCACCGTGGTGGGGGTGGAGGAGTCGCAACTGCCGTCCCGTCCGTCGACGCTGGCCGTCGCGCTCCTGCTGTTCCTGGCCTCCTGGCTGGTCCTCACCGGCGCCCGGCCGGCGCACCGTCTGGCCGGCTCGCGCTTGGTCCGCGTCGGGCTGTGGACGGTCTTGGGCGTGATGTCGATCCGCGGGCTGGGGGGCATGGTCGTCTCCGGCCTCGCCCTGGGCGACGCGCCGGCCGCCTTCCGGCACTGGGACCTGCTGCTGTACTCCCCGCTGTGCGTGGTCCTCGGCGGCCTGACCGGCTACGTGACCGCCCGGACCCGGCGCCGCCGCATCAACCCCTTGGGACCAGCCTGACCAGCACACGGGTCCGAGAACGGTGGACACCGTGGCGTCGGCTCCGGGGCCGGCCCGTGATCCACCAACCTCGCGGCAACGCCTTCGCATGACGTTTCCCGGTCCGCGTATGGTCTGCGCATGACGAGGACCACGCCGCCCCGACCTGTGAACGTGGAGGCCGTGTTCCCGGAACTGGCCGCCTACCGGGGCCGGACGACCCGGCTGCACCCCAGGCCGGGTCGGCCCGGCATGCGCGAAAGCCATGTCGGCGGGCCGATGCTGTGGCCGGAAGGCGAGCCGTGGCCGGTCTGCCACGAGCCCCACCGGCCCGAGACCGAGGGGTACGTACCGGCCGAGATCCGCAGGGCCCGGGCCGCGGGCGGACGACCCCGGCGCCGGCCGTGGCCCGGTGCCGAAACGCCCGGGGAAGACGGCCCGGTGCCGTACGTGGCGCTCGCCCAGCTCTTCCGCCGACACGTCCCGGGCCTGGCGGCCGGGCCCGACGGTGCGGACCTGGTGCAGATCTTCCGCTGCCCGTTCACCCACGGCCCGTACCTGGAGCGCCGTTACCACCTGCGGTGGCGGCGGGCTGCGGAGACCGAGCGAGCGGAACGCTTCCTCGCCGCCCCGCCCGAAGTGCCCATGCTGCGATGGGAGAACGAACTGCCCGAGCCGTGCGTCCTGCATCCCGAAGAGGTGGACACCTATCCCTGGGCGGAGGACGATACGCTGCCCGCCTCTCTGATCGCTCGCATCGACGCGTGGGACGACGCCCAGGCGGCGGAACACGGCCCCGACGCCCCCAGCTACCAGTTCGACCTGTCGATCCCGCCCGGCTGGCGGGTCGGCGGCTACCCGAGCTGGGCGTCGACGGGCCCGATGGCCATCGGCTGCGAATGCTGCGGGACCCCGATGCGGCTGCTGCTGACCGCCGGCGGTGACGAGATGGACGCCGGCTCGCGCAGCTGGGCACCGTGGGAGGACCGCGACCCGTCCCTGCGGGAGAAGGCATCGACCAAGGGCGGCCCGCCCTTCGCCCAGCCGACACGGCTCCGCTTCGGCCGGGACCGGGACCTGCACGTCTTCATCTGCCCGGCCGACCCCGGCCACCCACCCCAGTGGGTTCTCTCTTAGGTCCTTGTGTCGCCGTGCCCGTACCCGGCGGCCCCGCCTCTTCGCACGTCCGCGATCAGGGAGTGGGAGCGCGCCCCGTCGCGCTCCAGCTACTGGACACTGCTGGGCGGCGCCCTGGAGAACCTCGCCGCCCGCCTGCGGCTCGTCTACGGCGCCGGCCGCGACGCACGCCGACACCGCGCGCTGTCTATGGACGAGGACATGCCCACCCGCCACCAGCGAGGACACCGGCCACCGCCCGCCCGGTGCCGACAGGACCGGCGCGCAGCGCGTCGGCCTGGCCCCGCTCACCCGTCCCGCACCCACCGGATGCTGCTCGCCGCCGGGCCCTCGCCACTCCAGCGCCACTGCGTGCTGTCGGCGAGCGGCCGGGGCCGGACCGTATCGGCTCCGGCCACCGGGCGGAGAGCCGCGGCGGCGCGGTCGGGGCCGTCACGCCGGAAGCCCGAGCGCGCTGCTGCGTCGCTCACACGTAGTCGGCCCGGAGTGGTCAGGCTGCGTCGAAGTCGCACCGCGGCCGGACCTCCACGACGAAGTCGGCATCCTTCAGCTCGCCCGCCTCGTCGTGCCAGAGGAAGACCCGCACGTGCATCGCGTGGGTCAGACCGGTCCGCTCCCACTCGGTCATGAGGTCGCCGACGATGCGGCCGATGGCGTGCTTGGCTCCCTCGTCCGTGTCGGGAGCGGTGATCGCGCCGTGCCACCGATCGGGGTCGCTGCCGTAGGGGCGCCAGCCCTCGGACCCGTGCGGCTCGAACACCCGGTACGCCCAGTCCGTATTGGTGTCCATAACACCAATCGTGTCACCGTGAGGAGTCCCATGCGCCGTATCGGATCGACGCCCGCCGAGCGCGGGTCCGTCGGAGCGAACAACTGCCCCGACGTCCTGGAGCTGGAGGACGGCGACTTCCTCGTCATCGGCAAGCTCCACCTCCTGACCGCGCCGGAGGAGGAGCGGATGAACGAGGTGGGCGCCTCGATCGGCGAGGACGAGTCCGTGGTGCTGGTGCCCCGCGACTGCATCCTGGCCGCCGCGAAGCAGCTGGCGTCAGAGGGGGGCGTCGGCTGACCAGCGCGGATCGGGTCGTCGGTGCTGCCGGGGGGCCGTGTGGGCCCCATTCCCGGCAAGTGGCCGCGTTGCGGCAAGCAGGGCTCCGGTCAGCCGATGGTGGGCCGGTCGCCACCCGGAACCAGGCGGGCGTGCCGGCCGCGGGGGCAGGACAGCAGCCGCTCGTCCAGTTGCAGCCGGTGCGCCTCGGTGAGGAAGTCATCGAGCGGTGAGCGGAAGACGGTGTAGTCGTCGTAGTGCACGGGCAGCACCCGGCGGGGGTCCAGGCGCCGGGCGAGTTCCGCTCCCTGCGCGCCGTCCATGGTCACCACGAAGCCGCCGGGCAGTTGCGTGCCGCCCAGGTGGAGGACTGCCAGGTCGGCGGCGGGGAAGCGGCGGGCGATCTCTTCCAGGCCGTCGTACAGCAGGGTGTCGCCCGAGATGTACAGGCGCAGGAGCACCGGCCCGGCGGTCGGGCCGAACTCCAGCATGCTGCCCATGACGGGCGGCAGCAGGCGGCGCAGTACGGGGTGCAGGGCGTGCCGTCCGGGCAGGGAGGTGATGCGGGCCTGCGCGGTGCCGCGCCGCAGCGTGCAGCTCTCCCAGGTGCGCAGGCCTCCTGCCCGGTGGAAGCCCTGGAGGGTGCGCAGCCGGCGTGCGGCGTGCGGTGTGGTGACGATCGGGAGCGAGTGGTCCAGGTGGCTTCCGGCACGGCGGTCCCAGTGGTCACCGTGCAGGTGCGAGAGGACGACGCCGTCGAGGCGGGGCAGGTCCGCGGCGTCGACGGCGGGTTCGGTGAGCCTGCGGCTGACCAGTCCGTATCCCAGATGGGCGCGCTCGCCGCGGTGCAGGAAATTGGGGTCTGTCAGCAGGGTCAGCCCGTCGAACCGCAGCAGGACGGTGGCGTTGCCGATGAAGTGGAGGTCGAGGGTGTCGTCGAGGTCTGTCATACCGGTTCCCGCCCGGCGGGCGCGGCCCGTCTGAGGTCGGCACGGACTGGTTGCCGGGCCCCGGGTTCCCCGCATGCCGGGGCACATACGCGGCGCCGGCGCTCCCCTCCGCGTCAGTCCCGCCCGTCACCGGAAGGCCGGCTCCGGGTGGGAAAGACGACCGATGTCGTCCGGTGGCGTAGACGGCGACAGATGCTCTTGAAGGCCACCGCCATGCTCCAGGACGACATGCGTCAGCGCACCGTTCGCCCGCAGCCTCCGACCACGCGCCACCCCCGACAACGACCCGGGACGGACCGGACCCACCGTGGTCGGGCCGGCCACGAATACAGATGCCGAATATGTATTCGTTTGACGGTATGGGTGTGACTTGCTTACCCGGGGGCCGGTGCTGTGACGGCGAGCGATCGTCAGCTCATGAGCGAGCTAGTTGGTCCCTGAGCGGGTTACCTGGTCCGCAGGGCAGCGGACGGGAGGGGGACCGGCCGACGGGATGAGGGGCCCATGGCTAGGCTCCGGCTCCATGACCAGTGATCTCACACGCTGTCCCCGGTGGCCTGAACCCCCTGGGGCCAGCGTGTGAAAGCCGCTCAGCCGCGGTTACGCGGTCGGCTCGGGATCAGCCTGCGAGGTGACGCCCGAGGTTGGGGGAGCCGGTGGTGGAGACTCCGGTGCCAGCGGGGGTGATGCCGGGAGTGCCGCTGGGAGCGATGCCCCCGTCGGAGTGGAGGTAGGCGACGGCGCCGTCACCGGTGTTCTCACCGGGAACGCCGACGATGAGGTCCTCGTTGCGGTCGTTGTTGGTGTCGGCGATCTGGACGGCACCGCCGAACTGGTCGCCGGTCTCGTCGCTGCCCGCGACTCCCGTGCTGCTCTGGGCGAAGAACTGGGGATCCGTGCCGGCCATGGGCCGTGCGCCGATGAGTCCCTCGGGCCCGCCGTAGAGGAAGGTGACGGCGCCGGTCCCGGTGGCGCTGCCCAGGCCTTCACCGGGGGCGCCGATGGCGAGGTTCTGGTAGCCGTAACCGGCGCGGCTGACCGAGAGCGAGGCGCCGAAGCGGTCTCCCGTCTCACTGGTGTCGGGGATACCGGGCGTGTCCTGCGTGATGGTGTACGAGGGGGTGGCCGAGGGCGCGCTCTCGGCGCCGTTGTAGACGCGGACGACGCCCGCTCCTTCATCGGGGGAGCCGACGGCGATGTCGTAGTGCCAGTCGTGGTCGAAATCACCGATCGCGGCGGAGCTGCCGGAAGGCAGCTTGGTGGCACTGGCGCTGTTCAGGCCGGAGGCGGAGCCGAGAGCGAAGTACGTCGTGGGTCCGGTGACGACGAGGTCGGCGATCACGTCGCCGCCTCCGAAGTTGCCGGCGGTGAGCGATACCGGGGCTGTCGTGACCCAGGACGGCGGCACGAACCGGTAGCTGCCGCCCGTGGCTCCCGACTTGCTGAAGCCTCCCCGGTAGATGTCGATGGTGGGCGTGGTAGAGCCGATGGCCAGGTCCGGCTTCTCGTCACTGTCGACGAGCGCGGCCAGCACGCGTCCGAACTTGTCGTGCGAGGAGGGCGCAGGATCGGCGATCGTGGTACCGCTGGTGAGGCCGGCCTCGGAACCCCACAGGATGGCGACGGTTCCCCCGTCGGTGTCGGTACCGACATCCTCGCCCGGGCTGCCGACGGCGAGATCACCGTAGCCGTCGCCGTTGAAGTCCTCGACCGCGATGGCACCGCCGAAACCGTCCCCGCTCTCGGCGGTCCCAGGGACACCCGTGCTGTCCTGGCTGATGACGACGCTCCTGGCGGAGGACGGGTCGCTGACACCGCCGTAGACGATGACGACCTGGCCGGCGCCCGAGCGTCCTCCCACGTAGCCGCCGGGTGCGGCGACGGCGATGTCGCGGTAGCCGTCGCCGTTGAAGTCTCCGTGCGCTCCGGGTACGAGCGCGGCGGCGGTGCCCGCTGCGGCGGTGAGCAGTCCGCTGGTCAGCGTTGCCGCCGTGGCGGTGGCCAAAACGATACGCAGGCGCTGGTGCACGCCGATTCTCCTGGTGCTAGTTGATCACCGCATCGCCCGGGGCGTCGCCCTGACGTGCGGGGTTGACGGAAAGGAGACCACCGAGCAAGAGCAAAGGTTGCACATGGTGAACGGTTGAGACGGCCCCCGCTTCCCGGGAGCAGGTGGCTGTCGGGAAGAGGGGGGCGGCGCATCGGCCGCAGTGACGCCGCGGCCGGCGCCCAAGAGCCCGTAGGACCGCCTGACGTCCGAACGGCGGCAGCGGCCGGACAGAATCGACCTTCCCGGCCGCGGTGGCTACTCCCGAAGCCGAGGTAGCGTGTGCCACAAGCCCCCGAAGCCGCCGGTGGATCTGTGAGGACGTGTCCATCAGCCGGGCCGTGACAGACCGGACGGGCCCCTGCCGGTACGGAGGGCATACGGACGGCGGAGGTCCGCCGGCGCACCGGTACACCGGAGCGGCCGCGGCGGTGACCCGGCCGCGCTCAGGTCCCCGGCTGGTCCCGCCTACTGCACCCGCAAGGCGACCGCCCGTGGCCGCCGGTCAGGGCAGGGTCCCAGCGAAATGCTCTGTCTTGTTGAAGAGATGCAGTCGCAGGACGCCGCATGCTCTCCAAGCGAGTGACACCTGCCGGGTGCCATCCTGGTGTCTTCTGAGTAGTGGTGCGGGTCCGGACATGAGTATCCGGGCTGGTGTGGCGGGCAGGGTGGTCTGGGTTCACTGGGCCCATGACGACGATGCCGCATACAGCACCAGCACCGCTTCAGCCTGGCGGGAACGACCCGGATCCGCGGGGTTGGGTGGTCCCGGCGGTTGCCACGGCTCTGATGGTCCCGCTCGCTCCGCTCGCCCTGGTCTTCGGCGGGCTCTCGCAGATGGCGACGGACAGCTGTGGCCCCGACGACTGTTCAGCCGCTCTGGAGACGGCTCTGGCCTGGATCCACGGCATGCTCGCCATTGGTGGCCCGCTCTCCGGCGCGGCCCTGCTCACCGCGTGGCTGCTGCCCTGGCGTCGCCGCTGGTCCGCGGCCCGTCTCTGGGCGGCTCTGGCCGCTCTGGTCCCGCCACTGGCTGTGCTGTTCCTGGTCTTCACACTCCCCGCGCCCTGACCGTCCGCCCGTCAAGCGCCTTGTGCCGGGCTGCGGCACACGTTGCTCCAGGTTTCCATGACACCGCGTGGCGAAGCTTCGTCACACGGAGCTGACGGAAAACCCTTTCGGCGCTGTCAGTGTCGGCTGTTAGCTTCGAGCGGTTCGTGTCGACCACGGTCGTCGATCGCTCACGGAGGAGGCCTACTTGACCAGGCTCGCAAGGACAGGCGGAAGCAGACGGACGGTGGTGGGAGGCTGCGCGGCAGCACTGCTGGCCATTGTTTCCGGTACTGCGTACGCGGCGGACAACCTGCCGCCGAAGCGGCCGCTGGTCCAGGATCTGCAGTCACAGGGCAAGGCCTGCGCCACCGGTGACCACACACCGTACGTGTCGGCGCCGCCCAGGCTCAGTGCCGTGCTGTACGACCCGGAGGAGGACAACCAGCCTTCCGAGTCCAGCCCGGTGCAGGGCGAGTTCGAAGCCTGGTGGACGGACGCGGCCGGGGCGGAGCAGCGCCGTTCCTACACGACCACCACCCTGTCGTCGGGCTCGCGGCATTACTGGACGTTGCCGAACGACATACCCGCGAACACGGTCGTATCTTGGCATGTCCGCGCCAATGACGGCCAGGCGAAGTCCGCATGGAGCGATGAGGGCGACGGCTCGGTCTGCTCGTTCGTGTACGACGACGCTAACCCCGAGAAGGCCGCAATCAGCTCCCCCGAATACCCCAGCAACGAGGACGTGTTCTGGGTGGATGGGGTCGGCGTCTACGGACACTTCACCGTGGACTCGCCCTCCGACGACGTGGTGTCGTACACGTACAGCTTCCTGGGCGGCCCTCATGGCACCGTGTCCACCGAGCGGCCGGGCGCTGCCGTGACCATCCCGTACTTGCCGCTGACGTCAGGGCCCAAGCAACTGACGGTCCGCGCGATCGACCGGTCGGGCCGCACCAGCGGAGAGTCGCAGTACGGTTTCAATGTGAAGTCCGGGCGTCCCCCTGTCGCCCGCTGGAAGCTGGACGACCCGATAGGCTCCCGCACGGCCTCCGCCGAGACGGGCGCCCCCGCCCGGGCCGGCACCGGAGTCACCTTCGGCGGCCCGGCACCCGCGGGGACCGGAATCACCTCCACAGTGCGCCTCGACGGCAGCGGCCACGGCTTCCTCACCCCCGACGCCGCGGTCACCGACACCGGCGAGTCCTTCGCGGTCAGCGCCTGGGCGCGCCCTGCGGAGACCAGCCGGGCCATGACCGTCGCCAGCCAGGACGCGGACGTGCAGCCCGGCTTCACCCTCGGGCTGCGCACCCCGGGCAGTGTGCCCGGCTGGTCGTTCACGATCGGGGGCGCGACGGTGTCCGGCGGCGCGCCCGAGACCGGGGAGTGGACGCACCTGCTCGGGCTGTACGACGCCGAGACGGGTCGCGCACACCTGTACGTCAACGGTCACGAGGTCGGCAGCCCGGTTGAGGCGACTCCCACCAGGACGTCCGGCGCGTTCCAGATCGGACGGGCGCAGGGTGCCACCGGGTACCGCGACCGGTGGCAGGGCGACATCGGTGACGTACAGGTACACGACCGGGTCGTCGTACCGGGCGAGGTGGCCGAACTGGCGCAGCGAAAGCCGGAGTCACTCGGCCACTGGTCGCTGGAGACGGAGGTGGACGGCGCGAGCCCCGAGCAGTCGGACGGCGCGCCGCTGCGGCTCGGCGGGGGAGCCTCGATCCACCGTGACTCCGGCAACGCCTGTCTCCCGGAGATCGAACCCGACTGTACCTACGGGCCGCCGACCCTCGTCGGCGAGGGGCATCTGCACCTGGACGGCTCATCCGGATACGCCGCTGCCGACGAACCCGTCGTGGACACCGGGGACAGTTTCACCCTTGGTGTCGTCGTACGCCTCGCAGACTCCGAACCGGTCCACCCGATGACCGTGCTGTCGCAGGCCGGTGAACACGCGGACGCGTTCAAATTGCGTTACCAGCCGTCCACACACGCCTGGCAGCTGGTGATGCCGGAGAAGGACGAGGCCGGAGCCCGCGAGACGGTGGTGTCCCAGATCGAGGGCGCGGACGGCGGCGAGGGGCTGGGACACCGTCTCGCCGTGACCTACGACGACGGAACCGACACGGTCAGGCTCTACCTCGACGGTGAGACGAACGCCGAGGCGACCGCGAGCCTCCCCAACGGCTGGCACAGCACCGGTGCCCTCCAGATCGGTCGGGGCAGAACCGGTGACGGCTGGGGCGAGTACCTCCACGGTGACGTGGACGAGGTCCAGGCCTTCTCCGGTGCACTGCGGGACACGGACGTCACGGGTCTCGGCTGGGGGACGGACCCCTGCCTGTGCTGATCCGTCCGTGCTGAGCCCGGAGCCCTCCGGCTCCCGGCGACCCGCCGAACCCTGGTTCCGGCGGGCCGCCGGTTCGCCGGTACCGGACCAGGCGCGGGCCTTCCGCTCGGCGTGATCCCCACCGACACCCGGACCAGCGCTTCATGGACGCTGTTCACCCAGCTCGCCGCCTACCCGCAGTCCGGCACCACCAGCCAGACCTGCGCCGGCACCGACAACACCCAGCGCCTGAGCCGCGACACCGCCACCTTCACCGACGCCCCCAACTCGGTTATCGGCCTGGTCGACACCACGGCAAAGCGCCCCGCCGGCTACCCCCTACGGCCCTGCGGCCAGCCACGCCCTCCGACAACGGCACCCAGCAGCCCTTCCGCTACACCAGCGCCTACCTCGACCGTTCAGGGCCGTACAAGATGGGCGCCCGCTACTACGCTCTTGGCCCTCGGCCGCGACACCCACACAGACACCAGGGGAAGGAGAAGAACGCCTCCTGGACGCGAGAAGCTCCCCGATCAACCGATCAGATCCGGCAGGCATCCTTTCCTCGGCTACTTCGACAATTCCGTCGGATCGGCCGAGAATGCCGTAGAAATGCGGAGCATTGGGCAAGACCTGTTCTCAGGCGACGTCACAGCAGCTGCGCCTCGTCCTGGGCCAGGGCCCGGTCCGCGTTGCACTTCTGGATGCCGCGACCCGCCCGTCATGCCTCGTCTTCCGTCATCCCTGGGTGTCACTCGATCACGGTCGTGGACCGGCCGAGGCGGTCGCCCGGCTCTGCGGGCCGCTCCGGGCCCGGCTGGATGTGAAGCACACCCACTCCTCCACTCTCCTCTCGCCCGGGAGCCACGCCCGGCGCCCACGCTGCGCCCGTGAGCTGTGGGTCGTTGACGGCTGCCGTTCAGGTGTTTTCGCCACACTCATGCCATGTCGCACCCGTCGGGGCCGCCGGACCGCCCCTACGGTGCTCGGGCAGGCCGTGGAGAGGAGCAGCACATGCCCATCACCCAGTCGGTCGGAGTCGGCGGCGCCAACCTGCGCAGCGAGGCACAGTACGTGCAGGCATTGCTGAATGTCTTCCGGGCGGACCATGGGCTGAGCGCGCTGGAGCTCGACGGGCGGGTCGGGCCCCTGACCGTAGCGGCAATCGAGAACTTCCAGAACGCTGTGACCGGTGTCGTGGATGGCCGCGTCGATCCCGGCGGGCCCGCCATCATCGCCCTGGAGGAGCAGATCGCCCCGGCGCTCGATGAAGTGCGGGCCGTCACCATCCTCTCGCTGCCTCTCTCGTACCGGCCGGCCGAGGAGGAGCCGCCGGTCGAGGAGGAGCCGGTGCTGGACGACGGAGAGCTGCAGACCACCGTCGATCAGCTGACCAGCACATAGCGAACGGGAGCGGTGCCGTGAACGTCAACGAGGAATTGCTCCTGGAGCTCGCGCAGTCGCTGCTGGAAGTCTTCCGGGTCTCGCGGGGCGCCCTGCACGGGATTTTCCAGGGCTCGCACGAGGCCGCGTTGTTCGAGGCGCAGGGCGGCGTGATCGGTCCCGGCGGCTTCAACCACCTCGGCAGCGTGCTCCAGACCGCCCAGGCCATCGAGACCCGCCGTGACGCCGCGATTCTCGCCCTGAACCGAATCCAGGGCGTGGAGCCGGCCCTCGGCGTACGTGTTCGGGCGCTGGTCGAGCCGGTGCTGCGGCTATCCGGGGACTATCTACGGATCGCTCGCGAGACCGGCGATGCAGCGGCCGTTCTGCGGCAGACCGATCCGACTCGGTTCCAGGGGGTGGTGCTCGGCCAGGGTGGGCTGGGACCGGAGATCGGTCGGACGCAGGCGGCTTTGGTCACGAACCAGATCAACGCCATGGCGGCTCAGTTGACCGCCCGCGGGATCGAGCCGCGGCTGATCCCCTCCAGCCAGCCCGCCCTCCAGTCCGTACTCACCTCGATCCGCCAGCTCCCATTGGACGGCCGGGACGCGGTGGCGAAGCTGGCGGGTGTCCTGTCTTCGATGCGGCTGCTGTTCTCCCAGAGCCTGGCGCGGGCTTCGCTGATCGGGCGAGCGCGGCTCACGGCGGCAATCCTGAGCATCGAGGGAGCGCTGGTGGAGATCGGTTCCCGACTCACGACCCCGATCATCATCATCAACGGGAGCGAAATGCGGCGCCTCATGGGCATCCCCGACCTCTCCTCCTGATGGGACCCCGGCCAGCGGGTTGTTGATCAGCAGGCTGGTGCCGAGGGAGTGGGCGAGCGCGAAGATGTCCGGCTGGCCGGCGGCCGACGGCGGGGTCAGCGCGTTGAACCGGACCGTCAGTGCTCTGACCACATTGGTTGGCCGGGTTGATGGTCGTAGCGGTTGGATGTGCGGTGATGTCCGAGTCGACCGCTGCGGGGTGTGGTGACTGAGTCTGTCCATGTGTGCAGGTGACCGACCAAGAAGAGCAGGAGCCGGCAGCAGATCGTGCGCCGGGGCAGTACCAGACGGCCCAGCCCGCGGTGGCGATCGTCCTCCGAGACCGTCTCGTGCACCTACAACGCGACCGGGCAGCAGGTCACTGCCAAGGCAACGACGGGCTATCTGCGCAGGGCTCCGTCTTCTCTCCTCAGGGCGACCTGCGCGAGCTCACGCCGCCCGCGCCGCCTGCGCTGCGGCCACGGAGAACCGGTCCGCCGCGGGGTGCCTGGCCGACCATGCAATGTTCGACCTGATCACCACTGTGTGGCGCACCGCCACCACCCGTCCCGGCGATCACGAGAAGACGATCCCGGACCGCCTGCAAGCCCAGACCGCCCCGCCGACTCGCCTTGCCACTGTGCAGGCACCGGACATCCCCGGCGACGCACTCGGGCCGGCCGGCAGACCGCGGGAGAGCGGACGTGCCGTTGCTTGGCTCGGATTCCTCCGTGCGGGCCCTGGGGCGCCTGATCGAGTACGCCGTCCACCAGGCCCGCAGGAAGCGAGAGATGCCCGCCGATGTCCTTCAGACCGTGTCCGGCGCGCTGGCAGCGGCGGGGACCAGGACCCGGCGGCACTACTCGCTTCGGGCCTTGTCAAGTTCGGCCGCCAGCACGGCCATCCCGTGCAAGTGAGTGAAGTACTTGGTTGCGTACTCGTCATCACCAATAGACGGCAGGATCTCTTCAAGGACCGCGGTGCGTTCCCGCAGTACGTCTCGGTACCGGTCGTCCAAGGGCCCGTTGATGGCTGAGGAGACACAGCCGGCGAGCATCGTGTCCATCATCACCATGCACTCACCCTCGGGCTCTCGCTGGTAGAAGCCCGGAGGAAAGCGCAAGGTCCTGAACTCGTCCCACCGTCGCGCCAACTGATCCACTTTCGCTTCCGCCATGTCCGTGATCATGCCTTACGAGGAGGCGTCGAGGGAACGCGTTTCCAACCTACGTGGTGCTGTGCTTCTGATCTCGGCGACACCTCGCGAAGAGCTCTGCCCGTTCACTCGTACTTGGCCCTGCGCTTCAGCCAGAGCCGGCCCCTCAAAGGCGGGTCGCTCCATGTTCCTGGAGCTAGCCGAAGATGAGCTCAACGTCCTTGTCCACGCAGATCCGCAGGACGGCGACCAACTCGCTGACGTCTTCGGTGCGCCGTCGGAGGACGGGGTCACTGTCGTCGGGCTCGTGTTGGTCGAGGATTTCCTCCAGCCGCGGCAACATCGCCGCGCATTGGGCAGGCGTGAGGTCTCCCTCGTCGTCCGGGTGGCTGAGCAGTGGCGCCAGCGTGGTGGAGACGCTGGACCACTGGCGGTCCCCGCCGAAGCCGTCCATCTCGGCGAGTGAGAGCCCCTCGACCTGGGCGAGCCACTTCCTGAACATGTTGAAGCCGGTGTAGGACCAGGACACGTCTGGGCTCGCCACGTCGTTGTCGCCCGGGAAGAGCATCAGCCCCATCTCGTACCCCCTTGCTTGCCGGGTGTCCAGGATCAACCGTGGGGAGGGGTGTCGGCAATTGAAATGATCTATGGGTGGCTGGTGTGATCACGGCGGGGGAGCCGTCCTCGATGGCCCCGTTCACGGGGCGGAGTCCGCCCGCCCTTGAGTAAGCTGGTGACCCAGCCGCGGAGGGAGGAGGGCCGACGCTGTGAGTCTCGGGCGGCCGTAAAGGCTGCCGCCGGCGGACCGTGCGCTACTGGTCGCCGAACACTGGCGGACCAACCTGACCCTGAGGCGACTGGCGCCGCGTAGGGCAAGTCGAAGCCCGCGGCCGGTCTCATCATCGACCACCTCGGCCCGAAACTCGCGCTCGCTCCAAACGGTTCGCGAAGGACTCACAGGCGGTTTCACCATGAGGTCGCCGAAGAGTGTGCTGTCGCGCTCGGTTTCGTCCGTAGGATCACTCCATGCCTGCTGACGAGCGCGTAACTCGGTCCACGGTTTCCGGTGGTGTCCAGCCGATATCAGATCCTCAGCCGATATCAGATCCTCAGCCGATGCCGGAGCTGCCCCGGCGGATCTGGTCGGATGAAGACTGGGAGCGGATCCAACGCGGCTACGTGTCACGGGACATGGATGAGAAGTGGGACGTCCTCGTGGAGGGCGAGGTTGTCTACCTGTATCGGAGCTGGACCGGTTACGGAGTCTTCGCGGCGACCTTCGCGCCGGTTGATGGCGGTGGATGGCGGATCGCCAGTGCCGTGGTTGAACGCGATGCCGAGCGCTATGGAGGCACGGACGATGCCTACGACTGCGTCATGCTTGAGTTGGTGATCAGCGCCATTGTGCTCGGCGAACCAGCGCCTGACCTCCGATCGAAGCTGGTGGAGCTGACCCGTCGGAAGTCGCCTTCTGCCGATGCCCCGGCCGGCCTGATTCAGCACAGCGCCTTGGGGCTTCGCTCGGGCTCCTAGTCGATCACTTGGAGCGGCCGGATAGACATCGGATACAGATCAGGCTGCGGGTCAGTTGGCACAGGCCCTGGTGGAGGTCGGCGCGTCGTTCGTAACGGGTGTGGAGTCGTTTGAACTGGTGGAGCCAGGCAAAGGTGCGCTCGACCACCCAGCGGACCTCGCCCAGTCCGGTGCCGTGGGCGACGCCGCCTCGGGCGATCACGGGTTGACGTCGCGCTTCCACAGCACGCGGCGGTACTTGTCGAAGTCGTAGCCCCGGTCGGCAAACAGTGCCGGGGCTTGCGGCGGGGACGCCGCCAAGGACCTGAATCGGTGGGATGGCGTCGAGTAGAGGCAGGAGCTGGGTGACGTCGTGCCGGTTGCCGCCGGTGAGGGTGACGGCGAGCGGGGTTCCGTAACGGCCGACGATCAGGTGGTGCTTGGAGCCGGGGCGGGCGCGGTCGACGGGTGAGGGGCCGACGTGAACCCCCCCCTTTTGAGAACCGTCCGGGGTAACGGCGGCGCCGTTCAGGAACGGGCGACAGTAGTGGGGGCCATCCGCCCCCGCAGGTCGTCAGGGACAAGATCAGCGCTCACTCTGGACGCCCTTTTGACCACGATTGTCGAGCGCAAGACCCACAGCTGCTCAACTCTTAGTGAAACGAGTGCTGATCGTGGACGGCACCCTGATGTCCACCCGCGACCAAGGTCGGACCGCTCCGATCGTTCGGCAGCTCTTTCGCCATGCTGCGGGCACGCCCTCTTACGAGACCCCTGAGTCGGAAACCGCCTTGCCGGACCTGCGAATCGGTGAGCCAAGGACCGTGTCGACCTCTGCGGCTACGGCGTCGAGGAGTTCCTCACCGAATAGGCAGAGGGACTCTTCCCAAGGGTGCCCGAAACTGCCGCAGCGGAAGTCTTCCGACAGGTAGATGTAGTAATCCCCGTCGGGGTACGGACTCAGAGGCCAAGCCGGCTGCCCAGGACGACCGACCTTCTGCGGTGCGAAGCGATACGACGTGTGCTGCCAGTCGAGCGCGAGCAGGGTGCCCTGCGGGCCAACGCAGGAGGCCAACCCCTTCTCGACGACCTCGACCATGCGGTCCAAGCGCTCGTAACCCGGATCGTCGTCAAGCGCAGTAAGGCTCCAGGTGATCGACGCGACGGGCTCCTTGATGGCTGGCCACTTGAACGGACTCGTACTCGGCCGGAAGCTGAAGTCATCGTAGAAGCGGTCCCAGACGCGTCGGTACTCAGCCTCCGACAGCGCGGCCACGGGATTTTCCATCATGCCGGGATCCTATCGACTCGCCTGAGTGAGAATCAGAGACGGATCGTCACGAAATCCGACACAACCAGGTTCAGACACCACCATCAGCGCCCCGCAAGTACGCATCGGCCCGGTGTTGTTGAACCTGCGCATCACCGGTGCACGGTCGACGTCGTCGTCTGAGACTCCGGCCCGGTGCTGCCGGTGGCGCGAGCCGCGGGCGCCGGCTGGGTGGGACAGCATGGCCTGGAAATCGTGATGGCCGTCGCCTAAGGGCTGTCCCGCAACTGGGCGGCACCCCTTGCTGATCCCCGGATCGGACCGTGTCAGTGGCTGGTGACAGGATCGAGGGGTGCTGATCAAGGGATATGACGTCGGCCCGTTGGTGCCGGGCGAGTCACTGCTGTTCCACCCGGGTTTCTGGTCGAACTACCTCTTGGCGATGTGCAGCGACGGGGGGTGTACCGAGCGCCCGGTTCCGGAGTGGTTCGGTGAGGACGGCGCCGATGCCGATGCCCTGTCCGAGGTCCTCTTCGATCATGAATGCTGGCCAGTGTTCAGGGTGCCGGCGCAAGACGGCCCCGGAGCCGTGGTGATCTACCGCAACCTGGAGGGCGACTACGGCACCGACTACCTGCTCACCCATCCAGGCAGAGGCTCCGTCGAACAGATCGCCAGCTGGGCTCCCGGACTGGAAAAGGGAACACAACAAGTCCCACAAGCAGGTCCGAGCCCGCGTCGAGCACGTCTTCGCCCGCATGCGTGGCGGCCACCGGGGATCCCAGATCCTCACCGCCGTGCCCGCCCGCTTCCGTGGCCACCGACGCCCCGCCGCCTGTCGCCGACGCCGAGACGGCTCACGGGCGCCGAGCGCCGTGCGCGGTGGATACCGAAGACCCAAGGAGGCCCCGGACGGGTGGATCGCGTTCCGAGGAGCGTCTTATCGCCGTTGGGCGGGTGAGAGGGCAGCGCCGGCAGCACGGTGAGGGCGAACAGCGTTTTTAGGGCTCACCTGTGGAGGGCTCCGGGGAACCCGGATCCTCACGCTTCCCGAAGGGGCACGACACGCGCCGCCGACACGTCACTGTTCGCCTCTGCCAGGCTGTTCCCTCATGCCGTCCGCGTATCCTGCTGGCCGCCCGCAGGATCTGCGCGGTGACGATTCTGTGGGGGCGAGACGGCAAGACCGGGGGAGGGGCACGTGAGACCGGTGGAAGCGATGGATCCGGCTGCTGTCGGGGGCTATCCGATCTTGGCACGCCTGGGCGCCGGAGGCATGGGTCAGGTCTATCTGTCCCGTACGACGGCCGGACGGCCGCTCGCGTTGAAGACCGTTCGCCCGGATCTGGCCGAAGCGCCCGACTTCGAGGCACGGTTCGCCCGAGAGGTGCGCAACAGCGACCTCGTCCGGTCACCGTTCACCGTCTCCGTCATCGACTTCAGTCCGCCCGGCCACCGCCCCCAATGGCTCGCGACGGAGTACGTCCCGGCGCCGTCGTTGGCCGACTGGGTTGTGGCACACGGGCCGCTCCCGTCGGTCAGCTTGCGCGCGCTGGCCGGCGAACTGGCCGCTGCTGTCGCGGCCGTGCACGCCTGCTCACTGGCGCACCGCGACATCAAGCCGTCCAACATACTGCTGGGCCGGCAACGGCCCATGCTCATCGACTTCGGTATCGCCCGGGCGGCCGAAGACTCACGGCACACCCACAGCGGCGGCGTCGTCGGCTCACCTGGCTACCTGGCCCCGGAGCAGGTGTCCCGCGGCGTCGTGACCGAGGCGGGCGACGTGTTCTCCCTTGGCTGCGTCCTGGTGTTCGCGGCGACCGGGCGCAGCCCGTTCCAGCATCCGGGTGAGGAGGTCTCGGCGGCCTCGCTGCTGTACCGCATCGTGCACGAGCAGGCTCAGCTGGAGGGCCTGCCGGCGGAGCTGTTGCCCGTCGTGAGACGCTGCCTGGCCAAGCAGCCCGAGCAGCGACCCGACAGCAGCGAACTGACCGACCTGCTGCCCTGCCGGTCCGGCTTGGTCTGGAAACAGGCTCTGCCACCCGGCCTCGGTGACGAACTCGCGGCCCGCGAGGCGGAGGTGGCGCGCTTGATCACCTCGCCCATCGCCCCCGCGCCCATCACGACCGCGCCCATCGCCCCCGCGCCCATCGCCACGGCACCCACCGGCATGGCGGCTCCAGCAGCGCCCGGCCGGACCGCCACCCCGCCGTCCGCCGACGATACGGCCCCGCCGCCCACCGGCCATACGGCCCCGCCGCCCGTGGCCGATGCGGGCCCGGCAGGTGTTTTCGGCCCCCCACCTTGCCCCACCCCAGGGCCGAGCGGCCTCACCGGTGTACCGGCCGCCACCACCGGGGCCAAGCCGTCCAGGACGTCGACGTCGCGCACTTGGTGGATCGCCGCCGCGGCTGCGGCGGCGGCCCTCACGGTGACCCTCGTCGGGGTGCTGTACCCGTTCGACGGACACGACGACCAGGCGGGACCGGACACGAAGGACGCCGGGCGCCCCACGTCCTCCGCCTCGGCGACCGTGCCTACGCTCCCGCGCGAGTGGACGGGCGTCTGGACCGGCACCGGGCCGGGCAACCCCCACGCCGACGGACGACTGGTACCTGCCACGACGTCGTTCAAGGTCACGCTGACCCTGCACACCGCCGCCGTCGGAGAACTCGCCGGCAAGCAGGTCAGCAACGTCACCGAGGCCGGCACGGAACGCGAGGTCGGCTGCACCGAAGCCCTCGAACTGCGGGGTGTGCGCGGCACCACCGTCACCCTGGAGGCGGTCACGAGCCACCCCACCGACCGCTCATCCTCCACGCTGACCTGCGAGAAGGGGCACGTGTACGTCGTGGAGCTGTCGGACGAGGACACGATGGCCCTCGGTGAGGAGGGCGCCCAGTCCGCAGGCGCACCCTCCCGCCTGCACCGCGGCCCGGGCACCCGATGACCACCTCACCACCGGCCGAGGGCGTCACACCGACACCCGCACGCCGGCGCCCCGGCGACAACCGCTCCCAGCCGACCCGTACGGCCGGGTGGGGAGCCAGCGCTTGCGGGAACGGCCCCCGTGCACGGCGGAGCGGCCGTGCTGATCGAGACGAAGCGGTTGCCCGTCTCCATCCTCCGGATGTGCTTGGAGTCGGCCGTGCGACGCGACCAGCCCTGTGAGAAGCCGCGCCGCGCCTGGCCGCGCGAGCGGACCGGCGTGCGTACAGCGTGGAAGCGCCGGGCCGGGCACTGTTGACGACGCCGGCCCCGACCGGAGTCCGGGAGGGGGGGCTGCGGATGTCAACGGGGCCTGTTCGGCCAGCAAGAATCCACTTCCGGACATTCGGGCCGTGCGGTCCCGGTCGCGCCAGGGTCGCTCCTACGATGAGCGCTCTGTGCGCGGGCCGGTGCAGGAGCGCTCGGTTCTCCGGGGGGAGGAAGCCAACTGTGTGTACGGCTATGCCAGCGAAGGCTCGAAGCGGTGAGTGTCCCGACGTGTCACGGACGTGACACCAGCGCCGTACCGCGCCCCGGTGCAGTCGGCGGCAGCAGCTTCTGAACAACTCGCCTAGCCACGCGTGCGTGCCCTTGGCCGCCCGCCACCCCTCACCGTCCGCACCCTCCTTCCGGCGGCTTCATCCTTCTGTGCCCACTGCGCCCGATGCGCCCGGACGCCGCCGGACCGGATCGCCTGCCCGCCTTCCAGACCGCTCACCTGACCATCCTGCCCGCCGCCGCTCTCGGAGAGAACGCGGACGGGACTGCCAAGGACGGATTCCGGACATATGACCACGCAACAAACCACATCACTCCTCGTCGGCCTCGCCATCATGGTGCTCCTGGCGCGCGTACTCGGCGCGCTGGCCCGACGCCTGGGCCAGCCCGCGGTGATTGGCGAGGTCCTCGCCGGCATCGCACTGGGACCGACCCTTTTCCACGGTGCCATATCGGACGCGCTGTTCCCCGACACGACGAGGCCCCTGCTCGGTGCCCTCGCCGCGGTCGGCGTCGCGGTCTTCATGTTCATCGTCGGACTCGAGTGGGACGTGGCACTGATCCGGGGCAGCGGGGCCATCGCCCCCGCCGTCTCCATCAGCTCCATCATCCTGCCGTTCGGCCTCGGCACTGCTCTGGGCCTGTACCTGATGGACAAGCACGGCAGCGGTGACGAGACAGCGTTCATGCTGTTCATCGGCATCGCCATGTCGATCACCGCGTTCCCCGTGCTGGCCCGCATCCTCACCGACCGTGGTATGACCCGCACACCACTGGGCGTGGTGGCGCTTGCCTGTGCCTCGATCGACGACGTCCTCGCCTGGTCGCTGCTCGCCGCCGTCGTCGCCATCAGCGGATCGGCGGGCCCTGACCAGTGGCGCATTCTCCTCGCCATCCCTTACCTGCTCGGGATGCTGTTCGTACTGCGTCCGCTCCTGCGCCGGTGGGCGGACCGGCAGACGTCGCTGCGGCTCAGCCCGACGGTCTTCGCGCTCATCCTCGCCGGCCTGCTGCTGTCGGCCGCCGCCACCGAGTGGGTGGGCCTGCACTACATCTTCGGCGCGTTCCTGTTCGGTGCCATCCTTCCGCGCTCCGGCACCGAGCGGCTCCGCCATGACGTGCACGACCGTCTCGGCCAGATGAGCAGCACCCTGCTTCTGCCGGTGTTCTTCCTGGTCGCCGGCCTCCGGGTCGACCTCTCAGGGCTCGATGCGAGTGGGCTCGGTGACCTGGGACTGATCCTGCTCGTGGCCGTGGGCGGGAAGTTCATCGGCGCGTTCGCCGCGGCCCGCCTGAACCGGATGCCGCTCCGGCAGTCCGCCGCACTGGCCACCTTGATGAACACGCGCGGCCTGACCGAGCTCATCGTCCTGAACGTCGGTCTGCAGCTGGGCTTCCTCCAGCAGAAGCTCTACTCGCTGATGGTGGTCATGGCCGTGGTGACGACCGCGATGGCGGGCCCGCTGCTGACCTGGCTCCTGGGACGGCCGACCTCGAACGACCTCATCGACCGCGATCCCGACAGCGCACCCACCGCCGGCGTCGCCGGAGCCTCCGGCGAGCACGGCCGGGCAACTGGCTCCGCGACCTGAACAAGCCGGTAATGCCCTGACGAGGCTGTCCCGGTTCCCTTGAGATCCGGGACAGCCTCTCCTCGGACGTCTGCCCGAGTCCCGCCGAGCAAGTCACGGCTCGTCGTGCACCATCGCGTACAGGAGCATGTCCCGGCGCTCGTCCCCCCCACCTGCTGCCACCCCCAACAGGCCCCGCACGCAAGCACAGAGGCGAGTTCGACTGGCGCACGCATGCTAGCGGGAGGTCCGGACGACGGCCCTGAGCGCAGGACCGAGTACGACCGGCGCCGAAGCCCCCCGCGGTGCCGCAGGGTGGCGGCTGCCGGCCTCCGCCGTCCACCCGAGGATGGACGACGCCCAAGGCGGGGCGGCTCTACCCTACGGGGATGCTGGCAGGCAGAGTGCGGGGGCGTGTCAACCCTCTGGTGACCGACGCGGCTCTGGCGGGGGCCCTGGCGATCGTGACCGTCGTCTACGCCCGGCAGGGCTACGAGGCCCGCTACCAGCGCGAGGGGTGGCCGCCGTTCGGTTTCGCCGCGGTCGCGCTCAGCCTCGCGGTGAACCTTCCCCTGGCGGCGCGACGGCGGACCCCGTGGCTGGCGTTCACCGTCTCGTGCGGCGCGTTCGTGGCATATACCGCCGCAGGCTTCCAGCCGTCGGTGAACCTGTGGGGACCGCTGCTCGCCTGCTACACGGTGATCGCGCGCCAACCGGTGCGCCGGGCGGCCTGGGCGGCCGCGGTGACGGCGGCGGCGTGGGTGGGCAGCGGCCTGGCGGCACACCTGTCACTGGAGCTGTCGGTGGCGCAGGCTGCGATCGGCGTCGGCATCGTCTGGGTCTTCGCCACTGGCAGCCGTCACCTTGCCCAGCGCAACGCCCAGCTGGCCGAGCTGACCGCACAACTGGAGCGGGAACAGGAACTGCGCGCACGGCACGCGGTCGCGGAAGAGAGACTGCGCATCGCCCGGGAACTCCATGACGTGGTCGCCCATCACCTGTCGGCGCTCGCCGTCCAGGCGGGCCTGGCCGAATTCGTCTTCACCTCCGACCCCGCGGCCGCAAGGCAGGCGGTGGTGTCGATCGGGACGAGCAGCCGGCAGGCCCTGGAGGAGATGCGCGGCCTGCTCGGTGTCCTGCGTACGGGGCCGGACGTCGGCGATACCGATCGTCTCTATCGGCCGGCGCCCGGCCTGACGCACCTGGACGAGCCGGTGGAACGAGCCCGATCGGCCGGGTGCGAGGTGACCGTGCTGGTGTCCGGGCAGCAGCGCCCGCTGCCCTCGGGTGTCGACCTGTGCGCGTACCGGATCATCCAGGAGGCGCTGACCAACACCGTCAAACACGCCGGACAGGGGGCCCGGGCCACTGTGAGCCTGGAGTTCGCCAGCGACCGCCTGCGGGGACGGGTGAGCGACGAAGGCGGAAAAGCACCGGCCGCCCTGCCTTCGAGCGGGCTTGGTTTGCTCGGCATGCGGGAACGGGCGAAACTTTGCGGTGGGTCGCTGCGGGCCGGTCCCCGAGCCGAGGGAGGGTTCGAGGTCGTCTTCACCCTGCCGCTGGCCCCGCTCGACACCACCGGGGGCAGCTGACCACTCCCCTGGAGCACATGAGGGGGAGAGGCAGCGATGACACGGCTGCTCATTGTGGACGACCAGGTACTCATCCGGGCCGGGCTCGCAGCGCTTGCGACGGCAGCCCGCGGATTCGAAGTGGCGGGGCAGGCCGCCACGGGCGAGGAAGCCGTCGAGCTGGCCGCGGCACTGCGCCCCGACGTGATCCTCATGGACATCCGCCTGCCCGGCATGAGTGGCATCACCGCCATGGAGCACATCCTGGCCCAGGCAGCCGAGCCGAAGCCGAAGATCGTCATGCTGACCGTCTTCGACCTCGACGAGTACGTCTACGCCGCGCTCAGGGCCGGAGCCAGCGGGTTCCTTCTGAAAGACACTCCGCCTGAACGCCTCCTCGCCGCCGTCTCCCTGATCGCCGACGGCGAGGTGCTGTGCGCCCCGAGCGTCACCCGCCGACTCATCGAGACCTTCGCCAGCCAAGCGACGGAGTCACGGCAGCAGCCGGCATCCCTCACGGAACTCACCGCCCGGGAAACCGACGTTCTCGAACTCGTCGGGCAGGGGCTCACCAACGAGCAGATCGCTCAGCGACTCGTGGTGACCGTCGGGACCGTCAAGACCCACCTGAACCGGGTGATGACCAAACTAGGCCTGGTCAGCCGGGCCCAGGCCGTCGTCATCGCCTACGAGAGCGGACTGATCGTGCCGGGCGATCCCGCCCTGCCCGGCACGCGGGCGCTCACGAGCAGTCCGGACGATGGAACGGTCGACCGCCAATGCCAGCGAAGCCGGTAGGCACCAGCCCTGCCAGCAGGGGCAAGCCGGGTCGCGACGCCGCCCTACCGCCGCGAACGCTCCCACGTCCGTGCTCCGCTCCTGCCGGCGCGCCCTTCATCCCACCTCCGTCTGAGCACCTGGCCCCATCAGCCTGTGGTTGACCCCAGAACTCGACCCCTCGTTAGACGCCCGGCGGCGGGAGCCTCCGTACCTTCGATGACACACCGGAGAGTGTCCCAGACGCTCCCCAGCAGTCCGGAGGGCACCGGCCCTTCGACGCTGGAGCACGCGTCCGGGGACGCGATGACAGACGTGACAGAGAGGAACCCGCACATGTCCATACGGAGGAACATCGTCATGAGCGTCACCGCCGCGGCCTTGGCGGTGGGAGGCCTCGCAGCGGGGACGACCGCATCGGCCCAGCCGCGGGTGAGCGCGGCCCCCTCGGACTGTCCCAAGGGCTACTTCTGCGGCTACAAGCAGGCCAACTACAAGAAGCTGGCCTTCCGCTACAAGGACTGCTACATGCAGGAGATCCCCGACGGACTCAACAGCGGCGGCTCCTGGTACAACAACCAGACCAAGGACACCACGACAGGCATGTACGGCAAGAACAAGCAGTGGATCTACACCACGCCCGGAGCCCCGTACGGTGACCCGCACGGCGACTGGGCTCCGGTCTGGTACGTCTGGAACTACTGCTGACCTCGCACGCCGGCACGTTCCATCTTCCGTGTCGGCACCGCCCCGCTTGGCCGCGACCACCGCACGGCTCACTGTCCTGACGATCCCGGACGGCCGTACTCAAACGTGACACAGCGGACCGTCTGGTGGTTCACCGGCAACAAGGCCCCGGCGCCCGTCGCCGAGCACATCGACGACCCTTGTGCTCGGCGAAACCCTTGCCAACGGCGCCGACCCCTTCCACCTCGCGCACGTCTTCAGGGCACTGAAGGGGCAGCGCACGGGCTCCTCGCCGGTCGACCGGGGACGCCCTGCGGGCAACCACGGTCGTCCAGTGGCAGCCGGCCGGGATGGCGCGGCCACCGCTGCCTCACCGGCAGCAACGGCTCGATCGGCCTCCACAGGTCATCCGGCACATGTACGGAGGACCGTTCCCCTTCCCCATGCCTCGTTCAACGAGCCAGCGAAAAAGGGGATATGGCTACGACCAGGCTTCCATTGGGTGCTCCAACTCCCGCAGCTGACGGCCTGCAAAACAGGGTGCGATTGGCTGAGCCGGGGTGATAGGCAAGCGATGTGACAGAGAGTCTCGAGTATTCCGCCCTGCTGCAACTGATCGACGAGCGGTCGGCCGCGTTCAGCAGTGCGGTCGCCGCCGCGCCCAGCCTTGACGCGCCGGTGCCGTCCTGCCCCGAGTGGACGTTGTTCGATCTGGTGCAGCACCTGGGTACGGGCCAGCGCTGGTGGGCCGCGATCGTGGCCGCGGGCCCGGCCCAGGCTCCGCCGGCCAAGGATGCCGCGAAGGTGCCGCGCGAGCTCGAGGCGCTGCTGGCCTGGTACGCCGAGTCGAACGAGCTGCTGCTGAGTGCCCTGCGCGAGGCTGGCCCGGAGCGCGAGTGCTGGGCATGGTGGGGCGCCGGCGTGTCGCCGGCGAATGCCTGGGGCGTTGCCCGGCGCCGGGTGCACGAGGTGCTGGTGCACACCTACGATGCCCAGCTCGCCGCAGGCGCCGTGCAGCCGATGCCGGCGGATGTCGCGCTCGACGGCGTGGCCGAGTTTCTCGACACCTGCAACTCCACCCCGGCGGCCTGGCCGCACGAGGCCACCACCATCCACTACCACGCCACCGAGGGCCGCTCCTGGCTCCTCACGCTGGACGCCACCGGCGCCTGGCCCGCACCCCTCACGGACGACGCCGCGCCCGCCTCCGCTTCGGCCACGGGCACGGCCGAGCAGTTGCTCCTCTTCGTCTGGGGCCGCCTCACGCTGAGCGACCTGAAGATCGAGGGCGACCAGCAGGTGTTCGAGCAGCTGATCGCCTGGGAGCCCGAGGAGTAGCCAGTCGATACCGCCGACGGACGCCCTCGATGACCTCCGCGTACATCACGAACAGCTCCTCCTCCGCGCGGCGGACAGCCAGTACGGCCTCGTGTACGACCAGGCTTTCCGTGAGGTGCTCTGAAGGCATCTCGATTGATCCGGCCGCGCGTTCGCAAACGCGGGCGAGAGCGTCTCGTAGATCACCGGCGGGTGGTGGTCTCGTGGCGGCAGCGCTGTGCGGCGCGCCCGGGAAGCCGTAGCGGCTCGACCCGTTGGGACGGTAAGTGCTGCGGCGCACAAGGGGGTCGGTACGGCATCGAGAGGGACGTGAAGAAGGCCGTACGCCACCGCTCGCCCGACGAGGGCCGGCAGACGGTCAGCGGGCAGGCGTGCGACACCCTTCGTCGCCAAAGGCGACTGATCGCGCCTCGTCGGCGGCCCGGTCGGCCAGGGCTTGACGCTCTCACAAGGGCGGTCCGCCCGCCGGTGGGTGTGCTCGCGGGACGAGTGCGGGCCGCGGGCCGTACCTGCACGCGCTCGACAGGCTGCGGCCGGCTTGTCGGCACGGGGCCGGTGTCCTCGTCGGTGAGGGTGGCGCAGGCGCCGAATCAGCGTCGGCCACCTGTCCCGCGCAGGTCGCCTCCCGCTGCCACCAGCCGTGCCGGAGTGGCCCGCCCCCTCGCGCCCGGCCCTTTCTCCCCCCGGCCCCGCACTTGCGCGACCGCTCCAGCCGTCCTCAGCACAGCCCGCGCCAGACATCCGCCGGTGTCGAACCGACCGGACCACCGACCACGAAGGCCCGAGCGCGGTCGCGAAGTGCCTGCTGATTGATCCGCGTGTGCTGGTCCCGCGCTGCCTGCGGAACCGGCGGGTGCCGCCCGACGCAGCCTAAGCAGCTGGGCCTCCACTCCTCCACGAGCAGCAGCTCTGCGCGCACAGGACCAGCCCGAAAATGTGACTAGCATCACATTGAGCGGCATGGTGGTCAGTGAAACAGGGTTGGCGCGGGCCGAGCGGACTGGCTGACCATCTGTTTGGACCTGGGGGGCTGGTCGGGGACCGTTCGGTCTTCGATTCGGCGCTCGCGGTGTGTCCGGCTTCCGCCGAGGGTGGTGTCGTTGCGGGGTGGGTGTGCTGTGCCGGTGCTCCGTCGGCTGTCTGCGGGGCTGTTCGAGGCGGGTCACGGGCTGCGGGCCGTCTTGTCTTTCGTTTTCCGCGATGCGAGGGCAGCTGTGCCGGGGAGTTGCTCCGATTCGAATTCGCGTTCTCGATAACGTGCCAGCGTAAGGCGCCTGTAAGGGCGTCAGAGCCACAGGAAGGCCGATTGATTTCAAGGGGGTTGCGGAGAACACTGGATGACGACGTGCAATACGCAATGGGGCGGTGACTTGCGGGAAGGAGGTGACGGAATCATGGGTGTCAAGATGACGATGACCACCCGCTGCTCGGTCTCCCTGCAGCAGGAGCAGCTGCGGATGGTCATCATCGTCGTCGTCCTCGTGCTCTGGGTTGTGCTGGCGCAGGTACACGGAACTACGACACCGGTTGACGCGCTGTTGGAGCGCATCTGAGAAACGTGTCCGTTTCTCGCAAAGGGCGGTTGCCGATGGGGCAGCCGCCCTTTTTCCTTGTCAGGTTAGCGCGGAAAGGGTGACGGGTGAAGTCCTTCCCCGTGCCGACTCGACCGCAGTCCTTGAAACTGCCCGGTAATCTCTCCGCCTGTCGCCCGAGGGGACGGGATTCGAAGAATTCACGCAGCCAGAATGCGGCGGAAGGCATCGATGCCCTGCTCGTCTGCGGCCATGACCGGGCCGGCCGCGGTTTCGATCCAGGCGTGGAACCGGAACGGGTCGGCGGCCGTGCCGATGCACCATGTCGCCCGGCGTCTGCGCAGGGCGAGCAACATGAGCGAGGCCAGGGAGGTTTCCAGGCAGGCGGCGCGTCCGGGATAGCGGGCAGCGGCCTGTCGCACCGCTGCCAGAGCCGCCGCACCCTGGGCGCCGGTGGCGTCGTGCCGGCACCAGTGGCGCGAGGTCCAACGCACCACCCGCAGGAGGACGCGGAAGGGCAGCCGGATCAGTACCAGGGCGATCAGCAGGCCGAGCAGCCCCAGCGGCGGAGTGTGTCGGGCGGGCAGGCGGCCCGGACGGGGCGAATGCGCCTCCGGGTCGGCCGCCATGGTCACCTCCGCCGCGCCGGCTGCCCGCCTGCCACCGGCGAGGGAGTGCGCGCGATGCGCCCGGCCGTCAACCGTTTCGGCCGTTTCCGGGCCGCCGGCCGACCCGTGCCCGGCGACCGCTGGAAGTCTCTCATCGGCGGGCGGGGCCGGCCGGCGGCCCGCGGGGCAGGCGGTGAGGAGACCACGCTCGAGGAGGGCGTCGGCGAGCTGCCGCGCGTCCTGCCGGATCAGATCGCGGCTGAGTTCCGGGAAGTGGCGGGCCGTCGCGCGAACGCCCGTCTCGAAGTCCCGGCTGCGGCGCCACTCCTGCCAGAGCAGTGCCGCCACGGGGTTCATGGCGAAGCAGTGCCCCGAGCGGGTGTCCAGCAGCACGGCGTCGCCGTGGTCGCCCGGGCTGTCCTGTACGAAGTCGGGTACGTGCAGCCGCTTCACGGTGCCTCCCCGGCCGTACCGAGTCCGTCCAGCCAGACGTCCAACCCCAGCAAGCGGTTGAGCGCGGCGAAGGGAGCGGCAAAGCCGTGCACGGCGGCGTCGAGGTCGGCGACGATGCGTGCGGGTTCGACTATGCCGAGGTCGGCGAGCGGCGAGCGGGCCAGCCGCACACGCAGGTCTGCCGCGGCGCGGCGAACACCCCGGTAGTCCTCCGCTGCGTAGGCGCCCTTGGTGCGCCGGTCCAGCACGGCATCGGGCACCTCGCCGGCCAGCGCGGCCCTTAGGAGCGGCTTGACGGTGAAGGGGTCCGCCTTCCCCGGCGTCGGCAGGCTCATCGCCGCTCGGACGACGGCCCCGTCCAGGAAAGGTGCTTGCGGCCACACCCCGAAAGGCCGCGCCACATCGACGAGTTGACTATGCAGGTCGGCCGAGCCGTGCAGTTCGACCAGTGCTGCGCGCGTGCCGGGACCCGGCCCCGGCCCCTCCCGCCGTACCTGCCCGGCACGCTCGACGGCCAGTTCGGCCAGGTCACGGCGGACTCGTGTGGTCAGCCACGACGCCTCGGGGCCGGGCGGCGGCCACCAGGCGATGGCGTCCAGCCACTGCGGCGGATGCGCCAGCGGCTGCTCCAGACGTGCGGTCAGGTCGTGCAGCGCCCGCTCGATCGGGGTACGGGCCAGCCGCACGGCCTGGCGGGTGATGCCGGCGGGGGCCACGCGGCGCAGTCTGCCCAAAGCGAGGGCGTCACGGGCGAGACGGCGCACCGCCCGGCCCGCGGCCACCTCGCCGAGGTGTGAGGGCGGCGCGGTCAGCAGGGCGTCGCCGCCCTCGCCCGTCAGATGGACGCCGCCACCACGACTCGCGACGTGCGTCAGGCGGCAGCGGAGCCGGGCGATGACCGCGGTGGACGGATCGGGCTGGTCCGGCCGTCCCCGCGCGCTCAGGGCGGCGTACGGCAGCGAGGCGTCGCCGCCCACGGTCCGGTGCAGACGGACGGCGGCCGATGCGCGGGCGTACCGCACAGCGTGTTCCAGGTCGCCCGCCGGTGCCCCGGGATGGTGATAGACGAAGGCGTCAAGTGGCTCTTCCGCCGCCTGCGCTGCGAGGAAGGCCAGCGAGGTGGAGTCCAGGCCCCCGCTGAAGTCACAGGTGATTCGTGGCGCGTCGCGGACGCGCAGGGTGACGGCCTGTCGTAGGGAGTCGCGCAGCCGGGCTGCGGTGTCATCCATGCGGGCGTCGGCGTCGGGTGCGGGTGAGGCGTAGGCCGATCGGGTGACCGCGTTCGTGGTGGAGTCGACCTGCAGGGCTTCGCCGGGACCGAGTCTGTGCACGCCGGTGAAGGCCGTCCGCGTTCCGAGGAGTTCCGGCACCGCGGGACAGACGAGGTGCGCCGCGAGCGCCAGGGTGTCCGGGGTCTGCTCCCGTCCCGTCACGGCGGCCACGACGGTGGCGCGTGTGGAAACGACGGTACGGCCGTTGCAGCGTGCGTAGTAGAGCGGGAACTGACCGGCTGGGTCGGTGAAGGCGGTGAAGCGGCCGCCGTGTTCCAGCACGAGCAGCAGGTAGGCCCCTGGCCAGCGGGTCAGTCGCTCCCAGTTGCCGTCGTGCGCGGAACGCCTCAGGTCGTCCTGCATTCGCGCGGATCCGGCCAGGCACTGGCCCACGGCGACGACCCTGGCCCGCTCGGCCGCCGCGGTGCGCACCTCACCGGCGTGCCAGGCACCCCACGACCACAGCCGGGGGTCGGCGGCCCACACCTGTGCCGCCGGCGCCGGTAAGCGGGGGCCCGGTGGCAGAATCCCGGCGATGGCCGGTCCGGTCGGCAGGCGGATGCCGAGTTCACCGGTGTCCGTTGCCGTGCCGGTCATGCCGATCGTGCCGCTGAGGCCGGTCGTGCCGGCCGTGCCAGGAAAGACGGCCACGGCGACTCCTACCAGTAGTACTGGGCGTTGGCGTCGGCGTTGCCGTTCGGGGAACTGCCCAAGGTCACATCGCGGACGTGTCCGAGATCGGTGAGAGAAGGGGATACATAGGCAGTGTCCTGGTCCGGGGGTGGCCCGTCCGGGAGCGTTCCGTTTCCGTCCTCGGCAGCGCGGTCGGACGAGTGCTCGAAAAATGTCTCATAGAACATAGGGCCGCCTCGAGTCAAGGGCACGGCTGCCTCACCAGCAAGAACAAGGCACAGGATGTGGCCTTTTTGGCCACCGGTCTACATGACCGCAGTATGCCATGTGATCTTTTGGCGCAGCCGGGATCCGGCAAGCCATGAGCGCATTGCCTGACCAGCGGTTTTTCCCTTACCCCTCGGACCTGCGAATGGCGTGGGCACCGACTGCTTCCTGGTGCGCGGCGCGTCCCGCGTGCAGTTCGATGACCCTGGCTCAAGCAATTGAAGCCGATATTGCGGCCGGCTCATCGCATGTCCCTGATTTCGAAGAACCAAGCACCGGAAAGGCACCTGACCGGATTCGAACGCCGCGCCACACCGCTCGCGTGCGGATCAGACAGTGCTGTTCGGGCTTTCCTGACCGCGCAGCCCGAGGACGAGAGCCCCCTGAGCCTCGGCCCTTGTCCCCAACTCACTCAGTTCCAGGACGAAGCCGGAACTCTTGGCGACTGCGCCGGGGAGGGCGAAGCGGTGCAGCGACTCCTCGCAGCCCTCCAGGAGCAGATCGCACTCCGTGAGCTGGCCGCCCACGACCACGACGTCGGGGTTGATGAGATTGCACACGTGGGCGAGGAAGGAGCCCAGGGTCCGGCCCGCGTCCTTGATCACGCGCATACAGACGGGGTCGTGCTCCCTGGCAGCCCGGATAACGTGCTCCAGGTGCTCGAAGTCCACGGCGCCGGTCCTGGTGCGGGCCTGCCGGACCCGCTGCACCAGCGCTTCCGCGCCGATCACGGTCTCCAGGCAACCGCGGCCCCCGCACTGGCACATCACACCGTCCGGATCCAGGGTGAGGTGGCCGATCTCCCCGGCCATTCCGCCGCGTCCGCGAAGCAGGCTGTTGTGGACGATGATTCCGGCTCCGACGCCGGTGGACACTTTGACGTAGATGACGGTCTCCGCGTGCTCCCGCTGACCGTACGTCTGCTCGGCCAGCGCACCGAGGTTGGCGTCGTTGTCGATGACCGCGTGCACGCCAAGCCACTCTCCCAGGTCCCGTGCCGGGTGGTCACCGGTCCGCCAGGGATGGAGGACGGGCCGCGTGAACTCGTTCGTGCGCGGATCGATCATCCGAGGCACGGCGATGCCGAGCGAGAAGACATCGGACAGGGTGCAGCCGGTGTCCCTGACAGCCTCCCCGATCAGGTCCTGGACCGCGGGGCGCGCGCGGTTCCAGCCCCGACTCACACCTTCCGAGTTGACGCGGACGGATACCGTGTCGAATTCCTTGTCGAGCCGGCGTGCGGCCACCGTGACGTGGTTGAAGCCGATGTGTACCCCCACGCCGACCAACTCGGTGGGTGCGAGGCAGACCCTTCCGGCTCGCCCGCCGTCCGTCCGGGCACCGGTCACCATGCCTTCCTTTTCAAGTTCTCGGACCGCGGTGGACACCGTTGCCTGGGAGAGCATGGTGCGCCGGGCGATACCGACCTGGGTGTCGGCCTTGATGGCGATGGCCAGCAGTACCTTCCTGCGGTTCTCATTGCGTTTCGGCGATCCGGCTAACCCGTCGAAGAAGTCACGAATGTCAGCCATGACGCCCCCCTTGGCCATGCCTGCCCCCGCAGGCGGTTCGCTTCTCTTCTCGACCGTAGCAGGTGGATCTTCGAATTGAAGGAAGGGTGACTTCGGTTGACTTGACGATCAATGGGGCCGTCCGGAGCCCAGGATGCGGGCACAGCCGGCACGCATGATTGGAGTTGACCGAAAACGTCATTCGGAGGCCGGATAGCTCACCTGGATGTCCGATAAGGCACACAGCTGTGCGTACACCGCTGAGCGCCCCGCACGCCGCCGACGTACCGCTGCTCAGTGCCCAGACGATGAAAGAGACATCGGCCGATCCCGGTATACAGCCGGGCGATGAGAGGCAGCGCCTCATCGCGGACTCGGACCACGGGCCGCAACCGCACCGGCTCCGCCCTCCGCCGGCGTCCGCCACAGCGGTCCGACGCATCCCGGGTCGTCGCCGGGGCTTCCGCGACGCCGTCACTCTGGCGGCAAGGGCTACAGCTCCAAAGCGATCGGGGCCTGGCTCCGGCGGCGAGGCGTCGGTCACACCATCCCGGAACGTCCGACAAGCGTACGCGACAGGAACGCGTGCCGTACGCAATACGTACGCTGTCCGTACGCTTCGTGGGGTACACTGTCGGTCAGGAGGTACTCCATGCCCGAGTCCCAGTCCGAGTTGTTCGACGCGGTCGACGCGCTGCTCGCGTCCCGCGCCCCGTTGCCGCCGCCCGAGGAGCGCAGGCGCCTGCGCAAGGCCCACGGCCTGACGATCGACGAGATCGCCGCCGCGCTGAAGGTGCGCCGGGCCACGGTCAGCGGCTGGGAGTCCGGCAAGACCGAGCCGCGCCCGCCGGAGCGCGACGCGTACGCACGGCTGCTGGAAGGGCTCGCCAAGCTCTACCCCGCCCCGGCCAACACCGGCGTCCGGAGTGAGGGCATGGCGGCGTCCGAGAGCGAGGGCACGGCGGCGCCCGAGGCGTTCACCGGCCCGGCAACGCCAGGAGAGATGTCCGAGGCTGCGGCCGTGACCGCTGACGAAAGCAGCCGGCCTCGCCCCGCCACGGCCCCCGCTGCTGCCCCGCGCGCGGCCCGCACCACCAGGAGCACGGCGACGTCGCGCCGCCCGGGCGCGACGAAGGCAGCCCCGGCCGGCACCCCGGCGGGGGGCGGCGACCCCCGCTTCGCCAACGGCCCGCTCGCGGTCGTCGACGTCGACGCCGACGGGCAGGTCCTGGCGTACTGCACCGGCGGCCTGGTCTTGGAGGTACCCGCCAAATCCCTTCCGTCCCTGGTGGAGTGGACCCTCACCGAGGGCAGGATGGGTCAGCCGAGGCTGTCCGGCCCGGGCAGGGACGCCGACCCGCTGCTCGTGCTCACCGAGGCCGCGCTGGAGCGCTACGGCCTGCCGGTCGCCCTCACCGACGAGGAGCGGCTCGCCGGGCGGATCCCGGAGAACCACAAGGTCGTCAAGCAGCTCGCCCGTACCGACTGGAAGCTCACCAAGCGCGGCTTCGGGCCGTGGGCCAGGATCTACCGCCCCGCCACCGGCTCGGAGCGGGCCTGCGTCCAGTTGTGCATCCCCTCCTGGAACGCGCTCGACTCCCGGCACTGGGGCAATGCCGCTCAGCTCCCGCCGGCGGACCTCGCCCGGCTCCTGGGCGTGTACGCGTCGCGGGTGATGACGCCGCGCGGATCGACCGCTGTGACGGGGCTGGAGCTGATGACCGCGCTGCATCCGCCGACCCGCGCCTCCGAGCCCGACGAGACGGGGAAGCGGCACTCCGAGCACAACCCCGGCTCGCTGGGCAAGGACCCGGTGGACTGCGCGCCGTGTGAGGCTCCCGACGGGCACCCGCTCCTCAAGGACTTGCCGCGCTTCCACGTCCGCGGGCCCGGCGAGAAGCTGTTCGAGGAGGCGTACGACTGGGCGCGGCCGATGACGGATGCCGAGTGCACGCTGCGGTACCTGGTCGGCATCGACGTCAACATGGCCTTCGCCGCCGGTGCCAACGGCCTGGTCGTCGGCCTCGGCGCACCGACGCACGTCAGGAACCCGGCGTTCGACCCGAAGCTGCCGGGCTCGTGGCTGGTCGACCTCTCCCACGTCGACCTGTCGCGGGTGAAGGTCGGCAAGGAGTGGGTGGAACTGGACGGCAGCCTGCTGCCCTCCCCGTTCACGCCGAAGGGCGACCGCCCGGAGGGGCCGGCCTGGTACGCGACGCCCACCGTGGCGTATGCGGTGGAGCTGGGTTACGACGTGGCGCCGGTCGAGGCGTACGTGCGGTACGAGAACGGCCGCTATCTGGACGGCTGGTACCAGCGGCTGCGCGACGCCTACCTGGCCACGATGGCCGACCTCGGCGTCGATCCCGACCTGTCTCCGGCCGACTTCCTCGCCGCGATGGACGGGTACAAGGACCGTGACCCGGACCTGGCGATCGTCATCTCGGCGATCAAAGCGACGGTCAAGGGCGGCCTGGGCAAGCTGCGGGAGCGCCCGCGCGGCGAGGGCTGGCGGCCCGGCGAGCCGTGGCGCGCCCTGTCCCGGTCCACCTGGCGGCCGGACATCCGCGCGGCGGTCATCTCCCGCACCCGGATCAACCTCCACCGCAAGATCGTCAAGCACGCGGCGTTCACCGGCCAGTACCCGGTCGCGATCCTGTCCGACTGCGTCGTCTACGCGGCCAACGGGCCCTCACCGCTGGACTTCCTGCCCTACCGGGACGGCAAGCCGCTGCCCGGCGGCTTCAAGCTCGGCATCAACCCGGGCTTGGTCAAGCACGAGGGCACCCAGGACGTCCTGTGGGGCGAGGAGGTCCGCGAGCGGTTCAACGCACCGGAGCTCAACCTCGCCCGGTACATCAAGGACGGTACCGTCACCGACGTCGACAGCGGAGAGTAGGAGTAGGCGATGAGCCTGTTCGGGGACGGCCTGGACACCGCGGTGCAGAAGGCGTTCACCCGCCCGGTGCCCAAGAGCGCGGGCGCGCAGATGCGGTACCTGGTCAGGCAGCTCAAGAGCACCAAGGCGGTCGCCCAGATGCTGCGCATCTCCCAGCGCACCGTCGAGCGGTACGTGAAGGACCAGCTCAAGAAGCCGCGCCCCGACCTCGCCGCGCGTCTGGAGCGCGAGGTGAAGAAGCGGTGGCAGCCGCAGATCCGGGCCAAGGCCCGGCAGAAGGCAGCGACCACCGGCGGCATCGTCATCGACACCCAGGCACGCATGGGTTACACCGCGCCGATCGGGTCGACGGACGAGGACCGCGTCCGGCACCTGACCGTCGCCCTGCCGCCCCGCTACGCCGCTCGTCTCTTCGAGGCCCAGGAGGCCGGCGCCAGCGACCAGCAGCTCCAGCAGATCGTGGCCGAAGGGCTCAAGGAGGTGTACTTCCAGGACGGCGGCCGCCGTGCCGGCAGCCTGGAGGAGGTCCGGTTCACGGACGTCCGGCACCTGGAGTTCGAGCTGTAGCAGCCACACCGCGAACAGCACGCGAGCCCCGCACCCGAGAAGGTCCGGGGGCAACACCACTTGGCGGGCGTCGGTCTTGCCCTCGCCGCGGTAGGTGGTGGACGCCTGGTGGACGGCCCGGCCGGTGAGGTAGGCGACGGGTTGGCCGTGGTTGAGCAGGGGTTGTCTTACGGAGCGATCGAGCCGCGATTCCAATTGGTGGTCGAGTCGTCGCGGGGCTCCGGGCGGCCAAGTTGCCGAATCCATACCGACTGCAACAGGCAACGAGCCATACCCGGAGCCCCTGGGCTCCGCCGGTCTTACGAATAATCGGTCCGAACCCACCAAGAAGGTAAGACCGGCACCCCGGCTGACTCGGAGGTGACTGCTCGTATCGCACGTGGCACCCGTAGCTCCTGCCTGGTGGCGGCCGAAGGATACTCACAGCTTTCGTGTACAGCTGAGGCTGACGGTGTCGGCGAAGTTCCTGGCGAGCGGGGTGAGGTCATCCCAGCGGCGTACGGCCCAGCCCACCGACAGCCGTGGCAGGTCGGGGATGGGGATGAAGCGCAGAGGACTGGCTTCGCCGTGGATGTACTGGTTGGGCAGAGCGGGGACGACGGCGTGGCCGAGGCCGAGTTCGGCCAGGAGGATCGCGGTGTCCCAGTCGGCGACGCTGGGTTCGGAACTGATACGGACGCCAAGCTCGGCGAAGGCGGCGTCGAGGTGGGCGCGGGAGGAGGAATTCTCCGGCAGCCGGATGTGTCGTATGTCCGCAAGATCTGCGGCTTCGATACGGGAGCGGTCAGCGAGCGGGTCCTCGGGCCGAACCGCCAGAACCCATGGCAACTCTATGACGGGGCGCTGTTCGATGCCGCGGACCGGGGCACCGAGCGTGAGCCAGGCCAGGTCGATGGTGTTGGTGGCCAGGGTGGCGTAACACCTGCTGCTGGAGCTCTCTGTCTGGAACTCCAGACTCACGTTCGGATAGCGCTCTCGGAACGTAACGACGGCGTCGGCCATGATGTGCCGCACTGTCGTCGCGCCCGTCGCCACCCGCACAGAGCCGACTTCACCACGCACGAGTTCGTCGATACGGCGCAGGGCAAGGTCGAGGCCGGCGATGCCGTCCGATGCCGCCGCATGCAGAATGCGTCCCGCCGGGGTGGGGACGACACCGCGGGGATGGCGCTCCAGGAGGCGGGCGCCCGTCTCCCGTTCCAGCCGCTTCACGTGCTGGCTCACGGCGGACTGCGTGCATGCGAGGTCTCGGGCCACAGCGCTCAGGCTCCCGGTCCTGCACACCGCTATATACACACGAAGGTCATCAAGGGTCACGCCCCCAAGTTATCCCTTAGGTCAAACATAGAAAACCCTAGGATTGACTGGGGTTTAGGTGTTCCTCGATGATCGCCACAGGGCCCAGGGCGGCAACCCGTCCCCGCTCCCCGCACCAGTCCGGACCGAAGGCGGAGAGCGGGGACGGGTGTCGACCCGCCGAACAATGAGAGGAGCCCGATCCCGTGTCCGTACCTCCCGAAGCAGCCACCCAGGCTGCTTCGATGCTCAGTGAGCTGGGCGCTGAGACCCTCGACCACCCTGGCGGCACCCTCCTCGCCCACCTGCGACGCGTACAGGAACAGCTCAACCGGTGGGGTGCCCGGCCTGCTCTTCAACTCGCGGGCCTGTGCCATGCCTTCTACGGCACCGACGGGTTCGCCACGACTCTCCTGCCACCCGATCGCCGTGTGGAACTGGCGGCGGTGATCGGCGCCGAGGCCGAGGCGCTCGTGTACTTCTACGCCAGCTGTGACCGAAGAGCCTCTTATCCCACACTCGCGGATCCCGAGGCTGTGTTCCGCGACCGGTTCACCGGTCAGACCTTCACACCCGACCTTGCGATGCGACGGGACTTCGCCGAGCTGTCAGCGGCGAACGAACTCGACATCGCCCGTGTCGACCCGGCATTCCGTCAGACCAGTGGCGCCGACTTGCTCACTTTGTTCACCCGCTTCCAACCGCTCCTGAGTCGTCCCGCATGGAAGGACTGCCGCACGGTGCTCTCCCCACGCTCCGGACTCGCCGGAGAAGCCTCACCAAACCCGTCGACGGTAGCGGTACTTGGGCCAGGAGGCGTCGGCGGCCTCCTGGCCGCCGTGCTCTCCCGCGCCGGACACCGGGTGATCTGCGTGGGCGGCGAAGCAACGACGCAAATCCTGCGCCAGGACGGCATCCGGGTGCGCAGTGGGCAGTTCGGCGACTTCTCCGCGAGCGTCGAGACGGCCACCGAACTACGGGAGCCGGTCGATCTGTGCCTGATCACTGTCAAGCACACAGCCCTTGACGCGGCGCTTGAGCGGATTCCGCCCAGTACCCTTGGCGCTGCCCTGGTTGTGCCGCTGCTCAACGGCATCGAGCATCCCGACTCGCTGCGGGCTCGTTACGGCGCGCAGTCGGTCGCTCCGGGCGTGATCCGAGTGGAGTCGACTCGCACCGCGCCCGGCGTCATCGAGCACGGCAGCCCGTTCACGCAGATTGACCTGGCCGGTTCCCACGAACGCCTCAACCAGTTGGCCGCGATGCTCCAGGACGCGGGGGTGGACACGCGCGTGGTCCAGGATGAGACTGCCGCCCTCTGGGCGAAGCTGGCCTTCCTCGCCCCCTTCGCCCTGCTCACGACCAGATACCGCCTCACCATCGGGGACGTACGGACCAAGCGACGCGGGGAACTGGTGGCCCTTGTCGAGGAAGCCGCCTCGGTGAGTAGGGCCTGCGGCGCTCCGGCCGACCCGGCGAAGGTCTTGGCGCTGTACGACTCGTTCCCGAGCGGCAGTAAGTCGTCCATGCAACGCGACGCGGAGGTCAGCCGCCCGCTTGAACTCGACGCAGTCGGCGGGGCGCTGCAACGGGCAGCCAAGCGTCATGGCATTCTCGTGCCGGTCACCACACGGCTGATGGCCGAACTGACGGCCGTGCCGAGAGCCGGCATTGCTCACCCCGGCTGACGTCGGCCCGATGCCGGTTACCTCTGACTCCCTGGTGGGCGGAGCCATGGAAACTCGTGCTGGCGCCTGTGACTTCCGCCCTGCCAAGTGGTCTCTCTGGGAAACGCGAGGACGATGTTGTCGGAGACGGGCGCACCTTCCGTGGTTGGCGCTCCGTCTTCTTGAGCCATAACGGCGACCGCGAGGGTGAGCCTGGTGACCAGTTGGCGAAGTTCTCGAATCTCGGCTTTCTGGTTGGCGCGGGTCTTCTTGAGTCCTTCGCCCTGACCATGATGGACGACCACTCAACTCCCTGGTGGCCGACGCGATCGCCCAGGGCGGCGATCAGGCCCAGGACAAGATCGCCGAAGGGTCCCAGGCCATCGCCCGCCTGGTCCGCACCGTGAACTCGCCCCGCCCCGCCCCACCCCGCCCCGGTTCGGCTCGGGGCGGGGCGCGGCTGCGGTCAGCTCCGTGCTACTCCGCCGCGCACGGCGGTGACCAGCCAGGAAGTGCTCCGCAGCCACACCCCGCCGTCCGCCTCATGGCGCTGCAGGGCGGCCGTCAACGCCTGACGTGCCGCCTCCTGTGCAGGCGGAGTCACCTGGTCGAGGAGGTGACGCCCGGGACCGGAGTCCAGCAGGAACGCCGCGGCGTCCACCGCGTCGGCGCCCCACTTCCCCGCCGCCTCGATGCGCTGCACGTCCACCCCGACGAATCCGCCTGCGGTGACCAGGTCGCGGATGCGGCCGGGATCGGTGAGCGAGAACATACCGGGGCCGCCGGCCTTCCCGAAGCCCCCGAGCGGCAGGATGTGCTTGAGCGAGGCCAGCGCGGCGAGCCACTCGTTGGCCTCGGCTTCGGCCGCGCAGACGAAGGCCAGCCGGCCGCCGGGGCGCAGCGCGCGGTGGAGGTTGGCGAACGCGGCGACCGGGTCGGTGAAGAAGGTCATGCCGTACCGGCTGATGACCGCATCGAACGCCTCGGAGTCCAGAGGGTGGACCTCGGCGTCGCCCTGAACGAAGGCGACGTTCGCGACCCCTTCGCGTACGGCGCTCTCCCGCGCCCTGCCCAGCATCGGATTCGACAGGTCCAGGCCGAGCGCCCGGCCGCGCGCGGCGCGCCGGGCGGCCAAGCGGGTAGTGCGTCCGGCTCCGCAGCCGACGTCCAGGACCGTGTCGGTGTCGGAGATGGCCGCGGCGTCCAGCAGGGGCTGGTTGAAGCCGTCGTTGACGGCGTCCCAGCGCTCCTGACTGCGGGCCCACTGCGCGCCCTCGTATCCGTTCCACGCCTCGGCCTGCGCGGTGTTGGCGAACTGCCCCATGGGTGAACTCCCTCCCGCCGGGGCGCGGCAGGACGCCCCGGCCCTAGTATGGGCGAGTGCCCAAAGGGTATGGGCGAGTGCCCATACTTGCAATCGGTCGTAGGGGAGGGGCTGTTGTGTCACCTCGTGGAGTGGCGATTCCGGACCTGCGGGAGCGGCTGTTCGCGGCCGCGGAGCGGGTGGTGGCCCGTGACGGCGCCGCGGCCCTGACCAGCCGCGCGGTCACCGCGGAGGCGGACTGCGCCAAGGGCGTCCTGCACACGCACTTCTCCGGCCTGGACGAGTTCGTCGCCGAACTGGTCCTGGACCGCTTCGCGCGCAGCGCCCGCCAGGCCGAGGCCCTGCAGACCAAAGTGGGGCAGGCCACGGTCGCCGAGAACCTCCAAGAGGTCGTCGGGGCGCTGCTGGACTCCCTGCCGCCCGCGGTGGTGGGCCTGGCGATGACCCGCCCCGCGGCCGCCTCGCACACCCGCGAGGGCTTCCAGTCCGGCGCGCCCGCGTTCGATGCGATCCAGCACGCCGTCAGCGCCTACCTCCAGGCGGAACAGAACGCCGGCCGGCTCCCCGCCGGCACCGATGCCGACGCCATCGCGCTCGCGCTCGTCGGCACGACCCACCACCTGCTGATGACCCGCAGTCCCGGGCAGGCGACGGACACCGCGGCGACCACGCGGCGGCTGCTGGCCGTACTCCTCGGCGGCTGACCCGCACGCCTGCGCTGCCGAGGCGACGGCCTGCGGCGACGAGGCCCGCGACAAGGTGGGGGGCCTCCGAGGCGATCGCCCGAACGGTTCGCTCCTGCACGCGGTGCAGTGGCCGCCGCCTGCGAGGAACCTGTGATCGCCGCCGTCCAGCGCGCGCCGAGCAGCCCGCCTGCCGGGCGCGGCTTCGCGCTGCCGGTGCCGGCGGTTCCGCACGGCGTCCTGGCCATGCGCGGCCTGGGCCCAAAGCCTGCGGTGACGGCGCAACGCCCCCAGGGCCGTGCCCGGCACGCCCTACCGGCTTCCGCGCCCCACGGCCCCCCGGCTCCCATGCCGCCGGACGTGAGGCGGTGACGGAGGGGCGTGTTCGCACTCGGCAGGCGGCACGGAACCTCTGGACCATGCGGACGGTACGTGCGCGGCCGTAGATGTCGCCGCCCCGTACGCGCCGCCGGCCGCGGCTCTCGACGCGCCCCCGGCGCCCCCGGCGCTGCCGGGCGGCAGGGTCAGATCGGTGCGCTGAGGGCCCAACTGAGCCTCTTGGGTGACGTCGGAGAGGGTTTGAGCGGCCGCGTCGGCGGCTTCACGGGCCTGCTGGGCGGCCGTCTGTGCCCGGGTGGCCTGACGTTGCAGCTGTTCGATGCCGTCGGGGATGCGGATGGAGGCCAGCAGATCGGTCCCGCTGCGCAGCGTGTCGGCTCGGGCGTCGGCCTCGTGTGCGCGGGTGCGTGCCTCGGTGACACGGGGCGCGAGTAGGTCGACGGTGACGGCAAGCTGTTCAAGCGTCTCGACACGCGCCTGTGCGGCGGCCTCGGCTTCGGGGGTGGCACCCGGCTCGCCTTCGGCGGGAGGCGGAGACGCTGCACCGGCAGCTGATGCCGCTGTGGCGCCGCCGCACTCTGGGGCACCGTCTGCTGTTGCTGGATATATCCCTGTGCGACGGGCTGACGCTGTACGACCTGGTGGCAGACCGCGCCCACTGCTCGATCTGGAACTGGCCGGGGAGCTGGGAGAGCGGGTGCTCGATGGTCAGGCCGGCCTGGGTGAGGTGGCGGGCGCCGGCCCAGCGGATGAAAGGGACGGAGCGGGCTCGCAGGGTGCGCCTGGAGATGCCCAGATGTCCAGGTTTTCCTGTGTGAGGCTTTGGGGAGTGTGTTGCTGGGTGTCCAGCCAGGTGAGGAAGTCGATGGCGGCGCGGATGTTGGCGCAGTCGCCCTTGTGGGCGGTGTAGGTGTAGCGCCCGCGCGCCGAGCGCCGGCGGGCGTCGCCGATGGTGTGCCACTCGGCGAAGGGGCGGATCAGGGTCGCCTGATGTCCTGGGAGCTTGGCCAGCGTGCGGGCCGTTCAGTTGACGAGCAGGGCGATGTTCTCATCGCGTGGCGGAAGTAGGCCTGCGGTGGTGAGCAGGCTGCGGACGTAGGTGGTGGCGTGTCCTTGGGGCAGCGCCTCCAGGGCCGGGTGGTCGAGTTCGTCGGGCGCGGCCACCAGCTGGCCCAGGAGGCGCGCGGCGGGGCTTCGGCGCAGCCAGGCCAGGACGGGGCAGGGGGTGGGAGCGTCGCTGAGTACATCGGCGAGCGGCCGCAGGGAGGCGTCGAGGGTGGTTCCGTCGCGTGAGAGAGACGATGATCCGGTCACGGGCCCGGCCAGATCCTCGCGCAGCCGTACCTGGTCCGGGGTCGGGTACTTCCTCACGGCGCACCCGGGCGCCGGATCGTGGTCCTGCGCTCCGTCAGCGGCAGCGGTGCCTCCTCGCCGCCCGCGGTCTTCTTCACCTGCGCGTTGACGACCGTCGGCTTGATGAGGTCGTTCGGGGTACAGCCGAAGATGTCACACAGCGCGACCAATGTGTCCATGCTCATCCGCTGCGGGGGCTGCGTCACCAGCCGGTAGACCTCCTCACGCGGCAGGCTCGCCCCGCGCTCCGCGAGTAGCGGCACGAGATCCGAGGTGTGGAACATCTCCTGCTCGGCCATGATCTGCCGCAGCCGCCACTCGTAGCCCATTTTCTTGATCACGTCAGGTCCCCGTCGTCGCCGAGCCGGCGCTTCAGCGAAGCCTCCAGCAGGTTTTTGCGGTACTCGTCGGACACACCCATGTAGACAGATCGAGGGCTCCCGCATTCAGGGATCTTTCTTGCCGCCATGTTTCGACCTCTTGGGCGAATGCTGCGAGGGGTATTGACGGGCGCAATCGGTCGCCTATCATCCTGGTTGCTCGACGCGTCGACCCACATTCGATATGTCGGACGCGAGCGGCCGGGGTGCTCCGTACGAACGAAAGCCGAGGAGAGCACCGTCGACGGATATGTCATGTCCGCAACAGGGTCCTTCCCGCCGACATGTGCTCACGGCCGCCACCGGCCTGGCCGTCGGCGCCCTCCTGCCCCACGGGGCAGCTCTCGCGGCAGCCTCCACGTACACGAACCCGGTGATATGGCAGGACTTCGCGGACATCGACGTCATCCGCGTCGGCGACACGTACTACGCCTCTGCCTCGACGATGCACTACTCACCGGGCGCACCCGTCCTGCGCTCGTACGACCTGGTGCACTGGGAGATCGCCGGCCACTCGGTGCCCGTGCTCGACTTCGGCGCCAAGTACGACCTGAACGGGGCCCGCGGCCATGTCAGAGGTATCTGGGCGTCGTCACTGGCCTACCGGCCGAGCAACAGAACCTTCTACTGGCTCGGCCAGATCGACTTCGCCCGGACGTACGTCTACACCGCCACCGCCGTCGAGGGACCGTGGACCAGGCTGACGACCATCGGCACGCCCTACTACGACGCGGGGCCGCTCGTCGACACGGACGACTCCCTGTACGTGGCCTACGGGAACACCACCATCAGCGTGGCCCAGCTCTCGCCTGACGGCCGCAACCAGGTCCGCACACAGCAGGTGTTCACGGCGCCGCCGAGCGTCGGCACCCTCGAAGGCTCACGCTTCTACAAGATCAACGGGCAGTACTACATCTTCCTGACCCGCCCCGCGAACGGCCAGTACGTCCTGAAGTCGTCCGGCGGCCCCTTCGGCCCCTACACGATGCGACAGGTCCTCCTCGGCCTGCGCGGACCGATCCCCGGCGGCGGCGTCCCGCACCAGGGCGGGCTGGTGCAGACGCAGAGCGGCGCCTGGTACTACCTGGCCTTCGTGGACGCCTACCCCGGCGGCCGGATGCCCGCCCTGGCCCCGGTCACCTGGACCTCGGACGGCTGGCCCGTCGTACAGCTCGTCGACGGCGCATGGGGGACCTCGTACCCCAGTCCCGCCGTGCCCCCTCCGCCCCGCCAGGTCACCCCCATGACCGGCGTCGACGTCTTCGACGGTACGACCCTCAAGCCGAGGGGGGAGTGGAACCACAACCCGGACAACACCAAGTGGCCGGCCGGGAACGGGCTGACCCTCCGGACCGCCACCGTCACCAACGACCTGTACTGGGCCCGCAACACCCTCACGCACCGCATCCAGGGCCCCACTTCCACCGCCACCGTCCAGCTCGACCACTCCGCCATACGGGACGGCGACCGGGCCGGACTCGCGCTGCTGCGGGACTCCTCGGCGTGGATCGGCGTCACACGCGGCGGGGGCGTGTCACGGTTGGTGATGGTCACCGGGCTGACCATGGACACCAACTGGAACACCACGGGCACCGGCTACGAGGTCGCGAGCGCGCCCGTCCCCGGAGGGCGGATCTGGCTGCGCGCGACCGTGGACATGCGCCCCGGCGCACCACGCCCCGGCACCTTCTCCTACAGCGCCGACGGCACCACCTTCACCCGACTCGGACCCGCCTTCTCCATGGGCAACGACTGGCGGTTCTTCATGGGCTACCGCTTCGCCCTCTTCGACCACGCCACGCAGGCGCTCGGCGGCGCGGTGCGCGTCACGCGGTTCGAGCTGTCAACGCCCTGAACCAGTCCACCGCTCGCAACAGATGCCGACGTTCGAGGCGAGCAACGTCTACAAGGTGCAGGGCAGCAACCAGTACCTGCTGCTCGTGGAGGCCATCGGCTCCGACGGGCGCCGCTACTTCCGGTCCTGGACCTCCGGCAGCCTGGCCGGCACCCGGAGCCCGCTGGCCGCGTCCGAGAGCAACCCGTTCGCGCGGGCGAGCAACGTGACCTTCCCGTCGGGCACGTAGTGGCGCCCGGTCGGCGAGATGGCGCAGCGGCTCCCCGCCTGGTCTTCAACCGCTGAGCGGCCGAGGCCGTGAGCCGTCCTCCGGCTCGGCGCCGCGTCACCGTCGCCGCGCTAATCGGGCAGTGACTCCTCCCCGGCCCCGGCCCCTGCCCCGGCGCCTGCCCCGGCCCCGGCACCGCGCCGCCTGACCGCAGGGATGGTCTCCGCCGTGGCGCGTCGGATGGCGCGGCGCTGGGCGGCCGTCGTGGCCCCCCAGATGCCGTCGTCCTCGCCATGATCGATCGCCCAGGTACGGCAGGCGATGAGAACCGGACAGCGGCGGCATATCGCTCGGGCCAGAGCGGCCTCTGTCCCAGGAGCTGCGAGGTCGGAGAGGGGAAAGAAGATGTCGGGATCTTCTCCGGCACACGATGCTTGATCGCGCCAGTCGGAAGCTGCCGGGTGTCCACTGGACGAGCGGGTCATGACGCACCTCTTCATGGCCGTGTGCGGCCAGGCGGAGCGGCTGCGGCACAGCACGCGGCGGTGCCACAGTCCCGGCAGAGGTTTGTGGCATTTTATGCCAGTTCAAACACTTGGGGAACCTACTTCGGCACCTCGCGCGTGCCCTGCGGCCATCGACCGCAGGAGCGACGCGGGTGCGAGCATCGGCGTGTGGAAGCCGGACCGGAAGGGCAGGATCTGCACGCCGACAGATATGTCGGTCACGCTGACATTCCGGCGTGTTGTGTCCCCCCAGGGGGACAGATCTTTAGCCTGCACGGGACGGCGGCCGCTCGACGGAACGTTGTCGCTGAGCAGCGCGGCGCGAGCGCGGCCACGCTGGCGGCCGCGAGCAGGAGAACGCGTTCGGGCTCGGTGACGCGCGGGTGGGGCGAGGCGGGGCCCGCGGCCGCCGGAGTGGGTGGCCGCTGCGCTGCCGGGCGGTCGGCCCGGCGCCACCCCCGCCGAGTCCCCTCCCGGCCGAGCCGGCACGCCCGCCGGCTCCGGCCGGCCCCGCTGCACGGCCCGGCGGGCGGCAGGCTGGCGTTCGTCTTTCCCGGTCTGGAGGCCGACTTCATGCCCCGGGCCGTGCCGTGCGCCTCCAGCAGGGCGACCGAGTCCGGCGCGGCGGCCACACGTCGCCGCGGCCGTATCAGGGGCGCCCCTTGGCGACCGCGCGGCGGGCGCTCGTGGTGCGGCGGGGGCGGGGGCCGGGGGGTGGCGGTCACCGCGCCGGGCGACGCAGAAGCCTCCCGCGCTTCCGGCACCTTCCGCCGCCGTGTCTTCTGGCTCCTCCCGCATGACCGCGACAGCGAACCCGACGGCCTGTATGCCAGCTCCGCTCCGGCCGAGGCCGTCGACCCCGCGACCCTGCAACCGCGCACCAAGGGCAGGAAGGCCGAGCGCTCCGAAGGCGGCCCGCCGTCCAGCGCGATGCAGGCACTCGGGTAACCCTCCCGCTCTGACCCGCCCGGCCACAGCGACCGAAGCGACTCAAGCGACCGAACTTCCGACATCACCGCACCTTTCCGCCTGTGTGACTGAGCGCGCTAGTGAAGGTCGGGTCGCAGGCCGGTGAGAATGACGACCTCGTTGATCGGGTCGGGGCTGTCGCACTCGACGAGCGTCCCGTCCAGCAGGACGAAGTCCGGATCGTGCTCGCGCAGCGTTTTGAGAAGGCCCCGGTGTGCGTTCGGCGAGCAGTCCGGTGACGGCGGTGACGTAGGCGTGGGCGGTGCCGACGGATATAGCGACAGGCGGTTCCGCTCCGCGCGGTGCAAGGCCGCCGCCCGGCGCTGGCGCTGCCACTTCGAGGAGGCCGTCGAGATCGGCCTGCCCTACACCCTGGGCCGCGAGACCGAGCACATCGTGCGCTGCCCCTCGTGCGGCCGGCGGTTCGCCCTCGGGCACGGCCACCGCCGTGACGCGCTCTACTGCGGCCCCGCGTGCTGCCAGGCCGCCTACCGCGCCCGCAAGGCCGCCGAGCGGGTACGTGAACGCGTCACCGACCCTGCAACGGAAACGGCTGGATCGGTCTCGGCCGTCAGACCCTGTACAGCGACGTCGGCATCTCGGTGTACGCGATCGGCGCGTACCGCTGATCTGCCGTCCGCCCCCGCGCTGCGCCCCACCCCCTTCTTCCGGGGGTGGGGCGCAGCGCGCAGGGCCGCGGACGGCCGGACGGCCGGTGGGTCAGCCGCCGATGCCCGAGTCCTGCGCGGCGGCGACGATGGCCGTCGCGTCCTCCGGCAGCAGGTATCCGGCGTCGACGGACCTCTGCGCGGCCGTGCGCACCTTGGCCACGTAGTCGGCGTGGGTGGGGTAGAGCCGGCTGAGCACCGGTTCCGGGGTGATCGGGAAGGAGGGGTCGGACGGGTCGCCGTCGTCGTGCCGGTCCCAGGCGTCGGCGCCGCCGTTCCACGGGTCGCGGGCGCCGTACAGGCCGCAGAAGACACCGCTGCCGGTGGTGTCGCGCGAACCGGTGAGGGTCCGGGTGGGCACCGTGACGTCCGGCAGGCGGATGCCGCCGGTGGCGAGGCCCGTGGCCGGGTCACGCAGGACGGTGCTCAGCGGCTGGCCGCTCGGCGGCCGCGCACCGCCCCGCGCCCAGTCGGCCAGGTGGCGCAGCGCCGCGTTCATCGCCCAGTGGCCGGGGCCGTCGTTGAAGGGGGCCGAACCGGCGGCGCAGTCGGCCGACGGCGCGGCGGAGCCCGCCGACTTCCGCACGGTCGGTTCGCCGGTGTCGAAGGCCCACTGGTCGCCGTGCGCGGTGCCGGCCAGCTCCCAGTGCACGACGCTGTCGGTGTCCGGCTGCCGTGCGGACGCGGCGCCCGGCACGTCGGTCTCCGTGAGCACAACGAACGTCGGCACCGGCAGGTCGGTCCGGATCCGGGACGGGTTCGGCATCAGCAGGGTGTCGGCGAGCACGCCGCTGATCGGAGAGGCGATCGCGCTGTTGCTGTGCACCATGAAGCCGTCGTAGACGCCGGACACGGGCTGGACGGCGTTGACGTACGTCGTCATGAAGCCCGCCGACTGCGACTCGCCGTCGGCGAGCAGCGTGCGCACCGGGAGCCCGCCGAGCGGGTCGGTCCCGTTCGGGGTGCGCAGCGCCTGGCCCGCCTGGGAGAAGATGTCGTAGGCGAAGGCATCGCCGGGGTGGACCAGGCTGCCGTATCGCGCCGGGTCCCAGCCCTTCAGTCCCTTGATCTCGCCCAGGCCGCCGTTGACCCCGACGGCCTGCGCCGAGACGCCGACCCAGGCGTAGCCCCGGCGCAGCAGTTCGTCCCGCTCGAACCAGTAGTCCGGGGAGAGATCGAGCTGGCCGCTGACGTTGAGCCACTCCACGACCACCGTGCCGTTGAACGCGGCCGGGTCGGCGGGGCGGCGCACCAGCAGGCGGCTCTTGTACGGGGCGGTGCCGGACGCGCGGACGTTCCACCGGCCGTCCGAGGTCCACAGGCCGGACTTGGCGTACGACGTGGCGGTGCCCGAGATGAAGTACTCGCTCTCGGTGTAGCCGAACGAGCCGAGGTCCTCCGCCGCGGCGAGGAACGGGAAGCCGTGACCGCCGGCGGGCGGGACGGTGACCGTGGGGCTCGCGACCGCGGCGGGTGAGGCCGCGGCCGGGGCCGTCGGGGTGCCGAGGAGGCCGCCGTAGAGCAGCGCCCCCAGCGCGGCGGCGGCAGCGGACCGCCGGGATAAACGAGCAAGCATGCGCACGGGTCGCCTCCGTGAATGCGTGTCCCAATGGGTTGAGACCGCAGTCTGGGTGAGCCGTGGCGGGCTGCCATCGGCGAATCCACCAGCGTCCAGGAACGGTGACCGGTGACCACCGAGCCGTTTCGCGCGCCTGACGGAGGCTCGACCGCTCACTCTCGGTACGTGACCCACATCATGCTCCGCTTCTGTCAGCAATCGGGGCGCCGTCTCGTTCAAGGGGCACGCGAACGAGACAGGAGCATCGCCATGAAGCACCGCATCGTGGTACTCGGCGCCGGATACGCCGGGGCCTTCGCCGCCGGGAACCTGCTGCCGACGTGACGCTTCACGGGACCCGCTCCAGGGTCGTGACCAGCGAAAAGGCATTGATGCTGCTGGGGACGGGCGGTTCGCCGGGCCCAGGTCACACCTCCGAGGCGTTCCCGCCCTCCGTCCTTCACCAGTGATCGACCGTGACGGGAGCCCGGAGGACTGGGTAATACCTGATCAGACACGGTCGGATCTGTTGGCCCCAACAGCTCTAACCGGCCTCGTTCTGGCGGGCGGCGCGCAGGTCGGCCAAGACCGCCAGGGTTTCGTCGCGGGCGGCGGCCTGGGTGCCGGCGGGCAGTTCGGGGGAGTCGAGGTTCAGGCGCAGGGCGCGCAGCCGGGCGGCGAGGGAGGGTCCGTCGAGTTCGCGGTGCCAGGCGGCGAGTTTCCCGGCGGGGACGGGTGCGGGCCAGCTGCGGCCAGGAGTCGCCCAGGCAGGCCAGGGACCGCACGGCGGCGCGCAGCCGGGGCGCGTTGGCCCGCGCCCAGGCGTCCCCGGCGCGGTCGCGGGCCCGCTCGGCCCGCTGGCGGTCGGGGTAGCGTCGCGGTGGTAGCTGGCGGCGTCGCTCTCCAGGCGCACGAAGCGGCTCTCGGCGCTGGAGCGGGATCCCCTGGGGAGTCGGCGACCTGCTGCCAGGAGGCCCCGCGCCGGCGGGCGACGCGGGTGAGGTCGCGCTCCAGGGTGTCCAGCGCGGCGCGGGCCTCGTCGAGCTGGGTGAGCGCGGCGAGGATGTCGTCGGCCGGCACCTCCGCCTGCTCGGCGTCGTCGAGGCCGTAGCGGTCGGCGGCCGCGCGCACGGCGTGCATCACGCGGACCGGGTCGAGCCAGTCGCGGCCGCCGTCGTACTTCGCCCTCAGCAGCGCCTCGGCGTCCTCCAGCACCTGCTGCCGGGTCTCGGCGTCGGTCGTCTTCGTCATGGCGGGGAGCCTGCCATGCCGGCAGGGGTGGGAAAAGAGCCCCTCCCCGCCGGGCGCCTCCAGCAGGTCGAACACCACCAGATGGCCCGACGGCGTCCTAGCGGCCTTGATCGCGCCCCGGCCGCGCCGCCGGGCCCGCTGCTGAAGTGCCGCGAAGTTCAGGCGGCCCTCGTGGAAGACCACCAGCTCGCCATCTCCGCTGGTCGCGAAGAACAACTGCACGTGACCTCCCAGCTATAGGTCATCAACCCAGCAAATAATGATCTTCTTTCTATTCCGCTGCGAGTCGGTAGAACGCAGGACATGCCGAGGGTGTCATCCGATGAGACAACTTCAGGTGTCCGGAGAACCGTCCCACTTCGGCTCGCACGCCCAACCCGGCCGCAGATGCGGCGGGGTGGGTTGTAGGTAGTCCTGGCGTGTAAAGGCTCGGTTGGTGTTTGTGCTGGTCAGCGTTGTTTTGGCTGGTCGGTGGGGTGGGGGTTAGCGGTTGTGGGTGGGGCGGTTGTGTT
>NZ_JBEYCX010000010.1:208303-271852 GCF_040632975.1 Streptomyces sp. NPDC013455 | reverse complement strand
GTCGAAGGCGACACCGTCCCGCCCTCCGGCACCTTGCCGTCGACCTTCTCGCCGCCCGCCGGGAAGGACACCGAGCCGTCCGCACCGACCGTGCAGCCCGCCGCCTTCGCGTCCTCCAGAGCCGCCTCCAGCTTCCGCTTGGCCGCCGCCATGTCGAAGGCGAAGGCGTTCAGCGCGGTACTCGCCAGCGCGCACTCGGTCTGGATGTAGTGGAAGTTCTTCCCCAGCTCCTTCAGCTCCCCGAGGGCGGCCGTCACCGCCTCGCCCTCCAGCTGGTCGCGCAGGGTCGCCGAGATCTTGTTCTCCACGGCGTCCTTGGCCGTGCTCGCCATCTCGCTCGTGGCGCGGTACCCGTCGGCCGCCTCCTCGAACTCGGCCGGCTTCAGCGCCTTCAGCGTCGCTATGTCCATGACCGCCCCGTCACCGGCCCTTCGCCTGGCCGCCGACGGCATCGGTGTCCTTGTACTTGGCCGCGACCCGGTCCAGCTCGGCCTTCACCTCGCCGTCCGACTTCGACAGGTCGTGCCCGGACCGCTCCATCAGCCCGCCCAGCTCGCCGCAGCGGCTCTTGACGTCGCCGACGTACTTCTTCCAGGAGTCGTACAGCTCCTTCTGGGCCGCCGCGGACTCGCACCCGGACGTCTCACCCAGCCCGGACTGCCCGTCGTCCAGCTTGCCCAGCGCCTTGCCGATGTCGTCCTGGAGGCCCTTGGTGTCCTCGCCGGCCATCGTCCAGGTCTTCTTGTCCGACTTGAGCTTGCCCGCGGCACCGCTGCCGCCCGGGTCCATCGGAACATGGTTCAGCTGCATCTGCGAGGAGCCGCGGGCGGCGGCGTCCGCCTTCAGCTGCTCCCACTCGTCCCAGGACATACGTGTCGTCCTCCCCGTTACCCCGTTACCCCGTTGCACCGGCAACGATCACCGGTCCCGCCATGCTCCCTGTGGCGGGGGCAGGAATCAAATCAAACTCGTGCGCGGGGGCCGGGGAGTTGGGGCGCCAGGGCCTGTCCGGCCCTTCGCGTCCTCACCCGAAGGGCGGCAGACGGGGAATGTCGGACAGGAACTAGTCGGACGGGGCATGCCGGACAGGCACTAGACCGGGTTCACCGCCGCCAGCCGGTGGACGTCTCGGGCGGTGCCGGTCACTCCGGACAGGAAGCCCTGGGCCCGCGGGGAGGCGGTGTCCGTGAGCCAGGCCGGGTCGATGTCGCAGACCGCCACGCGCACACCCGTGCCGGCCAGGGCCAGCGGGAGGGTGTGGACGACCGTGGAGGGGAAGCTGAGGACCGTACGGCCGATCGGGCCCCGGCGGGCGATCAGCTCCAGGGGGAGGTCCGGGCGGACCACCTCCAGGCCGGTCTCGGCGGCCAGCCGGTGGAGCTTGTCGGCGCTCTCCCGGCGGTGCGCGAAGTAGCGGGTGGCGCCGTGGGTCCCGGCCAGGCCGCGGACGGCCTCCAGGTAGCGCTCGCCGTCCACGACGCCGGTCTCCACCAGCGAGGTGCCGACCATGTCCGCGCCCTTGGTGATGCGCGGCGGGCCGAAGCGGGCGCGGGTCCAGGCGAAGGCGTTGGCGGTGACCGCGACGCCGTCCGGGACCTCGGTGACCGGCATGGAGGAGAAGACCTCCACGCGACGGCCGTCGCTCGGCGTGAGGCGGCGCCGGGCCGAGGAGGACACGGGCGCGAAGAGCAGGTCGCGGGCGCCGGGGCGGCCGCCCTTGCGGTGCCAGCGCACCAGGCGTTCACCGCGCGCCAGCTGGGCGACGAACTCCATCGTCGCCGTGCCGTCGTCCACGACGACCAGGTCGCGGGCGCGGGTGATGGTCAGCAGGAGCTGCACGTAGCGGGAGAACGGGTCCCCCATGACGATCCGGTCGGCGCGGCGCAGGGAACCCGCCAGGCCGCCGATGGTGTGGAAGGGCGCGGTCGTACCGCCCCGCGCCTCCTCCCAGCGCACCCGGTACCCCTCGTCCCGGGCCAGGTCGGCCATGCGGCGCAGCTGGCCCCGGGTCATGGGGTCGGTCGGGGACAGCACGACGACGGTGAGCTCCGCGCCGGCCGCCGGGTCACCGCCGGCCGCCGTCCGCCGTATCTGCCCGGGCACGGACGGCAGGGTGTCCGGTTCCGTGCCGTGCAGGCCCTTCAGGTGCGCCCACTCCAGCACGTTGAGCAGCTGGACCGGGCTCTCCACGAAGGCGAGGGTGCGGAGAGGGTGGCCGGCGTGACCGGCGCGGGGGCTCATCGGCGTACGACCGTCCCGTCGTAGGGCAATCCGTCAGGCAATCGGGGTGCTCAGACCGAGACCGGCTCGCCCGCGGCCGCGGCGATCTCCGCCTCGGCGACGACGCCGGTGACGCGGCGCAGCTTCTTCATCGGGCCGAGCTCGGAGTCGTAGACCTTCTTGACGCCGTCACCGAGGGAGGCCTCGATGGTGCGGATGTCGCGGACCAGGCGGACGAGGCCCTGCGGCTCCACGGAGGCGGCCTGGTCGGAGCCCCACATGGCGCGGTCCAGGGTGATGTGGCGCTCGACGAAGGTCGCCCCGAGCGCGACCGCGGCGAGGGTGGTCTGGAGGCCCGTCTCGTGGCCGGAGTAGCCGATCGGGACGTTCGGGTACTCCTTCTCCAGCGTGTTGATCACGCGGAGGTTCAGCTCCTCGGCCTTGGCCGGGTAGGTGGAGGTGGCGTGGCACATGAGGATGTTGTCGCTGCCGAGGACCTCCACCGCGTGGCGGATCTGCTTCGGGGTGGACATGCCGGTGGAGAGGATGACGGAGCGGCCGGTGGCGCGCAGGGCGCGCAGCAGCTCGTCGTCCGTGAGGGAGGCGGAGGCCACCTTGTGGGCCGGGACGTCGAACTTCTCCAGGAAGGCGACGGCCTCGGTGTCCCACGGGGAGGCGAACCAGTCGATCCCCTTCTCCTTGCAGTACTCGTCGATCTGGCGGTACTCGTCCTCGCCGAACTCCACGCGGTGGCGGTAGTCGATGTACGTCATCCGGCCCCAGGGGGTGTCGCGCTCGATGTCCCACTGGTCGCGGGGGGTGCAGATCTCCGGGGTGCGCTTCTGGAACTTGACGGCGTCGCAGCCGGCCTCGGCGGCCACGTCGATCAGCTTGAAGGCGTTCTCCAGCTCACCGTTGTGGTTGATGCCGATCTCGCCGCAGATGTAGACGGGCCTGCCGGGGCCGACCTCGCGCGAACCGAACGAACGCAGACGGGAGTTGGTGCTCATCAGGGGGTGTCCTTACTTGGGGAGGGAATCGAGAGAGGGGCCGAGGATCCAGCTGGCGATCTCTCGGATCGCGCCGTCACCGCCGGGGACGGTGGTGACCGCGCGTGCGGCGCCGCGTACGACGTCGTGGGCGCTCGCGACCGCCACGGGCCAGCCGACGAGGGCGAAGCACGGGAGGTCGTTGACGTCGTTGCCGACGTAGAGCACGCGCTCCGGCGCGATGCCCTGCTCCTCGCACCACTGCTTCAGGGCGAGGTCCTTGCGGTCGATGCCGTGCAGCACGGGGATCTTCAGCTTCCGTGCGCGGGCGGCGACGACCGGGTTCTGTTCCGTGGACAGGATCAGCATCTTCAGCCCGCTCCTGCGCAGGGCCGCGATGCCGAGCCCGTCGCCGCGGTGCACGGCGACGAACTCCCGTCCGTCGGAGTCGATCAGCACCCGGTCGTCGGTCTGGGTGCCGTCGAAGTCCAGTACGACCGCGTCGACGTCGGCGGCGGTCGGCAGCGCGCCGGGGCGGTCCGCGTCGAAGAGCGGGGCGAGCGCCCTCGCGCGGGCCAGGTCGTGCGGGTCGTCGATCTCCAGCACCCGGGCCGGGTCGGTGCGGACCAGCTCGGTGTGGCCGAAGAAGCGGTGGCCCTCCTTGCGGAAGCCGGCCGCGTCCATGGCGTAGGCGGCGCCGGTCTCCAGGAAGTCCTGGGGGCGGTCCTGGCGCCGCGGGCGGTAGGACTTGTCGTGGTTGACGCCCACCCCGCCTGCACCCTCGGTGTCGGCGGCGCGCCAGACGAAGCCGTGGAAGGGGGCCACGGTGACGGCCGTGTCGGCGCCGTTCTCGGTGACGGCGGCGGCGACCGCGTCGATGTCCTCGCGGACCAGGAACGGGCTGGTGCACTGTACGAGGAGGACCACGTCGACCGGGGCGCCGTGCAGCGCCTCGTGGGTGTCCATGGCGTGCAGGACCGCGGCCTCGGAGGTGGCGGTGTCGCCGGCGATGGCGACGGGCCGCAGCACGACCTCGGCGCCGGCCTGCCGGGCGGCGGCGGCGATGGCCTGGTCGTCGGTGGAGACGACGACGTCGGTCACCAGCCGGGTCGCCCGGCACTCGCGCACCGCCCGGACCACCAGCGGGACACCGCCCACGGGGGCGAGGTTCTTCGCGGGGACGCCCTTGGAGCCGCCGCGGGCGGGGATCACCGCGAGCACCCGGCGGAACGACGTGCCCGGGCCCTTCGCCGAGTCGGACATGGTGTCTTCTCCTTGGAATGAGGTCACAGCTCGCCCATCCGCCGGATCACGGGGGCGACTCGCTGGACGCCGTGCCGGTAGGCGCCGCGCGCGGCCCGGCGCACGATCTGCCGCACGGGGCCGGGCGCCTTGTCGGCGGCGGGCGCTCCGGGCAGCGGGGCGCCGTCGGGGCCGAGGTGGTGGCGGGCGAGGATGCCGGGCAGATAGCCGGGGGCGGTCTCGGGGGTGTAGTAGGGGTTCAGCGGCGGCAGGCCGCCGGGGCGGTCGAGCAGCTTGGCGAGGCGCTCGCGGCCGGCGTCGAACGCGGTGGCGTAGGAGCCCGCCCCGGAGGCGGTACCCGCGGGGGCCACCCCCTGCCGGGCCACCCACTCCTCGTCCGGCACCGGCCGGTGCCCGGCGTCGAGCCGGTCCCAGGAGGTGAGGCAGCCGGAGCCGGTGAAGTGGTGGTTGCCGAGCGCCTCCCGCACCCCGAGGTCGGTGAGGACGGCCGTGGGGATACGGCGGTGCAGGGCCTCCAGGGCGGCCGTGGAGCTGACCGTGACCAGCAGGTCGGTGCGGTCCAGCACCTCGCCCATGTGCCCGTACACCAGCCGGAAGTTGGCCGGCAGGTCCTTGCCCTGGACGAGCTTCTGGTAGGGCAGTTCCTCGATGTGGGTGGTGTGTTCGCCGGGCTTGGAGCGCAGTTTCAGCAGCACCTCGCGCTCGGGGTGCCTGCGGGCGTGCTCGATGAGCCGGCCCAGCAGGTAGGTCCGGTCCCGGCGGTTGTCCGGCACGGAGGGCTGGGCGGCGAACACCACGGTGTAGGGGTCGTGTTCACCGGTGTACGGCTCGCCGCCGAGGAAGGGCAGCGCGACCTCGGTGACCGAGGAGGCGTCGGCGCCCACACCCTCGTACACGGCCCGGAACCGTTCCGCGTCGTGGCGGGAGTTGGCGAGCACGAGGTCGGCGCCGTGCCGCAGCAGCAGTCCGTCGGTGAGCTTCTCGTAGACGACCCCGACATAGCCGGTGACGACGACGGGACGCGGCCCGGAGCCCCAGGCGCAGCGCAGCCCGTGCAGCATGGCCTGGACACCGCCGCCGACGAGGGCGAGGACGAGGACGTCGTACGGCTCCTCGGTCATCGCGCGCAGGAACTCGACGCCGGTGACCTCGTGGAGTGAGTCCGCCCGGACGCCGACTTCCGTCAGTTGGCGGGCGGTGGGGGTGGCGCGTCCGCGCAGGAGGTAGCCGTCGAGCCGGACTCCGGCAGCCGCGGGAGTGAGCCGCTGCGCGGTGAGCGCGCCCCACTTCCATCGGGTGTCGGAGTCCGCGAGGACGGCGACCCGCAGGGACTTCGTTGCACTTGCTGGCACACCGAAGACGCTAGGAAGCCATTCCGAGGATCCGCCCAACCCGAATACAACAAACGGTTAACAGCACATCGCCGAATGGCGAATCAGGCCCCGATCGCCCCTGGAAACAGCCTGGTTCACAGCTTCGCCACGTGTCGTTCACCCGGTATCAAGCACGCCGTCAAGACGAATCACGGGCCGCACCCTAACGTCCCTCACGTGGTCAAGCTCTCCGTCATCGTGCCGTTCTACAACGTGCAGCAATACGCGCCCGACACACTCAGGAGTCTGTTGTCGAATGTGCGTGAGGACTTCGAATTCATTCTCGTCGACGACTGCTCCCGCGACGGGACACCAGAGATTCTCGCGCGCGCGGAGCGCGAGCTGCCGGGCGCGGTGCTGGTCCGGCACGAGCAGAACGGGGGGCTGGCGACCGCGCGCAACACCGGTATCGACCGGGCGCGCGGCGAGTACCTGACGTTCCTGGACGGTGACGACTGGCTCGCCCCCGGCTACTTCCCGCGGCTGCTCAAGGCCATCGAGGAGCTCGGCTGCGACTTCGTGCGCACCGACCACGTGCAGTGCACCGCCCGGTCGCGCAGCGTGCACCGGGTGCCGGTGGGCCGGCGGAACACGGTGCTGGACCCGCGTGCGGCGATCCTGCCCGCCGACCGGTCCACCTCGGTGGACTACGCGTACGCGTGGGCGGGCATCTACCACCGCCGGCTGCTGGACAAGGGGCTGCTGCACTTCACCGACGGGCTGCGCACGGCCGAGGACCGGCCGTGGATCTGGAAGCTGCACCGGGAGGCGGAGTCCTTCGCGGCGGTGAGCCTGCTCGGCGTGTTCTACCGGCGCGGGGTCGCCTCGTCCCTCACCCAGATCGGTGATGTGCGGCAGCTCGATTTCATTCGGGCGTTCGATCAGGTCATCACGGAAACCGCGGCGGACCGGGAGGCCGGCGTCCTGCTGCCCAAGGCCGTACGCACCTATTGCGCGATCATTTCCCACCACCTGGGATCGATCGAAAGGTTCGAGCCGGCAGTGGCCAGGCAACTGAAATCCATGAGTGCCGCCGCCCTGCGGCGGATGCCGCAGGACGTGCTGGACGAGGCGCTGGACTCCATGGACCTCCAGCGCGCCACCCGGCTGCGCCGGCTGCGCCGCCGCCCCGCCGCCGCGGGGGTCGCCGCGTGACCACCCAGATCTTCCAGGCGTCGACGCTGTACGGCACGGCCACGCTCGCCGCCGCCCTGGACTCCGGCTGCTTCCGCCCGGCCGACCGGCGGATCCTGCTGGTCTGCAACAACGCGGCCACGCCCGAGACGACCCCGGCGCTGGACGCGATGCCCGGCTTCGAGCGGCTGCGCGACCGGTTCGACGACGTGGTGTCGTACAACGGGACCATCTTCCCGTTCCACCCCGGCGGCTGGGCCCCCCGGGGCGAGGACCTGCCGCTCTGGGAGCGGTACCTGCGCCACGAGTGGCGGCTCGGCGACGACGACGTCGAGCTGGCCGTCGAGTCGATCCAGGTCAACCCGTCGCTGGCGCTGACGCAGATCTTCACGGGAGCGCCGGTCACCGTCTACGCCGACGGTCTGATGAGTTACGGCCCCACCCGCAACAAGATCGACCCGCTGGTCGGCACCCGGGTCGACCGCGTCCTGCACCTGGACCTGGTGCCGGGTCTGAAGCCGCTGCTGCTGACCGAGTTCGGCGTGCCCGGCGAGGTCGTGCCGACGGCCGCCTTCACCAAGGTGCTGGCCGAGCTGGCGCCGCTCGGCGACGAGCTGCCGGCGGTCGAGGAGCCCGCGCTGCTGCTCGGCCAGTACCTGTCCGCGCTGGACATCCTCTCCGCCGAGCAGGAGGAGGACCTGCACGTGCGGATGCTGAAGGGCGCGGCCGCCCTCGGCCACACCAGGGTGGTGTTCAAGCCGCACCCGTCGGCCCCGGCCCGCTTCACCCGCTCGCTGGAACGGGAGGCGGAGAAGCTGGAGGTCGAGCTGACCGTCCTCGACACACCGGTGCTCGCGGAGGTGCTGTACCAGCGGATGCGTCCCGCGCTGGTGGCCGGCTGCTTCTCCACCGCGCTGCTCACCGCGTCCGCGCTGTACGGCCTGCCGGTCGCCCGGGTGGGCACCGACCTGCTGCTGGAGCGGCTGACGCCGTACGAGAACAGCAACCGGGTCCCGGTCACCATCGTGGACGCGCTGCTGCCCGACCTGTCCGACCGGACGGCCGTCACCGAGCAGCGCCGGGGCATGGACGTGGAGGCGCTGGGCGCGCTGGTGAGTGCGGTGGGCTTCGCGATGCAGCCGAAGATCCTGCCGAAGCTGCGCGCCGAGACCGAGAGCTGGCTCGCGGCGAACCTCACCGAGCGGACCCTGCGCTACTTCAAGCGCAAGCGGCTGACCTCGCTGGCGCTGCCCGGCGGGGTGCCCGCGCAGCTGGGGTTCATCCCGCGCAACGCGACGGTCCGCCGGATGGCGCGCAAGGCGCGGAGCCTGCGCAGGGTCGTACGGCGCTGACGGCCGACCGAGGGCGGGCCCGCTGCCGGGCCCGCCCTGCGCCGTTCACCGGCGCAGGATCGTCCGGATCCGGGCGGCGTTCTCCTGGGTGACCTTCCACAGCAGTTCCTGGCGGTCGTGCACGTCGGCGACGGTCCGGCTGTGGTGGTCGAGGATGTGCAGGGCCCGCTCGGTGAGGACGTCCCCGAGGTTCCTCTCGTGGACGGAGATCCCCCACTCGGGGCGCTCGATGTCGCTGAGGAAGTACGCCATCTTCGGGTGCGAGATCAGGCTGAGGATGGGCGTGCCGACGCCGAACGGGATCATGCCGGCGTGCCCGCGCATGCCGATGACCAGCCTGGTCCTGGCGTACGTCTCGCGGATCTCGTCGTTGTCGAAGTCGTACATCGGGATGACCGGCAGCGAGATGCCGTGCTCCCGGCGCAGGTCGAAGGCGATCCGCTCGTCGTCCAGGGAGTGGGCGACGCACCGGACCTCGGTGTGGGCGCCGATCGCGCGGACGGCCTTCGCGATCTCGGCGAGGAAGTGGCCGTAGTCGTGCCCGAAGCGCAGTCCCGCGCGGTCGTAGGCGGCGTTGAGCAGCACGGTGTCCTCGCGGCGCGGCGGGTCGGACCAGCCCGGCAGCAACTGCCGCGTGACGGTGGTGGGGCAGGGCTGGAAGACGACCTTGTCGTGCAGCGCGGCCGGGAGCAGGGAGCGGACCCGGGCGATGGAGCCGTGGTTGCGCAGACCGAAGAAGGCGGACTTCTCCACCAGCAGCCGGAGGCTGTCGTTGAACCGCCGTGCGCGGTACGACTGTCCGTCGAAGGCGTTGAAGCCGACCGCGAAGACCATGACCGGTACGTCGATGGCCTCCAGGTGTGCGTCCGGGACGTTCCACTGCCAGGCGCTGTTGCCGTTGGGCATGGTGTCCGGGATGAACAGCCCGCCGCCGCCGATGACCAGTCCGCGCCGGGCGTTGACCCGCTCCAGGGCGGCCTCGTCGAACAGCCGGTGGGCGTGGACGGAGTGCCAGCGCCGGGAGGTGGTGTCGGCGCCGAAGGCCAGCCGGACGGTCTCGGGGAGCAGCTTGTCGCCGGCGTTGCCCTGCCGGTCCATGTAGAAGGCGACGTGCGCGAGCTGGTCCTCGGCGGCGCCCTGTTCCTGGGCGGGCACGGCGGCGGCACGCTGCGCCCACAGCCGGCTGGAGCGGTGCGTGGGGTCGACGGAGAGGCCGGCGGTGGCGTACCTCAGCGCCTCGGCGTTGTCGCCGTGCACCCAGGCGATCTGGGCGAGCCGGGCGTAGGCGGTGGCGGCCCGGTTGGGTGCGGCGGTGGCCATGAGGAGCTGTGTCTTCGCCTCCTCGTAGCGGGAGACGCTCATCAGGGCGTGCCCGAGGACCTCGTGCGGCCAGGCCTCGTCCAGCGGGATGCGCACGGCGGAGAGGATGTCGACGGCGTCCTGGTACTCGCCGGCCGCGATGTGCGCGGCGGCGACCCTGCGGGCGGCCTCGACGTCCGAGGTGCGCCGCACGTGCGGGGTGCCGAAGTGCACCAGCAGGTCGTGGTGGAGGCCGCCCTTGGCCAGGCAGGCCGCGTGGAACGCGGCGTCGCCCAGGTCGAACGCGCGCCAGCGCTCCTCGGCCTGCGCGTACCCGGCCTCGCCGCCCTGCCAGGGCTTGTGCCGGCCGGTGAAGTGCAGGATCGCGGTGTCGTCGGGCACGGGCAGGTCGCCGGACAGACGCCGCTTGACGAAGTTGTAGCGCGGGTCCAGGCGGACGAAGTCACCGTCCAGGACGGCGTTGAGGATGCCCTGGTCGTGCTTGTCGAGTTCGTAGGCGCCGCTGCGCCCGACCTCGTCGAGCCGGGCGCAGAAGGCGTCGGACAGGTACTCGCGCTGGATGACCAGGAGCCCGGAGTTGAGCTTGTGCTGCCCGTAGAAGAACTGCGGCACGGCGGCGAGTCCCTCGCGCAGCTTCAGCAGTTCGCCCAGGTCGCCGAGGACGACCATGTCGGTGTCCAGGGTGATGACGGTGTCGTAGTCGCGGATCTTGAAGACGTCGAGGATGAAGTACGCCTTGCGGACGAGGTAGTTGTCCTGGTCGCCCTTGACGTAGGAGTCGTAGTGGCCGGCGTCGACGCGGCGCAGCACGATCCGGGGGTGCAGGGCGCGGATGCGGGCGACGGAGGCGGGCTTCAGGTCGTCGTGCAGGACGACGAAGTCCTCGCAGACGCCCGGGTTGGACAGGGCGAGGCTGCGCAGCAGGGCGAGGAAGCCCGGCAGGTAGTTCTCGTCGACGAACGAGGCGAAGGCGATGCGGCGCTTGCCGGTGAGCGCGGCGCCCGAAGGGGTGGCGGTGTCCGGCACTGCCGGGGTGCTGGTGGTCATCGCAGGGATATCCTCATGTCGGTCACGCTCTGGGCCCGCTCCATGACCCATGCCTTCTCGCTGGTGTATTCGTGCACGGAGGTGATGGCGAGCTTCATGGCCTCGGGTACGCGGTAGGCGCCGGACTCGTAGAAGTCGAAGCCGATCAGGTCGAGCTTCGGACTGACGTCCAGGAAGTCCAGCAGCCACAGCATGTTGAAGCCGGTGGTGGGGATGGCGGGCCAGACGTCGGTGCCGAGCCGGCCGATGCCTCGGACCGGCCAGCGCAGCGACTCGTCGCCGAGGAACTGCTGGGCGCCGGGCACCAGGCGGTTGCGCAGGCTGTGCTTCCAGTCGCCGGAGACCCCGCCGAAGACGAGCCGGGTGGTCACCGGCCGGTCCCAGTTGAAGCCGTGCTTGTGGATGGTGGCGTGGATGTCGGTACGGCTGCCGGTGTGGCGGGGGTCGATGCGGTACGAGTTGAAGCGCACGACGAGGTCGTAGCCGTCGATCTCGGCGCCCATCGCGCTCTCGCCCACGCGGCCGGAGTTGGCGATCAGGCAGACCGACTTGCCGGCGATCTGGTTGCGGAACTCGCCGAGGCCGATCCAGCGGACCCCGCCGACGGTCGGGTCGGCGACCGGGCCGCGCATGCGGACGCGGCGCTGTTCGGCGTAGAGGGCGACGGCCTCGGTGAGCGCCGCGGGATCCGCGCCGGGCAGGCCGGTGCGCAGGTCCAGGTACTGGCTGAGGAGTTCCTGCCGGTCGGCGACCGGCGCCCGCTCTTCGGCGAGCGCGAGCAGCGCGCCGACCAGCCGGGGCTCGGCCGCCGTCCAGTCGCCGAGGGCGTGCAGGGCGAGGCCCTCGGCCCAGACGTCGGTGGCGGGGCCGGCGGCGAAGCCGGCGGCGTCCGGGCACTGGCGGCGCAGCAGGTCGAGCAGTTCGCGTTCGCGCTGGGCGGCCCGGCGCAGGCCCTCGATCCGGGCGGCGACGCCGAAGCCGTCCTCGCTGGTCAGTTCCAGATAGCGCTGGTACGCCTCGACGGCCTCCTGTTCCTCGCCGAGCGCCTCCAGGACGCGGGCGCGCAGCCGCCAGCCGGCGCGGGAGTTGCGGCGCTGGGCGAGGACGGTGTCGCCGATGTGCAGGGCGAGGCGCAGCTCGTCGTCGTAGCCGCACTCCAGGGCCTTGTTGGCGACGGCCAGCAGGGCGTCCAGCAGTTCGCCGGCGATACCGCCGGACGGGCCGGCGGTGCCCTTCACGGCCCGCTTCAGCAGCGCGGTGGCGCCGCCGGCGGGGGCGGGTGCGGGGGCGGCGGCGCCGATGGTGCTGTGCACCACGAGCAACCTGCGCAGCTGCTCGGCCAGTTCGGTGCGGCGGCGGTCGAGGCTGCCGACGAGTTTGCCGCTGTGTACGGCGCAGGCGCGCAGGCAGTCGTCCAGCTCCCCTCCACGCGCGGGTGCCCGCCGGCTCTGGACCCTTGTCATAGCTCTCCTGATTTTTGCCAGGCATATCCGCGCTTTGCGGCCGAATGCCATGCGTTTACCGAAGCGTGGGGGTGGATGGAGAAACTAGGAAGGTAAAACGACGTACAGGTGAACGAACCGGGTCGCGGGAAAGAATGGTTGGCCTGTCAACCAAGGCATTTCCGTGATTCGCCCAGGTGCCGGTGGTCCGACTCCCCCACGCCGGGGACTTTCACAAAGAAGATGAAATGATCAACACCGGTCCGGGTAGGCGCCGAGCACCATGGCTGCCTCCCTCCCCACCCTCGCCGCCGTTCCCGCTCCCCCCGACCGTGGAACGGCCCGTGCACGAAAGGGCCGTCTGCTCGCCCTGGACGGTCTGCGTCTCGTCGCCGCGCTGATGGTCTGCCTCTACCACTACGCCGGACGCGGCGGCACGGTCTCCGCGTCCTGGGGCCAGACCCCGGCCCGCGTCTTCCCGTCCCTGTCCCAGGTGGCCACCTACGGCTGTCTGGGCGTGCAGTTCTTCTTCGTCATCAGCGGGTTCGTGATCTGCATGAGCAGTTGGGGCCGTACGCTCGGCGACTTCTTCCGCTCCCGGGTCGCCCGCCTGTACCCCGCCTACTGGGTCGCCCTCGTCCTGGTCACGGCGGCGGCCGTGACCCTGCCCGCCGTCGTCCACCCGGTCCGCCCGGACGAGTTCCTGGTCAATCTGACGATGCTGCAGCAGCCCATGGGCGCCGACCGGGTGCTCGGCGTGTGCTGGACGCTCTGGGTGGAGGTGCGGTTCTACGTCCTGTTCGCCCTGCTCGTCGTGGTGCGCGGGGTCACCTACCGCCGGGTCGTGCTCTTCTGCTGCGTGTGGACGCTGGCGGCGGTTCTCTGCCGCGCCTCCGGGAACGCGCTCACCGACCAGCTCGTCATGCCCGAGTACGCGCCCTTCTTCGTCGGCGGTCTCGCCCTCTACCTGATCCACTGCTTCGGCGGCGACCTGCTGCTGTGGGGCATCGTCGCCGTGTCCTGGCTGCTCGGGCAGAGCAACGCCACACGCGGGCTGTGGCACGCCGGCGCGCAGAGCGACTTCCACCGGGAGCCGTACGTCATCCTGGCGGTCGTCACCCTGGCCTTCGCCGCCGTGGCCGCGGTGGCGGTGGGCTGGACGCGGTGGGCCTCCTGGCCCTGGCTGGTCACGGCCGGCGCGCTGACGTACCCGTTCTACCTGGTCCACGAGCACCTGGGCTGGTTCGCCATCCGGGTGCTGCACCGGGGATGGGGGCTGCCGCCGTGGCCGACGCTGGCCGTGACCGTCCTGGGCATGCTGCTGACGGCCTGGCTGATCCACCGGTGCGTGGAGCGGCCGCTCGGGCCCCGGCTGAAGAGGGCGCTGAAGAAGACCGGTGCCCCCGCTCCCTCCCGGTAGCCGCCCCCTCGGGACGCCCCGGCCGGCGACGGATCCGTCAGCGGATCCCGTACCGCGCCTCGATCCCCGCGACGACCAGCGCGAGCCCTTCCTCGAACTGCCGGTCGTAATCGTCGAAGAGCAGTTCCCCGGCTTCGGCCGCGAGCGGGAAGCCGGCCATGCGCCGGGCGCGTTCCCCGACGTCGAACCCCTCCCGGTCCTCGCCGGGCAGGGGCCGCATGCCCTGCTCCTCGGTGACGAAGCCGATGGTGTACGCGTTCAGCGTCCGGCCCGCGTCGACGGCCTGGGCGAGCGTGAAGCCCGCCGCCGTCAGCAGCCGCAGGTTCGCTTCGAGGGCGGGGGCGTGGTCCGTGCCGGTGAAGCGTGAGCCGCTGAAGACGCGGGCGCCGTCGCGGTAGCCGAGCAGGGCGGCCCGCAGCCCGCGGTTGCCCTTCAGCAGCCGCTCCTGCCAGGTGTCGGCGGGGTCGAGCGCCGTGCCGGCGACCATCCGCCGGTACATCTCGGTCGCCATCTCGTCCAGCAGCGCCTGCTTGTCCTTGAAGTGCCAGTACAGGGCGGGCGCCTTGACGTCCAGCTCCCGGGCGATGGCCCGCAGGGTCAGCCCCTCCAGGCCGACCTCGTTCAGCAGCCGCAGCGCCGTGTCGGCGACCCGCCGGCGGTCCAGGGGTGCCCTTCGTTCCGTGCTCACGCCGACAGCTTGACAGCTTAACGGCGTTAAGGGCACTCTCGTCGGCGACCGCACTTAACGGCGTTAAGGAGATAGGTGATGGATGTCCTGATCGTGGGCGCCGGCCCGACGGGTCTCACCCTCGGCATCGACCTGGCCCGGCGGGGCGTGGACGCCCTGGTGGTGGAGCGCGCCGACGGACTCTTCCCCGGATCGCGGGGCAAGGGCCTCCAGCCGCGCACCCTGGAGGTCTTCGACGACCTCGGCGTGGTGGACGCGATCCTCGCCGCCGCCGGGCCCTATCCGCACCGGATGGTCTGGAAGGACGGCGCGCGCGTGGGCGAGCAGTCGATGTTCGAGGAGGTGGAGGCGGACGAGGGCACGCCGTACACCACGCCGCGGATGATTCCGCAGTGGCGGACGCAGGAGGTGCTGTACGCGCGGCTGACGGAGCTGGGCGGGCGGGTCGCCTTCGGACGGGAGGCGACGGGCCTGACGCAGGACGCGGACGGCGTGACCGTGTCGTTCGCCGACGGCACGACGATCCGCGCGCGGTACGTGGTCGCCGCCGACGGCGGACGCTCGGCGGTCCGGCGGGCCCTGGGCGTCCGGATGACGGGCGAGACGGTGGACCCGGCGCCGTTCCTTGTGGCCGACCTGCGGCTGACGGGCCTGGACCGCAAACACTGGCACGCCTTCCCGGGGGACGACGGCGGCATCCTCGGGCTGTGTCCGCTCGCCGGCACGGAGGACTTCCAGCTCCAGGCACGCCTCGCGGAGGACGAGGAACCGGACCCGTCCCCCGACGGCATCCGCAAGCTGGTCGCGCGCCGCACCCACCTGGACGCCGGGGACGTGACAGAAGTGCGCTGGGCGTCCGGCTTCCGGCCTCGGGCCGCCCTGGCGGACCGGTTCCGGGCGGGCCGGGTGTTCCTCGCCGGCGACGCGGCGCACGTGCACTCGCCGGCCGGCGCGCAGGGCCTGAACACCAGCGTGCAGGACGCCTACAACCTCGGCTGGAAGCTGGGCGCGGTGCTGCGCGACGGGGCGCCGGACAGGCTGCTGGACACCTACGAGGAGGAGCGCCGGGCGAACGCGGCCGCCATGCTGGAGCTGTCCACGGGCGTCCACCGGGGGGAGGTACGGCGCGGCAGGGCGACGGTGCAGCTCGGGCTCGGCTACCCGGACTCCTCCCTGAGCGTGGAGACGCGCGCGGTCACCGGCCCGGTACGGGCGGGCGACCGCGCCCCCGACGGCACGGTGGCCGGCGTACGGCTCTTCGACCTGTTCCGGGGGCCGCACTGGACGGTGCTCGGCGCGACGGTGCCGGGCGTCCGCTCGCTCCCGGCGGCCCCGCAGTCGTACGGCCCCGGTGTCTTCCTGGTCCGGCCGGACGGCCACGTGGGCTGGGCGGGCGGGACGGCGGACGGGGCCGCCGCCTACCTGGCCACCGTGGGTCTGTGACCTGCTACGCGCCGGCCAGCGACAGCTTCACCGCGAACCCGAGGAACAGCGCGCCCGCCGCGGACGTGGCCGTCGCCGACAGCCGCCTGCGGCGGCGGAAGGCGGCGGCGAGGCGGGTGCCGCCGAATATCAGCGCGCTGAGGTAGAGGAAGCTGGCCGCCTGCGCGAAGGCGCCGAGGACGACGAACGAGAGCGCGGGGTAGGCGTAGCCCGGGTCCACGAACTGCACGAAGAACGTTCCATAGTCCAACTCGGCGTATTCTCAAGCCTCATGACAGCCACACAGACCGCTCCCGGCGGGGGCGGCAGTGTTGTCCGTCGCGTACGCGGTGCACCGGACCGAATGACGGAGCGGTCAGGGTGACGAACAGGCGGGGGCAGTCCCGCACCGCAGCGGGGACGTTCTTGCCGCCGGACAGGCCCGCCCGGATGAGCTGGAAGGTGTCGCCCGCGTGCAGGTAGGCGCACGGCGCGCAGACCGAGGCACGGCGGTTGCGGCAGCGCACGGCCAACCGCTCACCCGGCTCCCCGACAGTCGAATACGACGAAATCAGCTCACCCGTCAACACATCGCGGGTGACCGTGGAGCCAGACAGATAGATCGGATGGGCACAACCCCCAATAGCCTTGATCTGCTCCAGCCAGCGCGGAAACAGGGGGTCGTTTACCAAACGGATGATGTCCCGATCGGCATCGGAGAGCATCCGCAGGCGATTTTCACGCTCCAACTCAGCGGAGCGGATATTGGAAGTATTCACCTCATGCGAGGCGTTGAACACAGGGTACTTCCAAAACGAATGGACAAGGAGGAGCGCGAGCAGAAACGTAGGCGTGAGTCATCTGAAATCTCCTTGGCTTTAGCTGGGCTTAAATTGATGCAGCGTCAGAAATGAGAGCGGGTGTCGAGGCAGCGTGAGAGAGAGCGAAGACAGGCAAGGCAGAAGAAAGCTGAAGGCGTGATATCTGCTGGAGCAAGTCTATGTCTGTGTCCAAAGATTCGCTGAAGTAAGGCTTGTCGCTCGAAGTCCCATGCTCGCAGATGGATCACGGGTCGCCAACGAATTACGGCCGCGGGCACAGCACTTGAGGCACGGCCGGAGAGAACACCACGGGGACCGTACCGGGTTGCCTGGGGAGTCTGGTCGGCCGGTTGTGTCCCGGACCATGCGCGCACCGGGAAACGGGAGCGGGCAGCGGTGGACAGCAGGTGTCGGAATCTGTCTTCACTTCCTCCAGGCGCGCCTTCGGCGCGCCGCCGGGGCGGCTTGCCGCACCCCGGCCCGGCATGCGGCCTTCGGCCGGTCCGGTCCGGGGCGCCGCCGCCCCGGCGCACACCAGGCGGCCTGAGAGCGTGAGCCAGCTCCTCACAGCCGACCTTCCGCCTCGTCCCCGTGGACTCATGGCCCGTGGCTCACGGCCTCCAGACGCCCACGGCACCGATTCGGCCCCACGGCGCTCACCGGTCAGCCTCAGGCCCGCTACGGCCAACGTGCTCACCCTCGTGCCCCTCGAACAGGCCACGCCACGCCAGCAACGACACAGCTGCGCCGCACGACGCGAACCCTCTGTGGCTGGGGCCGACGGCCTCCGAGGATTTTAGGCAGCCACCATGGGGCGAGCCTCGAAGAACAGGGGGCCGATCGGGCTAGTGCGGGCAGGTCCCAAAGACTGCCCGATCCGCTAGCGAGCGTAAGGCCCCCTGTTCACTCGCCCCATCGCAGCTCCAGCCCAAAATCCCCTCCGGCCGGCGGCGTGCCAAGAACTGCGCCACTACAGGGCGAAACTCCGACTCACAGCTGGGTTCGCACGAATCGGTGGGCGTTAAGTAAGACTGTTCTCAATGGCCTCGAAGATGCCTGAGTCGGTTTCCTTCTGCCAGTCCGGCAGGTCGGGCCAATCGGCTACGTACCCCGGCTTCGGGTCATTGAAGTGCTTGAACATCTGCGCCGTCCAACACGTCGCGACGAACCGTCCCTTCTGCTCGCGCGACAGGCGGGAGGCATGCCCGGCACTCAGTTTGAGGAAATGGCGAACCTGCTCATACACGGCGCCCGCAGCCTCACGCTCCCATTCAGGCGTCTCTTCCCACGGAGTTACGTAACTCGGCTTGGGCTCACCAGGGAAGTGCTTCCGCACTCCAGCGATCCACGCCTCACGAAAGACTCGCGCGCCCTCGGTCGTCATGCCATCCCCTCTCGTGATGCCGTCAGGCTGCCGATCTCGGCCTTCAACTCGGTGATACGCCGGTCACGCCCCAAGGTGCCCAGCTCGGAAGTCAGGGAATGGAGTCTACGGGCGACGTAGCCGGACCCGGAGGCCCGCGCCAGCCGCAGGGCTTCGAGCCCGTACTGCATGACCTGCTCCAAGTCATTCCGCTTGGCGCCGATCGCCGCCAGGTCGACAAGTACCGCTCCCCGACGTCGGAAAGAGTGGCCAGCGGCCAGAGGGGCGAGCGTCAGCGCATCCTTCAACGAGGTCTCGGCCAGGCTGAGTCGGTTGAGTTGCAGGTACCGGGCGCCTCGCTCCTCCGCCAAGCGCGAGCCATCGAAGCGCAGCCATCCGCCGTTCGACACCTGGCCGCTCAGGCTGGCCACCTTCTCGGCCTCGTCCAAAGCCTCCTCGCAGGCGTCGAAGTCCCCGAGCCAGGCGAACGCCTCAGCCTGCACGGCTGCGGCCCAGTGCTTGGTCGCAAGGCTGCTGTCTCCACGCAGGGCGACACGGCGCGCGGCCCCAAGTGTGTCCGCAGCACGCTTGTAACGACGCTCGGAGAGGTCTACGTAGGCGCTCCGGATGAGGGCGCACGCCCAAAGGTCGTAGGCGCCAGCCTCCTTGCTCGCGCTGGCCGCAAGCGAGTACGAGGCAGCGGCATCGTGGTACCGGTTGGCGTCGAAGGCCAGCTCGCCCGCCAGCTGGAACAGGTCGCCAGCCGCGAAGCAGAGCGTCCCTGTCTGGGCCCGCCCATCGCGCAGCGCATCGTTCAAGGCAGTGAGCTGAGACTGCACTACCGGGTACACCGCGTGTTTGGTGCGGGCGAGTTGGTAGACCTGCCACAGATGACCGTTCATGCGCCCGAAGTCGTCGCCGCTGTCCTCCAGGGCCTCCGCCTCGCCCGCAGGTATGGCAGCGACCGCGCCGGACACCGCTATGAGGCGCAGAAACTCGCGTCGGATCATCTCGTCTGGGTCCCCTGGGCTGTGGTGGGCACTCGACGCCGACCGTACGGGCTTCGGCTGCACCTCGGCTGAAGTAAGCAACGCATCGAGTTCGTCAAGGTCCATCTGTAACACCTCGGCGACCTTGGCCCGCTGAGGAGGCTGGGGCTTGGATTTACCCGTCTCCCATCGGCCTACGGTGCGCCGGTCGACGCCTACCGCGAAGGCAAACCCTTCTTGGGTAAGGCCCCGAGCCCTACGCCTGTCGGCGATGCTCATGCAGGCCCCCTTCCCGGGATCTCGCCGTGCCCAACATGCCGCCTGTCCCATGTCCCAGAGATGTCCCAACACTGGCCCGTGAACGCCGTGGTCCGCACGCCTTTCGCGCGGAACGCTGGTCTCCATCCGGTGAAACCGCCGTCAGCCAGCGAGGGACACGCCGTGAAGACCGAGACGAGCAGATTCGAAGTGACAGCGCCGACCGAGGACGGCGTACCGATCGACGTCGAGCTGATCCAGGACAGCACCGACGCCGCCCTCTCGGCGAGACTCGGCACCTCGACCCGCGCCGACATCGACGCCAAGACACCGGCCTTGATCGGGCACCTGCAATTGCTCCTCGGTGAGGAACTGGGCGCCGACGACGAGCTGGTCATGCAGCAATTCCGCAAGGCGTACTCGCTGCTCGACCTGAAGAACCGCCCCAGCGCGGAGGCCCCGACCTTCACGGCCTACTTCTTCATGCGCGAGGTCGCCGACCTGACGCGCCGACTGCTGTGGATCTACACCCAGAGGAGCGGGACGGGTGCAGCGTGAGCCCCAAGGCGCAGCAGGTGATTTACGTGATTGCCCTGCTCGGACTCATGGCCGCTCTCGCGGTCGGAATCCTCGCCGGTCCAGAGGGAAGCACAAGCGTCCACTCGGCTGGCGCCAATGGCTTCTCCAAGGGCTCATGATCGCGGCGTCCGTGTTGATCATGGCGGCCTACTGGCAACTGACCACCTGAACATCCGTCCCCGAGGTGACTCACCGGTCGCTCCCCCACGGCCAACACCCCTCGGGGGCGGAGCCAAGCGCCCACCCCGGCCAGGAACAGGAAGGCCGGGCCGGGGTGGGTCGGCAAGTGCACTACGGCGCGGAGACCGCATCTCCCCAACGTTGCACCAGGAAGGACTACCCGATGAACGGCAACCTCTACACCCTGTCGGCGGACGGCGTCGAGACGACGAACTTCTGCGGAGGCCCCTGCACCGAGGGCTGCGTCGACTTCGCCGCCATCCCCGGCGCCGCCGACTCGTACGTGGTCCGCGACTCCAAGCCCGAGGGCGCCGGCAAGGAGCTTCGGTTCACCGCAGCCGAGCTCGACGACTTCGCCCTCGGCTGGGTGAAGAACCGCGGCCTCACCGCCTGACCCTGCTACACCTCTCATCCTCGGCGGGTCGTCCTACGCGCATCAGGGCGGCCCGTCCTCCCCTCTTGGAAGGCGCGCATGAGCTGGACAGGACACTTCCACGGCTACGGCCCGTGGATCGGATCGCCCGACAGCTACCACCGGGAAGGCGACCGGCGGCCTCCGCATCCTGACCCCCCTGCTCCTCCCGCCTCGGACGAGGACAAGGCGGCCATCCGCATCCTTCAGCGGTACCGCGAAGTGATGGCCGAGTTCCCGACCTCGAACCTGCCGCCCATGATGTCCGGGCACTGGCTGATGAAGCGGAACCAGGCGGCCCATGAGCGCACCTGGACGGACGCCACAGCGGCTCTCGACTGGATGGTCAAGCACTTTCTTGACAACCCCCCGATGCAGCGCGAGGACGGGCGTCAGGCGTACGCGAGCCTGGACACGAGACGCGAATACGTGCTGGATGTCCTGCCGGTCGGCGTGGACGTGAGCTGGGTGTACTACAACCGGCCGGGCAATATCGTCTCGCTCAACCTGGTGTGCTGCCCGAACCGTCACCACCCCGACCTCACGTGCCCGCTCGCGTAACGTAGGACGGCCCCGTGCATGACGAAAGCCCCCACCTTGCGCGGGTGGGGGCTTGCCTGCCGCTCTCAGTGAGTCGGACGAGCGGCTGACCAAGTTGGCCAAGCGGGCCGGTATCACTCTCTGAGCACCGTCACGGTGATCGGCTGCCGCTTCCGCCTACTCGGCCTACTGCCCAGAGCCGCGAACGGGGTGACGGCAGGTTCCTGGGGCTCCTTCTGGAGCCTCTCAGGCAAGCCCAGGGCTCCTAGCGCCCGCCGCTGCTCCTGGGGGCTCATGAGGGCGAACAGTGCCGCAGCCTGGTGCACGTCAGACAAGACAAACTCCCCGGTCAGAGCGTTCCGATTCTGCCACTTTCTGCACGAAGAAGGCGACGAAGAACAGGATCGCCTTGGGGTTGAAGAGGCTCACGACCAGGGCCCGGCGGAACGGCCGCTCCTCGGCGGCCCTGGCCGGCGCGGCCTCCACGGCGGACCGCTCCCGGCGGTCGCGCCACATCTGCCACGCGGCCCGCAGCATGCCGACCGCCAGCCAGGTCAGGTATCCGGCCCCGGCGTACTTCACGATCCCGAACAGCAGCGGGTTGGCCTGGAGCAGCGAGGCGACTCCGGCGGCGGACAGCGTCATCAGCACGGTGTCACCGCACCACACGCCCGCGGCGGCGGTGTAACCGGCGCGCACGCCGCGCCGGGCGGCCACGGACAGGACGTAGAGGGAGTTGGGGCCGGGCAGCAGGACGATCAGGGTCAGGCCCGCGAGGTAGGTGGGGAGATCGATGACGCCGAACATGGAGAGGAGTGTGGCACGGGGGTACGACAACCCGGCCCGGGGTTGCGGTGGTCCGTCGCCGCCGGGGAGCCGGGAGGCAGTGTCGGGCCCGGGCCGGGGGTGGCGGTCGTGCGTCGGCGCCGGGGAGCCGGGAGGCCGTGTCGGGCCCGGGCCGGGGGTGGCGGTCGTGCGTCGGCGCCGGGGAGCCGGGAGGCCGTCCCGGCCGGGGATGGCCGTCGTTCGTCGACGCCGGGGAGTCAGAACGCGTCGCTCGGCACGTAACTGCCCCACACCTCGCGCAGCGCCCCGCACACCTCCCCCACCGTCGCCCGCCCCCGCAGCGCCTCCTTCATCGGATACAGGACGTTGTCCTCCCCCTCCGCCGCCTTCCGCAGCGCGTCCAGCGCCGTGGTCACGGCCCCCTGGTCCCGCTCGGCGCGCAGCGTGCGCAGGCGCTCCGCCTGCCGGGCCTCGATGGCCGGGTCCACCCGGAGCGGCTCGTACGGCTCCTCCTCGTCCAGCCGGAAGCGGTTGACGCCCACGATCACCCGCTCCCCGGAGTCCGTCTCCTGGGCGATGCGGTACGCGTTCCGTTCGATCTCGCCCTTCTGGAAGCCCCGCTCGATGGCCGCGACCGCCCCGCCGAGGTCCTCCACCCGCCGCATCAGGTCGACGGCGGCCTCCTCCACGTCGTCCGTCAGCCGCTCGACCGCGTACGAACCGGCGAACGGGTCCACCGTCGCCGTCACGTCGGTCTCGTGCGCCAGCACCTGCTGCGTCCGCAGCGCCAGCCGGGCGCTCTTGTCCGTCGGCAGCGCGATCGCCTCGTCGAAGGAGTTGGTGTGCAGCGACTGGGTGCCGCCGAGGACGGCCGCCAGGGCCTGGACGGCGACCCGGACCAGATTCACCTCCGGCTGCTGCGCCGTCAGCTGCACGCCCGCCGTCTGGGTGTGGAAGCGCAGCATCAGCGACCTGGGGTTCTCCGCGCCGAACTCCTCCTTCATGACCCGCGCCCAGATCCTGCGGGCCGCGCGGAACTTGGCGACCTCCTCCAGCAGCGTGGTACGGGCCACGAAGAAGAAGGACAGGCGCGGGGCGAAGTGGTCGACGTCCATGCCGGCCGCCACCGCCGTACGGACGTACTCGATGCCGTCGGCGAGCGTGAACGCGATCTCCTGCGCGGGGGACGCGCCCGCCTCGGCCATGTGGTAGCCGGAGATCGAGATCGTGTTCCACCTCGGGATCCCGGCGGTGCAGTACCTGAAGATGTCCGCGGTCAGGCGCAGGGAGGGCTTCGGCGGGAAGATGTACGTCCCGCGCGCGATGTACTCCTTCAGCACGTCGTTCTGGATCGTGCCGGTCAGCCGGTCCGCCGCCACGCCCTGTTCCTCCGCCACGAGCTGGTAGAGGAGGAGCAGCAGCGCGGCCGGCGCGTTGATCGTCATCGACGTGGAGACCTGGTCCAGCGGGATGCCGTCGAACAGCACCCGCATGTCGTCGATCGAGTCGATCGCCACGCCCACCTTGCCGACCTCGCCGTGCGCGAGGGGTGCGTCGGAGTCGTGGCCCATCTGGGTGGGCAGGTCGAAGGCGACGGACAGGCCCGTGGTGCCGTGCGCGATCAGCTGCCGGTAGCGGGCGTTGGACTCGGCCGCCGTGCCGAAGCCGGCGTACTGGCGCATGGTCCAGGGACGGCCGGTGTACATGGTCGGGTACACCCCGCGGGTGAACGGGTACGCGCCCGGCGCGCCCAGCTTGTCGTCCGGGTTCCAGCCGGTCAGGGCGGCCGGCCCGTAGACCGGCTCGATCGGCAGGCCCGACTCCGACTCACGTGCCATGGATGCCTCCGCGGTAGGACCGGTACTCCTCACCATGCCCCGTAGTTCGGCGCCGGTCACGCGGGGAAACATCTCCGGCATGAGGATCCCGGGGACACCTGCCGCCCTGCTCGCCTCGGCCGCCGCGCTCGCCGCGCTCTGCGGGTGCACGGTGCAGCCGGTGGACGCCGACGGCAAGGGCGGCCCGCCGGTGGGGGTGCGGGTGCCGGACGGTCGCGCTCCGCTCCCCGCCCGGACGACACCCGCCGCCCAGCCGGTGCCCGCGCCCCGGGTGCTGTGGTCGCGCGGGGACAGCGGGCCCGGGGTGCGGGAACTGCAGGCGCGGCTGCGTCAGGTCGCCTGGCTGGCGGTCGGGCCCACCGGGGCGTACGACGGCGCCACCGAGCGGGCGGTCAGCGGCTTCCAGGGCAAGCGCGGGCTGCCGCGGACCGGGGCCACGGACACCGTGACCTGGCAGCGGCTGGTGGCGATGACGCGGCCGCCGGGGCGGTGGGAGCTGTACCCGACGGGCGGGCAGCCGGCCGCCGCGCCCGATCCGCGCTGCCTGACCGGACGGGTGCTGTGCATCAGCAAGAGCAGCCGGACACTGCGCTGGATGATCAACGGACAGACCCTGTCCACCATGGCCGTGCGCTTCGGCACGCAGTACACACCGACCCGCGATGGTGTGTTCACCGTCTACTGGAAGTCACGGCACCATGTGTCGACCCTCTACGACGCACCGATGCCTTACGCGATGTTCTTCAGCGGGGGCCAGGCGGTGCACTACTCGTACGACTTCGCGGCGCGCGGTTACGCGGGCGGCTCGCACGGCTGTGTGAACGTCCGGGACGAGACGGCGATCGCCGTCCTCTTCGCGCAGGTGCGGGTCGGCGACAAGGTCGTCGTGTCCTGGTGAGCGCCGTGCCCCGGTGAGAGAGGCGGGAGGGGGCCTGCGGGGCGCGGGCGGGACCGGGGGAACGTGTCCCGCCCGCGCCAGGTGCACGAGCCGTGGGTACGGGGGGAACCCCGGCTCAGTGCGACGGCCGATGACCAGTCGGCTCACTCATTACTGCGTCGAGAGCTCCAGAAACGTCACACCTCGGGGCGAAGTTTTTTCTTCGATCACATCACCGCAGGTCAGAGGGTTGCGTGGGGCGGGTGTGTCGGCCGTGAGGGGTGGGGGGACAGGGGCGTGGGCGGGCTGCGCTGCCCGGGAGGGCGATGGGCGGGGGCTGCTCAGAGAGCGGTGTACGTCGGGTCGGGCGACGGGGCCGCCCGGTTCCCGCCCGGCGCGCCGGGGTGCGGGGCGAAGGCGGAGGAAGCGGGCGCGGCCCCGTCGTGCCGGCCGCCCGTGCCGGCGCCGGTGCGGTCGCCGGCACCGCCGCCGGTTCCGCCGGTCCCGCGGCCGTGGCCCTTGCCCGAGCCCTGACCCCTGTCCCCGTCCTCGCCCTTGTCGTTGCCGTCGTTGCCCTTGCCCGAGCCCCGGCCCTTGCCCTTGTCCTTGTCCTTGTCCGAGCCTTCGCCCTTGCCCGAGCCCTTGCCCGAGCCCTTGCCGGAACCCTTCTCCCCGTCCTGCCCGGAGCCGGAGGAGTTGTCGCCGGCGGTGCCGCTGCCCTTGCCGCTGCCCTTGCCGGGAGGGGAGTCGTTCGCGGCCAGGAGGGCCTCGCAGAACATGGTCACCCGGGGGGCGCCGCCCGCCAGGTTCTCCAGTGCGCGCTTGCGGCCGGTGTCCAGGTTCTTGCCGTCCCGCAGGATCCGGCAGGCCGCGGCGGCACCGGGCCAGCGGGCGCCGGGCGTCGCGGAGGGGGCCTGGGAGCCGTGGAGCGCGCCCGTGCCCGGTCCACCGCCCGGTGGCTCGGCCTTCCCGGAGGCGTCCGGCTGCCCGCCGCGGCTGCCGCCCGGGGTGCCCGGCGCCGTCCCGCCGCCGGCCGTGGCCCGCGGGGAGGTCGAGGCGATCGGCCCGGCGGAAGCCTCCTCGGCGGAACGGGAGACGGCGGGGCCGGGGCGCCCCTTGCCGAACGGCGTGGGCAGTACTCCGCTGCCGGCGGCCACGGCGACGCCGCCGAGCGTGCCGGCGGCCACCACGGCAGCGAGGGCCAGGCGCACCGGGCGGGCCCAGCGGGGACGCCGGGCCGGGATTCCGGTACGGGTGGGGGCGGTGATCCGCACCAGGCCCGCGTCGGCGTCGGGCACCGGGGGGCGGGCGGGGACGGAGGCGTGGGCGGCGGCGGTGCGCTCCGCCTCGGCGGCCTCACGTGCCTTGCGGAACGCGGCCAGCGCGGCCTGTTCGCCGGGGAGCTCGCCGGCGGCGGGAGCCACCTCCGCGGACAGCGCGCCAAGTGCCTCGGAGAGGCGTTTGGCCTGGTCACGGGCGGAGGGATCGACGGCTTCCAGCGACTCTCCGCGCAGCAGGCGTTCCGCCGTCTCACGGTTCAGCCACGTGTACTGCTCGTCGGCCATCACAAGTCCTTCTGCGTCCGCGTACGCATGTGCGTCACAGTTGCGGACGTCACCGCGCCGCGGCGCGGTTCTCGCTGCGGCGGAAGCGCGTCCAGTCCGCCCGCCGATTCCGGATCGGCTCCGATCAGCTCCGCGAGCCGCTTCAGACCACGGTGCGCGGCGGTACGGACGGCGCCCGCGCGCTTGCCGAGCGTCTCGGCCGCGGTCTTGGCGTCCAGACCGACGACGACGCGCAGGACGACCGCCTCGGCCTGGTCCTGCGGGAGCCGGGCGATGAGGGAGAGGGTGCTGTCGGTGGCCAAAGCCTCGATGGCCTCACCGGCCGTGTCCGACTCGGCGGCGCGGCCGGTCAGCTCGGTCTCGTCACCACCGATGGCGGGGCGGCGGCCCCGCATGCGTATGTGGTCCAGGGCTCGGTTGCGGGCGATCCGGGCGGCCCAGCCGCGGAACCGGTCGGCGTCACCGCTGAACCGGTCCAGGTCGCGGGCTATCTGGAGCCACGCCTCGGACGTGACGTCCTCGGCGTCCGGATCTCCGACCAGCGTGCGCACGTATCCGAGCAGCCGGGGATGCACTGCGCGGTACACCGTGCGGAACGCGGTCTCGTCCCCGCCCTGTGCCGCACGCACCGCGGCGGTCAGCTCCGCGTCGTCCCCCAGCACCGTACTCCCTTTACGCCTGTCTTCGGTCGGCGCGAAAGGCACGTTACGGCGTGAAAGCTCTGTCCGTCCATGTCTGTAAAAGATGCAACTAACTCGTGACCGTGCGCGGGTGTGCGCAGGGTGAGCTCGCGACGGGCCGGGTGTGACAGAAACCGCACTCACGGCGCTGAGAAGAGTACGGGCCGCACGCGGCCCGCCGACGCGACGGTCGGGGCCTCTCCTGTGGGGGGTGGCGGCCCCGGCCGTTGCTTCAGCTCGTACGTGGCTACGGCTCGCCGCCCGGCCTTCCCGCGGCCGGCGGCTCCTGACCGCCGCCCCTGGTCCCTCCCGCGCCGCTGTCACCGGTGCCGCCCGTGCCGGACGCCTCGCCGGTGGCGCCGTCCGTGCCGGTACCGCCGGAGGCCCTCTCCTTGCCGGTGCCGCCGGATCCGGTCGAGGCGCCGTCCTCGCCCGTGCCGCCGGACGTGCCCGCTCCGCCGGAGGTGCCGGCCTCGCCGGTGCTCTCGTCGGCGGTCTTCTCCCCGGCGCTCTCGTCGGCGGTCTTCTCCCCGGCGCGCGCCGTCCGGGCGGCGCAGTAGTCGGCGACCTTCCGGGCGCCACCCGCCGCGGTGACGAGCCGTTGCCAGGCCGTCGCCTCCACGCCGGGGCCCGGCTCGCCGGCCCTGGCGTAGGCACGGCAGGCGATGAGGGTGTCCTGGCCGAGGGTGTCCTGGGCGGCGGCCGGGTCCCCCGGACGCGCCGAGGGGCCGGCGGATCCGGCGTCGGCACGTCCGGTGGGCGAGCCGTCCACCGGGGCGCCGTCCGCCGGGGCGCCGTCCGCCGGGGTGTGCGGGGCGCCCGGAGACGACCGCGCGGAGTGTGGTGCCGGTGCGGTCCGGTCGTCGCCCTGCGGGCCGGACCCGGCGGAGCCGATCGCCGCCACGGCGACTCCGCCGACGGTGAGGCTCGCGAGTGCCAGCGAGAGCGTGGTCCGCAGCGAGCGGCGGGCGCGGCGCGGCTCCCCGGGGCGCCGGTCGTCCCGGACGCCGGTACGCGTGTCCCGCGCGGCCACCTCCCGTGCGGCCGCCTCCCGCGCGGCCCGGAAGGCGGCCACGGCGCTGCGCTCGGCCTCGGGGTCTATGCGCTCGACGCGCAGCGCGGCACCGAGCCACGCCGCCAGCTCGGCGAACTCCGGAGAGCCGCCTGCCCCGTCGGCCGGCGCGGTGACGGTACCGCCGGGGTGCGCGCGCCGGCACCCGGGCAACCCCTCGCCGCTGTGCCGTTCACCCATGTCCGTCCCCGTTCCCGTCCTCGTTGCCAGCCTCGTTGCCGTCCTCGTTGCCGGCACCGTTGCCGACCTCGTTGCCGCCGGTCCGCCCGGAGTTCCCGCCGGTCCGCCCGGAGTCTTCGCCCGTCCGCCCGGACTCACCCGGCGCCGGTGGGCCGGTATCCGCCACCCCGTCGGGGTGCGCGGCACCGGGTCCGGGCGCGCCGAGCCGGCGGGCGAGGCGGCGCAGCCCCCGGTACGCGGCCGTGCGGACCGCTCCCGGGCGCTTGCCGAGGACGCGGGCGGCGGCCGGGCCGTCGAGGCCGACGACCACCCGGAGCAGCACCGCCTCGGCCTGGTCCCGGGGCAGCGCACGCAGCAGCTCCAGCGCGCGCTCGGTGGAGAGCGACTCCAGGGCCTGGTCGTGGGTGCTGTGCCGGCCGGGCAGCTCAAGGGCGTCCTGTCCGAGCCGCGCCGCCCGGGGCCGTACCCGCTGCCGGCGCAGGTGGTCCAGGGCGCGGTTCCGGGCGATGGCCGCGGTCCAGCCGCGGAACCCGGCGCCGTCTCCCTCGAAGCGCCCGAGATCGCGGGCTATCTCCAGCCAGGCCTCGGAGGCGACGTCCTCCGCGTCCTCGCCGACCAGGCCCCGCAGGTAGCCGAGCAGGCCGGGATGCACGATCCGGTACGCCACCGCGAACGCGGCCTCGTCACCTTCCTGGGCCCGCGCGACGGCCGCGCCCAGCTCCCCGTCCCGCGGCTGCGGGCGGCGGGCTTGCCCTCCCTGGCCCAAGACCGTCCTCGTTCGTACCGAGTTCCTGGCCACCGCGTGGCGCTTCCCTCACGATGCGACACGCTCCGGCCGTGTCGGTCGCCCTCCACGATCACCAGCGCCGGCCCGGACGGAAGTGTCACAGCCGGACGGGCCCGACCGGTCAGCGCGCGGCGGTGGCGTCCCGGCACAGCAGCCGGAGGGAACCGGTGCCGCCGTAGCAGCGGCGGGCCTCCTCGATGGGGTCCCACAGCCGGCCGTCGGGGGTGCGCACCCAGTGGTCGCCGCCGGTCGCCCACCACTCGGCGCCGGTCTGCCGGACGATCACCTCGCCGGCGTAGGCGCCGAAGCCGCGCAGCACGTTCTCGACGGCCTCGTACGGCGGCTGCTCGCGGCGTATCTCCTCGATCATCCGGTCCACCCGCCACAGGCTCTGCGCCGAGTAGTCGAGCCGCACCCGCGCGCCCTCGCGCATGGTCGCCACCGCGTCCGCCGCCCACCGCGCGGGCTTCGCCGCGGCGTGCGGCCGGGTGTCCTGCTGCGCTGTCCCGTACGGCGTCGTCCCGTACCGCGCTGTCACTTGGGCTGTCAGTTCGGCTGTCACATAGGGAAGAGCGAGCCGGGGCGGGGTTTCGTCACTGGGTTCCGGACCGTTTCACCGACGCTCCGCCAACCGTCGCAGGACCGCCCCACCTCCCCCGCCGCAAGAGCACAGGCCCGCCCCGCGCGCCAGGTCCCCGGGGAGATCGAGAAGCCCCTCCCACCCGGCTCTCCCGCAAGGAGCACGAGGCCTCTCACACTCCGGTTCCCCGCACGAGCACGGGTCCCCTCACGCCCCCGCCTCCGCCGCGCTGCGTGCCCGGCGGGAGACCACCGCGCGCAGCACCCGGCGTCCCTCCACCGACACCTCCAGTGCGCGGCGCAGCCCCTGCGCGCCGTAGTCGGCGAGGAGTTCCAGGACCGCGGCCTGGCGGCGCAGCTCGGCGGCGACGAGCGGGGGCAGCTCCGCGGCGTCGCCCGCGCGCCCGGCGTCGATGCCGGCCGCCGCCGGGGTGCCGTCCGCGACCGGGGTGCCGTCGGCGGCCGGGTCGAGCAGCCGGTGGACGCGGAGCGAGGCGACCGAGCAGGCGTCGGCCCACGGCCGTACCGCGTCGGCGGTGCGCTCGGCCGGGGCCGCCTCCAGCATGCGCAGGGCGAGCCGCGCGGCCTCGTCGTCGGCGCGGCCGGCGACGTCCAGCGTGTCGCGGGCCCGGGCCAGGCTCCCGGCCCAGTCGGAGCCGTCGGCGAGGCTCGCCCACAGCGGACGCAGCAGCTCGTCGTCGCCGCCGAGCAAGGGCAGGCACCGATCCAAACAAGCCAGGCCGCTGGCCGCCAGTCCGCGCTCGTCGGCCTGTGCGATCAGTTCCACCAGGCTCATGAATGCCTCCCTTGCCAGGGCGCCGACCGGTACGGAGCCCGCACTTCCCCTTACTGCGTGCAACGGCGCGGGAGTGTCACAGCTACGGTTTTCAGCCAAGCACCGGGACCGGCAGCTCGCCGGAGAACACCTTTCGTTCCTGCATCCGGGTCAGCCGCAGGACCACGACGGCGGCCAGGACGGCGGGGACGATGTCGAGCGCGTCGGAGAACAGCATCACCTTGGCGGCCTCGCGCAGTTCCTCCGCCGTCTCGGCGCGCCGGGAGACGGTGTCCGCGTACCGGCCCACGAAGAGGTCGGCGATCCACAGCGTCCACCAGGCGTTGACCGGTGTGTGCCCGGACCGCTCGCCCCAGGGGGCGCTGGCGTCCCAGCTGTCGGCGACGATCCGGCGCGGGAACCACAGGTTCACGATCGGGCAGAACCAGGCGCCGATGGTCCAGCCGCGCTTCATCCGGTGCCCGGCGGCGTCGAACACCTCGGCGTTCACCCTGATCCGCCACAGCCAGCACAGGTAGACGATGCCCGTGGCCACCAGCGCGACGCCCTGGGCGATGCCGGCGACGCCGTAGAGGGTGTCCGCGCGGTCGGCCCGGTCGACCACGTCCGCACCGACGAGGCCCTCGGCGATGTCGCCGGTGACGTCCACCTCCAGCAGGTCGGCGTAGCAGGCGAACAGGTCGGCCGCGACGGCGAGCCCGAGCAGGGCCACCACGGCCCGGCCGAGCGCGGCCGGCGAGCGCAGCCGGGGCCCGGCCGGGACGACGTACGGCGGTGCGGGCACGGGTGAGGTCATGACGAGGTTCCCCCGAAGAGGTGCAGGGCCCGGGAAGGGCGGAGTGAGAGTGGCGCGCGGCTCTCCCCGAACCGGGCGCGTGATCACCGGAACATACGGTCGGGGGCCGCCGTACGTCCATTCGGTTGTCAGTCCAGCCGGTCCGCCAGCCTGGCGAAGTCGGCCCAGGACAGTGCGGGCCTGCCCGGATCCCACAGTTTCTGCACGGTGGCGCGCAGCGGCATCCGGATGCCGGCGGCGACCTGCGCCGGCGTCTGGGCGTTCGCCAGGTCGCACCACACCGCGAACGTGCCGCCGAGGATCTGCCCGTCGTAGCGCGCCGGGACGGCGGCCGTGCCGCGCAGCACCCGTGGGTTCCACTGCTCGTAGATCCGCTGCCCGGTCGGGTAGACGAAGGTCTGCGGCTGACCGAGGACGTAGTAGAGGAACTCGTCGTTGTAGTTGATCACTTCGCGGCCGGCGTCGAGGTACTCGGCCGGCTGCCGGGCGCCGATCTCCTTGCCGGTCCAGTAGGCGACCTGGAGATTCTTGTCGGGCTGTACGGAGGTGCCGCGCAGGAAGCCGTCGTTCCAGGCCCGGACGGTCCGGTCGTGGGCGCGGACGGTGGCGGCGCGGTCGTCGAGCCAGCCGGTGGTGAGGTCGGCGACGGTGCCGCCGGAGCCGTACCGCTGCCGGGCGGCGGCCGCCAGCTGCGGGTAGGAGGCCTGCGGGTCGGCCACGGTCAGCGCCTGGTACTCGTCGCCGCCGAGGTGCCACCGGCCGCCGGTGAAGAGCCCGGCGTACTCGTCGAGCAGGTCGTCGACGAGCTTCGCGGAGGCGTCCTGGGAGATGTCGATCGCGCCCCGCGTCGGGACGCCGCCGGCGTTGCGCAGCTGGAGGTCGGGGTGGGCGGCGAGGACCGCGCCCAGGTGGCCGGGCGAGTCGATCTCGGGGACGACGGTGATGTGCCGGCTGTCCGCCAGGTCCAGGATCCGCTTGACCTGCGCCTTGGTCAGGTGGTCCGGGGAGACGATCTCGGGGTGGCTGGTGGACTCGATCCGGAACGCCTGGTCGTCGGAGAAGTGCAGCCCCAGCTCGTTGTACTTCAGGTCCCCCAGCTCGCGTATCCGGTCCTCGATCCAGGAGGCGGGGAACGGTTTGCGCGCGATGTCGAGCATGAACCCGCGCACCGGCTTGGCCGGCTGGTCCCGTACGACGCCCTCGGGCGCGGTGCCCCCGCCGCGCACCTCCTGCTTGAGCGTCCGGGTGCCGTAGAAGACCCCCGCCTCGCCGGGCCCGCTGATGTCGACCCGCCCGTCCCGGACGGTCATGGTGTACGACTCCTGGTCCCCGCCCCCGCCGCCGAGCGCGAGCCGCACGTCGCCCGCCCGCACGTCGTCCTTCTCCCCCGCGTACGCCAGCCCCAGCTCCCCGGCTATCAGCCGTCCCTCGTCGGCGAGGGCGGCGTCGCGCACCACCACCCGCCCGCCCTGGTGCGGCTGCCAGCCGGGGCCGCGCGCCGGGGTGTGGGAGCGCACCGCGGGTATGGTGCGCGGCGCCTGCGAGAGCGGGTAGGACCGGCTCGGGCTGGGACTGGCCGACGGCGTGCCCTCCGCAGCCCGTTCGGCGCCGGTGCCGGGCACCCGGCCGGACGACGACTGCCGGGCGCCGCCCGGCGGCGTCCGCCCGCCCCCGTCCGAGGAGGCCCACACGCCGACGCCCGTGCCGAGCGCGACCGTCCCGACGAACGCGGCCGCCACCACGGCCCGCTTCCGCATCACCTGTCGCGCCGGTGCCCGGCGCCTGCGCCTGTGCTGGGTCACCCTGCCAACGTACGACCGTTCCACCGTTCATCCGTCACCCGAGCGGCCCGAAACTCTTCCGTTCGGGTGAAATTCCGGTATCCCCCGGACACACCATGACCACTCTCGATAACCTGACGACACACCTTTCACAGCTTTCACGCATCCCCTGCCACGCCACATGTGACGCGAGGACCCACGCTGCCCGCCCACCGTCTCCCGTATCTCCCCACGCCTCTCGACACCTTCAACGCCGCACCCGCCGACGAGGCGCGCGCCCTCCTCCTGCACTGCCTGCGCAGCCTGCGCTGGGCCCACCGGATCGCCGACCACCGTCCCTACCCGGATCCGGACGCCCTGCTGGCCGCGGCGGACGAGGCGGCGTACGACCTCTCGCCGGCCGACCTGGCCGAGGCCCTGGCGGGCGAGTCGCTGCCCGAGCTCCCCGAGGACACGTACTCGGCCGCCCACATGGCCCTGGCCGCAGCCCGCGCGGCCTACGAGGCCCGCTTCGGCCACGCGTTCGTCATCTACCCGGGCGACGTGCCGGCGGACGAGGTCATCGACCACATCCTCCAGGCGATCCGGTCACGATTGACCAACGATCCGGAGGAGGAGCGGGTCATCGCGGCGGAGGAGCTGCGGCGCCTCGCGAGGGGGCGGCTCATGGGTCTGCTCCGCGGCGCGGGCAACCGCGCGACCAGCCCAAACGTGCCCGTATCCGGCAAATGACCGCCGAACCCGCCCCGGCGGCCCCACCCGCTAGCCCAACCGCGTGCCACTTTGATCACACCGGTAGGCCCCCCGTAAGGCAGAGCGCGGCGCCTCGCTACGATGCTGGGGGCCGGTGGACCGTACCCGGCCGGGCCCGACCGACAGTGAAGCCGGCGCGGCCCTAGTCCCCGCTCCCGGAGGGTTCTTCCGTGCCGGCTGGAACGCTGTACCGCGGCCGGGAAGGAATGTGGTCCTGGGTGGCTCACCGAGTCACCGGCGTCCTCATCTTCTTCTTCCTGTTCGTTCACGTGCTGGACACCGCTCTCGTGCGTGTCTCCCCCGAGGACTACGACAAGGTCGTAGCCACGTACAAGACGCCGATCGTCGCGCTGCTGGAGTACGGCCTCGTCGCCGCCATCCTCTTCCACGCGCTCAACGGTCTGCGCGTCATCGCCGTCGACTTCTGGTCGAAGGGCCCGCGCTACCAGAAGCAGATGTTCTGGACCGTGATGGGCGTCTGGATCGTCCTCATGGCGGGTGCGGTCTACCCCGTCCTCGGCCACGCCGCTCGTGTCCTGTTCGGGAGCTGACGCCCATGTCCACGACTGAAACCACCGCGTCCGGAGTCGGCCCCGTCGAGGGCGCCCCCCTCTACGACGTCGACAACCCGGCCCCGCTGATCGAGGCGCCCCGCAAGCGCACCAAGAAGACCCCGAAGTCGACCCGGGGCAACTTCGAGCTGGCGGCCTGGCTCTTCATGCGCCTGTCCGGCGTCGTGCTGGTCGTCCTGGTCATCGGCCACCTGCTGATCCAGCTCGTGCTGGACGGCGGTGTCTCCAAGATCGGCTTCGCCTTCGTGGCCGGCCGCTGGGCGTCCCCGTTCTGGCAGGTCTGGGACCTGCTGATGCTGTGGCTGGCGATGCTGCACGGCGCCAACGGCCTGCGCACCGTCATCAACGACTACGCGGAGCGCCCGAACAGCCGCCTGTGGCTGAAGGCGCTGCTGTACACCGCCACGGTGTTCACCATCCTGCTGGGCACGCTGGTGATCTTCACCTTCGACCCGAACATCCGCTAGGCACGGGGCTGCGAGAATCATGAAGATCCACAAGTACGACACCGTCATCGTCGGCGCCGGCGGCGCGGGCATGCGCGCCGCCATCGAGGCGACGAAGCGCAGCCGCACCGCGGTCCTGACCAAGCTCTACCCCACCCGCTCCCACACGGGCGCCGCGCAGGGCGGCATGGCCGCAGCGCTGGCGAACGTGGAGGAGGACAACTGGGAGTGGCACACCTTCGACACGGTCAAGGGCGGTGACTACCTGGTCGACCAGGACGCCGCCGAGATCCTGGCGAAGGAGGCCATCGACGCCGTCCTCGACCTGGAGAAGATGGGTCTGCCGTTCAACCGGACCCCGAACGGCACCATCGACCAGCGCCGCTTCGGCGGCCACAGCCGCAACCACGGCGAGGCCCCGGTCCGCCGGTCCTGCTACGCCGCGGACCGCACCGGCCACATGATCCTCCAGACGCTGTACCAGAACTGCGTCAAGGAGGGCGTGGAGTTCTTCAACGAGTTCTACGTCCTGGACCAGCTGATCACCGAGGTCGACGGCGTCAAGAAGTCGGCCGGTGTCGTCGCGTACGAGCTGGCCACCGGTGAGATCCACGTCTTCCAGGCGAAGGCCGTCATCTACGCCTCCGGCGGCTGCGGCAAGTTCTTCAAGGTGACCTCCAACGCGCACACCCTCACCGGTGACGGCCAGGCCGCCGTCTACCGCCGGGGCCTGCCGCTGGAGGACATGGAGTTCTTCCAGTTCCACCCGACCGGCATCTGGCGCATGGGCATCCTGCTCACCGAGGGTGCCCGCGGCGAGGGCGGCATCCTGCGCAACAAGGACGGCGAGCGCTTCATGGAGAAGTACGCTCCCGTCATGAAGGACCTGGCGTCGCGTGACGTCGTGTCCCGCTCCATCTACACGGAGATCCGCGAGGGCCGCGGCTGCGGTCCCGAGGGCGACCACGTGTACCTGGACCTCACCCACCTGCCGCCGGAGCAGCTGGACGCCAAGCTCCCGGACATCACCGAGTTCGCGCGGACCTACCTCGGCATCGAGCCCTACACGGACCCGATCCCGATCCAGCCGACCGCGCACTACGCGATGGGCGGCATCCCGACCAACGTCGAGGGTGAGGTCCTGGCGGACAACACCACCGTCGTCCCGGGCCTGTACGCGGCCGGCGAGGTCGCCTGCGTCTCCGTGCACGGTGCCAACCGCCTGGGCACCAACTCGCTGCTGGACATCAACGTCTTCGGCCGCCGCGCGGGCATCGCCGCCGCCGAGTACTCGGCGAAGGCCGGCTACGTCGAGCTGCCGGAGGACCCGGCGTCGCTCGTCGTCGAGCAGATCGAGCGGCTGCGCACCTCCACCGGCAACGAGCGGGTGGCCACGCTGCGCCGCGAGCTGCAGGAGACCATGGACGCCAACGTCATGGTGTTCCGCACGGAGCAGACGATCAAGACGGCGGTCGAGAAGATCGCCGAGCTCAAGGAGCGCTACAAGAACGTGGCGATCCAGGACAAGGGCAAGCGGTTCAACACGGACCTCCTGGAGGCGATCGAGCTGGGCAACCTGCTCGACCTGGCCGAGGTCATGGCCGTCTCGGCGCTGGCCCGCAAGGAGTCCCGCGGCGGTCACTACCGCGAGGACTACCCGAACCGCGACGACGTCAACTTCATGCGCCACACCATGGCGTACCGCGAGGTCGGCGCCGACGGCTCGGAAACCGTCCGTCTCGACTACAAGCCGGTCGTCCAGACCCGCTACCAGCCGATGGAGCGTAAGTACTGATGGCTACCCCTGTTCTGGACAAGGCGGACGCGGCCGGCCAGCCCGAGCCCGGCTTCGCCGACTCCCCCTACATCACGGTCACCTTCCGCGTCCGCCGGTTCAACCCGGAGGTCGCGGCGGAGGCCGCCTGGGAAGACTTCCAGCTGGAGATCGACCCCAAGGAGCGGGTCCTCGACGGCCTCCACAAGATCAAGTGGGACCTCGACGGCACCCTCACCTTCCGCCGGTCGTGCGCGCACGGCATCTGCGGCTCGGACGCGATGCGGATCAACGGCAAGAACCGCCTCGCCTGCAAGACGCTGATCAAGGACATCAACCCCGAGAAGCCGATCACGATCGAGCCCATCAAGGGCCTGACGGTCCTGAAGGACCTGGTCGTGGACATGGAGCCGTTCTTCCAGGCGTACCGGGACGTCATGCCGTTCCTGGTCACCAAGGAGACGAACGAGCCGACCCGTGAGCGCCTCCAGTCCGCCGAGGACCGCGAGCGTTTCGACGACACCACCAAGTGCATCCTGTGCGCCGCGTGCACGTCGTCCTGCCCGGTGTTCTGGAACGACGGCCAGTACTTCGGTCCGGCCGCGATCGTGAACGCCCACCGCTTCATCTTCGACAGCCGGGACGAGGCGGGCGAGCAGCGCCTGGAGATCCTCAACGACCGCGACGGCGTCTGGCGCTGCCGTACGACCTTCAACTGCACGGACGCCTGCCCGCGCGGCATCGAGGTCACGAAGGCGATCCAGGAGGTCAAGCGCGCGCTCATCACGCGTCGCTACTGATCCGCCGGACGCCTGCGGCACGTCGGGCCCCGTCCCCCGGTCACGCACCGGGGGGCGGGGCCCTCGCCGTACGGCCACCCCGCGCCACCGTCGGTCCGGACCCGTCCCGCCCGCGGTGAGCCACGGACGGGACCGCCGCCGAGCCCCACCGGGAACCTTCCGGTGGGGCTCCTCGCATCTGGGCACGAGGACTCCTAATCTGACGACATGTCAGACGAAGAGTCGTACGAACTGCTCGGGTTCGACAACGTACTGCTCCCCGTCGGGAACCTGGCGGAGGCCCTCGGGTTCTACGAGCGGGCCGGTTTCAGCGTGGGCTTCCGGTTCGACGAGGCCGGGATCGCGCTGCTGAAGGTCGGCGGGGAGACACCCGGGATCCTGCTGCGCGCCGACGAGGAGCTCGGCCACCGGACGCCGCCGTGGCCCTCGCCGCGCGTCTGGCTGGAGGTGCCGGACGCGCGGGCGGCGGCGCGCAGGCTGGCGGCCGCCGGCATCGCGCCGCTGGACGAGGTGTTCCAGGTGGCCACCGGCTGGACCGTGGAGATCGCCGACCCGTGGGGGAACGTCATCGGCTTCACGGACTACACCAAGCGCCCGGCGCTGGGCCGCAGGGGCTGACCCACCCCCGGTTGAACGCGTTCAAAAATGGGTCTAGAGTCATCCCTGTCAGCGTTTTGAACGCGTTCAAGAAGGGGTGGGGCATGGACCGCACCGTCATCGCCTACGTCATCTACCTGGCCGTCAGCATCGCGCTGACCGTCTGGGTGGCCCGCACGCTCAGCCGCAACGGCCGGATCTTCCTCGCCGACGTGCTGCGCGGCAACGAGAAGCTGGCGGACGCCGTCAACCACCTCCTGGTGGTCGGCTTCTACCTGGTCAACCTCGGCTTCGTGGCGCTGTACCTGGGGGACGACGAGACGATCGAGGACACCCGCGGCATCTTCGAGGCCCTGTCGACCAAGCTCGGCGTGGTCCTGCTGGTGCTCGGCGTGATGCACCTGGGCAACGTGTACGTGCTCAACCGGATCCGCCGGCGCGGGGTCATGGACCGGGAGCAGCTGCCCCCGGTCACCCCGCAGGAGTGGATCGCTCCGACGGCCGGGGCGTGACCGCCGTGACCACCGTGACCACCACGGAGGGCCGGGGCGCCGCGAGCGCCCCGGTCCGCGGGCTGACCCTCCTGTACGACGCCGAGTGCGCCCTGTGCCGGCACCTGGGCACCTGGCTGGCGCGGCAGCCGCAGCTCGTGCCGCTGAGGCTGGTGGCGGCGGGCTCCGCGGAAGCCCGCGCCCGCTTCCCCGGGCTCGGTCACCCCGCCGGCCTGGACGAGATCACCGTCGTCGGCGACTCCGGGCAGGTCTACCGGGGCCCGCGCGCCTGGATCGTCGTCCTGTGGGCCCTGCGCGCGCACCGCCCGCTGGCCCACCGGCTCGCCACCCCGGCCGGCGCCGGGCTGGCCCGCGGGGCCGTCCTCGCCGCCGCGAAGTGGCGCGAGGGGCAGTGGCGGGGAACGCAGTGGGGCGGCCAGGCGTACCGGCGGGCCGACGGCTGGTGCTACCACCCGCGCTCGGGCTGGACCTACGAGCCGCCGTCCTGCTCCGGCACCGCCCCCGCCAGTCGTTAGGCTCTTCTACCGTGCCCGCGAAGAACGACGGCCCCGAGGCGGCCGGCCCCCAGAGCAGCAAGTCCGAGCAGACCCGTGCGCTGATCCTGGAGACCGCGATGCGGTTGTTCCAGGAGCGCGGGTACGACAAGACGACGATGCGGGCCATCGCCAAGGAGGCCGGGGTCTCCGTCGGCAACGCCTACTACTACTTCGAGGGCAAGGAACACCTGATCCAGGGCTTCTACGACCGGATCGCCGCCGAGCACCAGGCGGCGGTCCGGGAGGTCCTGGACCGGGAGACCGACCTGGAGGCCCGGCTCGCGGGCGTGCTGACCGCGTGGCTGGACATCGCCCGGCCGTACCACGAGTTCGCGGTCCAGTTCTTCAAGAACGCCGCCGACCCCGACAGCCCGCTCAGCCCCTTCTCGCCGGAGAGCGAGCACGCGCGCGAGCAGGCGATCAGCGTGCACCGGGAGGTCCTGGCCGGCTCGAAGTCCAAGGTGGCCCCCGAACTGCGGGACGTCCTGCCGGAGTTGATGTGGCTGTCCCAGATGGGACTGGTCCTGTACTGGATCTTCGACCGCACGGAGGACCGGGAGCGCAGCTACCGCCTGGCCCGGCGCGGCGCCCGTCTCACCGCCCGCGGGGTGTCCCTGGCCCGCTTCCGCGTCCTGCGGCCGCTGGTGCTGGAGGTCCACGAGCTGTTCACGGACTTCCTGCCCGGCATGACGAGGGTGCTGCCGGATCCGGGGCGCGGGCGGGACGAGTGACTCAGATCCAGTCCAGCCGCCACAGCCGCAACACGCCCGTGCCGTCCGTCAGGTACTGACCGCCGACCACGTCGTCGGTGCTGACCACGTAGTCCTTGCGCTGCCACAGCGGGAGCAGCGGAACGTCCCGGGCCACGGCCTTCTGGATCTCCCGGAAGTCCTTGGCGGCCCGCCCGCGGTCGGCGAACTGCCTGCTGTCCAGGACGAGGTGGTCGACCAGCTTGTTGCGGTAGCCGGTGTTCATGGTGGAGCCGGTGCCGACGAGCGGGGCGCCGAAGGTGTCGGGGTCGGGATAGTCGGCCACCCAGCCGACCGCCCACGCGTCCAGCTTCCCGGCGGCCCACTGCCGCTGGAAGTCGGTCCACTCGTAGCCCTTGACGTCGACCTCGAACATGCCGGTCGCCTCCAGCTGCTTCTCCAGCTCCGCGGCCTCCTCGGCCCCCGCGCCCCGGCCGGTGCCGTAGCCGAGGGAGAAGCGCACCGGCAGGTCCGCCCCGGCCTCGGTGAGCAGCTCGCGCGCCTTGCGGGTGCTCGGCTTCGGGTAGGCGTCGAAGAACGACGTGGTGTGGCCGGTGATGCCGGTCGGGATGAGCGAGTAGAGCGGGTCGACGGTGCCCTGGTAGACCTCGGCGGCCAGCCGCTCGCGGTCGACCAGCCAGGCCAGCGCCCGGCGCACCCGCACGTCGTGCAGCGGGGAGCGGGAGCGGGTGTCGAGGTACAGGTTGCGGGTCTCGGAGCTGTCGGCCTCGGTGACGCGCTGCCCCGGGTCGCCCGGGTTCAGCGCGGAGAGCACCCGCGGCGGCAGCGTGCGGGTGGCGACGTCGATCCGCCGGGCCTTCCAGGCGCGGTCGAGCGCGGCGGAGTCGGCGTAGTAGCGCAGCTCGACCGGCCGGCCGATGCGGGTCAGCCGGCCCCGGTAGTGCTTGTTGGGGGTGAGCTCGGCCTTCTCGCCCTCGGTGTACGCCGTCAGCCGGTAGGGCCCGGTGCCGTCGGCGGCGGCGTCCGTGCGCAGGGCGTCGGCCGGGTACTTCTCCTTGTCCACGAGGGAGCCGGCGCCGGTGGCGATCTTCAGCGGGAAGGTGGCGTCCGAGGAGGACAGGTGGAAGGTGACGGTGTCCGGGCCATCGGCGCTCACCGAGGCGAGCGTGTCGAACAGGGACGCCGGGCCGAGGTCGGAGTCGATTGCCTTGACCCGGTCGAAGGAGTACTTCACGTCCTCGGCCGTCAGGGCGCGCCCGCTCGGGAAGGTGATGCCGGGGCGGAGCGTGCACCGGTACGTCCTCAGGCCGCTGCCCTGGAACGCACAGCCCGTCGCCGCGTCCGGGACCGGCTCGACCCCGCCCGGATCGAACGTCAGCAAGGTCTGGAACACGTTGCCGAACAGCGCCCAGGATCCGGAGTCGTAGGCTCCGGCCGGGTCCAGTGCGGTGATGCCGTCGGTCGTGCCGACGGTGACGGCGCGGTTCTCGTTCCCCTGCGACGGCAGTAACTGCCAGCCGCCGATCCCCGCGACGGCGAGTACGAGCAGCGTCACGAGAATCCGCATGCGAACAGATCGCATGGTGGTGCCCTCCCCGGGCCCGTCGAGGCCCTACCCCTGGCCCAGCACGACTCCGTCACTCCCCCAAGTGACGCGGCTCACCTAACCACACGGCTTTCGCCGGGGGGAAGGGCTTTCTGACCAGAGCCGGAAGAACGTGCCGAGACACCGTTCCTCCCGGTTTTCACGGCTCGTTCACGACCCGGGGCCTTGTGGCTATGACCTCCGGCGCAGTGCGCGCAGGCCGCGCAACCCGATGACCCCGATGACCGTCCCCAATACGAAGGAAACGACCGCCAGCAGCAGGTGCACCCAGAAGTACGCGGTCGGGTGACCGTCGTCGAAGGCGAGTCCGCTGCTGTCCTTGACGAGGTTCTTGACGAAAGTGACCCAGATGACCCAGCTCCACACCCCGAAGGCGAGCAGGAACCAGGAGACGGGGCGGCTGAGCTTCATAGGGCCAGTATCGCCGTTCCGGGTGCGGTGCCGGGCCGGGGGTGGGGCCGGAAGTGGGACTCCGCGGTCCGGTGCCGGTACGTTCTCGACCGTGCCCGCACCGAAGAAGACCGGCCGGCGATCGCTGCTGGTGGCCTCCGCCACCCTGCTGTCCCTGTCCGTCACCGCGCCTGCCGCCCTCGCCGACCCGTCCCCCTCGGCCTCGGCCTCGGCGAGCCCCACGGCCACACCCCCGGCCGTCATGTCGACCGTGGGCGGCGCCCGGCTCGGCCGGCCCGGCACCCAGGTCGACCTCGCGCCCGGGGTCCCGGTGCTGCCCAAGGACCTCACCGCCCGCTCCTGGATCGTCTCCGACGCCGAGTCGGGGCAGGTGCTCGCCTCCCACAACGCGCACTGGCCGCTGCCCCCGGCGAGCACCCTGAAGATGCTGTTCGCCGACACCGTGCTGCCGCGCTTCCCCAAGGGCACCCGGCACAAGGTGGCCGCGCCGGAGCTCAAGGGCATGGGCGCGGGCTCCAGCGTGGTCGGGATAGCGGAGGGCCGCACCTACACCGTCCACGACCTGTGGCTCGGGGTCTTCCTGCGCTCGGGCAACGACGCCGTGCGCGTGCTGTCCGCGATGAACGGCGGCATCGGGCAGACCGTCCGGGACATGCAGGACCACGCCAAGGAGCTCCAGGCCCTGGACACGCGCGTGGTCTCGCCCGACGGCTACGACGCGCCGGGGCAGGTGTCGTCGGCGTACGACCTGACGCTCATCGCCCGCTCCGGGCTGCAGAAGAAGGACTTCCGCGACTACAGCTCGACGGTGCGGGCGAAGTTCGGGTCGGCGGAGATCCGGAACACCAACCGGCTGCTGAGCGGCGACACCGACGTGCCGGTCTACCCGGGCATCGCGGGCGTGAAGAACGGCAACACGACGAACGCGGGCGCCACCTTCACCGCGGTCGCCGAGCGCGGCGGCAAGGTCCTGCTGGTCACGGTCATGAACCCGGAGAAGCACGAGCACAACGAGGTCTACAAGGAGACCGCCAAGCTGCTCGACTGGGGCTTCCAGGCGGTCGGCAAGGTCCGTCCGGTGGGTGAGCTGGTGCCGCCGAGGAGCGCCGTGCCGGCCACCGCCGAACCGGACGGCGGCGCGTCCACCGAGCCGGGCGGCGGCGCGTCCGCCGGCGGGCCGGGCGCGAGGGCGGCGGCGAGCGCCGGCACCGGGTCGGGCACCGGCGGCATGGGGATCGCCCTGGCCGTCGCGGGCGGACTGCTGGTGCTGCTCGGGGGCGGGGCCTTCCTGGTCAACCGACGCTGGCCGCTGCCGGACCTGATGCGTCGTCGGACCCGTTCCTGAGCTCGGCCTCCTTGCTGCGGGTCGCCGTCCAGGAGGCGCAGAACAGCACGATCTTGGCGGTGAAGTTGATCCACAGCAGCAGCGCCACGGGGACCCCGAAGGCGCCGTACATGCTCTTCGCCGCGATGCCCTGGATGTAGCCGCTGAGGAGCAGCTTCAGCAGTTCGAAGCCGATCGCGCCGAGCAGCGCGGCGACCAGCAGACGGCGGCGGGGCGGCTCGACCCCGGGCAGCAGGGTCAGCACGTAGAGCAGGACCAGGAAGTCGGCGAGCACGGCGACGGCGAACGCGGCGATCCGCAGCAGCACGCTGCCCCAGCCGTGTTCGTCCAGGCCGAACCGCCCGGACAGCCAGCCGACGGCGGCCGAGGCGAGGGTGGACGTGGCGAGCGTGACCAGCAGGGCGCCGCCGAGCCCCAGCAATATGCCGGCGTCCTTGGCCTTGGTGACGACCGGGTTCTCCTCCTGGTCCGGCAGCTCCCACACCGCGCGCAGGCAGTCCCGCGTCTGACCGACCCAGCCGATGCCCGTCAACAGCAGTACGGCGCCCGCGATGACGCCGACCGTGCCGGCGTTCTGCACCAGGGAGGTGAGGTCCAGCTGGTCGGACAGGCCCGGGAACTGGTCGGCGATGCGGTGTTCGACCGTCTTCTGGCGGTCCGGGCTGAGGGTGGCGGCGGTGATGGCGGCGGCCACCGTCAGCAGCGGGAACAGGGCCACGAAACTGACGAAGGTCATGGCCGCGGCCAGCCGGGTCCACTTCACCCGGTCCAGGCGCTCGTAGGACCGCCACGCGTGGGTGGCCGTCAGCCGGGTGACGATCGGCCCGATGCCGGGCAGCTTCTTCAGCCAGTCCATGGTCCGACTGTGCCCGCTGTGCGGGAGCGTCAACACCGCGTTTCTTCGCCGAAACGGTCATATACGGGCTATACGGTCAGCTGTCATGAAGGATGCCACGCCACCGCCCACCACCCTGCCCCGGTCCCTGCTCGTCCTCGGCGGCACGTCCGAGATCGCGCTGGCCACCGCGCGCCGGCTGATCGCCCGCCGCGCCCGGACGGTGTGGCTGGCGGGCCGCCCCTCACTCGCGCTGGAGAACGCCGCCGGCGGCCTGCGGGCGCTCGGCGCGGACGTCCGCACCGTCGCCTTCGACGCGCTCGACCCCGAGTCCCACGAGACGGTCCTCGGCAAGGTCTTCGCCGAGGGCGCCGTCGACATGGTGCTGCTCGCCTTCGGCATCCTCGGCGACCAGGCGCACGACGAACGCGATCCGGTCCGCGCGGTCCAGGTGGCCCGCACCAACTACACCGGGGCCGTCTCGGCGGGCCTGGTCGCCGGCCGCGAACTCCAGGCGCAGGGCCACGGCGCGCTCGTCGTCCTGTCCTCCGCCGCCGCCGAACGCGCGAGGCGCACCGACTTCATCTACGGCTCCAGCAAGGCCGGGCTCGACGCCTTCGCCCAGGGCCTCGGCGACGCCCTGCACGGCACCGGCGTGCACGTCATGGTCGTACGCCCCGGCACCGTGCGGACACGGAAGACGGCCGGACGGCGCCGGACGCCGCTCGCCACCACCCCGGAGGCGGTCGCCGCGGCCGTCGAACTGGGCCTGCGCAGGCGGTCGGAGACGGTCTGGGTGCCGGCAGCGCTCCGCCCGGTGCTGTCGGTCCTGCGGCACCTCCCGCGGGCGGTCTTCCGCCGGCTGGGCTGAGCCGGCCCGGGAGCGCGGGGCGCCGGGCCACGGCCGGACGACGGCCCCCGGCGGCCCCGGCCGGGCGGCTGCGGCGGGCTCAGGACGTCAGGGCGCGACCCGCGGAGCATACGCGTCCGCGTGACCGGCCTGCGGCGGTACGACGGTTCCCCCGAAGGTGTACTCGCGCAGCTTGCGCCAGACGCCGTCGGCGCCCTGCTCGTACAGCGCGAAACCGGTGCACGGCCACTCGGCGTCGAAGCCCGCGAGCTCCTCGAAGGCGCGGTCCATCGCCGCCTCGTCGATGCCGTGCGCGACCGTGACGTGCGGGTGGTACGGGAACTGGAGCTCGCGCGCCACCGGGCCGGAGGCGTCGCGGACCCGCTGCTGGAGCCGGGTGCACGCCTCCGCGCCCTGGACGACCCGGACGTAGACCACCGGTGACAGGGGGCGGAAGGTGCCGGTGCCGGACAGCCGCATCGGGAACGGCCGGCCGGCCGCGGCGACCTCGGTGAGGTGCGCCTCGACCGCCGGCAGGTCGGCCTCGTCCACCTCGGTCGGCGGCAGCAGCGTGACATGGGTGGGGATACCGTGAGCCGCGGCGTCGCCGAAGCCCGCGCGCCGCTCCTGGAGCAGGCTGCCGTGAGGCTCCGGAACCGCGATCGACACGCCGATCGTTACGGTCCCCACGTCGTCTCCTGTCGTCACGTCTGTTGTGTTCTCAGTCGTCCGGGTATCGACTGTACGGCTATGCGTGTCCTGTGGGCAGGCGCAGCGGAAGTGATGTGCAGCGCTCTGCCCGCGCGGACCCGTGTGGTCGTACGCCCTCAGTGCTTCGCGGGGAGGAAGCCCACGCGGTCGTACGCCTGCGCGAGGGTCTCGGCGGCGACGGCGCGCGCCTTCTCGGCGCCCTTGGCGAGGATCGCGTCGAGCGTCTCGGAGTCGTCCAGGTACTGCTGGGTGCGCTCGCGGAACGGCGTCACGAACTCGACCATGACCTCGGCGAGGTCGGTCTTGAGCGCGCCGTACATCTTGCCCTCGTAGTCCCGCTCCAGCTCGGCGACCGGCCTGCCGGTCAGCGTGGAGTAGACGGTGAGCAGGTTGGAGACGCCCGGCTTGTTCTCGGGGTCGAAGCGGATCACCGTGTCGGTGTCGGTGACCGCGCTCTTGACCTTCTTGGCCGTCGTCCTGGGCTCGTCCAGGAGGTTGATCAGGCCCTTCGGCGTCGACGCCGACTTGCTCATCTTGATCGACGGGTCCTGGAGGTCGTAGATCTTCGCCGTCTCCTTGAGGATGTACGGCTTGGGGACGGTGAAGGTCTGTCCGTACCGGCCGTTGAAGCGCTCGGCGAGGTCGCGGGTCAGCTCGATGTGCTGGCGCTGGTCCTCGCCGACCGGCACCTCGTTGGCCTGGTACAGCAGGATGTCCGCGACCTGGAGGATCGGGTAGGTGAACAGGCCGACGGAGGCCCGGTCGGCGCCCTGCTTGGCGGACTTGTCCTTGAACTGGGTCATGCGGCTGGCCTCGCCGAAGCCGGTGAGGCAGGTCATGACCCAGGCCAGCTGGGCGTGCTCGGGGACGTGGCTCTGCACGAAGAGCGTGCAGCGGTCCGGGTCCAGGCCGGCGGCCAGCAGCTGCGCGGCGGCGAGCCGGGTGTTGGCCCGCAGCTCCTCGGGGTCCTGCGGGACCGTGATCGCGTGCAGGTCGACGACCATGTAGAACGCGTCGTGGGTCTCCTGGAGGGCCACCCACTGGCGGACGGCGCCGAGGTAGTTGCCGAGGTGGAACGAGCCGGCGGTGGGCTGGATGCCGGAGAGCACGCGAGGTCGGTCATTCGCCATGCTCTCTATTCTCTCAGAGAGCACAGTGGGTTCGGTGCGTGGGGAACTGCGGACCGTGGCGGGGCTGGTCGCGCAGTTCCCCGCGCCCGTCGAACCGAGGGGCGCTTCAGCCGAGGTCGACTTCCGGGTACAGCGGGAAGCCGGCCACCAGGTCCGTCGCCCGCTGGGAGATCTCCTCGGCCACCTTCTCGTCCAGGACGTGGGCCGCCTTGGACGGGGCGCCCGACTTGGTGGTGCCCGGCTCGGTGGTGGTCAGCACGCGGTCGATCAGGCCCGCCACCTCGTCCATCTCCGCCGTGCCCAGCCCGCGGGTGGTGAGGGCGGGGGTGCCGACGCGGATGCCGGAGGTGTACCAGGCGCCGTTCGGGTCGGCCGGGATGGCGTTGCGGTTGGTGACGATGCCCGAGTCGAGCAGGGCCGCCTCGGCCTGACGGCCGGTGAGGCCGTAGGAGCCGGCGACGTCGATGAGGTTGAGGTGGTTGTCCGTGCCGCCGGTGACCAGGGTGGCGCCACGGCGCATCAGGCCCTCGGCGAGGGCGCGGGAGTTGTCGACGATGCGCCGGGCGTAGTCCTGGAAGGCGGGCTGCCGGGCCTCGGCGAGGGCGACGGCCTTGGCGGCCATGACGTGCGGGAGCGGGCCGCCGAGGACCATCGGGCAGCCGCGGTCGACCTGGTCCTTGAGGGAGTCGTCGCACAGGACCATGCCGCCGCGCGGGCCGCGCAGCGACTTGTGGGTGGTGGTGGTGACGATCTGGGCGTGCGGGACCGGGTCGAAGTCGCCGGTGAGGACCTTGCCCGCGACCAGGCCGGCGAAGTGGGCCATGTCGACCATGAGCGTGGCGCCGACCTCGTCCGCGATCTCGCGCATGATCCGGAAGTTCACCAGACGGGGGTACGCGGAGTAGCCGGCGACGATGATCAGCGGCTTGAACTCGCGGGCCTGGGCGCGCAGGGCCTCGTAGTCGATGAGGCCGGTGGCCGGGTCGGTGCCGTAGGAGCGCTGGTCGAACATCTTGCCGGAGATGTTCGGGCGGAAGCCGTGGGTGAGGTGGCCGCCGGCGTCCAGGGACATGCCGAGCATGCGCTGGTTGCCGAAGGCGCGGCGCAGCTCGGCCCAGTCGGCCTCGGTGAGGTCGTTGACCTGGCGGGCGCCGGTCTTCTCCAGGAAGGGCACCTCGACGCGGTCGGCGAGGACGGCCCAGAAGGCGACCAGGTTGGCGTCGATGCCGGAGTGCGGCTGGACGTAGGCGTGGCGGGCGCCGAAGAGCTCGCGGGCGTGCTCGGCGGCGAGGGCCTCGACGGTGTCGACGTTGCGGCAGCCGGCGTAGAAGCGGCGGCCGACCGTGCCCTCGGCGTACTTGTCGCTGAACCAGTTGCCCATCGCGAGCAGGGTCGCCGGGGAGGCGTAGTTCTCCGAGGCGATCAGCTTGAGCATCTCGCGCTGGTCGGCGACCTCCTGGCCGATGGCGTCGGCGACCCGGGGCTCGACGGCCCGGATGACGTCGAGCGCGGCGCGGAAGGCCGTGGACTCGGTGGAGAGGGGGGCGGAATTCTCGGGCATCGGGAAACCTCCGGACGGCGTGCGTACAGCGTTCACGTTCGGCCCAGGCGCACGGCACTCTTTCCCGCTCGGGCCGCTCCCTGATGGTCCGTCCCATCCCAGCGCGCCAGTCACGGCCCGCTGATCAGCCTACCGGGCGCGCCGCGCGGCACAGATCCCGCGTCCACCATCCGAGCGAGGATAGGAAGGAGGTCACCGTCGAGTCAGAGTCGTCTCCGGGAGAGGCCGTGACCGCTGCGAAAGACCTCATCGCCACCGCCGACGCGCACTGCGCGCCCACCTACGACCCGCTGCCGGTCGTGATCGCCACCGGCGAGGGGGCGTGGCTGACGGACGTGGGGGGACGGCGGTACCTGGATCTGCTGGCCGGCTACTCGGCGCTGAACTTCGGGCACGGCAACCGGCGGCTGGTCGAGGCGGCCCGGCGGCAGCTGGACCGGGTGACGCTGACCTCCCGCGCCGTCCACCACGACCGGTTCGCGGCGTTCTGCCGTGAGCTGGCGGAGCTGTGCGGTATGGAGATGGTGCTGCCCGCGAGCACGGGCGCGGAGGCGGTGGAGAGCGCGGTGAAGACGGCCCGGAAGTGGGGCTACCGGGTCAAGGGCGTGCCCGCGGAGATGGCGAAGATCGTGGTGGCGGGCGGCAACTTCCACGGCCGTACGACGACGATCATCAGCTTCTCGACCGACCCGGAGGCGCGGGCGGACTACGGGCCCTACACACCCGGGTTCGAGATCGTGCCGTACGGCGACCTGACGGCGATGCGGGCGGCGCTCACCGAGAACACCGTCGCCGTGCTGCTGGAGCCGATCCAGGGCGAGTCGGGGGTGATCGTGCCGCCGGCCGGTTATCTGGCCGGGGTGCGGGAGCTGACGCGCGAGCGGAACGTCCTCTTCGTCGCCGACGAGATCCAGTCGGGGCTCGGCCGGACCGGGCGGACCTTCGCGTGCGAGCACGAGGGGGTCGTGCCGGACGTGTACCTGCTGGGCAAGGCGCTGGGCGGCGGGATCGTGCCGGTGTCGGCGGTGGTGTCGAGCGCGGCGGTGCTCGGGGTGTTCCGGCCGGGCGAGCACGGGTCGACGTTCGGCGGGAATCCGCTGGCCTGCGCGGTGGCGCTGGAGGTGATCGCGATGCTGCGCACCGGGGAGCACCAGGCGCGGGCGGCCGAGCTGGGCGAGCGGCTGCACCGGCGGCTGGGCGAGCTGTCCGCGGCGGGCCGGGTGACGGCGGCGCGCGGGCGCGGGCTGTGGGCCGCGGTGGACGTCCCCCGGGCGGCCGGCACCGGGCGGCAGGTCTCCGAGCGTCTGCTGGCCCGCGGGGTCCTGGTCAAGGACACCCACGGGTCCACGGTCCGGATCGCGCCCCCGCTGGTGATCGGCGAGCAGGACCTGGACTGGGGGGTGGAGCAGCTGGGGGCGGTGCTGGAGGGTGCCTAGCCGTCAGCGCAGGGGGAGGCCGGTGGTGTGCTCGTCGGCGCCGCGGGGGCCGAAGATGCGCCGCTCGGTCGCATCGATGGCGACGTCGTCGATGCTCGCCTCGCGGCGGCGCATCAGGCCGTGCGCGTCGAACTCCCACAGCTCGTTGCCGTAGGAGCGCCACCACCGGCCGTCGGCGTCGCGGCACTCGTACTGGAAGCGGACGGCGATCCGGTCGTCGTGGAAGCTCCAGAGGTCCTTGCGCAGCGCGTAGTCACGCTCGCGCCGCCACTTCTCGGTCAGGAAGGCGACGATCTCCTCCCGGCCCGTGATGAACCGGTCGCGGTTGCGCCAGACGGAGTCCGGGGTGTAGGCGAGCGCCACCCGGTGGGGGTCGCGGGTGTTCCAGGCGTCCTCGGCGGCCTGCACCTTCCGGCGGGCGGTTTCCAGGGTGAACGGCGGATACGGCGGGCGGTCTTCGGTCACGGCGGCCTCCTCGTATCGAGAACGAGCGTTCTCGATCTGCTGCGACTAAGGTAGAGAACGAACGTTCTCAGCGTCAAGGAGACCCGGATGCCGGCCCCGATCACCGAAGAGCAGCACCGCCTGGACCGCGAAGCGCTCCTGGACGCGGCCGAGGCGCTGTTCTACGCGCACGGCATCCAGGCGGTCGGCATGGACCGGGTCCGCGAGGTCTCCGGCCTGCCGCTGAAGCGGATCTACCGGCTCTTCGCGACCAAGGAGGACCTCGTGGTCGCCATGCTCCGGCGGCGCGACCGGCGCTGGCGCGAGAGCCTGGCCGCCCACGTGGAGAGCGTCCCGGATCCCCGCGCCCGCGTCCTCGCCGTCTTCGACTGGCTCGCCGCCTGGTTCGCGGAGCCCGGCTTCCGCGGCTGCGCCTGGATCAACGCCCACGGCGAGCTGGGCTCGTCGTCCGAGCCGGTCCTCGCCGAGGTACGGCTCCACAAGCGGGCCTTCCGGGACCAGCTCACGGCCTGGGTGCGCGCCACCGGCGCACCGGTGGCCGAGGCGGTGTTCCTGCTCGCCGAGGGCGCCATCGTCACGGCCGGCATCAACGGCGACCCGGCGCCGGCCGGTCAGGCGCGGGCGGCGGCGGAGAGACTGCTCGAAGCCGCGGGTCCCACGGTGCCACCGGGACGGTCCGCGCGGCGCAGCGAGGCGGCGGACCCGCTCCCGCGCGGTGACCTCAGAGGATCACATGGGGCAGGAAGCGGGCGTACTCGTCCGTGATCAGGCCCGTGGATTCGCGCAGGCCCAGGCCCGCCGGCTCGCCCTGGACCACCCAGGCGCCCAGCACGACATGGTTGCCGTCGAAGGCGGGCAGCGGGGCCAGCTGCTGGTAGCAGCAGGGCTCGTCGCGCGGGACGGCCGGCGCGCCCGGCTCGTGCACGGTGACGCCCTCGCCCTCGCGGCCGAGGAGGGGCTTGGCGACGTAGCCGGTGGTGCCGGCCAGCTCGCGCGGGCCGTCCAGGTAGGCGGGCAGCAGGTTGGGGTGGCCCGGGTACAGCTCCCAGAGGACCGGCAGCAGGGCCTTGTTGCTCAGCAGCATCTTCCAGGCCGGTTCGATCCACAGGGTGCTGCCGGTCCCGCCGCCGTTGTCCAGGGTGTCCAGGACGTGCCCGCCGAAGGCGTCGGTGGTCAGCCACTCCCAGGGGTAGAGCTTGAAGATGCCGCGGATGAAGCGGAGCCGGTTGTCGACGAAGCGGCCGGAGAGGGTGTCCCAGCCGATCTCCTCCATGGCGAGCCAGTCGGTGGTGAGGCCGGCCTGCTCGGCGGTCTCCTTGAGGTAGGCGACCGTCATCAGGTCCTCGCCGAGCTCGTCGGCCGAGGAGTGCGCGAAGTGCAGCGGGCTGCCGGGGGGCAGCAGGGCGGCCTGGGACCGCCAGGCGTCGACCAGGCGCTCGTGCAGGCTGTTCCACTGGTCGGCGCCGGGGAAGCGGTCCTCCATCCAGAACCACTGCGGGGACGCGGCCTCGACCAGCGAGGTGGGGGTGTCGGCGTTGTACTCCAGCAGCTTCGCCGGTCCCGTGCCGTCGTAGCGGAGGTCGAAACGGCCGTAGAGCGAGGGCAGTTCGGCACGCCGGTGCCAGGCCTCGGCGACCGCGGCGGCCACCCGCGGGTCGGTGATGCCGAGGTCGGCGAACCGGTCCTCGGCCACGATGTGTCCGGCCGCCTCCAGGCACATGCGGTGCAGCTCGGCGACGGTCTCCTCCAGCGCCTCCACCTCCTCCAGGGAGAAGACGTAGCAGGCGCTCTCGTCCCAGTACGGGCGCAGGGAGCCGTCGGGGTGGCGGGTCAGCGGATAGACGAGGCCCTGCTCCTCGACGGTCCGCTGCCAGCCGGGGCGGGGGGTGAGGGTACGGCGTTCCATGTGCGTGCTCCGGTCAGCCGCCGGAGCTGCCCTTGCCGCCGCCGAAGCCGCCGCGGTGGACTCCGCCGCTGCCGCTGCCGCCGTGGTGGTCGTCGTCATCGTCGTACGAGCCGCCGCCCGAGCCGCCGCCGGGCTCGGTGAAGGAGCCGCCGTCGACCCAGCCGCGCTTCTCGGTGCCGTCGTAGTACCAGGCGGCGTCGGCCTGCTTCCGCAGGCCCTTCTTCCGGCCCGCCGTCTTCCCGGCCGCGCCGGTGGTCCGGCAGTCCTTGTCGGGGACGACCTTGTACCCCTTGGCGAGGTTGTAGCTGTCGCGGTCGACGCAGCGCTTGTCCGGGTCGTCGGAGGAGCAGGCGGTGAGCGCGGCGGCCAGCAGGCCCATGCCGCCGAGGACGACCGTGCCGGAACGGAGCTGCCTTCGTGTCTGCGCCATGGTGGTTTCTCCCCCGTCGGATGCCGTGTGCGGCGATCGGTGTTCCGGCCGCCAGCCTAGAGATCGCCGCACGCGCCCCCCGCCGGGGGCCCCGCCTCACGGCCCCCACCGAAGCCACTTCGCACCGTTTGATCCGCTGTGCGCCCTTGGCGCGGGGCCCCCTCGGGTCGGGCGACGGTGCCGGGGCGGGGGGCGGGTGAAGGAGGCCGGGCGGACGGTGGCCGCGTGGGAGGCGACCGCGCGGGAGAGGCGGTCACCAGTGGGGGCTGCCCACCAGGTAGGCGATGCCGGCGAGGACGGCCAGAAGCAGCGACGGAATGGCCAGGCCCTTCGCGAGCGAGGTCAGCGTGCGCGTGGTGCTCGCCGCCGGCCGCGCGTAGCGGTTGCGCCGTGCCGCCAGCTCGTGCCGGGCGAGCGCACCGGCGACCAGCGTCACCGCGGCGGTGATCAGGGACACCACGAGCGGCGTGAGGGCTCCGTGCTCGCGCACGTTGTCCTCGACGTTGCCGTACACGCCTTCCCCGCTGCGTTCCACGACCGCCGCCAACGCCGCCTGGACGGCCAGGACGACCGAGACGGCCGCGGTGCCGGCGAGGACGAGCGCGGCACCGGCGAGGGCGGGCGCCCGGTGGGCGCCGGACGAGGCTCGGGCCCTCTCCCGGCCCCGCGCGGCCGGGGACTTCACGGGTGTGCCCGGGGGCGGCGGCGGTGCCGGCGGCGGCTCGGGCGCGGGGGGCGGGCGGCGCGAGGGCTCGACGATCGACATGTCCCCCTCGGGCGGAGGACGGTCCGGCGCACGCGGCTCGGCCGGCGGCCGCTCCGGCTCCTGCCGCCGCTGCGGCCGGCCGGGCGGGGGCCGGGAGCCGGGGAGGCTCGGCCGGGTACCGGACGGGGGCTGAGCGGCGGGCGGGGGCTCCGCGGCGGGGCCGGACGAGGCGGCGGGCTCGTGCTCCCAGTCTCGTCCGCGGCCCGGCACCGGCAAATCAGCCGCGCGGCGGCGGGACGCTACGGCAGCACCCGGCACAGCGCCTCCAGTGCGCCCGCCCACGCACTGTCCGGCGGTGTGCCGTAGCCGACGACCAGGGCGTCCAGGGGCTCGGTGACGGCGTCCGGGTGGCGGTGGAAGGAGAGGCCGTGCAGGGCCAGGCCCTGCCAGGCCGCCGCCTGGACCACCGACTCCTCGGAGCCGGGCGGGAGGCGCAGCACCGCGTGCAGGCCGGCCGCGATGCCCGTGACTCTCACTCCCGGCGCGCGCGCGGCGACGGCGGTGGTGAGGGCGTCGCGGCGGCGGCGGTACCGCAGGCGGGAGGAGCGGACGTGGCGGTCGTAGGCGCCCGAGGCGAGGAACTCCGCGAGGGTGAGCTGCTCCAGGGCGCCGACGGTGTCGGCCCGGCCCTTGGCGGTGGCGGCCTCCGCGGCCAGGGCCGGCGGCAGCACCATCCAGCCCAGCCGCAGTCCGGGCGCGAGCGACTTGCTGGCCGTGCCGAGGTAGACGACCCGGTCGGGGGCGAGGCCCTGGAGCGCGCCGACGGGCTGGCGGTCGTAGCGGAACTCGCCGTCGTAGTCGTCCTCCAGGACCAGCCCGCCGGTGCGGCGTGCCCAGGCCACGACGGCGGCCCGGCGGTCGGGGTGCAGGGGTGTGCCCATGGGGAACTGGTGGGCGGGGGTCAGCAGCACCGCGCCCGCCCCGCCCGGCTCGCGCGGGTCCGTGCCCAGGGCGTCGTAGGGCAGCGCGGGTGTGGCGAGGCCCGCGTCGCGCAGCAGGGCCCAGTGGACGTCCAGGCCGTACGACTCCACCGCCACCGTCCCGACCCCGCGGGCCCGCAGCACCTTGCCGAGGATGGTCAGGGCGTGCGAGAAACCGGCGGTGATCACGATCGTGTCGGGGTCGGTGCGCACCCCGCGGGCGCGGGCGAGGTAGCCGGCCAGGGCGGTGCGCAGTTCGGGGCGGCCGCGCGGGTCGCCGTAGCCGAGGGCGTGGAAGGGGGCCGTGGCCAGGGCCCGGCGGGTGGCCTTGAGCCACTCGGTGCGCGGGAAGGCGGCGAGGTCGGGGGTGCCGGGGATCAGGTCGTGGCGGGGCCGGGAGGGGGCGCGGTGGGGGGCCGCCGGGGTGGTGCCCGCGGGCGTGGGCACGCCGGTCGCCACCCGGGTGCCGGAGCCCTGCCGGGCGGTGAGCCAGCCCTCGGCGACCAGGTCGGCGTAGGCCTCGGCGACGGTGTTGCGGGCGATGCCGAGGTCGGCGGCGAGGGTGCGGGAGGAGGGCAGCCGGGTGCCGGGGGCGAGCCGGCCGGTGCGGACCGCGTCGCGCAGCGCGTCGGTCAGGCCCCGGCGCAGGCCGCCCGACGCGGCCGGTTCGAGGTGCAGGTCGACGCCCAGAGTGGCCCAGGATCTCGCCATGGAAATGGACCATACCCCTGGGCTGCCCGGCTCCTAGGGTCGAGGACATGAGCACTGCACAGGAACCCGTCGAGTACGCCCCCGAGCAACCGCAGCGGCTGCGCTGGTCCGACCACGCGCCCGAGGTCTACAAGGCGATGATCCGCCTGGACACCGCCGCCAAGCAGGGGCTGGACCACAAGTTGTACGAGCTGGTGAAGATCCGCGCCTCGCAGATCAACCACTGCGCCTTCTGCCTCGACATGCACACCAGGGACGCCCTCGCGGCCGGCGAGAGCGTGGAGCGGATCGTGCAGCTCAGCGCGTGGGAGGAGTCGCGGCACTTCTACACCGCGAAGGAGCTGGCGGCGCTGGAGCTGACCGAGGCGGTCACCGTGCTCACCGACGGCTTCGTGCCGGACGAGGTGTACGACCGGGCCGCCAAGCTGTTCGAAGAGGCCGAACTGGCCCAGCTGATCGCCGCGATCACGGTGATCAACGCGTGGAACCGGTTCGGCGTGACCACCCGGATGGCTCCGGGCCACTACCGGCCGGGGCGGCACGCGTGAGCCGTACCGGGCTGCTGGACCCGGCGGTCCGGCAGGCGATGGTCGCGGTCAGCGCGGCGGCGAAGAAGGGGCTCGGCGATCCGGTCCTCGCCGAACTGGTCATGATCCGCGCCTCGCAGATCAACCACTGCGCCTTCTGCCTCGACATGCACGCGCGGGCGGCCCGGGAGAACGGGGAGCCGGAGGACCGCGTCCGGCTCCTCGACGCCTGGGAGGAGACCGAGGGCCTCTACACCGAGCGGGAGCGGGCCGCGCTGGCGCTGACCGAGGCGGTCACGGTCCTCACGGAGGGCTTCGTGCCCGACGAGGTGTACGACCGGGCCGCCAAGCACTTCGCGGAGGCCGAACTCGCCCATCTGATCGCCCTGATCACCGTCATCAACGGCTGGAACCGCCTCATGGTGGCCCGTCGCGTCCCGCCAGGAGGTATGCGCCCATGAGCACGGTGGAACGGTTCCGCGCCCTGCACCACGGACGCGCCCCGGGCGACCCGCTGATCCTGCCCGGGCCCTGGGACGCGGCCGCCGCGCGGGTCTTCGTCGCGGCCGGGTTCCCGGCGCTGGCCACGCCGAGCGCCGGAGTGGCGGCCTCGCTCGGGTACGAGGACGGGGCCACCCCGGCCGACGAGATGTTCGCGGCGGTCGCGCGGATCACGCGGGCGGTGGACGTGCCCGTGTCGGCGGACGTCGAGGGCGGCTACGGGCTGGCGCCCGGGGAGCTGGTCGAGCGGCTGCTGGAGGCGGGGGCCGTCGGCTGCAACCTGGAGGACTCCGACGGGGGTGTCCTCAAGGACCCGCACGCGCACGCCGAGTACCTCGCCGAGGTCCGCTCGGCCGCCGCGGACCGGCTCTTCGTCAACGCGCGCGTCGACGTGTTCCTGCACGGCGACAAGGACCCCGAACGGGCCATCGAGCGGGCCGCGGCATACGTGGCGGCGGGCGCCGACTGCGTGTACCCGATCCTGGCTCCGGCGGACGTGCTGCCGCTGCTGCGGTCCGGGATCCAGGGCCCGCTCAACGCGCTCGCCCTGCTGGAGCCGGATGGCCCCTCCCCCGCCGAACTCGGCGAACTGGGCGCCTCCCGGGTCACGTTCGGGCCGGGCCTCCAGCGACGGGCCGCGGCGGCGCTCCGGCGGATCGCCGAGGACATCCCCGCCCGGCGGCACGCTCCGGCCGCCGGGCCGGCCGGAGCGTGACCCGGCGGCCGGCGGCCGGCGGGGAGTGACTTACGGCCGGGGCGGGTCAGGGCAGCCACCGCTTCCACACGGAGGGGTGGCTGTCCACCCACTTCTCGGCCGCCTCCTGCGGGCTCAGCTTCTGCTCGGCGATCATCAGGGAGACCTCGTTCTGGTCCTCCGTCGTCCACCGGAACTTCTTCAGGAAGGCCGCCGCCTCGCCGCCGGACTTCGCGAAGTCGGCGTTGAGGTACTTCTGCAGCGGGGTGTGCGGGTAGGCGCAGGCGACCTTCGCCGCGTCCGCGTCACAGCCCTCCTTGTACGGCGGGAGTTCCACCTCCGTCATGGGGACCTTCTCGAACAGCCACTGCGGCGCGTACCAGTACGTCAGGAACGGCTTCTTCTCCTTGGCGAACTGCTTGATCTGGGTGATCTGCGCCGCCTCGGAACCGGCGAAGACGACCTGGTAGTCCAGCTCCAGGTTCTTCACCAGCGCCTTGTCGTTGGTGACGTAGGAGGGGGAGCCGTCCATCAGCTGGCCCTTGCCGCCGCTCTCCGGGGTGCGGAACAGCGAGGCGTACTTGTTCAGGTTCCGCCAGTCGGTGATGTCGGGGTGCCGCTTCGCGAGGTACGTCGGCACGTACCAGCCGATGTGCCCGGTCACCCCGAGGTCGCCGCCGCGCGCGATGGTCCGCTTCTCGGTGACGTACCGCTCCTCCTGGTCGGGGTGTCCCCAGTCCTCCAGGAGGGCGTCGACGCGGCCCTGGCTGAGGGCATCCCAGGCGGGCACCTCGTCGACCTGGACGGTGTCGACGCGGTAGCCGAGCTTGTGTTCCAGGAGGTACTGGGCGACGGCCACGTTGGACTGCGCGCCCACCCAGGACTGCACGGACAGGGTGACCGTCTTCGCACCCCGGGCGTTGGCGAACGGGCTGGCCTGCTCGGTCATGTCGGCGGCGCCGCAGCCGGTGGCCAGGGTGAGCACGGCGACGGCGGCCGTGACGGCGGTACGGCGCATGTCAGGCTCCCTTCCTCGTACGGCGCTCGGTCGGCTGGGTCACCCGGTCGAGCATCAGGCCCAGGCAGACGATGGCGGCACCGGCCACCAGGCCGGTCGCGAGGTCGCCCTGGGCGAGGCCGAACACGACGTCGTAGCCGAGGGCGCCGCCGCCGACCAGGCCGCCGATGATGACGACGGCGAGGACCAGGACCACGCCCTGGTTGACGGCGAGCAGCAGCGCGCGCCGGGCCAGCGGGAGCTGGACCTGCCACAGCTGCTGGCGGCCGGTCGCGCCGAGCGAGCGCGCCGACTCCAGCGCGGCCGGGTCGACCTGGCGCAGCCCCTGCGCGGTGATCCGGACGACGGCCGGCAGGGCGTAGACGACGGCCGCGGCGACCGCGGGGGCCCGGCCGACGCCGAACAGGGCGACGACCGGGATCAGGTACACGAACTGCGGCATGGTCTGGCACACGTCCAGGACCGGCCTGAGGACGCGCTCGACGCGGTCGCTGCGGGCCGCGGCGATACCGGCCGCGAAGCCCAGGACGAGGGTGACGGCGACCGCGGCGAGCACCTGCGAGAGGGTGTCGAGGGACGGCTCCCACACGCCGAGCACGCCGATCGCGGCCATGGCGAGGACGGCGGTCAGCGCGGTGCGCCAGGTGCCGATCAGCCAGGCGAGGCCGGCGACGACGAGCAGCACCGACCACCAGGGCAGCCACTGGAGCCCGTCGCGGACGGGGTCCAGCACCCAGGTGGTGAAGTGGCCCGCCCAGACCGCGGTGCCGCCGACGACCGGGACGCCCGAGTAGAGGTGGGAGGTCATCCAGTCGACGGCACGGTTGACCGGTTCGGCGAAGTTCAGGGTCCAGCCGGCGGGCCAGTCGAGGGCGCCGAGCAGCCGGGTGGCGAGGGCCACGGCCGCGGTGGCGGCCAGGGCGTACGGCACGCCGATGGTCCGCGGGCGGCCGGCCGCCGGCGCGCCGGCTCCGGCCGCGGCGGTGACGCGGTCCAGGACGACCGCGAGCAGCACGATCGGGATGCCGGCCGCCAGGGCCGCGCCGACGTCGACCGAGGCGAGGGCCTGGTAGACGCGGTCACCCAGACCGCCGCCGCCGATGACCGCGGCGATGACGGCCATGGACAGCGCCATCATGATCGTCTGGTTGAGGCCGAGGAGCAGTTCCCTGCGGGCCAGCGGGATGCGGGCGGTCAGCAGCCGCTGGCGCGCGGTGGCGCCGAGTGACTCCACGGCCTCCAGGACTTCGGGGTCGGCCCCGCGCAGGCCGAGCGCGGTGAGGCGGGCCATCGGCGGGGCTGCGTACACGACGGTGGCGAGGACGGCCGCGGGGACGCCGATGCCGAAGACCAGGACGACGGGGAGGAGGTAGGCGAAGGCCGGGAGCACCTGCATGGTGTCCAGCACCGGGCGCAGGGCGCGGTCGAGCCGGTCGGAGAGGCCGGCGGCGAGGCCGAGCAGCGTGCCGACGAGGACGGAGGCGAGCACCGCCACGACCATCAGGGCGAGGGTCTGCATGGTCGGGACCCACATGCCGAGGGCCCCGCAGGCCAGGAAGGCGGCGGCCGTGCCGGCGGCGAGCCGGGGCCCGGCGACGCGCCAGGCGACCAGGGCGCCGAGGACCGTGACACCGGTCCAGCCGGCGGCGAGGAGCGTGAGGTAGACGGCGCGTACGGAGAGGACGACCGCGTTGCTGACGTAGCCGAAGAAGTAGAGGAACAGCGGGTGGCTGTCCCGGTTGTCGATGACCCAGTCGCTGGCCGTGGCGAGCGGCTTGGAGAGGCTGACGGTCAGCTCCTCGGGCCACGTCCCGCCGTGCAGAAGGGGTGCCAGGACCGCGGTGAGGAGTGCGAGCAGGAGGAGTTTGCCCGCGGCCCGGCTCCTGAGGACGCGGGGCCGGACGGTACGGGAGGTGGGGACGGTCAGCGTGGCCATCAGACGGCCTCCGGGCTGGTGCGGGGGGCCGGCGGGGTGGGGCGGCTGTCCTCGGCCGCGGCGGGGACACCGGCCACGACGCCGAGCAGGCACTCGTGGTCGACCACGCCCAGGCACCTGCCCTCGTCCATCACGCGGGCCGGTTCGCCCGCCCGGGCCACCGCCTCGATCGCCTCGGCGACCGTCGCCTCCGGCCTGACCGCGGGGCCGCCCGCCGTCTCGTCCGGGGACGCCGGGCGCATGGCCGTACGGCAGGTCACGACCTGCTCGCGCGGCACGTCCCGGACGAACTCGCGGACGTAGTCGTCGGCCGGGGAGCCGACGATCTCCTCCGGGGTGCCCAGCTGGACGACCCGGCCGTCGCGCATCAGGGCGATGCGGTCGCCGAGTCTGAGGGCTTCGGTGAGGTCGTGGGTGATGAAGACCATCGTGCGGCCCTCCTCGCGGTGCAGGCGGGCCACCTCGTCCTGCATGTCCCGCCGGATGAGCGGGTCGAGGGCGCTGAAGGGCTCGTCGAAGAGCAGCACCTCGGGGTCCACGGCCAGCGCCCGGGCGAGGCCCACGCGCTGGCGCTGGCCGCCCGACAGCTGGCCGGGCCTGCGGTGCTCCATGCCCTCCAGGCCGACCTTGGCGACGACCTCGGCGGCCCGCTCGCGCCGCTCGGACCTGCCGACGCCCTGGATCTCCAGGCCGTAGGCGACGTTGTCGAGGACCGTGCGGTGCGGGAGCAGGCCGAAGTGCTGGAAGACCATGGCGGCGCGGTGGCGGCGCAGTTCGCGCAGCCGGGCCCGGTCCATCGCGCGGACGTCCTCGCCGTCGATGGCGATGGTGCCGGCGGTGGGTTCGATCAGCCGGGTCAGGCAGCGCACCAGGGTGGACTTGCCGGAACCGGACAGGCCCATCACGACGAAGACCTCGCCCTTGCGGACGTCGAAGGAGACGTCCCGGACGGCGGCCGTGCAGCCGGTGCGGGCGCGGAGGTCGGCGGGGTTCAGGGCGCTGAGCTCGGGGTCGGCCGGGACCCGGCCGGGCTTCGGGCCGAAGACCTTCCACAGTCCGGACACCGAGAAGACGGGCTCGGTCGTGGTGGGCGGCTTGCGGGTGGGGACGGTGAGGGTCATCGCAGGTCACCTCCGATCAGGTCGACGGCCTTCTCCCCGACCATGAGCACCCCGATCATCGGGTTGACGGCGGTCATGGTCGGGAAGACGGAGGCGTCGGCGATGCGGATGCCGTCGAGACCGCGGATCCTCAGCTCCGGGTCCACCACGGCGAGTTCGTCGTCGGCGGCGCCCATCTTGCAGGTGCCGGCCGGGTGGTAGACGGTGTGCGCCACCTTGCGGGCGTACTCGCTCAGCTCGGCGTCGCCGAGGACCTCCGGTCCCGGGCACACCTCGCGCTTGAGCCAGCCGGCCAGCGGCTCGGTCCGGGCGATCTCGCGGGCGATGCGGATGCCGTCGACCAGGGTCCTGGCGTCGTAGTCGTCCTCGTCGGTGAAGTACCGGAAGTCCAGGGCGGGCTTCACGGACGGGTCGGCGCTGGTGAGGTAGAGGCGGCCGCGCGACTTCGGCTTGGGGATGTTCGGGGTCATCGAGACGCCGTACGCGGGCCGTTCGTAGCCGAGGCGCTCCGGATTGTCCGTGAACGGGATCTGGTAGAAGTGGAACATCAGGTCCGGGCCCGCGTGATCGGGGTCCCGGCGGACGAACAGGCCCGCGTCGGAGTCCATCGCGGAGTTCTCCGGGATCGGGCCGTGGGTCTCCCAGACGATGACCGACTCGGGGTGGTCGAGCAGGTTCTCGCCGACGCCCGGCAGGTCGTGCACGACCGGGATGCCGAGCGCCTCCAGGTCCTGGCGGGGGCCGATGCCGGAGTGGAGCAGCAGGCGCGGGGAGTCGACGGCGCCCGCGCACAGGACGACCTCGCGGCGGGCGCGGACCAGCAGTTCCTCGCCGTCCCCGGTGCGCGCGTGGACGCCCTCGGCGCGGGTGCCGTCCAGCTCCAGCCGGTGCGCCCAGGTCTCCAGGAAGAGCGTGAGGTTGGGGCGCTCGTCCATCACCGGGTGCAGGTAGGCCACGGAGGCGGAGGAGCGCTTGTTGTCCTCGGGGTGGTAGGCGAGGTCGAAGAAGCCGACGCCCTCGGTGAACGGCTTGCGGTTGAAGCCCTCGATCCGCGGTACCACGAGCGCCGAGCGGGCGGCGTCGACGAAGTCGCGGGCGATGGCGTTCCGGTCCTTCTCGTCGACGGAGACGATGTTGTTCTTCAGCCGGGCGAAGTAGGCCTCCATGGGGACGGCACCCCAGCCCTTGGCGCCGGCGGCCTCCCACTCGTCCCAGTCGGAGGGCAGGGGCTTGAAGGAGATGAGGGTGTTGTGCGAGGAGCAGCCGCCGAGGACGCGGGCGCGGCTGTGCCGGATGTGGGAGTTGCCGCGCGGCTGCTCCACCGTCGGGTAGTCGTAGTCGAGTTCGCCGCCGAGCAGGCCCATCCAGCGGCGCAGCGTGAGGACGTCGTCGCGGCCGACGTCGCTCGGGCCGCCCTCGATGACGGCGACGGTGACGTCGGGGTCCTCGGTGAGGCGGGAGGCGATGACGGAGCCCGCCGTGCCGCCGCCGATGACGACGTAGTCGAATTCGTGGGTGTGATCGGGCATCGGGTGGTTACTCCTGGGGGGTGGGAGGTCGAGCGGGGACCGGGAGCGGGGAAGTGGGGCCCTGCTCCCGGGCCCGGGGGCCCGGGGGTGCGGTGTGCTCGCGGCGGCGCGGGCTCAGCCGGCGAACCAGCGCACCGGCTTCGGCGCGAGGTTCTCGTAGACGTGCTTGGTCTCGCGGTACTCGGCGAGACCGGCGGGCCCCAGTTCGCGGCCGGTGCCGCTCTTGCCGAAGCCGCCCCACTCCGCCTGCGGCAGATAGGGGTGGAAGTCGTTGATCCAGACGGTGCCGTGGCGCAGGCGGGCCGCGACCCGGCGGGCCCTGGCGGTGTCCGCGCTCCACACGGCGCCCGCGAGGCCGTACTCGGTGTCGTTGGCGAGGCGGACGGCCTCGTCCTCGGTGCGGAAGGTCTCGACGGTGAGGACCGGGCCGAAGACCTCCTCGCGGACGACCCGCATCTCGCGGTGGCAGGCGTCGAGCACGGTCGGCTCGTAGAAGTAGCCGGACCCGGGGCGGTCCGGGGACGGCTCCGGCCGCTTGCCGCCGCAGCGCAGCACCGCGCCCTCCTGGAGCGCCGCGGCGACGTACGCCTCGACCTTGGCGCGCTGCTGCTCCGAGACGAGCGGGCCGCACTCGACGCCGTCCGCCGTGCCGCGTCCGAGCCTGATCCGCTGCGCCCGGCGGGCGAGTTCGGCAACGAAGCGCTCGCGGACGGACTCCTCGACGATGAGCCGGGCGCCCGCGGAGCAGACCTGGCCGCTGTGGATGAAGGCCGCGTTGAGGGCCTGGTCGACGGCGGTGTCGAAGCCCTCCTCGGTGGCGCAGGCGTCGGCGAAGACGACGTTGGGGTTCTTGCCGCCGAGTTCCAGGGCGACCTTCTTGACGGTGGGCGCGGCGGCCTGGGCGACCTTGGTGCCGCTGACCAGGCCGCCGGTGAAGGAGACCAGGTCGACGCCGGGGTGTTCGGCGAGCCGGGCACCGACCGTGTGGCCGGGGCCGGTGACGATGTTGGCGACGCCCTCCGGCAGGCCGGCCTCGGTCAGCAGCCCGATCAGCTCGACGGTCGTCAGCGGGGTGATCTCGCTGGGCTTGACGACGAAGGTGTTGCCCGCGGCGAGCGCCGGGGCGATCTTCCAGCTGGCCTGGAGGAGCGGGTAGTTCCACGGGGTGATCAGCGCGCAGACGCCGACTGGCTCGTGCACGACCACGCTGTGGATGTCGGGCGAGCCGGCGTCCACCACCCGGCCCGGGGCCTCGGCGGCCACCAGGTCGGCGAAGTAGCGGAAGGCGTCGGCGACGCAGTCGATGTCGACGCGGCCCTCCTCGGCGGTCTTGCCCGCGTCCCGGCTCTCCAGCAGGCCGAGTCGCTCGCGGTCGCGCACGAGGAGGTCGGCGACGCGGCGCAGCAGCGCGGCGCGTTCGCCGGCGGGGGTGCGTGGCCAGGGGCCGTGGTCGAAGGCCTGCCGGGCGGCGGCCACCGCGCGATCGGCGTCCTGCTCGTCGCCCTCGGCGACCACGGCGAACGGCCGGGCGTCCGCGGGGTCGAGGATCTCCCGGGTCGCGCCGGAGATCGCCGTCAGCCACTCGCCGCCCACGTGGATGGTCGCCCGGGCCTGTCGTTCCGTTCTGTCCGCCATGATCGGTGTTGCCTTCCGTTCCTGTTCCGTGCCCCTGTGTCACCTGGGTGACCCGGTCAGGGACCGTGGCCACCTGCCCCAGGCCCCCGCATCGCATGCGGAATCGAAGGCCGAAAGTGCGCCGCGTCACGGAAAACCCCGTCTAGAAACGACAGAAAAGGGGCAAAGGCGGGCGGAGGTGGGGTGCGGGAGGGCGGCGCGGCGACCGGAGGGCCGGGACGGAGGGCGCGGAGGGGGCGGACGGCCGGGGCGGCGC